>NZ_JAYMGA010000006.1:0-313317 GCF_035656455.1 Haloarcula sediminis | reverse complement strand
GCTTTAGCGACCGTAACACGAGTGAAGAGACGGATTTCGGATGTCAAACCAATCTGTCTCTTCGCTTTCTACCGAGATAACGCAGTCGTAGCTGTTGCGTCTAGCGAAACTACAGTGCCAATTGATACTATATCTACAGTACGTACAGACGGCCTCGTGTCTCCCGGGTTCAGGTACTTCAGAGGACTCCGTCCCCTTTTGTTCGGCTTCAAAATTCATATTATTACTTGTCTCTACATGCAAAGTGTGTCCAATAAGCCAATAATCGGGCCGATAGTCAACCTATGGCCCGAAATGAGCGCCAGTGTCGGGATGTTTATCCTGGGAGTGCTCTCTGGTAGTATGCTTGCGACCACAGGAACAAATGGAGCGAACGGGAGTCAAATAGAAGTTTCACTCACGTTCACTGGCCTACTACTGAATAACGCGACTGTCTATTTCCTCATGCTCCTTGGCAGTATTACCTTCGGAGTGACAACTATATTTCTCCTCTTCAATACCGGCTTACTGGTGGGCACCGTTACAACTGCGGGTTTACGCTCCGGTTCGAATCTCACCGACATATTGGTGCTGATTGGGACCCATGGTATCGTTGAACTCTCGGGGTTCCTGATTGGAAGTGCAGTTGGACTGCGGATCGCTAGGAATATGCTGCAGTATTTACGAAAGCAGCGAGACAGCGTGATCGAGCCAGAAGCGCTACGACAGTACACCATATTAGCTTGCTTCGGACTGTGTATAATCATCGTAGCTGCCTTCATCGAAGCTGAGATAACACGACAGGTATATCGGTTACTGCAGTGAGGCTCGGTTTCGTCGCGGGGCACGGGTAAATCGGCATATACAGGTGCTGTTGTCAGTCACTCCACCGGGAAAGAAATAAAAAGCAGGAGGATGCAGCAGGTGGCAGTATTCAGTGTTATGACGAGCGGGCCAGCTGCTGGTGCAGTCTCAGACCACTCTCCGATATAGCGCCCAGTCATCGATCGTCCACCACTCACGGCGGTTCGGCCCAGAGGGGCCGACCCACGCCATGTCCGGATGGCGGACGGAACTGACCTGAGGGACGCGGACGACGTAGGGGTCTCCGTCGGTCCCTCGCTCGTCGTCGGTCCAGAAGTCGGCGACAGTGCAGGCGTCCAAGTCGGCGTCGGGTCCCTCGATGGTTCACCATCAACTCGCGGAGCGGGCAAACACCGAGACGGTCTCTCGGGCCTTGAACAGCGGGCCCAGGCTCGCTCTGTTCATCGCTTGTGGTCCCGTCCGGGCCACCGGTCCAGCTCCGGGCCGTTTGCGGGCCTATCTGATTTCGGCGCCACGGACGTTCGTCTGCACGCTCCGGAGTCCCTGCTTTGCCTTCTGTTTCGACGAGTACCCCTGGCCGCCGTCGGCGAGTATCTCGCCGTTGTCGTGGCGGAGCCGCCAGCGCCACTTCGCGCCGGCGTCGGCAAACAGCTCGAAGGTGGCGCTGCTGGCGCCCTCGTCTACGGGCTCTTCGTCTTTCGACAGGTCGACGACGTCCGCGCCCGGCGCGTTCTTCCGGACGCTCTCGAGGCCCTGTTTTGCCTTCTGCTTTGAGGCGTACCCCTCGCTGCTGTCGGCGATGATGTTGCCGTTGTCGTGGACCAGCCGCCAGCGGTACTCCTCGGCGTTGTCCTCGTAGAGGTCGAAGGTGGCCTTGCTCGCGTGGGCCTCGGTGTCGATGACGCCTTTCTCCGCGGGCCACTCCATCTCGATTTCGAGGCTGACCGTCTCCCCATCCTCTTCGAGTTCGACCTCGAATTCTGGGTCGGCCGGCATCTCGACGGTGACGGTCTGTTCCTCGTCGGCCGGCACCGGCTCACCGCGCCCGAGCCGCCGGGCCAGCCGGCGGAAGTACGTCGCGAGCCCGCGGCGGCTTCGTGTCTCCTCTCCCTCGTAGATGGTCTCTTCTGTCATACGTGCTGGTATACAGATGGCCCGCATATAGTGATACCCCCGCTGGCGACTGGGCCCCAGGCCCAATCATTTACCTGTATCCGTGACTGAGAACAGCTGATGGGTCCAGACGAGCCACCCGCGGGAGAGCCACTCGGTGACGAGCCGCCGGTCCCCTGTGCGGACTGTCGCGCCGCGCTCGCGTCGCCGTCCCGCGAGACGATCTCGTTTCTGTTGCTGGACCAATTTACCGTCCCGGTCGTCGGCTGTTCGGACCACCTCGAACAGTTCCGCGCGGTCTGTGGCCTCACGACGGAGGGTCGAGCACAGCTTCTGGGCCACCAACCGGCCGGCGGTATCACCTGCCCCGGCTGTCGTCACGCCTCACACGGCACCAACCACGCGCTGTTGCCGGTCGACGGGGGCGCCGCGGTCGTGCTGGGCTGTCCGGACCACCAGTCGACCATCGTCAGCCGGTATCAGACCGGCCAGCGGACCCGCCAGCAGCTCTACGGCAACGTGGACTCGTAGGATAACGGCGGGCGCCCTCAGAGGGCGATGTACGCGGCGACGGCGAGACAGGCCACGCCGACGGCACGTGTCGCCCACACCCAGCGGTCCGGGATGGCGTCGTCGCTACCGTACTCCCCGCGCCGGCGACGCGGGCCCCCGGAGACGACCGATAGCTTGAGCGCAGCCCGCGGCGCGACCAGCAGGAAAAGCCCGAACAGGGCGCCCAACCCGACCGCGAGGAGCTGGCGGATATCGACCATCTACGAGCGGAGCCGGCGGATGCGCTCCTCGGTCGGCGGGTGCGTCGAGACGATCTTCGTGAGGAGGCTGTCGGAGTCACCGAAGATACACAGCGCACTCACCTGGTCGTCGATGGCGGAGTCGCGGGCCCGCTCGTGACCGCCGGATATTTTCTCCAGGGCCCGGGCGAGCGGGTCACCGCCGCCGATAGCGTCTTTCGCGTCGGCGTCGGCCACGTACTCGCGGTACCGGGAGATGGCCAGCACGAACAGCATCACGAAGAACTGGACGATGTTCCCGACGATGATGGCCAGGAAGAAGTCGGCGATGTCGTTGTCCCCCGTCGCGAGGACGATGAACTGCGCGGCGATGCCGACGATAGAGGCGATGCCCTGCCCGATGACCATCGTCACCACGTCGCGGTTGGCGATGTGGGCCAGCTCGTGAGCCAGCACCCCTTCCAGTTCGTCGTCGTCGAGCAGCTGCATCAGCTCCGTCGAGACGACGACGACGCCGGCGCCCTTGCGGCCGACGGCGAAGGCGTTTGGCACGCCCATCCGGGCGACTTTCAGTTTCGGCTTCTCGATGCCCATATCGCGGGAGAGCTGGCGAACCTGCTGGTGGATGTGGGGGTACTGTTCTTCCGAGAGGTCCTCAGCCCCGACGCTTCGCAACGCGGCCCACTTGCCGATCTTGTACTGGACCCCGATCAGCAGGACGCTGCCGACGACGGCGATGGGCCAGATGTTTGGCCCGAAGGCAACCATCGCGAACGCGACGACGACCAGGTAGAACCCGGCAAGGATAGCACCGACGACCGCCATGCGTAGCTTCAGGCCGACGTGTTTCATGTGGTGAGCAGTTGAACACTGAGACGTAAAAACCCATCCGAACACGGCGGTCGGGGTGGAACGCCCGTGAGGCAAGGAGAGCGCCCCAACTGGTATGCATCAGAGCGGTCAGTACGGACGTATGAAGCAACGCCAGAAACACAAGCTCGCGGACACCGCCCAGCAGATCGTCGGCGGGTTTCTGCTCGCCGGCCCGTTCGTCGTCACCCAGGAGGTGTGGCTGCTCGCACAGAACATGACGATGTTTCACAGTCTCTTTCTGGTCGGCTCCGTCATGGCCATCGGCTACGGCGGGCTCTACGGCGCCGACAACGACCGCGACCCCCGGACCGAGGCCGCTGTCGTCGGGATACCGGTCCGGTTCATCTCGGTGATGCTGGTCGCCTTCGGGTCCGTTGGAACGCTGGCCTTTGCCATCACCGCCCCGGACCTGTTTCTGAGCGAACTCGACGAGTGGCCCAGAATGCTGGTCACGTTCCGGGCACTCAGCGTCGCCGCGGTGTTTTCGGTCGTCGGCGCGGTGACGACCGACAGCCTGTTTTAGTTCCCCTGGAGGACGTCGAGGGTCTGCTCGTCGACGGACTGGCCCTCTCGGCCGGCTGTGTAGGCCTTGGCGATGGCGATGGCGCGGCCGGTTTCGGAGTCCCCGAGCGTCGGGGAGAGTTCCGATTCTAGGAGTTGCGTGGTCCAGTCACAGTCCTCGTAGTCGATGTCGCCCCGGACGAGCGCCAGACAGAGCGAGACGACGATGGCGTGCATCGCCGAGGTGACGTAGCTCGTCTCGGCGCCGGCGGCGGCCGCCAGCCGGTCGATATCCACCTGGGTCTGGTTGGTCGTCGCGGCGAAGAGGACGGCCCCCGCGCCCAGCTCGGCGGCGGTGAACTCCTCGCTGTCCCCGTCGAAACGCTCAAGCGAGCGGCGGCTCTCCGCGAGCACGGCCTCGGAGAGCTCCAGTTCCGACACGACGTTTTCGACGATGTCCCCGGCGTCCCGCCGCGGGATGTCCGCGTCGACCACCTCGTCGAGCCTGTCCAGCCACTGTGCGACGGCGCGCGGTTCGAACCCCCGGCTGTCGCTCACCTCGCCGATGTCTATGTCGCCGTCACTCATCCGGGCGGCGGCGACCACCGTCGCCGCGGCGAGTTCCGCGGCGTCCGCCACGTCGGCGTCCGCGACGGCGTCGCTGACCATCCCGCGGGCGAGCAGCCGGGTCGAGGAGTCTATCGACAGTTCCTCGACCAGAGCGTCGATCTCGGTCTCGACGGCGTCGGCGGTGAGCGCGGTCCCGGCCTCGTCCCCGCCGGCGGGAATCCAGACGTCGACCGAGCCGGCCCGCTTGCGTTCGAGCCGCCCGTCGTCGGCCAGCCCCTCCAGCGCGTCCTCGGCGGCCGACTCGCTCGTGTCCTGTGTCTTGGCCACGTTGGCCGTCGTCGGGAGCTCGTCGGGGTAGACCGACCGGACGGTCTCGAGGACGGCATCGGCCGATGCGGACGCCGCGTCCCCGGCACCATCCGCGGCGGTCGCCCCGTCGCTCGGTGTGGTGTCGGCGGCCCCCGACGCCGAACGACCGCTGCGCTCGGTCTCGCTGTCCGCCCCGTCGTCCGCGTCGGACTGGCTCTCGTCGCCGGGCTGGTCGGGCGCCTGGGCGGCCGGTACCACCCGGTAGCGGTCGTTTTCGAGCCGGTCGTCGAGCAGGTCCCGCAGGTCGCGACAGCGGTTCTGGACGGTCACCTCGCTAGTGCCCGTCACGCTCCCGAGCGTGCTCTGCTCGTAGGTGTCGTCCAGCCCGTTGACGAGCGCGGCCAGCGAGAGGACGCCACCGACCGTCCCGGCGGGCGCGGGCCCGCCCGAGACGACCGTCGGGTCCAGCGCGAACGCGTCCTGGAGGAGCCGGTGGGCGACGGTGATGAGTTCGTCCGGCATATCGACGGCCTCGCCAAAGCGCTGGACCAGCGAGTTCGGGTGGGGAGGTACCTCCTCGATGTCGAAGTAGTCGGCGACGGCCTCGAGCTGCTGGCTGGTGATGGCGATGTCCGGGTCGGGCGCGTCCATCGCCCCCGCCCAGGCGCCCGCGATATCCTCGTCACGGACCGGCAGCCCGTCCTCCCGCGCGGAGAGGGCCAGCGCGGCGGCAGCCGTGTTATCGATCCGCTCCTCGTTGACGTCCGGCTCGTTGCGGAGCTGGTCCAGTCGGACCAGCGTGATCTGCATCGTGTTGTTTGGGATTTGCAGCTTCTCGCATACGTTCACGAGCCGGTTTTGCACGGCATTATCTGAGGGACTAGCCATTATTGGCCGTTGTACACCTCAGGCTGTTAAGTTTTGCATACTATCAGCAAACGAGTCGCTCGCTCTGGCGGCCAGCGGTGCGGTATCGACCGGAACGGCGTCACCGCTGACCGGTGCCGACGGTGGTGCATACACAGTGTAATCACCCTAATATTCATCAACACGTGGACGTGTACCGTGGTGCATGGATAGCTCGGTCCGGGTGCTCCACGTGGACGACGACCCGGATTTCAGGGAGCTGACGGCGCG
Source organism: Haloarcula sediminis (assembly GCF_035656455.1). Classification (NCBI taxonomy): domain Archaea; kingdom Methanobacteriati; phylum Methanobacteriota; class Halobacteria; order Halobacteriales; family Haloarculaceae; genus Haloarcula; species Haloarcula sediminis. The sequence goes on along the minus strand of NZ_JAYMGA010000006.1, from coordinate 307,258 downwards.
GCTCCTCGAACGGGAGGACGACCGGGTCACCGTGACGACGGCGGCGAGCCCGGCGGAGGGCCGGGAGCACCTGCAGTCGGGGGAGTTCGACTGTGTCGTCTCCGACTTCGACATGCCCGGCGAGTCGGGCATCGCCTTCCTGGAGACCGTCCGGGCCGACTACCCCGACCTCCCTTTTATCCTGTTTACCGGGAAGGGGAGCGAGGAGGTCGCAAGCGACGCGATATCGGCGGGAGTCACGGACTACCTCCAGAAGGCCATCGGCTCCGAGCAGTACGAGCTGCTGGCAAACCGCATCGCTACGGCGGTCGAACAGTACCGCACCGCCCGCGAGCTGGAACGCCAGAACGACCTCTTCGAGAAGGCCGAGATCATCGGCAACGTCGGCGCCTGGGAGTACGACATCGTCTCGGACACGACCTACGTCTCCGACGAGGTCCTGCGCATCCACGGGCTCGATACCGACGAGGAGCTGCCCCCCGAGGAGTCCTTCGAGTACTACCACCCCGACGACCGGGACGAGCTCCGACAGGCCTTCCGGGGCGCTATCGAGGAGGGAGAGCCCTACGACCTGGAGCTCCAGATGCGGGACGCCACCGGGACACAGCGGTGGGTTCGGACACGCGGGGAGCCCCAGTCCGAAGACGGCGACATCGTCCGGGTCCGGGGCATCCTCCAGGACATCACCGAGCCAAAGCGCCGCGAGAAGAGGCTCGAACGCCAGAACGCCCGGCTGGAGGAGTTCGCCCACGTCGTCTCTCACGACATCCGCAATCCCTTGCAGGTGGCGAGTGGCCAGCTCGAACTGGCCAGACGGAGCGGCGACCCCGAGGCGTTCACGGGGGCCCAGGAGGCGTTGGCCCGGATCGAGACAATCGTCGAGAACCTCCTCACGCTCGCGCGCCACGGCCAGACCGTCCACGAAACGGAGCCCGTCCAGTTGCGTGAAATCGCACAGGAGGCCTGGGAGACCGTCGAGACCGGGGGGCTCACGCTGTCGGTCGAAACGCCGGTCGAGCTGGCGGCCGACCCCAAGCGGCTGCGACAGCTCCTGGAGAACCTCTTTCGGAACACAGTCGAACACGGTTCCGCGGGCCGTCCGGACACCGTCGAGGATGGCGCAGCGAGCAATCGAAACGCGTCCCGTCCCGATGACGCCGTCGAACGGAGCGAGGGCGCCGAAACAGTCGAAATCGGGGAGATACAGCCACTCGTTACCGCGACGCGAGCCAGCGGAGACACCTCGAACGGGTTCTACGTCGAAGACGACGGGGTCGGCATCCCCGACGAGATCCGCGAGAAAGTGTTCGGGTCGGGGATGACCACGGCCTCGGAGAGCACCGGCTTTGGCCTGTCTATCGTCACACAGATCGCCGAGGCCCACGGCTGGGAGGTGACGGTGACTGACAGCCAGGACGGCGGCGCGAGGTTCGAGTTCACCGAACAGCCGGCCGGCAAGGCCCGGTGAGCGAACCGCAAGCGCCGACGGTCGGGGCGGGCGACTGGGACAGAGCCCACATGTGTCTGAGTACTAGAAGGAGATGCAACGGCCTGTCGGGTCGTCGGTAGCGCGGGCCGCGGGCGAGCGGGCCAGCCTGAGTTAGTGGCCCATCGTATCAAAACTACTGCTTTCAGGGGCCTCAGGCGAGGGATTGCTGGCCGTCCGGATACCGGTTAGCACTGAGTTGGGTCCGAAAAGGGTCGAGTTGGTTCCCAGAGCCCCCGCTTCGAGAGAAGCTTCTTGTTGTTCGTTTGAGAAGTGTCGGTCGAAATGGCCACAATCGTCATCGGGTCCGTCCCGACAACGGAGTTCGCCCTGGCTCACACGTTCGAAGCACTGCCCGAGGTCACCTTCGAGAGTGAGCGAATCATCGAGAGCGGCGACGACGCCGTCATGCCGCTGTTGTGGGCCCGCGACGCGGACCGCGAGCCCCTGGAAGACGCCATCGACGGCGACCCGACGGTAAACAGCGTCACCTTGCTGGCCGATTTCGGCGACGAGTTGCTGTACCGGATGGACTGGGTCGACCAGGTACAGTTGCTGTTGCACATGCTGACAAACTCCGAGGCGACGATACTGGACGCCCACGGCCGGCCCGACGGGTGGCGCCTCCGGGTGATGTTCCCGGACCGGTCCCATCTCTCGGAGACTCACGAGTTCTGCTCGGACCACGGGATGGAGTTCACCATCGAGTCCATCCGGGAGATGGACGGCCAGCCCTCGGGGCGCTTTGGCCTCACCGAGAGCCAGTACCGTGCGCTCATCACGGCCGTCGAGGCGGGGTACTACGACGTGCCACAGGAACACACCCTCGAGGAGCTGGCCGAGGAGTTCGAGATATCACACCAGGCGCTCTCCGAGCGGCTCCGGCGGGGGACCGAGTCGCTCGTGGAGGACACGCTGTTGGTCGGGACGCCCTCGGAGCGCTAGCGGAACCGCTTGAGCAGCCGCACTAGGACACTCGCGACGACGCCCGCGCCGCGTACCCGCGTCGAGAGCGCCGCCGCCCCCAGCAGGAGAGCGCCCGCCCAGCGGTCACCGCGGCGAACCGCGACGGCGGCGTCGACGAGCGTAGAGACGATAGCGAGGTTATCAAGCGGTGAGCCGCCTGTCTGTGTTTTCATTGCGGGCCGAGATACGAAAGCTGCGGGCGAGAGCCCACCCCCTGTAACTGCGGGGTGTTTATACGGCCGGCGGCGTCGCTGCCGGAGGTGTCAGGCCTGTGCAGTGTAGCCGGCCTCGTCGACGGCGGCCACGAGCGCGTCCTCGTCGGCGTCGCCCTCGACCGTCGCGGATGCACCCTCGTGGTCGACAGCGACGTCGGTGACGCCCTCGACCTCGGCGAGGGCGTCCGCGACGCTCTGTTCGCAGTGCTCACAGCTCATCCCTTCGACGGTGAGTGTCGTCGTCATACACCCATCCCTAGGGGAGAGGGATTTAAGCCGATTGTCCCTTTGACTACCGGCGTCTCGGCCTGCGCTCGCTTTCGATTGTGGAGTCAGACTGCCCGGATACTTTTATCGCTGGGATGAGTGGGGACGGTATGCGCGACCTCGACGACACCGACATGGAGATTCTTCGGCTGCTGCTTGCCGACGCCCGGCGGCCCTACAGCGAGATAGCGGAGACGGTCGGGCTGTCGGCGCCGGCCGTCTCCGACCGGGTGACACGCCTGAAAGAGGCCGGCGTCATCAACCGCTTTACCGTCGATATCGACCGGTCCCAGCTCCGGACGGGGATTCCGGTGTTGCTCACCCTCGAACCGGCCGCGAGCGACCCGAGCGGGTTGGGGAGCGCGCTGCTGGAAGCCGACGCCGTCGAACACCTCTTTACGACCGCGGAGGCCGACCTCGTGGTGTTCGCCCGCGTGCCCGACAACGACGTGGCCGACTGGCTCGCTGACACGGTCGATATCGACGCCGTCGCCGAGTTCGACGTGGAGCTGCTGGCCGGCGCCGCGTGGTCGCCCGACCTCGGCGGCACCGAGTTCGCCCTCTCCTGTGCCCAGTGTGGCAACACCGTCGACAGCGAGGGCACCGCCGCGCGTATCGACGGCTCGCTCTACCAGTTTTGCTGTCCCTCCTGTGAGGCCCGCTTCAGCGAGAAGTACGAGGAACTACAGGAGGGAGCCGACTGAGACGGGGGGTGTCCGAGCGGGACACACGGACGGGCGCGTGTCAGCGCAGGTCGGAGATTCGGGCCCGGTAACACCGGTGTCAGCGCGTATTCAAGTGCCAGCAGTGCGTAGCAAAGGGTATGACAGTATCCACACCAGGTATCCACCACGTGACCTGTATCGCGGGCGACCCACAGCAAAACATCGACTTCTGGGTCGAGACGCTCGGCCTCAGACTCGTCAAGCGGTCGGTCAACCAGGACGACCCCGGCACCTACCACTTCTTCTTCGCCGACGCGGAGGGGACGCCGGGGACGAGCATGACCTTCTTCCCGTGGGAGGGGATGCAACAGGGGAAGGTCGGCTCGGGCCAGGTCGCACGCACCGCGTTCCGGGTGCCAGAGGGCAGCCTCGACTACTGGGAGGAGCGCTTCGACGAGTACGGCGTCGACTACGAGGACCGCGTCGAGCGGTTCGGCGAGACCGTCCTCCCCTTCTCGGACCCGGACGGGCTGCCGGTCGAACTGGTCGCGGTCGAGCTCCCCGAGGACGAACCGACGGTGCCGTGGACGGAGTTCGTTCCCGAGGAGTACGCCATCCGGGGCTTTCACTCGGTGACGCTGTGGCTGGCCGACCCCCAGCGCACCGAGGAGTTACTGCTGGAGATGGGCCTAGAGGAAGTCGGCACCGAGGAAGCCGAAGGCGACACACCCGGTGACGAGCGGACCCGCTTTGCCGCGGGCGGGCCCGTCGGGAAGTACGTCGACGTCCTGCCGACCATCCAGGGCGGCCGACAGGGCCACGGCGTCGTCCACCACGTCGCCTTCCAGACGCCGACCGACGAGGACCAGCAGGCGATGCGGGAGGTCATCCAGTCGGACGGACTGCGCCCGACCCAGCAGATAGACCGCCACTGGTTCCGCTCTGTGTACGTCCGGGAACACGGCGGGGTTCTCTTCGAACTCGCCACGAGCGGCCCGGGCTACACCAGCGACGAACCGCTGGACGAGCTGGGCGAGCGGCTCGTCCTCCCCGGCGAGTTCGAGGCCCGCCGCGAGGAGATCGAGGCGCAACTGACAGAGATTACCGTCCCCCGAGCCGAGTCGGCCGCGGCCGACGACTGATACTGTAGCGCCGGACGAGCGCGCCGACCCGCCGGGGTCCTGGTACCGTGACCCTCGGAAGGGTTATCCGCGGCCCGGGTGTACATTTGTTCGTAATGGCAAACGGTAAGGTTGACTTCTTCAACGACACTGGCGGCTACGGTTTCATTTCGACTGACGACGACGATGTAGACGACGACGAGGACGTTTTCTTCCACATGGAGGACGTCGGCGGTCCGGACCTCGAAGAGGGGCAGGACGTCGAGTTCGACATCGAATCATCCCCGAAGGGACCCCGCGCGACGAACCTCGTCCGCAACTAACGACCGATCTACCCGTCGTCACGGACGGCGGAGGCGGCGTTCTTTTCCGAGATCCGTCCCGAAGACACGCAGTGTTCAGTCGGACGGCCGGTAGCCCCGCCCCAACAGGACACAGAGGACGTTCAGCCCGACGAGGGCCAGAAAACGGGTCGGCGCCGACGCCGCGAGGTCCGTTGCCAGGCCGCCGACGATGGCAAACGGCAGAAAAATCGTTCCCCAGAACGCCATGGCGCGGAGCATCTCGGCCACGTAGCTGGTGTAGGTGAGTACGCCGGTGACACAGCGCCGGAGTGTCGCCGCCCCCGGCGTTTCGGGTCCCGGGCCCATACAGAGACGCCCGGAACCATGCCCCAAGAGTAAGTGCCGTGTAACGGTCGGACGGCTACCGGACGGTGGCCTCGCCGACGGTCTCGGCGAAGGCGACAGTCTCTTTCACGTCGGTTATCTCCACCTCGACGCGGTCGCCCGGTTTGGTGCCCGGGACGATGACGATGAAGCCCCGCTCGACCTTGGCGATGCCGTCGCCCTGGTCGCCGAGGGTATCGATAGAGACGGTTCGCACCTCGCCCTCCTCGACGGGCGGACCCTGGGAGTGCGAGGGCGCGGGTTCGGGACGGGATACCGACGACGGCTCCGCCGGTGACGGCTCCGAGTCGGCCGCCTCGGCCTCGTCGGCGGCGAGCAGGGCGATTCGGTAGGTCCCGTCGGTGTCGATGGAACCGTTCTCGACGAGTTCCGGGGGGATAGCGACGGTGTACCGGTCGCCCTCGTCCTCGACCGAGGTCTCGAACAACAGCCGCAGCGAATCTGATATCTGTGTCATTGTCCACGCTACGCGTTCCAGGGCTAAATCCTACCGGAATTGAACTGGATAATTCGGCCCCATGACGAGTCAGACAGCGGACAGTAACCATGGGGGATTTTGCCGGAGGGCGGATATGGCCTGATATGGACGGCTCCGTACCGCTCAGACTCTGGTACGTGGGCATACAGGTCGTCTCTGCGGCCGTCCTCGCCGTCACCGGCTATCTCGTCTACACGCGACCCGACACACACCACAGGCGGGAGTTCGTCGCCTACGCCGTCGTCCAGACCGGCTGGCTACTGGTGGCCACGGCGAAGTTCCTCAGCGGAGCGCCCGAACTCAAGTACGCCCTCAGCCTGCTTACCGACCTGCTTGCGGTCGGGGCCATCGCGACCCTGGGTTACTTCGCGACGGCCTACACGAACCGCTCGATGTCGCCCCGACGGCCCCGGAACGCCCTCTTTCTTTGCTGGCTCGTCGTCGCCGTCGGCGGGATACTCACACAACCGGTGTTTGGCCTGCAGTACGCGTCGGTCGTCTACCGGCAGGAACCGACCGCGTACCTGGCCGTCACGCCCGGGCCGGCGTACCTGCTGAACGGGGCGGTGGCAGCCGTGGTCGTGCTGGTCAGTCTCGTCTATCTGGCCCGGCTGTTCGTCAGTTCGGCCCACAGACCGACCAGCTCCGTCCTGTTGCTGGTCGCCGCGGCGGTCGCCTCCTTGCTCCCCCACGCGGTGTCGACGCTGAACGCGGTGCCGCTGTTGCCCGGCTACGACTCGACTGTCTTCGGTATCGTCCCGCTGACCGTCCTCCTGGCGTACACCGTCTTCTTCAGGGGCGAACTCGACCTGGCACCGATGGCACGGGCCGACATCGTCGACGAGATAGACGACGTCCTGTTCGGGCTGGACGATGCGGGACGGGTCGTCGATTACAACGCCGCCGCCGAGCCGCTGCTCCCCGTGGACGTGGACACGCCCGTCGGGACGGCGCTGTCGGCGCTGCTGCCCGGCCTGGACGCGGAGCTGTCCCTTCCGGACGCGGGCAGTGACGTCACGGCCACCTATTCGACGGTCGTCGACGGGCGACGGACCCACTACGCCGTGTCGGTCTCGCCGATAGTCGAGCGGGGCACCGTCGCCGGCTACACGGTGGTCCTACGGGACGTGACCGCGGTCGAACGGTCCAGCCGGGAACTGGCGCGCCAGAACGACCAGCTGGAGCGGTTCGCCAGCACGGTCGCCCACGACCTCCGGAACCCGCTGCAGGTCGCCGACGGCGCCGCGACGCTTGTGTCCGGACAGCTCCGGACCGCCGACACGGCCAACGCGGCCGCGGCGGCCGACCACATGGACCGGGTGACCGACGCGCTCGGCCGAATCGACGACCGGCTGGACGAGCTACAGACCCTCGCGACACACGCCACGTCCGTGACCGAGACCGAGGCTGTCGACTTCGAGGGAGTGGTCCGGACGGCCTGGCGCGACGGCAACACCGCGGGGATGACCCTCGACGTCGCGGAGGCCGGGACTATCGAGGCGGGACGGGGCCGGCTTGCCAGCGTCTTCGAACAGCTCGTCCGCCACAGCCGGGACCGGGACGCGGCCCGCGTCGAGGTCGCACTCACCGACTCCGGGTTCACCTACCGGGACGACGGCCGTCGGGTCCCCGGCGCGGACCCCGACGAGGCACGCCACTCCGACACGGCGAGTGCCCCGCCGACGGGACTGGGGCTGGAAATCGTGCGGACGCAGGTCGAGTCCCAGGGGTGGGCCGTCGATATCGAGGGGACTGACAGCGGCACCGCCTTCGTGGTCACCGGCGCGGAGACGACGGTCGGGGTGACGGGATGAGCTGGGCTCTGGGACCGGGGCCGGGGCTACACCCCGTCAGAGCGGTGTACCTGTCCGCCCTCCTGGTCGGCGTCGTCGGTATCGGGCTGATGAACGCCTGGATCGAGCGGGGGCAGTCGACGGCCCGAATCCGTGCGGTGATACCGCTCAACACCGCCGCGATGGCGTGGGGCAGCGTCGCCGCCGTCGAACTCCTCGTCGTCGACCCAGCGCTTGGCCGCTGGCTCGTCTACCTCCGCACCGCGCTGTCGTACGTCGCGGTCGTGGCGTTTGTCTACTTCGGGACGGTGTACAGCGGCCGCTCGACATCGCTCCGGCGACCGTTCAACGCCGTCTTCCTCTGTGGGATGACGGCCGGCTTTCTCGGGCTGGTGACACAGCCCTGGCTCGGCCTCCACTTCGACCCGCTGGTCCGTTCGACCGACCCGTTCCCCTACTATCGGACCGGCTTTGGACCGCTGTGGCAGCTGAGCTTCCTGTGGTCGTATCTCGGTATCGGGGTGTCGCTGTACTACCTGGCGGAGCTGGTCGCCACCTCCAAGCACCGGCCGGGGCGGCCGCTCGTGGTGTACGTCGCCGGCATGGTGCTCGGGCTCGTCCCCGGCGCGGTGACGTTCGTCGGGGCGGTGCCGACGCTGCCGGGCTATGACCACACCGTCCTCGGGCTCAGCGTCGTCAGCGTGACCACCTGCGTGGGCGCGTGGCTCGGGATGGTGGAGATAGCGCCCATCTCCCGTGACAGGCTGCTCGAAACCACCGGCGACGGGCTGGTTATCTGTGACGACGACGGGACAGTCGTCGACCACAACGGGGAGGCCCGGGCGTTTTTCAGCGTCGAGGGGAGCGCCGTCGGGTCGCCGCTGTCGACGGTGGCACCCGCGCTGGCATCGGTCCTCGACGGCGGCACCGCCTCGGGCTCGACAGCCGAGTTCACTGACGACGGGCGGCGGTACTCGGTGGTCGTCTCGCCCGTCTCCGACGGGGGGACGGTCGCGGGGTCGGCGCTGTTGATACGGGACGTGACCGAGCGGACGGAGAACCGCCGGGAGCTGCGCCGCCAGAACGAACAGCTCGACGAGTTCGCGAGCAGCGTCTCCCATCACCTCCGGAACCCGCTGCAGGTCGCCGCCGGCCAGACCGAGCTCGCACGGGAACGCATCGGTGCCTCGCCGCCGGCGGACGTGGAGATGGACCGGCTCGACGACCTCGACGGGGCCTTAGAGCGGATGACCGCCATCATCTCGGACCTGCGGACGCTGGCCGAGCAGGGCAAGTCAGTCGAGTCCACCGAGCCCGTCGCGTTCGAGGCGGCGGTTCGGACCGCCTGGTCCCACGTCGACACCGGGGCCGCCTCGCTGTCCGTCGAGAACGACGGGACGATAGCCGCCGACCGGAGCCGCCTGCTCAGCGTCCTGGAGAACCTCAGCAGGAACGCAGTCGAACACGGGTCCACGGGCCCCGGCTCGCAAGCTCGGCAGGACGGCGTGGAATCCGGACCCGCGGACGGGCGCGACTGCGAGAGCCTCACCGTCACGGTCCGTCTCACCGACGACGGTTTCGTCTTCGAGGACGACGGTCGGGGCATCGACGCCGACCACGAACAGCTGTTCGACTACGGCTACACCACCAGCAGCGAGGGGACCGGGCTGGGCCTGCGCATCGTCGAGACCATGGCCGAGTCCCACGGCTGGTCGATTCGAGTCGACCCCGAGTACGACGGCGCCCGGTTCGTGGTGAGCGGCGCGGTCACGAGCGTCGAGCCGGCCGGGGTGTCGGCCGCCGGCGAGGGCCGGCGCGGCATCTGAGCGAACGCGGGCGTGGCCCGCGGAGAAGCGGTTCAGCCGGCGTGGCTATCGCCGGTCGTCTGGTCGCCGCGTCCGGCACCCGCTATCCCAGCGTCTCACGCGACCCCGTCGAGGGCAGCCGCGATAGCCTCCAGCTGGGCCTTCCGGAACGGTCGCTCGGCCTCGTCGGGGTCGTCGGTCTCCAGCTCGCCAATGGCATGAAGGATGCCCCCGCGCATCTGCGGTTTCGGCGGGAGCCCGTCCGTGTCGATATCGTAGCCGACGGCGTCACAGATCGCGGCCAGGGCCTCCTTCGTAAAGGCCGTCGACTCGACGCGTTCGTATCGGCCGACGGCCGTTCTGATGTCGTTTCGCAGGTCGTCGACGGTCGGTGACATGGCCGGAGTGACGGCCCGACCGGTGGTGTCGGTTGCGGTTCCGGTGCCCGGCTGCGACGGGTTCGGAACCAGGTGCCACGGGCCAGTGGCGTGTTGCTACCCGGAACCAGTCATCTCGTCACCGAGCAATCACCGCAAGGACCAAGACACTCCTAATCGCAGAGACACATATATGCATCATCCTGGGCCGCCACGGTTCGTGGCCGCCGGTGACGAGATAGAGCTCGCACCGCGGGACCCCGACCCGACGGCATCCTACAGGTGGCAGCTCGTACAGCTCCCCGAGGACTCAAACACAGCAGTGGGCGACGACCCGGTCGAGCAGCTGGTGCCGGACGTCCCCGGCACCTACGTCGCGGAGCTCACCGCGCCGGATGGGCCCCACCGGCTCACCGTCCGGGCGTTCCCCAGCGAGCTCTCCCCGGCCGGGGTCGCAGGGTCCTCCGGCGTCTCGGGCCGCCGGAGCGGGCAGGTCAGCGGCGGCATCAGCGGCGGGCGAAGCGGCGGCGTCAGCGGCTCGGGCAGTTACGGCGAACTCGGCACGCGCGAGAAGGGCGAGGGCGGCCGGCCCCGCCTGACGCTCACGCCGGTGGTCGAGGGCGACGACGCGGTCGTCAGGGCCGACCCACAGCCCCACCCGAACGCGACGGAGACGGCCGACGACCTGGCGGTCGAGTTCCTGCTGGACGACCGCGACGACGTCGACCCCGGCGCCGTCACCGTTGGCGAGCGCGAACTGCGGGTGCCCATAGAGGCCGTCGGCGACCGGCTGCGCGTCCACGCGGTCGCGGTCGGCGAGGACGGCTACAGCGTCGCCGACGCCGCCGAGTTCGAGCGCGACGAGGAGCCACTCGCGACCGACGGCGGCACCGCCGTCCAGACCGGCGGGACCGTCACGGCGAGCCAGCCCTACCACCCACCGGAGTGGGCCGAGGAGTCGGTCATCTACGAGATATACATCCGCACCTTCGGCGGCGACGAGGGCGAGGCCTTCGACGCCATCGTCGACCGGCTGGACTACATCGAGTCGCTGGGCGTCGACACCATCTGGCTCACGCCGGTGTTGCAAAACGACCACGCCCCCCACGGCTACAACATCGTCGACTTCCTCTCTATCGCCGACGACCTCGGGACCCGCGAGGACTACGAGCGGTTCATCGACGCCGCCCACGACCGCGGCATCAAGGTCCTCTTTGACCTCGTCTGTAACCACTCCGCCCGGACCCACCCGCACTTCCAGGCCGCGGTCAACGACAAATCGAGCGAGTACCGCGACTGGTACGAGTGGCGCGGCGACACCGAGCCCGAGACGTACTTCGAGTGGGAGCACATCGCGAACTTCAACTTCGATCACCTGCCGGTGCGCCGGTACCTGCTTGACGCCGTCGAGAAGTGGCAGCCCCTGGTCGACGGCTTCCGCTGTGACATGGCGTGGGCGGTCCCGAACAACTTCTGGCGGGAGATACACGACTACTGCAACGAGGCCGACGACGACTTCCTCCTGCTCGATGAGACCATCCCCTACATCGCGGACTTCCAGGCGGGCCTGTTCGACATGCACTTCGACTCGACGCTTTACTTCTCGCTGCGGCAGGTCGGCAACGGCGAGGACGCCGAGACGGTGCTCGACGCCATCGACGAGCGCGAAGAGGCCGGCTTCCCCGACCACGCCTCCTTCATGGTGTACGCCGAGAACCACGACGAGACCCGCTACATCGTCGACTACGGCAGGGAGGCCGCCGAGGCCGCCGCGGCCGCGACCTTCACCCTGCCGGGCGCGCCGATGATCTATGCCGGCCAGGAGTTCGGCCAGCGGGGCCGTCGCGACGAGCTGGCGTGGGACCACGCCGACGACGAGCTGCGCGAGTACTTCGGCTCGCTCGCGGACGTGCGAAAGGGGACAGCCGCGCTGTCGACTGACGGCGAGGTACGGCGAGTCGACTACACCGTCGAAGACGGCTGGGACGACCGCGTGGTTGCCTACGCGCGAGCGACGGCGGACGAGGCGGTGGTCGTCGTCCTGAACTTCGGCGAGGAGCCGGCGACGGTGTCGGTGCCCGAGGAAGCCGCCGACCGCGACATCATCGCCGACGAGAACGTCGGCGCCGACGGCGGCGCGGTCACGGTCGACAGCGCCGTCGTGTTGCCCGCCGATAGCCTCGTCCGGTAGCGACACTGCGTGGTCGGTATCGGAATTGGGGCTGCACCGCGGTATACACCCGGTCTGTAACATTACGTGAAACCACAGGGATTTATTGAGAGCGTTGTCTTGTGGTAGCCATGCGACTTACGACAGCGCTCAACGAGTACAAGAAAGCTCGTGGCGAGCGCTTCCCCGAGGAGAGCAAGACCGTCTCTGGCTCGTTCTCGGGACATGGGGATCGCCTGGTGCATATCGGGACACACGGTGCGTTGCGGGACTACTCCGATTCACTGTCCGGTCTGTACGGTATCGACCGCTCTCAGCTCGGCATTCAGGTCGGGGACGAGACACGGTGGTTCAGCGACCTAGAGACCATCAGGCAACACTACTACCGCGACACCCGTCTGGTGGAGACCGAGTACGACGCGGGGAGCTTCACGGTCCACCAGTACGACCTGACGCTCGGGCGCGCACACGCGACCCACGTCGAGGTCCGCGGGACCGTCCCGCAGGGCGCGAAACTCGTCGCGTTCGTGACGATGGCGCCGGAGGGGAAAGACACCGGCGTCGGCTCGCTCATCCACGAGGACGGCGGCCCGGACGGCTCCCGCGTGCTCGAAGTGTACCACCGCCAGGAACACGACTACGTCACCGCCTCGACGGGGCTCGACGAGGTCCTCGGCCAGCGCCCCGAGCGCCTGGGCGAGATACTCGAAGACGACGCCATCTACTTCCCGCGCCGGCGCGGCACGGAACGGCGCGACCAGACCCGCCTGACCGGCGACTTCCTCGTGACGGCCCCCCTCGAACGGACCGGCCGCTCCAACAGCACGACGCTCATCACACAGCTTTCCGACCACTCGGAGGTTGACCGCGAGCAGGCCATGGCCGACGTCAGCGTCTGTGCCGAGACCCACACGACGGCCTCGGACCTCCGGGAGTCCGCGCGCGACCGGACCCGGATCGAGGTACCGGAGTCGCTGCCCCGGACCGAGAGCGTCCGGACGGACCTGCGGGTGATGGACCTGCTTTCCTCGCCGTCTGGCGGGCGCATCGCCGCCCCCGAGTTCGACCCGTTCTACGAGAACTCCGGGGGATACGGCTACGTCTGGTTCCGCGACGACGCCTCCGTCTCGCGGCACCTGCTGGAAGCCGGCGACCGGTTCGACATCGAGACCGACGACCTCCTCGCCGAGAGCGCGGAGTTCCTCTGTGAGCGCCAGCTCGCGGACGGCACCTGGCCCCACCGCGTGTGGGCGACCGACGGCTCGCTCGCACCGGGGTGGGCGAACGCGAACGTCGAACACAACGACGAGTCCCCCGAGTATCAGGGCGACCAGACCGCCACCGTCACCGCCTTCCTGGCGACGCTGCTTCGCACCCGACACGGTCGGCTCGACGACTCCCTGACCGTCCAGATCAGAGACACCATCGTCGAGGCGGTCGACGCGCTCTCCCGCGACGTGGCCGACAACGGGCTCCCCTCGGAGTGTCAGAACGTCTGGGAGGACTCGGTCGGACAGTTCGCCCACACCGCCGCGGCCTACATCGAGGCCTTCGCGGCGGTCGCGCGGGCGCCCATGACCAACCAGATAACCGAGCGGAGTATCCACGGCGCCGAGCGCGTCATGGACGGGCTCGAAGCGCTCTGGGACGAGGAGATGGGGGTGTACGTGATGCGCCTGACCGGCGACGAGGTCGACCACCGCATCGACGCCGCGGCGCTGAAGCTCACGGACGCCTTCCGGGAGTACGACGCCGTCGAGGGCGTCGAGCTGACCGACGAGCAGGTAGCGCGACTGGCCGACCACGTCAGCACGACGCTGGATACCCTGTTCCGGAATCCGCCCCACAGCCAGGTCGCTGGGCTGGTCCGCTACGAGGGGGACCGCTGGCGGATGCAGGAACAGGACGGCGAGAAGATATGGTCCGTCACGACCGGCATCGGGGCGGTCTCGGCCGCCCAGGTCGGCGTCATGCTCAACGAGCGCGGCGAGAACGGCGACGCCTACCTCAACCGCAGCAGCGACCTCTACGAGCTCATCGCCGACGACGGCCCGCTGGCCTCCGACGCTGGCTATCTGGCCGAGCAGGCCTTCGACTCGGGCGAGCTCGACAGCGCGACGCCGCTTGGGTGGTCCCACGCCATCCGGCTCCACGCCACGGCGCTGCTCGATGACCTCAACGCCCTGCCGACGACCGCCTCAACGACCGAGGCGCCCGACGAGATGCCGACCTGGACCACCGGCGAGAAGTTCGGTGTCGGGACCGTCGCCGACCACGACGAGCCGGACTCCTCGCGGGTCTGGTTCACCCTCACGGAGGGCGCACTGACCGAGGCGCGGTTCCCGCAGGTCGACCTCCTGAACCTCCGCACGCTGGATTTCATCATCCGGTGTAACGACGAGTCGGACTACGCGGTCCGGACCCACAAGGAAGACCGGCGCAACACCGACACCATCGAGCGCCGCGTCGAACCCGTCGATGACGAGGCCCTGCTCTTTCGGCACACTTTCACGGAGACCGGCGACGGACAGGGCCACGCCTGGGAGCTGACCGTCGACTACGCGGCCGACCCCGAACACGACGCCATCCTCGCGAACGTGGCGTTCACCGCCGACGACGGCCACAGCTACGACGTCTTCTCGGCCGCGAACGTCTCGCTGACGAGCACGAACAGCGTCGACCGCGGGCTCCGGTACGGCGAGGCGGAGAACTTCCACCTCGTCGCCCGGAACCCCGAGGCCTACACGGCCGAGACGGACAACGAGTTGCTGGTCGACGAGGAGGGCGACGCCCTCTCGGTCGCGCTGGCGATGGCGGCCCAGAGCCGGTTCGACTGGGCGACGGTCGGCGCCGCCGGCAGCGAGCGGCTGAACGCCCTCTACACGAAAGGGGAGCTGCCCGAGCCGGTCGAGTCCGTCGACGGCGAGAACGTCGTCCTCATAGGCCGGCTTGGCACCGGCGCGACGGCCGAAGAGACCGTCGCGCTTGGCTTCGCCCGCCGGGCCGACACCGCTGCCGCGCTCGGTGAGGCCGACGGGGCCCTAGACCGCGGCCACCAGACCGTCACGGAGGCCTACGCACAGAGCTGGGCGGACTACCTCGCCGACAAGGAACTGCCCGACTCGGTCCGGGACGACCCGGACCTGGCCAACCAGTACCGCAGTGCCATCATGACGCTGATGGCGGTCGAAGACAAGACCTACCACGGCGCCTCCATCGCGTCGCCGTCGGTGCCGTGGGGCGAGGCGGTCTATGCCGGCGAGCCCAAGAACTACGGCTACAACTTCGTCTGGTCGCGGGACCTCTATCAGGTCTTTACCGCCTTCGACACCGTCGGCGCCCTCGACATCGCGGCCCAGCAACTGGAGTACATCTACGAGTTCCAGCAGGACGAGGCCGGCTTCATCCCGCAGAACACCTACGTCAACGGGACGACCCGGTGGGGCGGCGAGCAGATGGACAACATCTCGTTCCCGCAGGTGATGGCCTACCACCTCGCCGAGGCCGGCGTCGACTTCGAGGACGTGAGCTACGGCTACGAGAACCTTCGGCGGTCGGCCGACTACGTCGCCCGCAACGGGCCCGAGTCGTCCCAGGAGCGCTGGGAGGAGGAGGCCGGCTTCTCGCCCTCGTCCATCGCCGCGGAGATATCCGGGCTGGCCTGTGCGGCCAAGCTCGCGCTGGCCGAAGGCGAGGAGGCCGACGCGCTCGTCTGGCTCGCGCTGGCCGACCACTGGGCCAACAACGTCGAGGACTGGACCGCCACCGAGACCGGGACCGAGCAACACCAGCACACGCCCTACTACGTGCGGGTGACCCGGGACGGGAACCCCGAGGCCGGCCACCTCCGGACGCTGGCAAACGACGGGCCGACGCTGGACGAGCGCAACATCATCGACGGCGGCTTCCTCGATCTCGTCCGGCTGGGCATCAAGCCGGCCGACGACGAGACGATGGTAAACAGCGTCGACGAGGTCGACGACACCATCCGAGTCGACGTCGAGGACGCCCCGGGCTTCTATCGCTACAACGGCGACGGCTACGGCGAGCGGGGCCGGGACGACCCCGGCGCGCCGTGGTCCGTCGAGCACAAGGGCAAGGGTCGGCTGTGGCCCCTGCTGACCGGGGAACGGGGCGAGTACGAGCTGCAACTCGACGACCCGACCATCGAGCCCGAGACCGCGCTCCGGGCGATGGAGCAGTTCGCCAACTCCGGGCGGATGCTCCCCGAGCAGGTGTGGGACCGCGAACACGAGACCGACTACAACTGGGAGTTCGGCCAGGGCACCGGCGGGGCGACCCCGCTGGCCTGGGCGATGGCCCAGTACATCCGGCTGGCCCACAGCGTCAGTGCGGGGACGCCAGTCGAGACCCCCGAGTTCGTCCACGAGCGGTATCGGGAACAGGCCCTCAACGAACCGGACCGCAGCCCGGCCCTGCGCGTGGACACGCAGTTCCGCGGCAACGACCTCGTCGTCTCCGGTGAGACGACGGGGGTGAAAGTCGTCATCAAGACGCCCGTCGAGAGCGTCATCCTCGACGTCGACGACGGCAAGTTCGAGGAGGCGCTGGCCGTCGAGCCCGGCGAGAACCAGATCATCGTCGCCGCCGCCGACAAGGCCGACCTGGAGTCGGCCGGCACGACGGTCTGGCGGATGAGCCTGTAGTCGACGAGGGCGCCGTCGGTCCGGTCCTCGTACACGTTGGTGCCGCGTTTTAGCAGTACAACAGCGTATACGAGCCAGACATAGAGTGGGAAGAGCGACAGTAGAGCGACGAGAGATTAACCAACATTTTCCGGGTCGAGGGGGAATCGTTGGTTAAACCCTTCAGGGTCAGCCGGCTACGGCGGTTTCGAACCGACGCGAAAACGCAAGAACTGGGCAGTCAGCGTATCGTGCGGTCGGTCACCAGCATTAGCTCGGTGGCGATGTCGTCGTCGAACCCCTCCGCGGTGACCCGCCAGCGCCAGTTGCCGGTGGCCGTGCCCGGGGTGTTGAAGCGGGCGTCGCTGTCGAGGCCAAGGAGGTCCTGCATCGTCGTCATCGCGATGACGGCGTTTGAGTTCCAGACGGCCTCTATCATGTCCCACTCGATGCCTTCGCCGTCGGTCCCGAGGTTGTGTTTGAGACAGTCCCGCTGGCGGTCGCCCAGTTCGCGCCAGTAGCCGACGATGGTGTCAGTGTCGTGTGTGCTCGTGTAGCCTACCGACTGCTCCGGGTAGTGCATCGGCTGGTACATGTGGCCCTGCTCGCACCAGTCGGCGTACTGGGGGACGCGCATCCCGGGGAAGTCATAGTGGTCACGCAGGGACGCGATACGCTCGTCGAGAAAGCCCAGGTCCTCGACGAGGAAGGGCAGCTCCCCGAGGTGGTCTCGCATCCGGTCGAAGAACTCCCGGCCCGGCCCCTCGCGCCACTGCCCGGCCGCGGGGCTGTCGGCCTCGGCGGGGATAGCCCAGAACTCGTCGAACCCCTTGAAGTGGTCGATGCGGGCGATGTCGACCTGGTCGAACAGGCGGTCGAACCGCCGGCGCCACCACGCGAAGTCGTTGTCCCTGCAGGTGTCCCAGTCGTAGACGGGGTTCCCCCAGCGCTGGCCGTCGTCGCCGGGGTTGGGCGGGACGCCGGCCACCTCGGTGGGCTGGTTGTTCTCGTCCAGCCGGAAGACATCGGGGGCCGACCAGACGTCCGCCGAGTCGAGCGCGACGTAGATGGGGAGGTCACCGACCAGCTTGACACCCTTTTCGGCGGCGTAGTCGGCCATGTCCTGCCACTGCTCGTCGAACACCCACTGGACGAACTTGTGGTACCGTATCTCGTCGGCGAGTTGCTCCCGGCGGTCGTCGAGGGCGTCGGGGTCGCGGGTGACGATCTCCTGGGGCCACTCGGTCCAGAGGCGGCCGTCGAACTCGGCTTTCAGCGAGATAAACAGCGCGTAGTCGTCGAGCCAGTCCGCCTGGGCCTCACAGAACGCCTCGAACGCGTCCCTGTCGTCGGGGTTCGGGTCGGCGTCGAAGCGCTCGTAGGCCGACCGGAGTTTCGACTCTTTGAACTCGATAACGGGGTCATAGCGGACCTCGTGGGGGGAAGACTCCGCCGGCGGGTCGAGGTCGGCGTCGTCGAGATAGCCCCGGTCGGCGAGGTCCCGGAGGTCGACCAGTATCGGGTTCCCGGCGAAGGCCGAGTACGCCTGATACGGGGAGTTGCCGTGGGCGCCCGAGGTCGGCCCCAGCGGACAGAACTGCCACAGCGACTGGTCGGCCGCCGCGAGGAAGTCGATGAACTCCCGGGCTCCGGCGCCGAGGTCGCCGACGCCGTGGGGGCCGGGGAGCGATGTGAGATGGAGAAATACGCCGCTTTGTCGTTCGAAACGCATACAGTCGGCTTCCGAGCACAGCTATTTCAAGCTTTGTCTGGCCAGGGGCCGAGTCGGCGCCAAGCGGCCCGCGGTCCGGCACTACCCCTCGAGGTGGCGTTCGAGGAGCCGGTAGTTCCACTGGTTGGCCTTCCAGAGGGCGTCGAACACCGTCCCGAGGACCGGAACGGAGCCGATGACGGCGTCGATAGCCACCAATCCCAGCATGGCAGCGAGGGTTCGCTTTGACATCCCGAGGCGATAGGCCTCCGCTATCGGATACAGCGAGAGGACCGCGCCGGCCGCGTCACCCGCGACCGGCAGGACGCTCAGAATCGGGTCGATACCGATACGGAAGTCGGTCCCCGGGACCCGTATCGCGTCGTCGAGCAACCGGGTGACTGTGTGGACCCGGTCCAGCGTGGCCGCTTCGGCCGCTGTCAACTGCGAGTCGGGGCCCGGAGGACTGTCCATGGCTGATAGGTTCCGCTCCATGCACACTGTAGGCGCTCGGACGGGAAAGAGCTATTCGTTGGTTGACACGCGAGCGACTACACACGAAATCGGTTTGCTGGGTAGCTTCTGTATCGAGCGAGTCCCCCGGCTCCTTGCGCAAGATAACTGTCGTCGGCGCGAGACGACGGCGACAGCCTGCTCACTGCCCCCCGGTCACCACAAACGTATTTACCGCATTGCCGTGATTTACGAATACAGGTTACTGACATGCCACCGAAAGTTTTGATGCTCGGCTGGGGGTTCCCACCGAATATCACAGGCGGACTCGACACGGTCGTCGGGGAACTGTACGAGCAACTCGAACCGCGCGACGACATACAGTTCGAGCTGGTGTTGCCGGACGAGTACGCCCCCGAGGACAGGCCGGGAATCCACGGCGTCCCGACCGGCCAGGGGGACATCATCACGCGTATCGGCCGGCTCGCGGGGGATTTCGCCGATATCGCCGCCGACTTCGATATCATCCACACGAACGACTGGTTCGGCTACAACCCCGGGACACGCGCCGCCTCGACGACCGACGTCGAGTGGGTCACCTCGTTTCACTCGCTGTCTGTCGACCGGAACGTCAACCCGCCCGAACGGGAGGTCCAGACCGAACAGCGCGTCGCGAACCGGTCGGACCACCTCGTCGCCGTCAGCGAGTTCACCCGTCGGCGAATCAACGAACAGTACGACGCCGACTCCCGGGTCATCTACAACGGCTTTTCCTCGGTCGAACCGACCGGGAAGGATATGAAAGCCGAGCACGGCATCGACGGGCAGATGCTCTTTTTCGTGGGCCGCCACACCGACCAGAAGGGGCTGTCGTATCTCCTCTATGCGCTCTCGAAGCTCCGCCGGGACGACCTGACGCTCGTCCTCGGCGGGACCGGCCACCTGACCGACCAGCTCAAGCGGTTCGCCGAACTGCTCGACATCGACGACCAGGTCATCTTCGCCGGCTTCCTCGCACAGGAGGAGCTCGGGGACTACTACGCCAGCGCCGACCTGTTCGTCTCGCCGTCGCTGGCCGAACCGTTCGGTATCACCATCGTCGAGTCGCTGTCGGTCGGCACCCGCGTCGTCGCCTGCGAGAGCGGCGCCGCGGAGCTGCTCCCCGAAGACTGTGTCATCGAGGTCGAACCCGATTCGGACTCCATCGCCGACGGCATCGAGCACGCGCTCTCACTCGATACGCCCATCGAGTACGAGGAGCGGACCTGGGAAGACGTGGCCGACGAACACGTCGAGTTCTACCGCGAGATACTGGAGTAGTCCGGGCGGGACTGCACTCCGACTCAGCCCTCGAATCCGTCGATGAGGACAGCTACCGGAGAAAGCGGATGTCGGTTATCGGTTCCGGGTGGACGATGAAGTAACCGCCGGCCGTCGGCTCCATCCCGGTGACCGACGAGGCGTCGGGATGGGTCGAGTATGGGCTCTCCTGGGCGCCGCTGCGCGGTTCGTAGGGGCTGTCGTACGCGCCGCCAGGTTCGGCCTCCCGGTCGAAGTCCTCCGGCGGGAGGTATATCTTCTCCCCCGACTCGGAACGGACGACGACCGCCGTGTCACGGTCGCCCGTGACCCGTATCTCGGTCCGGCCGTTGCCGATGTCCATGTCGAAACTGACCGAGTCAACCGATGTGCCATCGTTCCCCGAACTCTCGCTCATGGGGCGAGAAACGAGGGTCATTTACTTAGTCCTTCGCCAACCCCCCGCTCGTCCGGGTAGCCCATGCGTCCAGTCGGGGGTGTGGCCGAGGTGGGACAAGCGGGTGGGACGTACGTGACGAGCGGCCGCGGTACATCTGAAACGACTAAGGATATCCCGCAGACGCGAGCAAGTTCAGACGGCACCGTGGTGGCTTCAGTTCAATGATTGATACGACACAGATACAGATAGCAGCCGTCGTGTTTCCGATTATCGTACTGATTACGAACTTCGCTATCAACTCTGTAACAAACGAAGACGACCGGCGATATCGGGTGTTCGTCGGTGGGATGGGGATACTGGGGCTGCTGACGGCGATGATAGCCGCGATGCTTCTCTTTCTCGGTGGCTTTCTCGGTTTCCAGATCGTGCTCGCCTACCGCTTCCTGATGGTGTCGGTCGTGGTGTTGTTCTTTCTCTCGTTGGGCATTATCGTCCACGAGCTGTCACGAGGCCTCGAGGCCGACGCGGACCGAATCTACGTCTTCGTCGGCATCGGCGTGTTCGTGAGTCTCTCTATTGTCCTCCTTCGCGTGCTGTGAGCGAACCGGTGCGTAACAACCAGGGAGATAGGCGGCCCGTCGGAGCGGTACGTCAGGGGGGAGTCTAACAATTGGTTCAAATGCAGTTTGTTTCTTCAGATAAATTCAGAAACAAGTATGTCTACGAGCGCGATGACGGCTGTGTAGTCTTCGACCCCCTCGGCACGATGTCCACCGCCAGGGGAACGCGAGTCGCGGCATCTTCGTGCCCGGCCAGTTCGGGACGTTCCCCGAGGCGCACGCACAGAGCGGTATCCGGCCGGATCTCGGAAACGACCTCCCGGACGTGGCGAGCTACGGTGGTCTGTTCCTGATGAGGTGGGCATCGCACTCGTGGCGCCTCGATTCCCGGCCGCGGGACGCGGTGAACACCCACGACATCCGCGTCCATAACGGCCACCCGCGCTGTCCCACGAGACCATGATGGAAGCCCCGGGGCGCTCGCAAGCAGCAGACGACGCGGTGGTTTATCAACGCCAACCTGCGCGCGGGTGGTCCCGACATGCGGGGTCGCATCAGTTATCCGTCACTATCTGTGTACTGGTAGCAGACTCTCGGCGGAAGACAAGCCTTATTTAAGGATGTTCGCTATCACCGGACTGATATGGCTTGTCAGCTAGCCTGCTGTCAGCTACAGACCGTGTCCACACCGCCTAGTCGGGGTCGTCGTCGGGACCATCGCTGGCGGCGGTCAGGAGAGCCCGTATGTCGATAAATAGTGAACCCCAACTCTACGAGGATATCGATCCGGATCGCCGGCTCTCTCTGGGCGAGGCGCTAATCCCAGTTGTCGGGACGATTTTCTTCCTGGCGGTCGGGATAGTGATGCTTGATCTCGACCCTCAGATCCCACTCTTCTGGGGAATCACCTTCGCAGGCCTACTGGGTCGATATCACTTCGGATATACCTGGCAGGACATCTACGAGGGGATCAGTCAGAGCATTCTCATGGGGTTGCAGGCTATCTTCATCCTCTTTATCATCTATATGCTCATTGCCGCCTGGGTCAGTGCCGGCACTATCCCGACGATCATGTACTACGGGCTCGAATTTCTCACGCCGACCGTCTTTCTCCCGTTCGCTGCGGTCCTCGCGGCGGTCGTGGCGTTTGCAGTCGGGTCCTCGTGGACGACGGCGGGGACGCTGGGTGTCGCCATGGTTGGCATCGGCACCGGACTGGGCATCCCAGCACCGATGACAGCCGGTGCTGTCCTCTCTGGTGCATACACCGGCGACAAGAACTCACCGCTGTCCGATACCACGAATCTCGCTGCTGCCGTGACTAACACCGAGCTGATTGACCACGTGCGGGCGATGCGTGTGGGGACATTGGTTTCGTTTGGCATTTCCCTGCTACTCTTCGTTGTCCTTGGCTTCCGTGCTACTGGGTCGATTCCGGCCGGACAGGTGGCCGAAATGCAGACGGCCCTTGCCAGTACCTACAGCATTACGCCAATCACGTTGCTGCCGTTGGTGATTACCTTTGCGCTGGCGTTGTACAGGTATCCTGCTCTGCCGTCGCTGTCGGCCGGGGTTTTCGCCGGCGTCGGGGTCAGTACGATCGTACAGGGCACCAGCTTCGCAACCGCGTGGGCGCACGTCCACAACGGGACTGGGCCCGAGACGGGCGTCAAACTCACCAACGAACTGCTGGCCAGCAGCGGCCTCTCGGGGTCGATCTGGGTCATCACCATCGTGATTGCAGCCCTCGTACTCGGCGGGGTCCTCGAAACCACCGGCGTCCTCGCAGCGCTCGCCCACTACATCGGTGAGGCGGTCAGTAGCGTGGCGAGCCTCACGGCCGGGACTGCGGTTACCACGTTTCTCATGAATGTTCTCGCCGCCGAACAGTACGTCGCTATCGTCGTGCCAGGCATGACACTGCGTAATCTCTACGACGAGTACGACCTACAGAGCCGGAACCTCTCGCGGGCCGTCGAGGCCTCCGGAACGACAACTTCGGCCCTGGTCCCGTGGAGCTCCGGCGGCGTGTATATGGCATCCGTATTCGGGGTGCCGGTGGTGTCGTATGCCCCCTACTATTTCTTCGGCATCCTTTCGCCGCTCGTGCTGATTTTCATGGGCGTCACGGGCTGGCAGATGTTCTATCAGGACGATTCCGATGCCAACGCCGGGACTGAGCGCGGCACGGTTTCGGCTCGGTCATCCTCACAGACTGACGTTGATGACTGATCGCTAGGTGACATCCTCCATACGACTGAACACGTGGGATTCCCACGTTGGACTATTATGGGTTAGGACGGAACCGATTCTTGAGGTGCAGACCCACCCTGTCGAACAAGACCGTCGATGGCTGTGCCAGCCAGCCATTACTCCTATTTTCCCATCATGGGCGAGACTCGGAGAGACCTCTGTCGAATGCTCTCAGCTCCATGCACGTCCGCGTTCGCCTCTGTACCGTCGTCATCACACACGGATACTGCAGTATATCGAGAGCTCCGAGCAGTGGGGTAAGTGGCCGTGACGCATCCAGCAAGTACTCTGTAAGAGAGGGTTGGATTACATCGGCCACCCCTGCTACACCTCGTGGAACACAATTTTTCACGCATTTGGGAACAATCTTCATACCGACGTTCACCAACAGTTCCACGCCAACGGTTCGTGCCGGGTCAGTCCGGCACGTTCCCGGAAGGACACTCGCAGAATGGGGGTCGTCCCTACCTCGGGGGTGGCCTGCCGGCTGTGGAAAGCCACGACGAGCTGTTCCTCCAGCGAGAGGCCAGCCGCCCGTAGCTACTGGATACTCGCGCCAGAGACAGGATGTCAAGACCGATAGAAAAGGGCTGAATGGACTCGTAACCGTGGCGGGTGGAGGGCAGTGGATAGCATGAGCAGTGAGGGGACACACCCACCCCACTGGTTCCGCTGTTAGCGAAGAGAAGGACGGCACCACCCCCATGGGAGGGGGTGGTTTGTCATTCTGTGAAGAACGGTATACGGATATCTTTTACACGCGAATGACTTAACGTTATTTACTAGATCTAGAAAGTTACTCAACGCTACAGTGTCCGCTACAGCACCTCTACACGGTCTTCAAACTAGCATGGCGTCTCCACAGTGTCACAGCGTCCACTGTCACCACTACAGCTCCGCCTCGCGACTTACACTCCCCTCATCTTCTCGCTAACAGCGGAACCAGTGGGGTGGGTGTCTACCGACTCACCGCGTTGATTCGAGCGGCCTCACGATAACAGCGGAAGCGGTGGAGTCGATAGTATATAAAGAATGACGAACAGCGGAAGCAACGGAACCAGCGGAAGTAAAGGTTAAGTCCCTTCCACGCACACACCGACCCGAATGAGTGATCTCTCGTTTACGCCGACATCGTCGATATTCGAGAAGCGTGAGGCGTTGCTGGAGGAGTGGACGCCCGAAGAGCTCGTCGGCCGCGACAACGAGCTCCAGCGGTACCACGCCGCGTTACAGCCGGTCATCAACAACGAGAGCCCGTCCAACATTTTCCTCTATGGCAAAAGCGGCGTCGGAAAGACGGCCGCGACCCGGTATCTCCTCAACGCGCTCAAACGCGACGCGGCTGACGTCCCGGAACTCGACCTCCACACTATCGAGATAAACTGCGACGGGCTCAACTCGAGCTACCAGGCCGCCGTTGCGCTCGTCAACGAACTCCGCGACCCCGCAAAGCAGATTTCGAACACCGGATACCCGCAGGCCTCGGTCTATCAGTTCCTCTTCGAGGAGCTCAACGAGGTCGGCGGCACGGTTCTCATCGTTCTGGACGAGGTCGATCACATCCAGGACGACTCGCTCCTGTATAAACTCCCGCGGGCACGCTCGAACGGCGACGTGACCGAGGCGAAACTCGGCGTCATCGGCATCTCCAACGACCTCGACTTCCGGAACCAGCTCTCCTCGAAGGTCCGGTCCAGCCTCTGTGAGAAGGAGGTCTCCTTCTCGGCGTACGACGCACAGGAGCTACAGCTCGTCCTCCGGCAGCGCGATTCGGTCGCGTTCAAGGAGGGCGTCCTCGACGACGGCGTCGTCCAGATGTGTGCCGCCTACGGCGCCAAGGACTCGGGGGACGCTCGGCAGGCTCTAGACCTGCTGCTCGAAGCGGGCGACCTCGCACGGGAGTACAACGACGACCTCGTCACCGAGGCCCACGTTCGCGAGGCCCGACAGCGTCTCCAGACGGACCAGGTGGTCGAGGGCATCAGGAACTACTCCGACCACGGGCAACTCGTCCTGTACGCGTTGACGTTGCTCGCCGAACGCGACGAGACCCCGGCCCGAACGAAGGACATCCTGGCGGCCTACCAGCAGGTGGCAAACGAGAACGGGATGGACCCGGTCTCGCTTCGGTCCGTGCGCGACTACCTGGGCGAACTGGATCAGCTGGGTATCATCTCATCGACGGAGTTCAACCGCGGCAAAGGCGGCGGGAAGTACAAGGAACACGAGCTGGAACAGTCCGTGTCCTCGGTGAAGACGGGACTGTCGGAGATCCTCGACGCCACCCCCTGACCCCACTGGTTCCGCTGTTAGCGGTCCTGCACGCCCCAGTTTCACCGTTGTTGGCCTCGGATATCCCGATTCGACCCGGACAGAGACCGGAGGACGCTGAGAGAGCGACCGGAGGGCGCTGGAGAGTGACTGGAGGGCGCCGCTGGATAGGAACGAAGTAGCGTTCCCTTTCGCGGGACCGATGCCGGTAACCCCGTCCATCCGACTGGACTACCCCGCCGCTTCCGCTGTTACTGCTCCCCACAGAGTTCACCCCACCGGTTCCGCTGTTAGCACGGTCTGTGCGGTTCCCGCTCGGTCCATCGCTGGACCGTTATGGGGTTGCTACCCATACTTCCACCGTTACAGCGGGTGGATACCCCCACTGGTTCCGCTGTTAGCGTCGCCCTCGCGACACCACTGGTTCCGCTGTTAGCCGAGCCGAGATGGCGAACCCCACTGGTTCCGTTGTTAGCGCGACACCTGACGGTTCGCTTTCTCTGCCCCGTCGAAAGGCGGTTTCGGCCAGTAGCGCGGTAGCTACCCGACGACCTGCGCGCACCGTTGGGCAACCGCGCTGGCCGGGTGTACCGCCAGCAGACAACGAGGCGCCACCCACGCTCGCCGGTCGAAACCGGCAAAACAGTTGCTTGGCGCGTTGCAACAGGTGCTGTCCCCGAGGGGATACGTCTCATACGCCTGTGGCGCCCGTCGCCACGACGGTGCTACCGCGAGCGCGACCAGCGAGGTGGGGAGTTTTGGACGGCTACTTTTGCCGGCGGAGCGCCAACCACTGCCATGGATATCCGGGAGGCGACACCCGCTGACGGCGACCGCATCGCGCGCATCGCGGAGAGTTCGTTCAACTCCTCGTTCGCGCTCAGTCCCGAAGAGATCGAGACGATCGTCGAGGAGGCGTTCTCGGAGGCGGCCCTTTCCGACCGACTCTCGCACTCGGACGGTTGGTTCCTCGCGGCCGAGACGGAGTTCGACGGCGAGACTGTCCTGTCCGGGTTCCTCGATGGCACGGCGGCCGGGCGCATCCGCTGGCTCCACGTCGACCCGGAGGCCCGGGGACAGGGCATCGCGACGGCGCTTATCGAGCGTCTCCGCGAGGAGCACGGCGACCGCCCCCTCGCCTGGGAGGTCCTCGACGACGCCGTCGAGGGCGGGGGGTTCTGCGAGCAGTTCGGCCTCACCCAGCAGGCCCGCGATTCGCTCGAAATCGGCGGACACGAGTTCGGAGTGACGGTCTACGCCGAGGGCGAACGGGCCGAGGAACCCAACGAGCCGGCCGTCCCGGTCCCCGAGGCGGTCCGCGCCGACGACGCGGACCGTCCGCTCGACCGCGAGGCGCCGATTCCCGGCCGCGAGGCGCCGTTCTTTCGCACCTTCGTCTCCGGGGCCCGGGAGTCGCCGTACGGCTACTTCTGCTCGCAGTGTGGGAGCACTCAGGTGACCGCCGACGGCCTCGACCGACTGGAGTGTGGGGACTGTGGCAACGCTCACCTGGCCGACGAGTGGGACGACAGCTACCTCTGACGCTCCCGGACAGACTGACACAGGGTAGGTACGACCCGCGTCTCAGTAGAGCGCCGCAGTCAGGTCGACGCGGGGGCCGTCCTCGTCCCGAACGGGCGTCCGAGCCCGCCAGCCGTGGCTCCGCCCTTTGCCCTCCGTAACAGCAGTATCACTGTGAAAATCGGCCCGATGGACGCGGGCCGTTATCAGTCGGGTCTGGTGACCGAACTGCTCGTCTAGCGACCGGACTGGCCGGGTCCGCGGGAGAACTGCTGCATCTGCTGTTGCTGTGCGTGGCCGCCACCTTGCTGTGTCGGCACTCCCTGCCCCGTCCCGCCGGCGCGACCCTGTTCGGGGACACCGGTCGGCTGGGGGGCCTGCTGAACCATCTCGTCGGGCAACACGAAGTGCAACTCGGTGATGGGCACGAAGCCGTCGGCCTTTCGCTCGCCCTCGTCTTCCGCCGGTTCCGCTTCGGCCTCATCCGGGTTGCCCATCTCCGCCTGGAAGAACAGGACGCCGGAGTCGATGGCCTCGAAGTCGGTACACTGTATCGTGGTTCCGTCCTTACAGATGATTTGCACTGGGAAACACCGTCAGGCAGTTCGACTGGCCGGCAAATAAGTACGACCGAGCTAGCCCCGGTACCGCCGGATTACTCCCGAAAACGGCGGCTGGGACCGACTTCAGTTGTCGTCGACGGGGGCCTCTGTGCTACCCGACTCTTCCTCGGGAACGCCGCCGGCCGCCGCTAGCTGGCGACCGAAACGCTGGACCTGTTCCGGGGCCGACTGCTGGGGCGGTTCCCGGAACGGCTGTTGAGCCTACTCTTGTGGGGATTGCTGGGGCTGCTCGGGGGCCGACTGCCGTGGCTTGGTCTGCTCTTGGACCGGCTGCCGGGACTGGGCCGGCGGTTGTGACATCCCACCCCCGTGGGGCGGCTGCTGGATCTGCGGGCTGGCTGACGGCTGCTGGATCGGAGGCTGCTGGGACTGTGGGCTGGCTGACGGCTGCTGGGACTGCGGGCCGGCTGCAGGCTGCTGGGTCGGGGGCTGTTGTGCCGGTGGGGCCTGTGGCTGCTGGTGGGCCGGTGGCTGCTGAGTCTGTGGGCCGGCTGGTGGCTGTTGGGCCAGCGACGGCTGGGGTCGCTGACCGGTCGACTGGTGTGGCGTCTGAGCCCCCTGCCCGTTCGGGAACTGGTCCGGCCTCGGCTGCCCGCTACCCGCACGCTGCTGGCCGCCGAAGGCGTCTCCGGGCTGGAACTGCTCTTGCTGGGCCTTGAGTTGCTGTTGACCGGCTTCGCCTGCCTGCTGGAGTCCCTGTTCCGTCATCTGTGTCGCCTGCTCTATCCCCTGTTCTGTCATCTGGACGGCGTTCTCGGCGGCGCTGTCGACTGTCCGGAAGTAGGTGTCCAGCCCTTCCCGGGTCAGCTCGGTGCCGCGGTTTCCGAGCCAGCTGCTCATCTCCAGCCCGTTGAGAAACAGCTTCCCGGCGCTTCGCTGGAACTCGATGGACTGTTTCAGCGGTATCTCGACGGCCTGGTCCATCGCCTCCTGCCCGATGTCGAGGGCCGTCTGCTGCAGTTGAATGGCGTTGCTCATCAGCTGGTTCGTCTGTTGCATATCGGGTTGGCTCATGGTCATGGGGAGGGGTCGTCGCCGCGCCCAGTGCACACAGGTCGGGCCGCGCCTGCGGGCGCGTTACCGGACCGTTGGTCGGTACTCGGCGACGCGCTACACCTCGCTCGTGTGCGTCAACTCGGATGGGGGTGGCAGTAATAAACCGGCGACACCGTTCAGGGAGTAAGTGGTACTCCCTCTCACGGTGGGCCCTCCGCGACCGCCGCTTGGGTGGTGTATCCGTCACGTCGACCCTGGCCGTGGCGCTATCCCGACGGAAACAGCCGCTTGCGCCCCTCTCACCGCATCGGTTGGGCCGTCTGCTGTGGCGGGACGATGGCTATCTGTCCGTCACTGTAGACTGTTACCTGGTGGTCCCAGACCGTCAGCGTGAGAGCTCCGTTGACACGCCGGGCCCCGTTGCCGTCGGGCTCGAACAGCCGGTCGAGCGCGTCGGGGTCGATGTAGTCGTACAGCGTGAAACCCGCGTCCGTGACGTCGACGCCGCTGACATCCGACAGCGCGTGTGCGAGCGTGGTCGTCAGTTCCGCAGGCCCGTCGAAATCGTGTCTGAAGAAGTACGCCCCGGAGTTTTGACCCTGATACTGCCGGGGAGATGGGTTCGCGTGTGTCTCGTTGCGATACATTGCGTGTGACAGACACCCGTTGCCTGTCGGGTAATAAAAGCCTTCTCCCCGCTGGGACCGCTCTTGGTCGCAGAGAAACGTGGGACGACAGCCGGACTACTCGCGGTCCGGGGCCGGCGCGTGGCGGGTAACACGGGCCTATGCCGGTTCGAACCGGTCACGGAGAGTCGGTGCTGTCCGACGACCTGCCCCGTGGGACCGAAAGCGGCGCGTTACTCTGTGTCGCGTTCCATCCGCAGGACGACTTGGTCGTCGTCGATGTGGTCGATGTGGTCAGTCCCCAGCAGGTAGCTGTCGTCGTCGTGGTCGCTCCAGCCCAGCGCGGTCCTGATGCGGTCGGTTATCGACGGATGGGGGTCGACGTACAGCTGGCTGTTGTCGACATCGACGACCATCCCGACTTCTTCGCCGTCGGGATTGACGACGGTCTTTCCCTCGTCTTCCTCCATCGGGGTGACCCTCATGTCCCCGTCTCCGGCCGGGTCGGCGTCAGCGGTCGGCGCTCCGCCGGCGGCCGGTTCGCCCGCGGCGGGGTCCGTGTCCGCCGTGGCCTCGGTGTCAGCCGCGGCGACCGTCGCCGCGAGGTCCACGTCGTACTCCCCCTGTTCGACGATTTCGCTGTCGACCACGGTGTGGGAGATGGCGTCGGAACTGACGGTCTCCGCGTCGGACACCTCCCCCGTTATCACTTTGCTGACGGTCATCTCCTCGTCGATAGTCTGGCGCCGGAGCAGGTTCGTCTCGATGGCGTTGTCCTCGCGGAACTGGCTCTCGACGTGGCCGTGTTCGACGGCGGCCGCCGCCGTCTCCGGCGACTCGACGAGTTCGCCCTCCAGTACCGTCTGTGTGACACCCTCGATATCGACCGTCTCGCGCATCGTGTCGCTCTCGACCGTCTCGGTCTCCTCGACGTCCGTATCGACGACCTGGCTCTCGATGGTGATTCGCTCGACGACGTCGCGTGTGACCTCCCACCGCTCGTCGACGTCTATCTCGACGTCGTACGGGTCGTCCAGATTTGTCCCCGGCTGGAACCAGGTCAGGTCCGTCGTCGACTCCTCGGGCGGCTCGGCCCGCGACACCGAACACTCCGTTACGTCGGTCGCCAGCAGGTCGACGGCGACGATATCGCTCTGGATAGTTTCGCGGTCGACGATCTCGCTCTCGACAGTCGCCTCCTCGACGACGACGTGTTCGACGACCCGCCGCTCGGTTATCTCGCTTTCCACTGTCTCGCCCTCTATCAGCGCCTCCTCGACCGCCTCGCTTCCGACTGTCGCGCGGCTGATGACCGACGAGCGGTCGACGACATCGACGTCTCCGGCCGACTCGCCGCTCCGGACCACGACCATACCCCGGTCTCTCAGTTCGCGCTCGAACTCCGTCCACTCCATCTCCCGGTGGTCCGCGTGTATCTCGTCTTCCGGGACGACTTCGAGGTGTGGCTCGTCACCGACCTCCCGATGGACCGGCACCATGGTGTGTGTCCCGGCCCACGACCGGATCGTGTCGGCGTCTGTCGTTACCTGACTCTCCGTGTGCTCGTTTCTGTCCTGTGACATCGTTTACACTTCGACCCTCCGACGGTTAAGTTCACGGACAGATACAGTCGGTAATCGTATCTTTATATCTTCTACGGGGTGTTTTGGCTCATCTTACCGGGGTCGCTCTTCCCCTCAGGTGTCGGAACCGGTCGCGGCTGTCCCGTGCCATCGAAGACCGCCGTGTGACGATGCCATCGGCGCTGTCCTCGACGTTTACGACCTATTCGAGACGCTCGTCCTATCTATGTAGCCACGTCAGTGACATATGTCGACGGAGTAGCGAACAGCCGACAGATATGAACGCACGATTCTCCGCTACTGACGGCGCCACGTCCCAGGAGACGCTCGCCGACCTCCTCTCTGACCCACACTGCAAACACCTCCTGGTGTTGCTCCGGGAGAGCGACGGGCCGACCGGGGTCGAGGACGTATCGAGGGATATCGTCGGCAGGATGACCGGCGTGGCGGCCGGCCAGGTGCCAGCGAACGTCGAGCGTCGCGTCCAGATCTGGCTCCACCACGGCCTGCTACCGACACTCGACGAGCAGGGGATAGTCGCGTTCGACCCCGAGCAGCGGACGGTCGCGTTGACAGACGAGTCGGTCGCCCCGGCCGCCGGGAGCCAGCCACGGCGACGTGAGGGGGACCCCGAGCCGGACTGACGACACTGTCGGCGTATCCAGCGGACGGCATCCGGACACACCGGCTGGCGGGAGGGTCGGCGAAACCGACGACAGTCTGTCTCAGTCGTCATCCGCCGGGGCGCCTTCTCCGATGTCCCCTTCCCGCAACTGGTCGAGCGTGTTCATCACCGGCGCGGCAGAGATACCGTGGAGGACCAGTGACGTGACGACGATAAAGCCCAGGAGCGCCCACAGCTCCTCGGCCGCGACGACGAGTTCGTACTCACTGAGCGACGCCGTGTTGAGCGCGTACGCCAGGTAAAAAAAGGAGCCGATACCCCTGATTCCGAACCCGGCGATGACGGCCCGCTCGGCGAAGAGCTGGCCGCTCCCGACGGTCGCGAGCATGCCCGCGACCGGCCTGACAACGAGGAGTATCGCGAGCCCGACAGCCACGTGGATCAGCGTCAGCGGCGCGAGCAGCCCCTGAACCAGCACCCCGCCAAACAGCACGAGGACGGTCGCCATCAGCAGCCGCTCGACCACCACGGCGAAGTCGTGGAGATGCTGGTAGTAGGCGTGTTCCCACTCGTAGTGGCGCATGACCAGTGCGGCGACGAACACCGCGATGAACCCGTAGCCGGCGACGAGTTCCGTGGCGGCGTAGGCAAGCAGTGTGGCCGCGAGCGCTTCCGCCCCCTCCATCACCCGGGAGAGCTGGTTACTCGACGGTCGGCCAAAGATGAACCGTGCGATGAGGTACCCGACGATGACCCCGCCGACGACGCCGACGGCTATCTTGTAGACGACGTAGAACCCGAGCCACTCCAGGAGCCAGCCGCCCCGGAACGGTGACTGACTCGCGCCGGCCATCACGACGGCGAGGTAGGTAAACGGAAAGGCGAGCCCGTCGTTCAGTCCCGCTTCGGAGGTGAGTGCGAACCGAATCGCGCCCTCCTGTTCGGTGGGGTCGACCTCCTCGTCCATGTCGCTTTCCGGCGGTGACGCCTCGACGGAGGAGGCAAGTACCGGGTCCGTCGGCGCGATGACGGCCCCGAGCAGGACCGCGACCGGGACGCTGAGTCCGAGCATCCCCCATCCGAGCAGGCTGACAGCGATGATAGTCAGGGGCATCGCGACGGCCAGCAGGCGCCAGGTCGGTGACCAGGCCTGCCAGTCGAAGGGGCGGTCGAGCTTCAGGCCGGCGCCCATCAGGGAGATGATGATGACGAGCTCCGTCAGCCGTCTGGTCGCGTTCGGGTTCGTGACCGGGTCGGGGACGGTGACGCCGGTCGGAAGCCAAAAGACAAGCGCCCCGAGACCGACATAGAGGAGCGGGAACGACATCGGCTTGTCCGCCAGGATTCGCGGCAGTACGACGGCACCCAGTATCGCGAACCCCGTCACCAGGAGCGCTATCTCGTAAGCCGCCATAGATATCCCTGTGTCCCTGACAGGAAGGGGGTCGTGTCGGCGTCGACGCCGGCTTTATCGGTCACCGTCGATACCTCCCTCGTCGGTCGTCGTGTCGGGTGCTCGGCTTTCGGACCCGCCGGCGGTGTCGCTTTCCCAGCTCTCCGGGTCGATGTCGAGCTCCGACTCCACTCCGTCGTGGTCGCTTCCGGACCCGATGGTGAAGGGGCCGGCGGCGAGTGTCCGTAGCGTGATGGCGGCGATGCGGAGCACGTGGGCGGTGAGGACGACGTACGGTGCCAGCGAGAGGGTGTAGACGGCAAGCAGTACCAGCGCCTGGCCCGACAGCAGTCCGACCGAAAACTCCGGGACGAGGTCAGCGTCCATCGCGAGCATGAGATACGAGATGACGACGATGACCGGCAGCGAGACATACAGGAGCATGCCCGACAGCCGGGCGACCTCGCGCTTGTAGTAGAGCGACTCGAAGTACTCCCGTCCCGTCGCGAACAGCTTCAGCGTGTCTATCAGGTCGTCGAGAGCTGCCGACTCGGACTCCGTGAGCGTGTCCGCGTACCGGTTCTGTATCCGGCGGGCGGTGTTGAGCTGCCAGGAGTGGTCGTAGCTCAGGCCGGCCGAGAGCACCTTGAACGTGCCAAACCGGGCGCCGTCGAGGGTCGTTCCGGCCTGCTTTGCCGCCGAGAGCACTGTCTCGGTAAAGTCCTGGACCTGCCGGCTGAACTCGTCGTTGTCGCTGCGCTCGGCCACTCGCTGGAGCTCCCGTGTCTCCCGGTAGATCGTATAGAGGATGACCTCCAGGAACGCGGCCGGTTGGCCCGGGCTCCCCTCGATGTCGGCGAGGTCCGCCGCCTGGCGGCGAAAGTCGATGGACGCGTCGATGCGCTCCTGTGTCGTCTCGATGTCGCTTATCTCCTGTGAGAGGACGACGGAGCTGATAGAGGAGACGACGGAGACGATGAGGATGGCCCCGCTCAGCAGCGCCGAAAACAGCGTTCTGACCGTCGCCGTATCCGAGAGGAGCCGCTGGGTGTCGAGCGGTCGCACGAGCGCAAGCGAGGTGAACGCGACGAACACGGCCCCGAGCAACGCGATGGATACCACCGACCGCCGGCCCCGGAACACCACCCATCTCGTGATTCGGTTCGACCACAGTACCGCCCTGACAGCCGACAGCGGGGCCGTGACTACCCGACCGATATGACGCCCGGACCGTCCCGCGTCGGCTGTCATACCCGCGTCCGCCGTCTGGACTCGCGGCCCGACGGCCGGCGCTCGTTGGGACCCACCGGCGCTCACGCTGACACCCGCAAACAGCGCGGTCGCGGGCTCGCCGGTTGTCCCGTCGCTGGGTGTCCCCACCGACGCGCCGTTGTCTCCTCGGCGGGCGGCCCCCGTCTACAGAGCGGCGTCAGAGCGTGTCCGACGCGGCGCTCAGTCGCTTCCGACGTGTCCCACTGGGAACCTGGCGCTGTTGTGTCGCCCATCGTGACACGCCTTCGAACAGGACCGCCGAGAGGCCACTGCCGGCAGTTGCAAGCCCTGCGCGTCCAAGCGGCCCCGACGGCGCCTGTTCCCCGGCCGTTGCCAGCAGCAGTTTGACCTCACGCCGGTACGTTTACCGGCTACTTCTATGGACGCCTCCGCTCTGTCCCTCGAAGGGAGACACGAACCCGTCTGGAAAGCGACATCCGACCGGACCGGCTACGACCCGCTCGATGGCGACCGAGCCGTCGACACCGCCGTCGTCGGCGGCGGTATCGCCGGTGTCACGACCGCCGCCAGGCTCGATGGGGCCGGCCAGACCGTCGCACTGCTCGAACGGGACCGCATCCTCGACGGTGTCACCGGGCACACGACCGCGAAGGTCACCTCGCTCCACGGACTCGTCTACGACGAACTCCTCGACAGCTTCGGCGAGGAGAAGGCCCGCCAGTACGCCGCTGCGAACCAGCGCGCCGTCGAGGCCATCGCCGACACGGTCGAGCGCCGCGATATCGACTGTGGGTTCGGTCGCGCGCCGGCGTACACCTACCTGGGGCCGGACGGCGACCGCTCACAGATCCGGGCGGAGGTAAATGCTGCCAGACGGCTCGGCCTCCCGGCTGGGTACGTCGAGGAGACCGAACTCCCCTACGGTGTCGGGGCCGCCATCAGACTCGACGACCAGGCGTACTCTCACCCGCGGCAGTACCTCCTCGAACTCGCACGGGGCGTCGCGACGGGGGAAGGCCACGTCTTCGAGGGGACGACGGTCGAGGATGTCGAGGACGGCGCCCCCTGTCGCGTTTCGACCGACCGCGGGACCGTCAGAGCCGACGACGTCGTCGTCGCCTCCCACTTCCCGGTGGCGGACGACGCGCTGTACTTCTCGCGGCTGCGGCCCAAACGCTCCTACGTCGTCGCGGCCCGGCTCGCCAGTGACTCCCCTGACGGGCTGTACTACCGCCCCGGCGAGCCACACTTCTCTGTGCGTCCCCACGCCACGGACGAGTCGCTCGTCCTGCTGGGGGGCCAGACCCACCGTACCGGGGACGCCGACAGCACGGCAGCGCGGTACCGACGCCTCGAACGCCGGGCCCGCGACCGATTCGACGTCGCGTCCATCGAGTACCGCTGGGCGACACAGGACCACGTCTCGGTCGACTCGGTACCCTTCGTCGGCAAAGCCGCCCCCCCATCTCTCGAACGTCTACGTCGCGACGGGCTTTGGCGGCTGGGGGATGACCAACGGGACGGCCGCGGGGCGGCTGCTGGCCGACGAGATTCTGGACCGGGGGTCGGCTTGGGGCGACATGTTCGACCCGAACCGGTTCAAGCCACTCGCCTCGAAGTCAGCACTCGCCTCGCACACCAGACACGTGCTGGGACAGTACGCCGAGGACTATCTCGGGAGCAAGCCGCCTTTCGAGGGCGTCGACCTCGGCCCCGGCGAGGCCGGTGTCTACGAGACCGACACCGACCCGGTCGCGGTGTACCGGGACAGCGACGGCGAGGTTCACGCCCGCTCTGCAGTCTGTCCGCACATGGGGTGTCTCGTCTCGTGGAACGACGGCGAGCAGTCCTGGGACTGCTCGTGTCACGGCTCCCGGTTCGACGTCGACGGCGAGGTGCTGGACACGCCCGCCGTCGACGGGCTCGCCGACGTCCGGCTCGCGTCCGAACCGGACTCCTGATGCCGTTTGCCGCCTGCCCGCTCTGGCTGGCGGCTACCCGTGGGTCGTGCCCTGGGCGGCTCAGGTGTCGCAGTGTCCGACGCTGTCACTGTCACCTGTTGTCCGTCGCGTCGCACACGCCGGCGCGCTTGTGGGGCGACCTGCTCAGTACCGCTCGGACCGCTGTTCCCGCGGTCGCTGCTGGAGCTTGAGACTGCCCTGCTGTGAGGGCTGTCGGCCCTGCTGGCTGGTGGACTGCTGGGGACCGCTTTGCTGGGACGGCTGTTGCTGTGGCGGTTGAGACTGCTGCTGTGGTTGCTGGCCTAGCTGTGTCGGCTGCTGTCCTGTCTGTTGTTGTGGCTGCCGTCCCATCTGTGTCGACTGCTGTCCTGTCCGCTGTTGTGGCTGCTGTCCTATCTGCTGTTGTGGCTGCTGTCCTGTCTGCTGCTGGTGCTGCTGAGACTGTTGGAGCCGCTGCTGTGGTTGCTGGTGCTGCTGGCTTTGTTGCTGTGGCTGCTGGTTCTGCTGTCGTGGCTGCTGGTTCTGTTGCTGGTGCTGCTGGCTTTGTTGCTGTGGCTGCTGGTTCTGCTGTCGTGGCTGCTGGTTCTGTTGCTGGTGCTGCTGGCTTTGTTGCTGTGGCTGCTGGTACTGCTGTCCCGTCTGTTGCTGTGGCTGTTGGAACTGTTGCTGTGGCTGCTGGCGCTGTTGTCCCATCTGCTGCTGTGATTGTTGGCGCTGCTGTCCCATCTGCTGTGAGGGCTGTTGCTGTGGCGGCTGGGACTGCTGACGCTGGGGCTGCTGGGACTGGTGTGTCTGTGGCTGTCTCCGCTGTTGGGACTGCTGGCGCTGGGGCTGCTGGAACTGCTGGTGCTCGGTCTCCCGGGGCTGGAACTGACTCGATAGCTGCTGTGTCGACTCCTGACCGACGATGGAACTCTGCCCGAGACCCTGCTCCTCGGTGAGACCCTGATTTTGCTGGTCGGACCGCTGGCCGTGCTGTCGCTGCCCGTGCTGCTGATTTTCTTGGACGTTCATGGTTCAGTTGCTGGGATGCGGCGGTGACTACCCCGGTGACCCGATTGCCTCGTCTACGTGACGCTCTGAGAGGGACGGGGCGTCGGTGACTCGCCGCGGCTCCCGTCCGACGGAACGACTGGTCCTGATAAACCCGTTGCGACAGTTCACCACCGTATACGCCGACTATCCGGGTCAAGACGGCGCTACTCGCGGGTTTTCGGGATTTAATCTCTGACACACCGGTCTTACGTCACCGTTCTGCCAGGCGTGACCGACGGTCCACGTCGCTTGCGGGCGAGTCCGCGTCCCGTTTTGACTCTCCGGCTGCCCGTCGGCGGAACCTGCGCTTACTGCGGTGGCCGGTGCTCGTCCGGTAACCGGTGTCAGTCGGCGATACCGCTCCGGCAAGCTTCGGTTACAGGAGGGTCGGGACCAGCGCATCGAAGACGTGTTTCTCCGCCTTCCTGAGGTGCTGGTGGAAGGTCGGCGGCGCGATGTCCAGCGAGTCGGCGACGTCCTCGCCGGAGACCGTCCGGGGCCACTCGAAAAAGCCCGCGTGGTACGCCGTCCGGAGGACGACCGACTGGCGCTCGGTCAGCTCCGCGCCGATTTTGCGCACCACTGTCGACGCCTGTGTCCCCTCCCGTGTGGTCTGGCGCCGGGTCAGCATCTCCGCGTCGGGGTACACCGCCTGTATCGTCTCGGTGACGCTCCGTACGTCCCCGCTCGGCGGGAACTGCAGCGTCATGTGGTAGTTTCCCCCCTCGATACCGGCTTCGACGAGCACGCCGCCGGTGTTCGCCAGGGCCGTAAGCAGCGGCGGGTCCCGCAGGGGCGCCTCGAACCGAAGCTCCTCGTCGGTGTCCCTGTCGTGTATCTCGACCCCTTCCCAGTGGTCCTGCCTGTCGGCGATGGCCGAAAGGAGGTCGGTGCCGTCCCGGCTCACCGTCCCGTACAGCAGGTACTCACCGTCGGTAACCGGAATCGCGTCCTCGATAGTCACCGTTCCGCTGACGTCGTCGATGCCGAGCACCGAGCCGATATCACCCAGGTGAAAGCCCAGTTCCGTCACCGTATCGCTCAACAGCGCGCGCTTGCGCTCGGCCGCCGCGATGGCGTGGCCGACGATTTCGCCAAGCTGTGTGACGACAGTTCGTTCGCGGCCGGTGATGCCCACTGGCCGGTCCGTGTAGACGTTCAGGACGCCGTAGACGGTCCCCTCGTGGGCGATCGGGATGGCGGCCGAGGACTGGTAGCCGTATTCGACCGCTTGGTCGCGCCACGGTTTGTAGCGCGGGTCCGTGTGGATGTGGTGGCAGGTCTGTGTCTCGCCCGTGCGGAACGCACGTCCCGTCGGTCCGTCGCTGTGCTCGTCGTCCGGGTCGACCGAGATGGCGGTCCCGTCGAGGTAGTTCTCGACGCCGGCCTCGGCCCTGACGCGGACTGTCTGTGACCGGTGGTCGACGTCGCCGATCCAGGCGAACTCGTAGGAGTCGGTCGCTGCCAGGTGTTCACAGACGACCGACTCTATCTCGCTTCTGGTCGACTGGTCGATGACAGCGTCCGTCGTCACCCGGACCACCTCCTGAAGGCTGGTCAGCGCGGCGAGTTGCTTGCGCTGACTGACCAGTATCTCCTCGTCGGTGCGTCGCGTTATCGCGGAGGCCAGCACGTTCGCAACCGACTGGACGAAGTTCACGTCGTGTGTGTCAAAGGACCTGGGCTCGGTGTCGTGGACGCCGAGAATCCCCCAGGGCTCGTCGGCGGTACCGATGATGACGCTGATGCCGCTGCGCACGTCGTGGTCGGTCAGCAGGGCTGGACCGGAAAACCGCGTCTCGCTTTGCAGGTCCCCGACGACGACGGGCTCGTCTGTGGCAAGTGTGTAGGCCGCCTGCGAGTCGTCGTCGGTGGCCGACACCGTGGCGCTTCCGACGATGCCGTCCCGCCAGCCGACGCCGGACCGTAGCAGCAACGCTTCGCCGTCCCCGTCGAGGTCAAGCACTTTGCAGTAGTCCGTATCGAGTGTCCCAGCGACCCCGACACAGGCCTGCTGGAAGAGCGACTCGAGGTCGCGGTCCGCAAGCGCGCGCTGGCCCAGCTCCGTGACCACGTCCTGCTGGTATACCCGCCGTTCGAGGTCGGCCGTTGTCCCGCTGTCGCGCCACCAGATGCGGGCTTTCGCCCCCACTTTCTTCGTCTCGAGATACTCCCGGTCGGACAGCCGCTTGAGCCGCTCGTACGTGCTCCGGCGCGGGACCGACAGTTCGCTTGCGACCTCGCTCGTCGTCAGCGGCGCGCCCGCTTGGCTCCGGTCGAAGACCGCCAGGGTCTCCTGTAGCTGTGGGGACACTCCCTGGACGTTCATACGAACTGTCATCTTTGTGAGGTGATGAACGTTCCGCTATCGGGGACCGTCCGATTCGGGACGGGCCGTCCCACGCACGGTCGTTCCGCTCTGTTACCCGGCGTGACTGGGTCCCGCAGCGACGCGGCGGCTCCGCCAGAGCCTAGCCGTTTAGGCCGATCACGTTACTCCGTCCTGCTACTTGTGGGTAACACGAATGACCAGAACCCAGCCCCGACACACTGTCTTTGCGCTCGAGGAAACGACGCGGCACCGACTGCTCGCAGACGAGCAGCGACGGTCCGTCATCGAGTCGCTGCTAACGGCCGGTCGCGGCGATACCACGCTCGATGCGTTCGCGGCTCGTCTCCAGCGGGCGGGACACGGACAGGTCGACAGCCGACAGCACCTCCGCTGTCGATTGCACCACGTCCACCTCCCGATGCTGGCCGACGCGGGACTGCTGGAGTACGACGGGGAGACGAAACGCATCAGCCTCGATGGCCCGCGGGCGCTCCCCACGCCCGCCGAGCAGCGCTGACGAGCTTTGCTATCAGGCGGTGCTCCGACGACGTTTGTCGTTCGCTGGGCAGTCACTGCTGGCGGTGCCGTCCACTGCTAGTGGTCGTGCCGGCGGCGTGTGGCCGCAGGCGATGTCCCGACAGGTCAGGTCCCCTCTTCGGCGCCTGCGATGGCCCGCGCCGAGACGTATGTCAGAAGCGCCAGCAGGAGGAACGGGAACACGGTCAGAAAGTGCATTAGCACGAATATCGCCGGGTCCCACTCCCAGGGGCGAAAGACGGTGTACAGGGCGACGAAAAACAGCAAGATACCCATTGGAATGAGGTTCACCGTCACGTCGAGCAGCGTCTCCACGTCGGCCCACTCTCGCTGTTCGCCGGCGTCGGCACGGACGGGTTCGTCAGCCATACCCGACGTAGGCGCCGGGCACCGAAAAGTATTTTCAGTGACACGTCCTGGGACATCGGCCCGACGACGCTGACTTGTCACTGGAAAACACTTTTCGCCCGGCCGGGCGATGTGTCCGTATGGCGGCCCAACCCGTGACGAGTGTCGAGGACACGTACTGGTATCTCATCGGCCTCATCCTCCTGCTTGCACTCGTCTCGCTGGTGTACCTCCTCGGTGTCGTTCTCGGCTATCTCCCGGACCCGACGCGGCTCGTCTATCTGGTGTCGGTTGGCCCCTCTGAGGCGTCGGCCCGGCGCTTACAGCGACTGGTCGCTCTCTCCCTCCCCGTCCTCGTCCGGGAGCGACCCGCCGCGGTCGCTGTAGTCGGTCCGACCGACAGCGCGGTCCCCGACCATGTTGAGTATGGCCTGGTGGACCTCGTCGGCGGAGTCGTACTTGATGGTGTCCTCCTCGGCGGCTGACTCCCGTTCGGCGAGGACGCTCGCGAGCGTCACCTCGCCGTCTTTCAGTTCCAGCTGTTCGTCGCCATACTCCTCTAGGAGCTGCTCCTGTGTCGCCGGGTAGTCGTGATCCTCCAGCGTCGCGGTCAGGTCACCGAACTCGACACCCTGTTCGCGTGATTCTCCGCCGGTCTCCGCGCCAGAACTGTCGTTGCTCATACACTATCTACCGTCACTAGCTTCAAGGGTGTTGTGCTGACGTGACGCTGTACGCCCATAGATTTAACACTGAATCCGCTGTTACGAACGGCCGACACAGCCCGGTATCACCCCCGCCCGTCGACCGGTGGCTCAGTCCGGGTAAGCCGGCCCTATCGGCGGTAGGGGACCGTTCGAGACCTATCTGGGGACGACACAACACCTAAGTAGGCGCTAGCGGCAACGTGGTGGTGTGATAAGATGTCGCAACGCACACGACCGGGTCCCCGTTCCGCTCGGCCGATGAGCGGCGGTGACCGGGCGGGCGCCTCGCGGGCCGGGGCCTGTTCGTGCAAGGTCGGGCGGACGGCCGAAAAGTACGGGCTCGACGACCTCGACGAGCTATTGTGTCAGCGCCGGGCGGACGGCGCGAGTCTCCGCCGTCTGGAGACCGTCGTGAACGAGGCCGTCCTCCGGGCGGCCCTGGAGGGGACCGACACCGACGTGTTTCGGGACGCCGCGGCCATCTACCGGAACCTCACGGGCGAGGACGCAAGCGCCGGCGTGCGGACGGAGACCGAGGCCTGGCTGTCCCGCGTCGGCGTCGATCCGGCCGAACTCGACGGCGACTTCGTCTCCTACCAGACGGTCCGGACCCACCTCCGGGAGTGTCTCGGTGTCGACACCACCCGGGAGCGCTCGCTGTCCGTCGGCGACGCCGAGGGGACAATCGAGTGGGCGCGCTCCCGGAGCGAGGGTATCGTCGGCCGGACTATCGAACGACTGGACGGCACCGAGGGGTTCCACTGTGGCGCCGTCGACGTGACCACCGTCGTCCGCGTCTCGTGTGCGGACTGCGGCGGGAGCTATCCGGTCGAGCGGTTCCTCGACCGGGGCGGCTGTGACTGCGCGACGGACGCCCCAACCGGTGACCGACAGTGAGTTCCGTACACAACTTCTCCCGCTGAATACTGATGGACAGAGACACGGTGGTGACCGTCGAGAACCTGGGAGGCATCGAGAGCGCGACGGTCACGCTGGCCGAGGGCGTCTCGGTGTTGACCGGCCGGAACGCGACGAATCGGACCTCCCTCCTGCGGGCCATCGGCGCCGCGCTTGGGGGCTCTACGGGGGCGCTGAAAGCCGACGCCGACAGGGGCTCGGTGACGCTGTCGCTCGACGGCGCCGACTACACCCGGACGTTCGAGCGTGACGGCGAGGCGGTCCGCGCGGGTGGCGAGCCATACGCCGACGAGGCGATGCTCGTCGACCAGTACAGCTGCCTGCTGGCCGACAACCCGGCCCGTCGGGCCGTGGCCCGTGGCGACACCGAGGCGCTCCGGTCGTTTATCATGGCGCCCGTGGACACGGACGAACTGGAGGCGACCATACGCCGGACCCGGCGAGAGATTGAGTCGCTCCGCGAGGACCGGGCGGCGGCAAAGCAGACGGTCGAACGCCGCCCGGAACTCGAACGGCGGCTGGCCGACCACCGCGAGGCGCTTGCCGACACCACCGCGGAACTCGACGCCGTCCGTGCGGCCCTCGACGACGTCGAGACGGACGCCGAGGCCATCGAGCGCGCCGAGGACGCCGTCGACGAACTCACCGACGCCCGGGAGAGCTACGAGCGCGTCCGCGACCGGCTGGAGACACAGCGCGACGCCGTCGCCTCGCTGCGCGAGGAACGCGACGAGGTGCGGGCAAAACTGGAGGCCCTCTCGATACCGGACGTCGAGCCCGACCGCGCCGAAGCCGAGATAGAGCGCCTGCAGCGCCGCGTTCGTGACCTCGAAACCACGATATCCAGCCTCCTCTCCATCGTCGAGTTCAACGAGCAACTGACCGACGACGGGGAGCTGTCGGGCGTCGGGGAGCGCGTCAGCGACACACCGCCCGGCGCGGTCGAGTGCTGGACCTGCGGGACGACGGTCGACCGGACGGCGATAGATGACCGGCTCGAGGACCTCCGGGCAGTCGTCGACGAGAAGCGGGCCGAACGGAACGAGCTCCGCTCGACGCTCGAGTCCAGACGCGCCGACCTCTCGGCCCGGCGCGAGGCGACCGACCGGCGCGAGGCGCTGGCGGACGAACTGGCGGATATCGAGGCCGAGATAGCCGACCGGCAGCGCACGGTCGAGGAGCTCTCGGCGCGGGCCGAGAAGCTGCGTGAGCGCATCGAGGAGCTTGAGGAAAGCGCCGCGGTCACAGAAGAGCTCCGCGGGAGCGACCTGCTCGAACAGTACCGCCGCCGGTCGGAGCTTGAGTACGAGCGCGGGCAGCTCGAAGAGCAGATCGCGTCCGTCGAGGCCGAACTGGAGACGGTCCGCGAGGCGGCGTCCCGGCTGGCGGACATCGAGGGGCGACTCGACGAGCGGGAGGGCGACCTCGAACGCGCTCGCACCCGCGTCGAATCGCTCGAACGGTCGGCGGTCGAGACGTTCAACGACCACATGGAGACGGTGCGCTCCCAACTCGGGTACGAGAACATAGAGCGGGTCTGGATCGAGCGCACAGCGGCGGACGACGGGAGCGACTTCGCCCTCCACGTGGTCCGGGCGACGGCCGAAGACGTCGTCTACGAGGACACTCTCGACCACCTCTCGGAGTCGGAACGCGAGGTCGTCGGCCTCGTGGTCGCGCTGGCGGGCTATCTCGTCCACGACGTCCACGAGACGGTTCCGGTGATGGTGCTCGACTCCCTGGAGGCCATCGACGCCGACCGCATCGCCGCTCTGGTCGAGTACTTCGCTGACTTCCCCGACTACCTCGTCGTCGCTCTCCTGCCGGAGGACGCCCAGGCCCTGTCCGGCGAGTACGACCGCATCGAGATGGGCGGCGCCCGGGCCTGACCGTCACGACTGCGACCGCGGGGGAAAGAGCGGTCAGCGCGGTGGTTCTGTCCCGGACCACAGGTTCAAATGGATGGACGGAAAAGTGTGCGTGTGAATACCGAGCAGATTACCGCCGCCGACATCATCGACTGGAACTCGCTCGGCGATATCGTGGCGTCGTTCGAGAAACGGGGACTGGAGCCACGACCGAGCATGGGCGCCCAGAACGAGCGGTTGCTCGGTATCGGTAACGACGAGTACATCGTCGTCATCGAGGCCAAACCCGGCGAGTCCGCCGACGACTACCAGCCCGAGAACACGTCCCGTCACACGCACGTCATCGCGTCCCCGGAGTACGACCGGTTTACGTTCATCTCGCGCATCCGCAGCTGGGAGGAACAGAAGCGCGGGAACGTCAAGTACCAGCAGATGTCCTTCGAGAAAGACGCGTTCCGGCAGGGCCTCGAAAACGAGGACGAGATTCTCCGGAACATCAACGCTATCCAGTACCAGTCGTCGACGCCGCCTATCGAAC
The DNA here is from genome assembly GCF_035656455.1 of Haloarcula sediminis. Taxonomy (NCBI): domain Archaea; kingdom Methanobacteriati; phylum Methanobacteriota; class Halobacteria; order Halobacteriales; family Haloarculaceae; genus Haloarcula; species Haloarcula sediminis. Next base: position 262,789 of record NZ_JAYMGA010000006.1, on the reverse strand, counting down.
GGGTCCGGCAGGGGTCAAAGCGCGCGCTCACGTACGTTCGGAACCTGATTTAGGTCCCGGTGCGCTCGGGACGGGTATCAGACTCGCGGTTGGTCGACCACGCAGTTGCCACAGGCGGGACACAGCAGGCGGTGACGGGGTGTGCGGTCGTCGCCGATCCAGTCGCCGCCGAGGGGGCTCTCGTGGCTGCAGGTCGGACAGAACAGCCGGGTCTTGGCGAGGCGTTGCTCGCGTCTGTGTTCGAGGGTCATCTGGCTGGGGTGTAAGAGTGGCCGAGGGCGGCACAGCAGACGTTCAGGGCGACGAGCGCGACGAGGGCCATCGGCGTCGTCGCGGCGACGCCCGACAGCAAGGCGGCGAGGATGACGAGCGGGAGCGGGATGCTCGCCCAGAAGGCCGCCCCGCTGATGGCTGTCCGGGCCGTGCCGAGCAGGGCGTCGATGTCGGTGGCGCGGGCGGGCAGTCGCGGCGTGGAGGGGTCGAGCGTGGACATTGGTGCGTCGTGTATCTACCCCGTCACACCGTACCCACATATAAACGACAGACCCCTAGTACGGATTCAGGACTGTTCACCGCAACGCCCGCGTTTCACCCCATTTTACGTCCCAGTACCTGACGAGATAGGCGGCTCAGGTCGACGGAGACGTTTTATCGGCTACGCTGCGGGCGTCATATCGGTCCCGACTACCGGCTGGCGGGGCGGTGGGCTCTCAGGGCCCAAACCACCGGCGTGTATCGGTTGGCTTTATTTCGGGTGACACGGAAGGGCCCTCCATGCCCTGGCGACAGACGCGGCGACGGTATCTCGCGACTCTCGGGGCGGCTGGGGCGGCCGCGCTGGCCGGCTGTTCCAACGACTCCGACACCCGGGCCCCGACAGGCGACCCCTCCATCCCCGAAAACATCGGCCGCTGGCCGATGTTCGGCCACAACGCCGCCAACACGGGGGCGGCTGCCGACGAGACCGGTCCGACGACAAACGTCATCGTGCAGTGGGGCTACCCCACCGACGCCCAGGTCTTCAGCTCGCCGGCGGTCGTCGACGGGACCGTCTACGTCGGCAGCAACGACAACGCGGTCTACGCGCTTTCTGCCGTCGACGGCGGAGAGCAGTGGCGCCACGAAACCGACGGGCTGGTCCACTCCTCGCCGGCGGTCGTCGACGGGACCGTCTACGTCGGCAGCTTCGACGGCTACCTGTACGCGCTCTCGGCCGGCTCCGGCGACGTGGAGTGGCGCTTCGAGGCGGGCGCCTCCGACAACCCGCTGGTCGATCGCCAGCCGGTCCAGGCCTCGCCGACGGTCGCGGACGGGACGGTGTATGTCGGCAGCGACAGCGACACGGTCAGCGCCGTCGCGACGGACGGGAGCGAGCAGTGGACAGCAGACGCCGGCGGCTCGGTCCGGACGACGCCGGCGGTGGCGGACGGGACCGTCTACGTCGGGACCGACGGGGGCGATGTCGTCGCCCTGTCGGCGGACGACGGGACCGAACAGTGGGCCGTCGACGCCGGGAGCGCGGTCACTGGCTCGCCGGCGGTGGCGGACGGGACCGTCTACGTCGGGACCGACGGGGGCGACGTCGTCGCCCTGTCGGCGGGCGACGGGACCGAACAGTGGCGCTACGGGGCGGGCGAGCCGGTCTCCACCTCGCCAGCCGTCGACGGTGACACGGTGTACGTCGGGACTGACGGGGGCGACGTTGTCGCCCTGTCGGCGGGCGACGGGACCGAGCAGTGGTCGTTCACCACCGGGGACAGCGTCCGCTCCTCCCCGTCGGTCGTCGACGGCAGCGTCTACGTCGGCAGTGACGACAACAAGCTGTACATCCTCTCGACCGGCGACGGCACCGTCCAGTGGGAGCTATCCGTGGGCGGCCCGGTCTCCACTTCGCCGGCCGTGGTGGACGACGTCGTCTTCGTCGCCGGCGCCGGCGACGTCTACGGGCTGACTGCGCCCTGACTCGCCCCTCTCAGACGAGTTCGACGCCGCTGGCGCTTGGCTCGGGCAGCGACGGGATGTTCGTCCCCGGTGTCGACACCGCCGCGGCGGCGGCGACGACGCCGGTGTGTAGCGCGGTCGCCTCGTCGGCGCCGGCATCCATAGCCGCCAGGACGCCCGAGAGCAGCGCATCGCCCGCGCCAACGGTGTCGACGACCTCACAGTCGATGGCTGGCTCGTGGACGACCCTGTCCTCGCTTACGAGGACCGCCCCGTCGGCGCCCAGCGACGCCACGACGCGGTCGAACCCCTGCTTTCGGAGCTTCTGGGCGGCGTCGATGGCCGAGTCGACGTCGGTGACCGCCAGCCCCGTCGCCGCCTCCAGTTCCGGCGCGTTCGGCTTACACAGGGCGTACTCGGCGTCCAACTGGGCCAGCAGCGGCCCGTCGACATCGACGACGGTCTTCCAGGGGCCGGCCTCGGCGAGCCGGTCGATGGTGTCGGTGTCGAGCCCGGGCGGGAGACTGCCGGCGACGACGACGGTGTCGGGCGACAGCGACGACAGCCGCTCGACGATGGCCCCGACCTCCGCGGCCGAGACCGTCGGCCCGCGCTGGTTGAGCTTGTACTCCCCGTCGGTCGCGAGGACGGTCGAGTTGAGCCGGGTCGTCCCGTCGATCTCGACAAAGCGCGCCTCGATACCGTCGGACGCGAGCCGCTCGGTGACGAACCGGCCGAGAAAGCCGCCGAGGACCCCGGTCGCGACCGTCTCGGTCCCCATCGCGGTGAGGTACTTCGAGACGTTGATACCCTTCCCGCCGGCGTCGAACTGCGCGTCGTCGACCCGGATTACCTCGTCGGGCGTGAGCGGCTGGTCGGTCGTGACCGTCTGGTCGACGGCCGGGTTGAGCGTGACTGTGGCTATCATAGCGTTCGCACCCGTTTCGTTCGCGTGAGTCGGTCGATTGCGGCCGTGGCCGCCTCGCCGTCGAGTCCGACGCGCTGGCCGGCCTCGTCGTCAGTGACGGAGCCGTGAATATCGATGCGACCCGCATCGACGGCGTCCGCCACGTCCATCGCCAGGCTGTGGCGGTCGGTGAACACGCGCGCGAGACCGACCGGTCCGGTCTCGGTCACCAGACGAAGCGCCGTGCTCGTCGACTCGAACGGCGTCACCGGAACGACCGGGCCGGCGACCGGCTCGCGCCGCAGCGCCGACTCCCGTGGCACGTCCGCGAGCACTGTCGGCTCACACGTGCGGCCGTCGACCTCGCCGCCGCGGACCAGCCTGGCTCCCGCGGCGACAGCGTCGTCGACCTGTCGCGCTACCTGCCGGGCCGTGGCCCCGTCCCGGAGCGGGCCGACGACCGTCGACTCCTCGAAGGGGTCACCGACCGCCCAGTCGGCCACACGCTCGTCGAGCCGCTCGACGAGGGCGTCCTGTACCGACTCGTGGGCGATGACACAGCCCGCCCCGGCGAGCCGGCTGTCGACCGCGCTCGGGCCGCCCTCGGTGAGCGCGGCCGCGGCCGCGTCGAGGTCCGCGTCGGGGAAGACGAGCGTCGCGGTGCCGCCGCCGAGCCACTGCTCGAACCGCGTGACCCCGGCCGACTCGGCGGCGAGTACCGCGTCCGCTGTCCGCGTGTCGGCGGTGTCGGAATCGGTCGCCGCGGGGACGAACCCTGCGGCCCCGGTCGGGACGGTCGACCCGACCGTCTCGGCGAACAGCGAGACGGTGACGGCCGCCGCCGGCGGCGGCGTGAGGACGACGGCGTTGCCGGCACCGAGCGCGGGGGCCGCCTGGAGCGCCGCCATCGCGAGCGGGGCGCGACCGCTCGGCCGGCAGCGAACGACCCCGAGCGGGGCCGCCGCCACCAGCGAGTTGTCGCCCTCGCGGGTCGAGGTGGTCCAGGTGCGGTACTTGCCGGTGAGCGACCTGAGGGTGTCTGCCACCCGGTCGAACTGCTCGGCCGCGACCGCGACCTCCGCTCGGGCGCTCGTCACCGGCACGCCGGTCTCGCGGACCAGCGCGTCTGCGAGTGCCGGTTTCCGCTCGCGGAGCTCGGTCGCGATCCGCTCACACCAGCTCGCTCGCCCGGAGACGGTGGTCTCGCCGAGTGAACGCCGGGCGGCCTCGGCGGCCGCCAGCGCGCTCGTTACCGTCCCCTCGTCGCCGACCTCGACCGTGGCCAAGGGGTCACCGGTCGCGCTGTCCCTGACGTCCACCGCGTCACCAACGGCGAGTGGCTCGCCCTCGACGACGGGCTGGACGTGGTACTCTGTCTGTGCGGTGCTCATCCGTCACGCCTCCAGGACGTCGTCCGCGGTCGCCTCCTCGAAGACGACCCCTTCGAGCTTGTCGAGGATGTCGTAGGGGTTCTCGCGCTGCCAGACGTTGCGGCCGACGGCGAGCCCGGAGACGCCGACGTCCATGCAGTCCGCGACGAGTTCGAGGAACTCGCGGTCGGAGGTCTTGGACCCGCCCGACAGCAGGACGCGGTTGTCGGCGGCGGCGTTGACGGCGTGGGCCATCGCCTCCTTGCTCCGGGGGTACTTCACCTTCGTGAAGTCCGCGCCAAGCTCCAGGCCGAGCCGGGCGGCATAAGCGATGATGGACTCGCTGCGATGGGACTTGACGGCCTGCCCGCGCGGGTACGACCACATCGCGACGGGCAGGTCGTGGTCGCGGGCCGCCTCCTGGACCGGGCGGAAGTCCTCGAACATCTCCGGCTCCTTGTTGACGCCGGGGTAGATGGTGTAGCCGATGGCGTCGGCGCCCAGCTCGGCGGCGTACTCGACGGACCAGTTCTGGGGCGAGTAGGGGTCGCCCATCCAGAGGTCCGAACTGCCGTTGAGCTTCGCCAGCAGGTTCACGTCGTCCTCGTAGCTTGGGTAGTACGTCTCGGCGAGGCCCTTCCCCACTGCGAGGGCCGTGACGGCGTCGTGGGTCGCCATCTCGAACACTTCCCGGGGGTCGAGGCGTTCCTCGACGCCGCTGAACTGCTTGGGGCCGTGTTCGAGCCCGTGGTCGTGAGCGAGTACTAGCGTCTTGTCGTTGCGAACGAGCGATGAGTCGGTGAAATCGTACATGTGTGTCTGTGTGGGTTGCGTGCGTTCTGTGGTCGGTGCAACTCGGCCCGTCGGGGACCACGCCGAGCCGGCGTCCGCGCCAACGGGTCGTCGGCGTCAGCTCAGCAGTCGTTTCAGTCGGGCGACGAGGCTCTTCGAGCGGTCGCCGCCGCGGCGCACGTCCGGCGAGCCGCTGTCGTGGGTCTTGTCGTCCGTGTCGTCGGTCTCGTCGGCGTCGACGGTGACTTCGGTGTCGGCGTCGGCCCCGGCGGCCGCCTCGGCCTGGTCCATGAGCCCCTCCACGTCGTTGACGGCGGCCTTGATGGTGCCCTTGACGAGCGGGAGGTTCTCGAACCGGTCCCGATTTACCGACGTGTCTGCGGCGATGATGGCGGCGTCGGCCTCGTCGATGTCCTCGGCCGAGAGCTCGTTTTCGGCGCCCATCGCGCCCTGTATCTCGACTTTGATGTCGTGACCGCGTCTCTCTGCTTCCTGTTCTAGGTTCTCGGCGCCCATCTGACTGTGTGCGATACCGGTCGGACAGGCGGTGACTGCGACGAATTTCATTGGATTGTGTCGTGGACTTCGCTGCGCGTTGCGACACGGAGCGCGCTGTCGGCGCGCTCGCGTGCGGCACTGTACCCTGTCTCGCTTACGGCGGCTTTCACGTCGGGGATGGTGACGGCGCTCATGCTGAGTTCGTCCAGTCCCAGCCCGACGAGCAGCTCGGTCACGTCCGGGTTGCCGGCCATCTCGCCGCACATCCCGACCCAGGCGTCCTGGGCGTGGGCCCGCTCTACGGTGTCGGCTATCGCGCGTACCACGCCGGGATGGGTCGGGTCGTGGAGGTGGCCGACGTGCTCGTTCTCCCGGTCGGCGGCCATCACGTACTGCGTGAGGTCGTTCGTCCCGATGGAGAGGAAGTCGACCCGCTCGGCGAACTCCTCGGCCATGAAGACGGCGCTGGGCGTCTCGACCATCACGCCCAGCGAGGGCCGCTCGTAGTCGACCCCGCGGTCGTCGAGCTCGGCGGCGGCGTCCTCGACGGCCTCGATGCTCGCCTCCAGCTCCTCGACGGTCGCGACTAAGGGGAACATTACGTTCAGCTCCCCGGCACCGTCGGCGGCCGCGCGAAGCAGCGCCCGCAGCTGCGTGCGGAACAGCTCCGAGTCGGGGTCGAGCGAGCGCCGGATGCCCCGCTCGCCCAGGAACGGGTTCTCCTCTTCCGGTAGATCGAGATACGGTATCTGTTTGTCACCGCCGATGTCCAGCGTCCGGACGACGACGCGGCCGTCCGGGAACGTATCGAGCGCGTCGACGACGGCCTCGTACTGCTCGTCTTCCTCGGGCGGGGACTGCCGGTCGAGGAAGAGGAACTCGGTCCGGTAGAGCCCGACGCCGTCCGCGCCGCGGGCGGCGGCCGGCTCCAGTTCCTCGGGCCGGCCGACGTTGGCGGCGACCTCTATCTCGCGGCCGTCGCTGGTCTCGACCGTCGCCTCGATAACGTCGGCGCCCTCGTCGGCGCGTGCGGCCGAGCGCTCGGCGTCGTCGGGCTCGACGAGCAACTCGCCGGCGTCACCGTCGACGACGACCTCGGTGCCGTCGTCCACGTCGTTCAGTTCCTCGCCTAAGCCGACGACGGCGGGCAGCGCCAGCGACCGGGCGAAGATGGCCGCGTGGGATGTCCGGCCGCCGGTGACCGTGGCGAAGCCGGCGACCGTCTCGGGGTCTAACTGGGCGGTGTCGCTGGGCGTGAGCCGTTCTGCCAGCACGACGCTGCCCTCGGGCAGGTCGGCCAGGTTCACCCGCTCGCCGCCGGTCAGCAGGCGCAGCAGGCGGTCCCGCACGTCTCGGAGGTCGTCGGCGCGCTCGGCCATCCGACCCTCCATCCCCTCGAACTGCTCGATGTGCTCGCCGAAGGCGTCGTCGACGGCCAGGGCCGCGGGATGGCCCGCCTCGATGCTCTCCTCGACCGCCTCCTTGATGGTCGGGTCCTCGAGGAACTGGATGTGGGCGTCGAAGACCGCGGCCTCGTCCTCGCCGACGCGCTCCGCGGTGGCGTCACGTTCATCCTCCAGTTCCGCGCGTGCGGTCCCGACGGCGTCAGCGAAGCGGTCGCGCTCGGCCTCGGCGTCGACGGACTCGTCCGCGTCCGGGAGCGTTATCTCGGGGTCGTACCAGACGACGGTTCCCAGTCCCGAGCGGGGCGTCGCGCCGGTGCCGGTGAGTGTGCGGGATGCCATGTCTATGCCTCCAGTTCGTCCTCGGGGGTTGTCAGTATTCGCTCTAGCTCATCGAGGACCGCTTCGGCGTCGGGGCCGTCGGCGACCAGCCGTATCTCGTCGCCGTGACCGACGCCGAGGCTGGTGACGGCGATCATGCTCCGGGCCGCGACGAGGTCACCATCGGGCGGGCCGGCCTCGACCTCGGCCTCGTGGTCGTTGACCGCCTCGACGAACAGCGCCGCCGGGCGGGCGTGCAGGCCCGCTTCCGGGACGATCTCGACGATGCGCTCCTGGCTCATGCGATGGCCTCCCGGAGCGTGTCCTGTACCTCGCCCTCGTCGTCGGCGTCGTGCAGGCGCTCGCGCACGTCGTCGTGCATCAGCGCCCGCGACAGCGAGCTGAGAATCTGCAGGTGGTCCTCGCCGCCCGCCTCGGGGACGAGTATCATGAAGATGAGCGTCGCGGGCTCGCCGTCCATCGAGCCGAAGTCGATGCCCTCATTGGAGCGGGCGAACGCCAGCGACGGGCGATTGACGGCCGCGGTCTTGGCGTGGGGGATGCCGATACCCATCCCGACGCCGGTGCTCGTCTCCTCCTCGCGGGCCAACAGCGCGTCCAGGGCCGCCTGCCGGTCGTCGACGCGGCCCGACTCGACGACGAGGTCGAGGAGGTACTCGATGGTCGCCTCCTTCTGGGCGGGTGGTTCGGACAGCGAGATGTGGCTCGCCGGAATCAGCTCGTCGATGTCGTCCGTGATTGCGTCTGTCATTGTGTTAGTCGTCGCTCGGTGATGCGCTCGCGGAGCTGGACTCGCTGCCGGCGTCGACGCGGTCCTCGAAGTCGGGCTTGAGCACAAGCGCGACGGCCGCCGTGACGAACGACCCCAGGATAATACAGGCGAGGAACATGAACGGCTTGTTCGACAGCGGGATGACGAAGATGCCGCCGTGGGGCGCGGGCATCGTGACGTTCAGCGCCATCGAAGCGGCGCCGCCAGCGGCGCTGCCGGCCACCACTGCGGGGATGACGCGCAGCGGGTCGGCCGCGGCGTACGGAATCGCACCCTCGGTGATAAACGAGAAGCCGAGCACGACGCCGCTCTTTGCGTTCTCGTACATCTCGGCCGCGTACTTGTGCGGGGAGATGAAGTTCGACAGCGCTAGGCCGATGGGCGGGACCATCCCGCCGATCATCACGGCCGCCATCGGCGCGTAGATGCCTTCGGTGATGAGCCCCGTCGAGAAGACGTAGGCCACCTTGTTGACCGGACCGCCCATGTCGAAGGCCATCATCCCGCCCAGAATCGTCCCGACGAGAATCGCCTGCCCGCCCTGCATTCCCTCAAGGAAGCCGGTGAGACCCGCGTTAGCGAGCGCGACCGGGACGCCCAGCACGAACAGCATGATGGGCGTCAGCACGGCCATTGTGGCCACCGGAATGATGAGCACGGGCATCATGGGGGCGAGGAACTCCGGCACGTCCAGGCCCTTGAACCAGCGGGCCACGTATCCGGCCAGCAGCCCGGCGACGATGGCGCCGAGGTAGCCGGCGCCGGCCTCGCCGCCGGAGATGCCGATGACCTTCGCCGCCTCAGCGACGACGGCCCCATCCTGGATGAGGTACGAAAGCAGGAAGCCGGGCGCGAGACCCGGTCGGTCCGCGATAGCGTAGGCGATGTAGGCCCCCAGGATTGGGACCATGATGGTGAGGCCAGCGGTACCGACCTGTGCGAGGAACCAGCCGGCCGAGCCGGTGTTCGAGAACACTGATTCGGTATCTCCCACCGCGTACGCGAGGGCGAGGAAGATACCACCGATTGTGACGAACGGGATCATGAACGACACGCCGGTCATCAGGTCCTCCTTGACGGAGGTCAGGTGCGACCGGAGCATGCGTTCGGTGTTGTTGCTCTCTGACATTGTTGCGACACCAGTAGCTACATCCACTAACGACCATAAAGATTAGCGTTTTTGAACGATATCGACTGATTCTGGGTTTTATCCAGATTAAGGTGATTGATACTGACTGCTCTGGCGCCCGGGCCGGAAATTGACTAACAAGCATATGGCTGTTAGCCAAGCGGAAACGAACGGTCGAGGCCCGGCAGCGACACCGTCGCGCGCGCCCCAGCGCTTACGATTTGGGCCGGCCGACCGGGAGTGACGGAACTGGCGAAGCCGACGGAGTAGTGACCGTCGAGGGAATCGGCAGCACCGAGTCGGCGGCGGTGTCCCTGTCGCCGAGCGTGACCCCCACGGGGACTGTGGCGTTGCCCGACAGCTACCGGGTGTCAGTCGCAGTCGCAGTGACCGCGGTCGAGCAACTCGTCGACGGTGTACTGCCCGCCACAGTCCTCACAGCGCACGTCGACGCTGACGAACAGCCGGTAGTCGCCGACGGTGAGCCGGCCGGCCTTGGCGAGGCGGTCGACCGTGTCGCGGACGACCCGCTCGACGCGGCCCTGGAGCCGGTCGATGACGGACCGCTCGCGGTCGACGCCGTCGCGCTCCTCGCGCTCGTAGCTCGCGCCGCGGACCTCGGTCAGGTAGTGCCGAATCGCCTGGTAGGTGACGAAGTTCTCGACCAGCGCGTCGACGTCGATGCCCGCCGCGTCGAGCCGGTTTTCGGCCTCGACCCGCGGGCCCGCGCTCACGTCTTCGTCGGTCAGCAGCCGGTAGTAGTTCCGGGCCTCGCCGTCGACGACGTCCATGCCCGCGTCCCGTATCCCCGAGAGCAACAGCGCCCGGTTGAACCGGTCGGCGAGGTCACGCAGGCTCTGTCGCTCGCCCGCCTCTCCCAGCCAGGCGGTCTCCAGCTCGTCGCCGATGGGCGCGAGCTCGTAGGCGTCGATGAGCCGCGCGACTTTCGAGCGGGTGTCCGAACTCATTGCCAGGTCCACGGCCGGCGATTCAAAAGGTGTTGTGCCGCGTGGCCGCCGTCCGACACAGCGTGGTCTGTCTCACTCTTGGCTCCAGGTGGCGGTGAGTTCATAGCGTGTGGTCTCGCTCACGCGGGTGCTGAGCGCGAACTCGAACGCCGACGTGGCGCCGACGCGGATAGGGTCCCGGGGCTGCAGGCCCGTCCGATAGATCTGTTCGCCGGCGTCGTCCAGAAACGTGCAGGCGAGCTCCGGGACCTGCCCCTCGGGCGTGATGCGGTCCGTGCCGTCGTTCTCGGCCGTCACGTCGACGACCAGCCGCGTCCCGGAGGGGGTCCCCTGTATCGCGTACTCGTGGGTCAGGGACAGCGGCGTCTCGTTGGCGACGACCTCGCCGGTGACTGTCGACCCGCTACAGCCCGCCAGAGCCGACCCGCAGCCGGCCGCGAGCGTCCCGAGAAGTGTGCGACGGTGCATACCGGACCCCCCACCCGTTCACACCTCAATGTATCGTCCGTAGTGTCCGGACTCGGGCGGGGACGGCGCCGCGAGCCCCCGTCTCGGTGCCGGAACGACTCGCCGCCTACCTTCCGTGAGGCCGCCCTCAGCGGCCGTTCGGGATTCGGTCGAACAGCTCGTGCAGATCGGCCGCCTCGAAGGTGGGCTCGACGGACAGCTCGACGTGGTCGACGTGGCTCCGGCGGAGAAACGCCGAGTCGATACCGGCACGCCGGGCCGCGACGATGTCTTTCTCCGAATCGCCGACGTACAGCGCGTCGCCGGTCCCGACCTCGTCGAGGGCGCGCTCGATGAGATCGGGCTCGGGTTTCCGCTTTGCTGCACCGGCGAGCGTGGGCGCGCGACCGCCGGCCGACACGAACAGGTCCCCGAGGTCGTGGTAGGCAAGCAGGAACTCGACGGTGGCGTGCTGGTTGTTGCTGACGAGCGCGAGCGGGACGTCGAGGTCGCCCAGCGCGACCACGTCGTCGTAGACCGGCTTCCCGCCGTCGCGGACGTGGGCCTGCTGGGCCAGGCTGGCGGTCAGCTCCCGGTGGTGCCAGAACGGCTCCGGCGCGACGCCGTGTTCCCGAACCGTCTCGGCCGGGACGACGTCGTTGGCGACGGTCCGTTCGGCGAACGCTCGGCCGACGTCGAGGTCGAACGCGTCGAGGCTCGCGGCGACGGCGTCGACGAGGACGGCCCGGTCAGTCGGCTCGACGATGACGCCGTCGTTGTCGAAGACGACGGCGTCGTAGTCGCTCTCAGACATCGCTCGTGGGTCCCGTGTCGGGGGCGGACGGTTCGGCGCCGACCGAGCGGGCGACGTCGGGAACCGACTTCGTCTCGAAGACGAAGTAGTCGGCCGGCACGCGCTCGACGACCGACTCGTGGTCGACGAGGGGCTCGTGCTGGTCGGCGGTGCCGTCGTTGTCGTGGAGGTGACAGACGCGGATGCGGTCGCCAAACCGGTCGACGAACGCGCCCCAGTCCACGTCGTTGACCTTGGCGTGGCCCACGTCCAGCGTCACCCCGAAGTACTCGGGCGTGACGTCGACGTCGTCGAGGACGGCCGCCAGCTCCTCGGGCGTCTCCGTGTACCGTCGCTTCGAGGCGTTTCTGGGCTGGTTCTCCAGGCAGAGCGGGACGCCGACGAGCTGGGCGTACTCGGCACACTCCGCGAGCGAGCGCAGCGCGTTCTGGCGGGCTTTATCGCGGACCCACTCCGGGTAGCGGCGGGGGACCGACCCCCCGTGGACGACGACGGCGCCCGCGCCGGCGGTGGCCGCGTCGTCGATGGTCGCTTTCACCTGCGCGGCCGAGGCCCGGCGCGAGGCGTCGTTGAAACTGCCCAGGTTCCAGTCCCGGAACGGCGCGTGGTAGGTGACCGAGACGCCGTAGTCGTCGGCCAGTTCGCCCATTCGCTCGGGCGACGGCGCGTCCGGGTGGCCCTGGAGATACTCCCGTTTCAGCTCGACGTGGTCGAGCCCGAGGTCGGTGATGTACTCAAGGAACTCGGGGACGCTGGCGCCGAAACGGATGTCCATGGCCGCCCCCAGCCCGGCGTCGGTCATCGCTCGCCTCCGGCGGTCCCGTCGGCGCGATAGGCCGGCTTCCCACCGACGATAGCCCGGGTGACGGTCGGCGTCGGCTCGCTGTCGACGACGACGACGTCGGCGCGGCAGCCGGCCGCGAGCCGGCCCCGGTCGCCGAACCCGACCGCGTCGGCGGCGTTCGCCGTGACCCGCGCGACCCGCTCGGGGAGTGGCTCGCCGGTGTCGACGAACGCCGCCGCCAGCAGCGACGGCGGGTGGTAGTCGGCGACCAGCACGTCCACGACGCCGGCGTCGATGGCGTCGCCGGAGGCGAGGTTCCCCCACTGGCTCTCCCCGCGGACGAGGTTCGGCGCGCCCATCGCCGTCGTCAGCCCGCGCTCGGCGGCGCGCTGGGCCGTCTCTAGCGTGATGGGGTACTCCGTGATGTCGACGCCGGTGTCGGCCAGGCGGTCGACCTCCTCGGGGGCCTCGTCGTCGTGGGAGGCGGTGACGACGCCGGCGTCGTGTGCGCGGTCGACGACGCGCTCGATGCGGTCGCGGACCGTCGCCATCGGCACGTCACAGCGCTCGGCGATCATCTCCTCGGCCTCCTCAGCGGTGTGGTTGGCCGACTCCTCGTAGTACTCGCGGAACGCGTCGATGTCGCGGAACTGCCCCTTGCCGGGGATGTGGGTCATCACCGAGACGAGGTCGGCGTCGCCGTTGGCGAGGACTTCGAGCACGGCGTCGACGCTGTCGGGCTGGGTCACCTCACAGCGGGCGTGGAGCCGGTGGTCGGCGAGCAGGCTGTCGGCCCCGGTGATGGCGTCGGTCAGCTCGCCGGCCAGCTCCGGCGAGCGGTTCTGTGACTCGTCGAGCTCGAAGGAGATGGCGTGGAACTTCGTCGTGATGCCGGCGGCGACGTTTGCCCGGTCGGACGAGGACAGCGCCATCGGCGTCGAGACCCGGGCCCCCGAGCGCGGGTAGAGGTGGCTCTCGATGTCGTCGCCGTGGAGGTCGACGAGCCCCGGCATGACGTACCGCCCGTCGGCGTCGATGACCGTCTCGGCGTCGCCGTCGACGTCGCCCACGGCGACGATGCGGTCGCCCTCGATGCGGACGCCGCCCTCGACGACGCTGTCGGGCGTTATCACGCGGCCGTTGCGCACCGCGAGCGAGCGCTCGGCGGCGGTGTCGGCTGGCGTCCCAATGGTGTCGGTCCCATCGGCGACCGACTCCGTCATCCGACCACCGCCCCCTCGAAGTCGGCGACCGGAACGATTCGGTCGACCCGGCCGTCGTCGAGGACCACCACGCGGTCGGCGACGGCCTCGATGACCGCCGTGTTGTGGAAGACGCCGACGACGGTGGTGTCCGCGTCCAGATACGCCCGGAGGAGGTCGATGGCCGCCTGTCGGGTCTCCGGGTCGAGCGCGCTGGTGGGCTCGTCGAGCAACAGCAGGTCCGGTCGGGGCGCCAGCGCCTGTGCGAGGTTCACTCGCTGGCGCTCCCCGCCGGAGAACGTCGCCGGATAGGCCTCCCACAGCTCCTCCGGCAGATTGAGCCGGGAGAGCAGGTCTCGGGCCCGCTCGCGCGCGTCCGCCGTCGGGACGCCCTGCTCGCGCAGCGGCCGGGCGACCACGTCGACGGCCGGCACACGCGGTATCTCATCGAGGAACTGCGAGGTGTAGCCTATCGCGTCGCCACGCAGGCCGATAACCGTGCGGTCGTCGCAGGCGGCGAGGTCGACGGTATCGGCCGAGCCGCCGGCGGGGTCCGGGCCGGCGACATCGGCTGGACCCTCGACGTCTTCCGGGTCCTCGGACCCGGCGTTCCGGTGGTAGACGATGCGGCCCCCGGTCGGGTCGTAGGTCCGGTAGAGACACTTCAGCAGCGAGGACTTGCCGCTGCCGGATTCCCCGACGACCGCGAGGAACTCCCCCTCGCGGACGTCGAACGAGACGTCGTCCAGCCCGACGACGCGCGTGTCGCCGAGCACGTGCATGTCGAAGGTCTTCGATAACCCGTCGACGGTGAGTACTGTCATATGACTGAATTGATTAGCGTCTGCGTGTATTCGTGGTGCGGGTCCTCCATGACCCGGTCAGTGAGCCCCGACTCGACGATGCGGCCGTGGCGCATCACCAGCGTCCGGTCGGCCAGCAGGCGGACGACGCCGAGGTCGTGGGAGACGACGACGGCGGCGACCCCCTCCTCGCGCTGGACCCGGCGGAACATGTCCAGCACGCGGGCCTGGACGCTGACGTCGAGCCCCGTGGTGGGTTCGTCGAGGACGACGAGTTCGGGGTCGTTGGCCAGCGCACGCGCGATCTGGACGCGCCGCTGCATCCCGCCGGAGTAGGTGCTGGTGGGGTCGTCCATGCGGGCGACCGGGATTTCGGTCGCTTCGAACAGCTCCTCGACCCGGGCCCGGACGTCCTCGAAGGAGCGCCAGCCGGCCGACAGCAGCTTCTCCGCGACGTTGCCGCCCCCGGAGAACTCGGGGTTGAGCCCGTCCCGGATGTGCTGGTGGACCAGGGCGATGTCGCCCGTCCGAAGCTCGTGGCGGCGCTCGTAGTCCACGTCGAGCAGGTTGCCGTCGTGGCCCGCGTAGTCGACGCGGCCGGCGGTACGGGCGTCCTCGTCCCGCTCTAAGGCCAGCAGTTCGGCCAGGCTGGACTTCCCGGAGCCGGACTCACCGACGATGCCGAGCACCTCGCCCCGTCGCACCGAGAGGTCGGCCTCGGCGCAGGCGACGACGCTGCCACAGTGTGGACACTGGTTCGTCCCGGCACCGTCGCCGGTCGATTCGACGCACTCGGGACAGCCCTCGCCGTAGACCGTCTGCAGGCCCTCGGCTTCGAGCAGCGTCACCGGTCGTCACCTCCCGGGTCGGCGGCCACCCCGTCGGGCTCAGGGTCGTCCGATTCATCTCCCCTGTCCGCGTCCCCGACTTCGGCATCCGGCGTCCCGGGCCCCCAGTCGACCCCCTCGCGGTCGAGGTGGTGGTATTTCGGCAGGTCGGGGTTCTCGCGGCGTTTCGCACAGAAGCTCGAATCGTTGCAGGCGTAGCGGGTCTCGAACGCGTCGTCGCCGGGAGCGCCGTCCGTCGCCGACCCGTCGCCTTCCTCGGACACCTCGACGAGGTAGGTGTCGGTCGAGCCACAGGCGTGACAGGACTTCCCGGTGAAGCGCTCGACGGTGAACTCGCGGTCCTCGAACGCCAGCGGCTTGACCTCGGTGTGGGGCGGCACCGCGTAGATGCGCGCCTCGCGGCCGGCCGCGAACACGAAGAGGTTCTCGGCGTCGTCGAGTTTCGGCACGTCCCACCGCGGGATGGGCGACGGGTCCATCAGGTAGCGGCCGGCGACCATCGTCGGGTAGCGAGAGCTGATCTGTATCTCGCCCCACTCGACGACGTTCTCGTAGAGGTGGACCCACATCTTCCCGTAGTTCCGGTGGGCGTGGCGGCGCCGGTTGGCGGCGTCGGAGGGGTCGACCTTCCGGAGCGCGTCCGTGATGGGCACCTGCAGGACGAGAATCTGCTCGTCGGTCAGGACCTCCTCGGGGATGCGGTGGCGGGTCTGTATCAGGTCGGCCTCGGTCGCGTCGGTCGTCGTCTCGACGTCGGCGGTGTTCTCGGCCAGCCGGCGGATGTTGGCCGCGTTGACGCTCTCGTCGGCGCCCTGGTCGATGACCTTGAACACGTCCTCGGGGCCAAGCAGCGAGAGCGAAGCCTGTATCCCGCCGGTCCCCCAGCCCCGTGCCAGCGGCATCGGCCGGGAAGCGTAGGGCACCTGGTGACCCGGCAGCGCGACGGCTTTCAGCGTCGCCCGCCGGACCTCCCGTTTGGTGTGTTCGTCCAGGTAAGCGTAGTTGTACCCCGAGAGCCCCTCGCCGTCGAGCGAGTCCAGGACCGCCGACACCGAATCGGTCGTGACCGCGGTCCCGCCGTCCGGTTGTCGGTCGTCCGCCGACGCCCGGTCGTCAGTCATCGTCGCCCACCTCCGCGGCCGGCGGTGCCTCGTCCCCGGCCGGCCGGTCCGCCGCGTCCGTCGACCCATCGGCGGCGGGGCCAGCGTCCAGCCCCTCGCGCTCCCGGATGGCCCGGATGCGGTCGAGGGTGGACTGGAAGGTGACGTAGTGGGGGAGCTTCAGGTGTTCTATGAAGCCAAACGAGTCCATCCCGTCGACGACGTCCAGCACGAACTCGGCGTCTTCGGCGGGCTCTTCGGCGCCGTCGAGCTGGATGGAGGCGTCGAGAATAGTCATCCCGATGGCCTTGCGCTCGTTGCGACCGAAGGTCAGCCCGTAGCCGAAGGCGAACTGCGGGTCGTCGCGCTTGGCGTAGACAGGGACGATGGCCTCGGACTCGCTGACCTCGGTGTGACAGACGGTCACCTCGTCGCCGGTGAACGGATGCTCGATGCGCACCGGGAGCCGGCCGACGCGGACCTCCCCCAGCGTCGGGTGGACCTGGCCGTACCCCCGCAGCGCCGAGTAGCCCAGCGCGGTGACCGCGCCGGTCTCGCCGCGGGCGAGCTCCTGCAGGACCGCGTCCCGGTCTGGCGGGTGGCTCACCGGCTCGCGGGTGGTGTCGGTCGGCTCGTCGACCTCGGGCGCGTCTGGCTCGGCGACCAGCCCCTCGTCGCGCAACAGCGCCATCACGTTCGTCAGCCGCTCGGGGTCGCCCGCGTCCTCGGTGTCCCACGCCGCCGTCGGGTCCTCGGGCTCGCCCTCGATGAGGTCGAAATCCAGCAGCCGCTGGGTGTAGTCCTTCGTCGGCCCGAGAATCTGTCCGCCGGGCACGTCCTTGTAGGCCGGGGAGACCCGGCGGCTCGCGACCATCTCCGACGGGTCGACGGGGACCGTCTCGTCGAACCGCTCCAGCGTCGAGCGGTAGGCCCGCAGCAGGAAGGCCGCCTCGACGGTGTCGCCCTGTGCCTGCTTGACCGCGAGGGCGGCGAGCCGCGGGGCGTACAGCCCGCCTTCGCTCATCGCCTGTGCGGTGAGCCGGCCGAGCTGGCCCGTGACCTGGTCGAGGTCGATGTCTTCCCCCTCGCCCTCGACGCGCTGTTTCTCGAACAGCTCCTCGGCGCGCTCGATTATCTCCTCGCCGGCGGTGACGGCGACGTACCCCATCAGGCCACCTCCAGGGACTCGACCGTCGCCGACCGGGGCACCGCCGCCACGGCGTCGTCGGTCGCGAAGACGGCATCGACCCCGCGGGGGAACGACGACCCGGCCTCGTCGACGGCTTCGAGTTCGGCCGCCGGCAGGTCGACCGACAGCGACGCCGTCCCGTCGACGCCCGGCCCCGACAGCGTCACCGTCGCCAGGCCGTCGGTCGCGCCGTCGGCGAGCGCGTCGACGTGATAGACGACCGTCGCGCCCTCGCTGGGCTCGACCAGCGACCCTCGCTTGCACTCTGCCAGGTCGACGAACGCGGGGTCGGTGGCGTGGACCATGTCCGCGGCGGCGGGCTCGCTCGCTTCGAGGCGTCCCTCCGTCGCGAGCGCCTCGCGCAGGCGCTCGTCGTCGGTGGCGAACGCGACCTCGTGGTCGACGAGCGCCGCGGCGACGGCGTGGTCCGCCCGCTCGGGGGCGGGCTCGACGGTGCCCGGGCGACTCATCGCCGACAGGAGCGCCCGGAACGCCGTCCGTGTCCCGTGGACGGGGTCGATACCGAGCGCCCTCACGTCTCGTCCTCCATCGTCCGGAAGTCGACGGTGGTGTGTTTGCTCTCCGCCCAGGCCTGTGCCCGCTCGGCCTCGCGGTCGGCCGCCGCCCGCTCCAGGGCCGCAGTCATCGACTCGCTCAGCCGGTGGCCCCCGGCGACGGCGGCGTCGACGATAGCACCGGAGAGGGCGGCCCGCTCGGCCTTGCCCGGGACCATCGCGAAGCCACGGTGGCCGTCGAGCTCCACCGCGGCCGGCGTGACGACGACCTCCCCGAGGTTGAACGGCCGGCGTTCTACCGGTTCGGTCACCTGCTGCACCAGCAGCTGCGGGTGGGGGTCTTGCTGGACGGACAGCTGCGGGTCCTCTTCGAGTACCTCGTTGGCGAACCGGGCGAGCGTCTCGCCGTCGCAGCCCGCGATGAGCTCGAACCGGTCCGAACGGTCGTGTGGGTCAACCATACAGTCAGTGGGACCCAGCCACAACACCCGGATAAGGGTTCACTGGGGACTCTCTATTGCTTCCCAGCATCGGGTGCTCAATCCGACGCCCGGCCCAGCGAGTCCGGACTAGTCCGTACCTGTCTCGGCAGTAGGTGGCTGTGTTCCGTTCCCGCTCCGGGACACCGGTTGGGCCCCGGACTCTACGCAGATAACGGTTATTCCAACCCTTTGTTACGATGCAGGTGATGACAGACAGCCAGTCCGAGACTACGGGAGCGGGGACAGGGACGAGCAGACGCAGTTTCATCGCCAAGTCCGCGGTCGCTGCCGGGGCGGTCACCGGGCTCGCCGGGTGTTCGGGCGTCCTCGGCGGGAGCGGTGAGGACGAGACTACGGTGACGATGCTGCTGACACCGGGTACGCCGGCGGACGCCCGCCGACGGTACAAGCCCGTCCAGAACCTCCTCAACGACGAGATAGACGGTGCGACCTTCGAGATGGAGGTCCCGACGGACTACTCGGCGATCCTCCCGGCGCTCAAGAGCGAACAGGCCGAGATCGGAATGGACGACGTGACGGTCCTTTCGGAGCCGGACCTCATGGACATCTTCGGGACGACCGTGACCGGCGGCTCGGCGTTCTATTTCTCGTTGATGGTCGTCCCACCGGAATCGAACATCAGCGGGCCGGAGGATGTCGAGGGCAGGACGTGGGCGTTTGCCGACCGCCTCTCGACCAGCGGCTCCATCTTCGCGCTGTACGCGCTCCAAGAGGCCGGTCTCGATATCGGCGGCGCGCCAAAAGAGGACCCCGTCGACTTCGAGGGGAGCTGGACCGACCACGACCAGGCGCTCCAGCGAGTCGGTGAGGGGCAGGCCGACGGCGCGACGACCTGGGGTGGGAACGGTATTCCCCACCTGCCGGAGGGTCACGAGGTTCCCGACCGCGTCGATGAAAAGAGCTCGTTCCTCGATACGATGGGCACTGAGACGCCGGAGTTCAAAGCCGTCTGGTGGTCGTTCCCGATCCCGAAACAGCCGATGTACGCCCGCAAGAGCTGGGACTCCGACATCAAATCGGAGGTCGGCGAGGTACTCCGGGGCTCCGACCAGGATACAATCGAACAGCACTATCCCACGGACTACAACGAGGACGAACTGCCCTTTACGACGCTGCAGGAGACGTCGATCGAGGACTACCAGCCGATCATCGACCGGATGAACGCCGTGGGTATCGACCCCGGCGAGTAATCACTCAGCTTCAACATCTCACAATGAGTTCACTCAAAGTCCAGAACCTGTCGAAACAGTACGGTGACGTGACCGCACTCGACGGTGTCTCCTTCGAGATAGAGGACGAGTTCGTCGTCCTCCTCGGGGAGTCCGGCGCGGGCAAGTCGACGCTGCTGCGGTGTATCAACGGGCTGACTGAACCGACTGACGGATCGATCACGCTCGACGGCGCGGAGATATCCGGCTCACAGACGGATGTCGGGATGATCTTCCAGCAACACAACCTCGTCGAGGGCGTCTCGGCGTATCTCAACGCGCTCACGGGGTCGCTGGACCGCGTCTCGCTGGCCAGGAGCATGCTCCAGTGGCAGTCCCGGGACGACAAGGTCCGGGCGCTGGAAGCGCTGGAAACGGTCGGCCTGCTCGATGAGAGCCACCAGAAAGTCTCGCGAATGTCCGGCGGCCAGCAACAGCGCGTCGGCATCGCGCGGGCGCTCGTCCAGGATCCGGGGTTGTTACTCGCCGACGAACCGGTCGCGAGCCTGGACCCGTCCAGCGCCGAGTCGGTGATGGGCTACCTACGCAAAGCGGCGTCCGAACACAGCGTGACTGCGCTCGTGAGCCTCCACCAGGTGAACGTCGCCGCGCACTTTGGCGACCGGTTCATCGGCCTCCGCGAGGGGGAGAAACTATTCGACGTCGAGCGCGGCGAACTCACGCCCGAACTTATCGACGACCTCTACGGGAGCGTCGAGACGGTCACCCTCGCAGAACAGGAAGGGGCTGTCGAGTCGACACCCAGCGACGCCTTAGACCGGACACCGAGCGAAGAGGTCGAACGGGAGCTCGAAGCATGAGCATGCCCCCATCGAAAGACAACTCGATCGCGGCGTACTTCGGCTACGGCGACGCCGGCGACTCGCCGGCCGAACGGAAGCTCCAGGACATGAAACGCCGCAAGACAAAGCGGCGACTCTGGACGCTTCTCGGTCTGGTCGGCACCTACGCGGCGTTTTACGCCAGTCTCGTCCTCATCGAGTTCAGTCTCGCCGAACTGGTCGGCCAACTGGACCAGTTCTACGAGGCGCTGCTTGAATACTTCCCGCCGACGACGTACTTCGGCGTCCCGTTCGTCGACATCGGCGCGTACGCCGATTTCATCATCGCGGAGAACCTCATCCTCACGGTAGAGGGCGGGCAGATCGTCTGGGGCGCGATGTTCGTCACGATGGCCGTCGCCTTCGCCGGGACAGTGCTCGGGCTTCCGCTGGCGCTGTTTTTCGGTGTCATGTCCAGCGAGCGGGTCGTTCCGTACCCGTTCAACTTCTTTTTCCGCGGGACGATGAGCCTCATCCGCGCCATCCCGGGGCTGGTGTGGTTCCTGATCTTGATCCCGCTTGCCGGTGTCACGCCCTTTACCGGCGCGCTTGCGATCATGGTCGACACCACGGGGTATCTCGGTCGGCTGTTCACCGACGAACTCGAAGAGATCGAGGACGGGCCGATAGAGGGGATCCGCTCGACCGGCGCGAGTTCCTCACAGGTGGTCTCTTTCGGGATGTTGAGCCAGGTGTTCCGGCAGTTCATCGCCTGGATCGCGTTCGACTTAGAGCACAACGTCCGGGCGGCGATCGGACTGGGCATCATCGGTGCCGGCGGCCTCGGCCTGGAGCTGTACGTCCAGCGCCAGACGTTCCACTACACGGAGATGATGGCCTGTATCATCCTCATCTTCCTGCTGGCGGGGTCGGTCGAACTGGTCAGCCAGCGGGTCCGATCCGCGCTCCGCGAGGGCGACGATGTGGAGAAATCGGGGGTCCTCGAAGCGTTCATCAACGCTCCCGGGAAAATCCTCGAGTCCACCGCGGGGCGCCGGTAGATGGTGTACGTCGACTCGTACGGGCCGGACCGTACCGAGGAGCTGGGGCCCGAGCCGACGCTGCATGACCCGGTCAGTATCAGCGAGAGCGAACTCGGGGCCTGGACGGAGGTCCGGGCGGGGGCTCGGCTCAACGAGTCGGCCATCGGCGACTACACCTACCTGATGGAGCGGGTCCAGCTCGACTACACGACGGTCGGCCGGTTCGCCAGCGTGGCGACGGACGCCCGGCTGGGACCGACGAACCACCCCATCGACCGGCCGACGGCCCACCATCTCACCTACCGCGCGGAGCGGTACGAACTCGGCGAGGACGACGAGTCCATCTTCGAGTGGCGGGCCGACCAGCCCGTCGAGGTCGGCCACGACGTCTGGCTCGGACACGGTGCCATCGTCTTGCCGGGCGTCACTATCGGCACCGGCGCGGTCGTGGGTGCGGGCGCGGTCGTCACCGGGGACGTCCCCGCCTACACCGTGGTCGCCGGCGTCCCGGCCGCGCCGATCCGACGCCGGTTCAGCCCCGAGGTCGCCGAGCGCATCGAGGCGACCGAGTGGTGGACCTGGGACCACGACACCCTCGTCGAGCGGCTCCCGGCGTTTCGCGACCTGGAGACCTTCCTCGACGAGTACGCGCCGGCGCCGGTCGAACAGCCCGACTGATTCTGTCGGCTGTCGCATACGTCAGCGTTCGCGGTGGGGACTATCGCCGTGGACGGCCACAACGGGTGGCGGATTCTCTCCGCCGGTTCGGCCGACTGTGCGGCCCGTCTCCCGGCCGCGCGACGGTCCCATCACCAGGTCAACGCGTGGTCCGGGCCGACCCCCGTCTGTAACTGGACCGCCAGCTCGGCGGCGTCGGCCCAGTAGTAGATGGCCCGTTCGAGCGCCCGCGTCACCGTGACGAGATAGCCAAAGAGGTCCATGTCGTAGGCGGTCACCAGCTCGAACAGCTCGTCTAAGTCGCGGTGGACGGTCGCCTCCTCGGAGCGCAGCTCCGGATAGGCCGACGTGTCGGCGTCGAACAGGACGGCGGTGAAGAGGTCGTTAATGCGGTCTCCCGCCGCGAATATCTCCTCCAGCCGGTCCGTGATGACGCCCGCCCCCGGGGCGGGCCGCTCGGCGACCACGTCCGCGATGAAGCAGGCGCGGTCGCCGACGATCTCTAAGTTGGTCGCGACCGTCGCCAGGTCCGCGGCCACGCGGTTCCCCGGCCAGTCCGTCGTCAGCGTGTACGACTTCAGCTCCGAGATGACCGCCGAGTACCGCTCGTTGGCGAGCGATTCGAGCGTGTCGGCCGACTGCTCCGGTTCGCCGCCCTCGAAGGCCGTGCGCGCGGCCTCGTACTGGGACGTGGTGACGGCTTCCAGCCGTTCCAGTAACGCCAAGACCGTGGGCCCGCGGTCGCCCACCGCTTCGCCGGCCTCCTCGCCGTGCAGCCGGGAGATACTCGGCGTCTCCGAGTACACCGCCGCATCGTTGACGACGTACCCCTTCCGGACGATGCCCTCGGACTTGAGTCCCTGTAGCAGCTCCGAGAGGTACTGTTTGGAGATACCCACGGTCTCGGCCAGTTCCCCTTTCGTCTCCGGGGCTATCCGGTCGATGGCCTCGACGACTTGCGCTCGCGTCGCGTCGCGGCCCTGCTGTGTCGACGCCAGCGGCCGCTGCCACGGTTGTCGGGACATACCCGTCACTCGCTGTTGTCGTGTATAGCGGTGTCCCACAGATTGTCCGGACGCCTATTGAGCCGTCGGGTCCCTATTGAGACACCCGGACGCCGCGGCGCTGTCGCGGGGTCTGGCCGTTCAGGGGCGTTCGACGATAGCTATATACCGGTCAGTACCGGGATAGTTCCCTCATATAAACAATAAGTACTGTACTGCCACGTGCATGCCGTATGGAAACACGGAAAGTACAGCTTTCCGGGGGGACGACGTACACAGTTTCGCTGCCAAAGCAGTGGGCACAGGAACACGGTATCGAGGCCGGGTCCGTGCTCTCGCTGCACGCGAACGGCGACGGGACGCTGCTGGTCGAGGCCAGCGCGAACCCGGCGGGGACCGACCACGAGACGACTGTCGATGTGGCCACGGACTCGGACACGGCGTTGCGACAGCGCATCAGGGCCCTGCACGCGGTGGGGTTCGACACGGTGACGCTCCTGGACCCGACGGGGCACTCCGACCACCGCCGGGCGGTCGTCGAGGAGGCCGTCGCCGAGCTGTCGGGGTTCGAGTTGCTCTCTACCACCGACTCGCGGATCCAACTGACCAACCTCATCGACGCCGAGAACGTCGACGTCCGCAAGTCGGCGCTCCGGCTCCGGCTCCTGATGCTCGCGATGCATCGCGACGCCGTAGATGCGGTGCTCGGGGACGACGCCGACCTCGCCGACCGTGTCGTCAGGCGCGACAGCGAGGCGGACAAACTGTTCGCGATGGTGACCCGTCACTTCCGGCGCGCGCTGACGAACCTCCACGAGGTGGAGAAGCTAGCCTACAGCCGCGCCGAACTGTTCGAGTACTACTACGCCAGCCGGCAGTTCGAGCGCGTCGCCGACCACGCGGTCAAGATAGCCCAGTTCGTCTCCGACCCGGACGCCGCCGTCCCCGACGCGTTCGCCGACCGGCTCGACGACATCGGCGCCGACGGCAGGAAGGTGGTCGACACGGCCGCCGACGTCATCCTGAGCGACGCCGGTATCGAGGCCGCCCACTCGGCGCTCGACCGGTACGACGCTCTCGACGAGGAGATATCGGCCTTAGACCGGGAGCTGTACGCCCACGAGGACCCCGCCGAGGCCTACGTCGTCGGCCTCCTGCTCGACAGCCTCCGCCGAACCGGCGAGTACGGCGTCAACATCGCGGCCATCGCCGTCCAGCAGACGGTCAGAGAGGGGTTGGACCCCTAGCGCTCGCCCAGCCCGACAGCGGTGGGTACGGGCAGGCGTCCGTCGCTGTACAGTCCGGCTCGTCCCCGGCCGGACTAACTGTTTTAGCCAGCCGCCACCACTCCCGGGTATGACCGGCGACCGCCTCGCCCGCACGCCCCCCATGGGCTGGAACTCCTGGAACGCCCACAGCTGTGCGGTCACCGAGGCCGACGTTCGCGCCGCGGCGGACGCGCTGGTCGACACCGGCCTGCGCGATGTGGGCTACGAGTACGTCGTCGTCGACGACTGCTGGATGGCCGGGGAGACCGACGATGCGGGTCGGCTGCGGGCCGACCCCGACGCGTTCCCGAGCGGGATGGCGGCGCTGGCTGACTACGTCCACGACCGTGGGCTCAAGTTCGGCATCTACTCCTCGGCCGGGAGCCACACCTGCCAGGGGTATCCGGCGACGCTCGGCCGCGAACGGCGCCACGCCGAGCAGTTCGCCGACTGGGGCGTCGACTACCTGAAGTACGACAACTGCGGCGACCACCGCGGCCGCGACGCCGTGGACCGCTACGGGGCGATGGGCGAGGCTCTGCGGGCGGTCGACCGGGATATCGTCTACAGCATCTGCGAGTGGGGCGAGTCAGCCCCCTGGGCGTGGGGCCGGAACGTCGGCGGGCAGTTGTGGCGGGTGACCGACGACGCCGTCGCGAAGTGGACCACCGGCGACGAGTTCGGGCTGGGTATCGCCGATATCGTCGACCGCGTGGCGGAACTCGACATCGCGGCGGCCCAGGCCCCGGGCGGGTGGAACGATCCCGACATGCTCCAGGTCGGGAACGGGCCCGAGTCGGGCCAGTCCCGCCACGAACCGACCGACATCGAACGCCCCCTCTCGCCCGTTGAGAACCGGACGCACTTCGCGTTCTGGTGTCTGCTCGGCGCGCCGCTGATGGTCGGGACGGACCTCACCGACGCTCGGGGCGACGTGCTCGACCTGCTCACCAACGAGCATCTCGTCGCTATCGACCAGGACCCGCTGGGACTACAGGGCACCCCGGACCGCCGCGAGCCGACGCGGGAGGTCTGGAGCAAACGACTCCGGGACGGCGCTGCGGTGGCGCTGTGGAACCGCGGCGAGGCGCCGGCCGACATCCGCGTCCACGTCGACGAGACCTCGGTCCCGACGGCGGGGGACCGCTACGCGGTGCTGGACTGCTGGACCGGCGAGCGGTGGGAGTCACTCGGCGAGCTATCCGCGACAGTCGAGCCACGCGGGACGGCCGTCTTCCGGGTGACGCCCGGGGATTACTCGGCGGCGTCGAGCACTTCGTAGCCGATGTTGGCCCCGGCCAGCGCGTCGGTGTGGGTCGAGAGCTGGGCGGCGCTCGAAAGCAGGAGTACGTCCTGGCCCTTCGTGGCGGCCTCCTCGACGGCGGCGACGCTCCCGTAGCGGATGTCGACCGGCACGTCGGCGGCCCGTGCGGCGGCCAGCGCCTCGACGCCGGCGACGGCGACGAGGTCGTGCTCGGTCGCAAGCTGTGCGATGCGGTCGGCGTCGACGGCCGCGCTCCCGTCGTTTTGCACCCGGGGAATCGACACCGCGGTCACGTCGCCGAGGTCGTACTCGACGACGCCCTCGACGTTGGTGATGCCCAGGTCGGCCCCGGCGGCGGCGTCGGTCACCGCGACCGCGGTCGCGTTGCCGGCGTCGCCCGCGACGGCCCGTAAGACCCCGTCACGCATCGTTACCGAGACCGTCTCGCCCTCCTCGATGTCGCTCGTCGCGAGCACCGTCTCGATGTCGACCTGTCCGATGATGTCTTCGGAGACGTGGCTCACGAAGCTCTGCAGCGCGTCGGTCTGGGAGATGAGCCAGTCGACGCCCTCCTTTGTCACCTCGTAGCGACCGCGGCCGTGTTTGGTGACGTGGCCCTCGTCGGCGAGCCCGCGAAGGTAGTCGCTGACGGCCTGGGAGGTGATGCCGATGGCGTCCGCGATCTCCTGCTGGCTGACCGCCGGCTGTCGCTCCGCGACCTCGACCAGTATCTGGTACCGTGTCGCGGTCCGCTTGCTCCGGAGGACGCCGAACTCCTCGCTCCCGTCCGAACGCTGTACCATACGGGTCTGTCGGTCCCGCGAGCTAAAGTAGCTTTTCGTTACCGAAGGTCTGCTTGGTCGAAACCGGCGAGAACGCGCCAGGAAGACAATACAGATTGGAGTAGTACAAGCACAATTGTTTTATGCCCCACGCGAGTTGGTACTGCGCATGGCACACGTCTCGTTGCCCCACGACGCGAAGGCCGGGCCGACGAAGCCGGAGGTGCGGGCGGTCCTCGCGAGCAAACTCGCGCTCGGGCCGTCCGACCACTTCGTCGAGGTCGGCTCCTGTACCGGCGCCGTCACCGTCGAGGCGGCCCGCCGCGCGGGCAAAGTCACCTCGCTCGAACGCAAGCCGGAGCGACTCGAAGTGACGGAGAAGAACCTGGCCGCAAACGACACTGACGCCGATGTCACGCTCCGCGAGGCCGAAGCGCCCGAGGGCCTCCCCGACGACGCCGACGCGCTCTTCCTGGGCGGCAGCCGCAACTACGAGGCCGTCCTCGACCACGCCGCCGAGACCGGTATCGACCGCGTGGTGATGAACGTCTCCCGGCTGGAGGTCGCCGGCGCGGCCACCGAGGCCTTCCGCGAGCGTGACCTGCTGGAGGAGGTCCTCCAGTTCCAGGTGAGCCACGGCTACGAGCTGGCCGGGGCGACGAGTTTCGATTCGGAGAACCCCGTCTACATGCTCGTCGGGAGCGCAAGCGAGGTAGCGACAGACGGCGGGGACCCGGCTGACGGAGGCCAGCGATGACGCTGTACGGCGTCGGCCTCGGCCCCGGCCAGGCCGACCTCGTGACGGTGCGGGGCAAGCGCGCTCTGGAGAACGCCGACGTGGTCTACTCGCCCGGCCGGCTCTCCCGGACGGTCGCGACCAAACACGTCCCGGAGGAGCGCATCGGCGACCTCGACTTCCCGATGACACGGGACGAGGAGAAGCTCCGCTCGGCCTGGAAAGCGGCCGCGGCCGAGATTGCCCCGCAAGCCCGCGAGGGCGACGCCGCCTTCGTCACGCTGGGGGACCCGAACGTCTACTCGACGTTTGGCCACCTCCGGCGGACGCTTGCGGCCTTTCACCCGAACGTCGATCTGGAGGTCGTCCCCGGCGTGAGCGCGGTCACCGCCTTCGCGACGGCGCTGGGCGTCGAGATAACTGCGGGGTCGAGCCTGGCGCTGCGGGAGGCCGACGGCGGCGTCTCGCCGACGGGGCCCGACCGGATGATTCTGTTCAAGGTGACCGACGCGCCCGCGACCCACGCGGGACTGGTCGAGGCGGGCTACGACGTGACCTATGGCCGACGGCTGTTCATGGAGCAGGGCGAGACCGTCGTGACCGACGACCCCACCGAGATCGACGAGCGGGACTACTACACGCTGGCCTACGCCGAAAAGCCCGACGCTCGGGTCGAGCAGGCCACCGACGCATTCCTCGAAGGGGTCGACGAGGCCGGCGTGATTTCCGACGGCGGTGAGGCGAGTATCGCCCGACAGGAGCGCTCCGAGGCCGCCCTCGGCGGCGACGAGGTGCGACAATGACCGACGACCACGCGGAGACCGACCCGCAGGACGCCATCGACGCCGTCGCGACCGACCGCGACGACCGGGTGTACGACCACAGCGCCGGCGACGAGCAGGAGGGGATTCCCTTCGTCGGTGCCGGCCCGGGCGACCCCCGGCTCCTGACGGTCGCGGGCCGTGACCTGCTGGCCGACGCCGACCTCGTCGTGCATGCCGGCTCGCTGGTCAACAGCGAACTGCTGGACGAATACTGCGCCGACGCCGAGACCGTCTCCTCCATCGGGAAGGACCTCGAAGAGCTGATTCCGCTGATGCGGGACGCCTACGAGGACGGCGACACCGTTGTCCGGCTCCACAGCGGCGACCCCGCGATTTATGGCGCCGCCTTAGAGCAGATGGACGCTTTAGAACACGAGGGCGTCCCCACCTACATCGTCCCCGGCGTCACGTCGGCGTTCGCGGCGAGTGCGACCATGCGGACCCAGCTGACGCTGAACGAGGTCGCCAACCACGTCGCCTTCACCCGGCCCCAGGGCAAGACCCTGACCGAGGAGGAAGACCACATCTCAGAGTTCGTCGGGATGGGCGACGTGACGACGTGTATCTACCTCGGGACCCACGCCGTCAGCGAGACGATGGAGCGACTGCTGGAGGACGGCCACGACCCCGAGACGCCCGTCGCGGCGGTGTATCACGCCTCCTGGCCCGACGAGGAGGTCATCGAGGGGACCATCGAGACCATCGGGGCGAAAGTCGAGGAGGCGGGGTATCGCGCCTCGGCCATGGTCATCATCGGCGACGCCGTCGGCGGCGAGGACTACGAGCGCTCGTTCCTGTATGGCGAGTGGGCGAGCGGGGGAAGCGGGGACTCACAGGAGGCTGATGATTAATGAGCACTGACAGCGACACCGATTCCGGTTCGAACAGCTGCAAAGCGCCCGACTCCGACGGGGAGGTCGCGGAGGACATCGCCATCATCGCCTTCGAGCGCAAGATGGACACCGCCGAGGACATCGTCGACGGCATCGGCGACCGCTACGAGTCCATCGACGTGCTGGAGTACCACGGGAGCGTCTTCGACGAGCACTGGGGCGAGTACGACTGTTTCATCGGCCTGATGGCCAGCGGCATCGCCATGCGCAAGACGGCCCACCTGCTCGACGACAAGTGGGACGACCCCGCCATCTGTGTCGTCGACGAGGAACTCACCTGGGCCATCCCCATCACCGGGGGCCACCACGGCGCGAACCAGGTCGCCGACGACCTCGCGAGCATGGGCGCGGTGCCGGCGATGACCACCGCCAGCGAAGCGGCGGGCAAGCAGGGCGTCGAAAAGCAGGCGAAGGCACTGGACGCCCACGTCGTCAACGGCGATTCGACGGTGGCGACGAACCTCGCCGTGCTGGACGACGAACTCGGCCCCGTCGAGCGCCTCGACGGCCCGAAAGCGGTCCTCGTGGACGACGACGTGAGCGTCCTCAAGCGCAACGGCGACGACGGCGTCGTGCTGGGCTGTGGCTCTGTCGCCGGCGCCGACGTCGAGCAGTTCCACGCCGCCTGGGACGCCGCGCTCGAAGAAGCCGGACTCGCCCGCGAGGACGTGGAGTTCGTCGCCACCGGCACCCGAAAGGCCGACGAAGAGGGGATGCTCGCCGCCGCCGAGGCGTGGGGGCTGGGCGTCGTCGCCTTCGAGAAGGAGGACCTGGAGCCCTTCGAGGGCCCGACCCCATCGCGGTCGAAGGAACTCATCGGGTGGCCGGGCATCGCCGAAGCGAGCGCCATCGCCGGCGGCCGCGACCACGACCTGCTGGCCGAGAAGACCCGCTACGACGAGGCCGTGACGGTCGCTATCGGTCGCTGAGGCCGTCCGAGTCGTCCTCGATGTAGACGATTCGCTCCCTGGGTATCAGGCGTTCGACCCCGTTATCGAGCCGGAGCGACCACATCCCCGTGGACTCGTCGTAGCCGTACCGTGCCGGGTGGTAGGTCGTGATTCCGCCGGTTCGCTGTGGGTCCTCGACGACGATTTCCATGCGCCACCCACCCGTCACGGGCGGAAATCAGTTCCCCACGCCGGGCACGGGGCAGACACCATCGGCGACGTGAGAAAAGCCTGGTTGCAGTAAAACAAACAAAATTGTTTTATGCGAAAGCTACGTTGTATTCGCCATGTCCCACAGTACGACTGTCGGAGCGGTGGCGGTAGCCGATGAGTAGCGACCACGGCAGTGTCGCCGAGTCAGCGGCCGACGGGACGACGGAGCGGCCCGACGACTACGGCACCCTCTACGTCGTCGGCATCGGTCCCGGGCTCCCCCATCACATGACCCAGCGGGCGAGCGACGTCATCCGGACCGCGGATACGGTCGTCGCCTCGAACCTCTATCAGGAGTTCCTCCGGAAGGATGGGACCCTTCCCGCTGAATCGGCCGCTCTGGACGATGTCTCGGACGACAGCGAGGTGGCCGACGAGGAAGGCACCGTCCTGGAGCGTCCCGACGGCAGCCGCCAGACGCTCATCCGCTCCTCGATGGGCAAGCAGGTCGAACTCGCGCGGGCGGCCTTCGAGCGGGTCCGAGCGGGCGAGGACGTGGCCCACGTCTCCGGCGGCGACCCGAACGTCTACGGGAAGTCCGACCTGCTGTTCAAGATGGCCGAGGCGGACGGGGCCGACGACGTCCCCATCGAAATCGTTCCGGGCGTGACCGCGGCCCTGTCGGGCGCGGCCAATCTCGGCGCGCCGCTGTCGAACGACTTCTGTACGATTTCGCTGTCGGACAAGTGGCGCGGCTGGGACGAGATAGCCGAGAAGCTCCGGGCGGCGGCCATCAGCGGCTTCGTCGTCGTGCTGTACAACTGCTGGCGCGACTACGAGCGGGCCGTCGAGGTCCTCCGCGAGGAGCGGGCCGACGACGTGCCGGCGGCCATTGTCAACGATTCGGGCCGCGGCAGCGCCGGCCGGAATCTCGACGACGAGGTCGAGACCATCACCACGCTGGGCGAACTGCCCGAACACAGCGAGGAGGTCGGCGGGATGGGCTCGTCCATCGTCGTCGGCACCCACGAGACCGAGGTCTGGGCGAACGACTACCGCGAGTTCCTCGTCACCCCGCGGGGCGGGCGTGACGTGGAGGATTTCTGAACCATGAGTACCGACAACACCGAGTCCACCGAATCGAAATGCGGCGCATCGACCGACGAGACGACTACCGACGCGGACGCGACCGCCGAAACCAGCTCGAAGTGCGGTGCAAGCAGTTCCGACTCCTCGTCCAGTAGCTCCTGTGGAGCCTCCAGCGACGAGGAGGAAGTCGGCGCAACGGTCGACGACTTCGAGGCCGACCCCGGCCGGCTCGTCGCCGTCGGGCTCGGCCCGGGCCAGCCGGAGGGGATGACCGCGAAGGCCCGCTCGGCGCTGCTTGAGGCCGAACACATCGTCGGTTATACAACCTACGTTGAACTGCTCCCCGACGAGGTCACCGAGGGGGCCGAGGACATCTACAACACGCCGATGTGTGGCGAGGTCTCTCGGACGGAGGAGGCCATCGACCGCGCGCTCGCCGGCAACGACGTGGCCATCATCGGTAGCGGCGACCCGAACGTCTACGCGTTGGCCGGGCTCGCACTCGAAATCATCGAGTCGAAGGGCGCGACGGCGTCGATGCTCGATTTCGACGTGGTGCCCGGCGTCCCCGCGGCCCAGTCCTGTGCCGCACGCGTCGGCGCGCCGCTGGTCAACGACACCGTCTCCATCTCGCTTTCGGACCACCTCACGGACATGCCGACCATCGAGTCCCGGCTCCACGCGACCGCCAAGGAGGGCTTTACCATCAGTATCTACAACCCCTGGAGCCGCAAGCGCCGCGAGAACTACCAGAAGTGCTGTGAGATACTGCTCGAACACCGGGACCCCGAGACCCCCGTCGGCGTCGTCCACGCCGCCGGCCGCGAGGACGAACAGGTCGAGATCGTCGAGCTTGGAGAGCTCCCCGAGCTGGGCGAGACCGACCTCGTGGACATGACGACCACGCTGTTGGTCGGCAACGAGGACACCTACGTCTGGGACGACCGGATGGTCACGCCCCGGGGCTACGAGACGAAATACGATTACTGACAATGTATACAATCAGTATCGACCGCGAGGCCTGCGACGGCGTCTTCGCCTGTCTGGTCCGGGACGACCGCTTCGTCGAGGACAGTGAGGGGCTGGCGGCCATCGAGGTCGACGACGCCCACGCCATCGCCGGGACCTTCGACGACGACCGACGGGCGGACGCCGAGCAGGCGGCCGCCGCGTGTCCGCTAGACGCCATCACCGTCGAGGACGCCGAAGCCGACGCGCCGCGGAGCCAGCCGCTGGGGGAGGCCAATCGATGAGCATCGAGACCGGCCCGCCCGGCGACATGCTGGCGGCCCACCCGGAGACGGCGTACTTCTGGGGGCGCGTGGCGGGCGACGGCGACTGCGGGGAGAACTGTGTCACGGTCCGCACGGGAGACGAGACGGCGGCCCGGCGGCTGGCGACCATCGCCGGCGCCGAGCGGACCGACCAGCGCATCGTCAAGCGTCCCTACGCCCACGACACCTCGATTACCCGCCGGGAGGAGGAGTTCACGGTCCAGGTCGTCGGGCCGCTGGGCGAGCGGGCCAGCGGCGCGCTCGGCCTGCCCTTCGAGGGCGAATCCGGCGGCTACCGGCTCGACCCGCTTTCGGACTACGACCGGCAGCTGCTTCGCGGACTCGTCGAGGGCTGTGGCACCGTCTGTTTCAAGTCGGACGACGACGCCGTCGGGCTCTCTTTCGTCCACGAGAGCCGGGCGCTCCTCCGGACGATACAGTCGCTGCTCGACGACGTCCCGGTGGCTGCGCCCTACGACGAGCCAAGCGAGGCGTCCTCTGGCTACTGGTTCGGCGTCGAGGACGACGCCGTCCCCGCCGTCGGCGAGTGGCTCTACGAGGGGAGCGAATCGACGGGGCTGTTCGCGCCGAGCAGGCGCCGGAAGCTCCGCAAGAGCCTGGAGCGTATCCGATGAGCGAAGCCACCACCGCCCCGGAGGGGCTGGACGACGAGGCCATCCTGCTTGCGGGACATGGCTCCCGCCGCGAGAAGTCAAACGAGCAGGTCCGCGAGCTGGCCGCCCAGCTCGAAGGCCGGCTCGGCATCCCGGTCGACGCCGCCTTCCTCGAACTCGCCGAGCCGGCCATCGACGAGGCCATCTCGGGGCTGGCGGCGACCGTCTCGCAGGTGTCGGTCGTCCACCTCTCGCTCTTTGCCGCGAGTCACGTCAAAAACGACGTGCCGCTGGCGGTGACACAGGCCCGGGAACGGCACCCGGAGCTCACCATCAACAACGGCGCGCACCTGGGTGTCCACCCGGCGATTCTGGACTTGCTGGACGACCGCGCGGCCGCCGTCGAGGCCGAGCTGGGCGTCGACCGAACCGAGGACGACGTGGCGGTCGTCCTCTGTGCGCGGGGCTCGTCGGACCCCGACGCCAACGCCGACGTTCACAAGCTCGCCCGGCTGCTGTACGAGGGCCGGGAGTTCAGCCGCGTCGACGCGTCCTTCATCGGCGTCACCGAGCCGCTGCTCGATGACACGCTCCACGACGTGGCCAAGACACGCCCCGACGCCGTCGTGGTCCTGCCGTACATGCTCGGCGACGGCGTGCTGACGGGGCGCATCAAGGACGGTGCCCGAGAATTCGACGACGAATACCCCTACGTCGACGCCGGCTTCGGCGAGCCCCTCGGGACCGATCCGCGGCTGCTCGACGTGCTTGGGGACCGCTGGCAGGAGGCCCGAACCGGCAGCGTCGAGATGTCCTGTGACACCTGCAAGTACAAGGTCGAACTCGACGGCTACGAGGACGACACCGGCGGCGCCCGCGCGATGCTCCGGGCGCTGACCCACCAGGCCGAACACGAGGACCGCGAGGACGTCGACGACGACCCGCACGTCCACGACGCGCCCGAGAAACACGTCGCGGTCTGTACCAACCAGACGTGTGCCGCCGACGGCGCGCCGGCGGTCCTCGAACGACTGCGACAGGCCGTCCGCGACAGCGACCACTGCGACGCCCGCATCACGCGTTCGTCCTGTCTGGGCCGCTGTGGCGAGGGACCGATGGTCGCGGTCTACCCCGACGGCGTCTGGTACGGCGGCGTCGGCGAGGATGACGCCGACGACATCGTCGCCGACCATCTCGACCGCGACCGCATCGTGAGCGAACTGGTCGACCAGACGCTGTAAGTACGACGACGAACACTGACACACATGAGCTGCTACGAAATCGAGGCCCTCCGACTGGGCCTCATGAACGTTCTCGGTACCGAAGACGACCACGCGCGCCAGCACGCGGAAGCCGAGCTGGAGGGCCACCTGACCGGCCCCATCGAGGCGCTTGCGAACGCGGAGACGCTTTCGGCCATCGAGCGCCACCTCGACGCCGCCCTCGTCGACCTCGAAGAGGAGATCGCCCGCACCGACGAGGACACGGACGAGTACGACTATATGCGGGGCCGACTCGTCGCCGTCCGGGACGCCGAGCGGGCCGTGAGCCGCATCACCGCCCAGGGCGAGGACGTGCTTTCGGGTCTGGGCGAGGCCCACGACGTGCTCCACGAGGCGTTCCCGGTCGAGGAGTGACACGCTGACCGGGCGCGGCTACTGTGGCCGGCTGTACTGACACGGGAGGCGCCGGGCCGACCTGCGCGGCCGCCCGGCGTGGCAATTTTTGACACGACTGGTGGGGTATTCAGCCGGTGGCCGGAAGGATGTCACATGCGTCTCGCGCTCCTGAACGCGGCCCAGGCGGCCGACGAGACACGGGAGAACTTCCGCCGCGAACTCGACGCCGACCTGGACGTATTCCACTGCCCGTCCGGCGAGGTTCCGCCCGATTTCCGGTACGACGGCTTCGTCGTGACCGGCTCGTGGGCGTCGGTGTACTGGGACCGGGAGTGGATCGGCCGGCTGAAGACCTGGGTGGGCGACGCCGTCGAGGCGGGGCTGCCGGCGCTGGGGGTCTGTTATGGCCACCAGCTGCTCGCCGACGTCTTGGGCGGGCGCGTCAGGAGCATGGGCGAGTACGAGATCGGCTACCGTACCGTCGAACAGGACGGGGACAACAGGCTGCTGGACGGCCTTGACGACCGGCTGACCGTCTTCACGACCCACTCCGACCACGTCGTCGAGGCGCCGCCCGGGGCGACCGTCTTCGCCAGGAACGACTACGGCATCCACGGCTTCCGCAAGGACCGCGTCTTCGCGGTGCAGTTCCACCCCGAGTACGACATGGCGACCGCCCGGTCGGTCACGCGCGGGAAAGACGAGCTCCCCGACCAGCGCATCGAGGCCGTCCTGGCGGACATCACCGTCGACAACTACGAGGTCGCCTGCGAGGCCAAACAGCTGTTCGACAACTTCCTGGCGTTCGTCGAGGAGGTCCGGCGAAGCCGAACGGGTGCGACCTGACCGTCTCCTCGGCTACTCGACCGTGACGCTGCCTTCCATCCCCGCGGCCTCGTGGGGGATACAGACGTACTGGTGCGTGCCGGTCGTCTCGAAGGTGTGCGTGTAGTACTGGCCGGACCCCACCGCGCCCTCGCCGTTCTCCCAGCCGCTCCGGGCGGCGTCCTCGGAATCGAAGTCGCCCGACGCCCAGTAGGTCGCCCCGTCCGGTATCTCCTCGCCGTAGGCGGTCACCGAGTGGGGCTCGCCGGCGCTGTGGACCCAGGCGACAGTGTCGCCCTGCGAGACGGTGAGGTCGGCGGGCTCGAAGGCGACCGCGTTCATGTCGACGACGTGATCGGCGTCGCTCGGACTCCCCTCGGCGACGTTCGGGCCGCCCGACAGGTCGGACTCGCCGTCGCTCTCGCCGCCCGAGGAGCCGCCAGCGCCCCCTGCCAGATCGAGGTCCAGCGGCACCTTCTCGACGCTGTCGACGAGCGCGAACCCCGCGTACTGGGCGCCGTCGGCGAACGTGGCCGCGGCCGCTTCGACGTCGCCCCCGTCCTCCAGCGCGGCGATGTAGGCGTCGAGCCCGCCCTCGAAGGTCTCGTAGGCGTTGTGGTCGGCCTCCTCGATGCGCTCGTGGACGCGAGCCGCCTCGAAGTGAGCGAAGACGTCCTGCACCACGCCCGTCGCGGCGTCGCCGCCGGAGCCACCGCCGCTCTCGACGACGGCGTAGATGGCCGACAGCGCCTCGGCATTGAACGATTTTGCGGCGGGGTACACGTCGTCGCCGTTGCCGGCCGCGGTACCGACCGCGCCAAGCTCAGTCTCGAAGGACTCGTATACGGATTCGTCGGCGTCTTCCAGGGCCTCGTGGAAGCCGCCGGCGCCGGCTTCGAAGTGCTGGAACGCGTCCTGTGCGATGGCCTGTGCGCGACTGTCCTCGCCCAGCGCGTCGAGGGCGGCGGCGTCGAAGCCGCGGGCGGCCATGTAGGCCCCCTCGGCCCCGCTGACGGTCGCAGTGGTCCCGGCCATCGTCTCGAAGTCGAGCAGCGTCGAGTTGACACCCTCGTAGTGCGTCTCGACCTCGCTGTCGTTCGTGTTCTCGAAGGCGTCGATGAGGCCGCTGAGGTGCTCCTCCTCGAAGCTGGTGTAGAGCTGCTCGCTGGTGTCCTCGACGGTCTCGTGGAAGTCCAGCTCGTTCTGCTCGAAGCGCTGGAACAGCGACTCCGCGACGGTCGCGGCGGCGCTGCTCTCGCCGAGCTGGTACAGCTCGTAGGCGTCGGCGAAGCGGGCTCTGAAGAACGCGGCCTCCAGCAGCGGGGCGTCGCCGCCAGCCAGCGCCTCGATGCCGGTCACGAGGCTCGAATCGACCGTCTCGACCGCGCTGTCGGCCCCCTCGCTGTCCCCGTTCTCGATGGCGGTCCTGAGCTCCGACAGCCCGGACTCGAAGGTCTCGTACGCCGCTTCGTCGGCGTCTTCGAGCGCCTCGTGCGCTTTCGCGCCCTCGAAGTGCGCGAAGATGTCGCCGGCCATCGTCGCCGCCCGCTCGGTCTCGCCGCGGGCGGCGAGCCAGCGGCAGTCGTAGGCCCGCGCCCGGTATATCGTCAGCGAGGCCGCGTGGGCGTAGTCGGTCGAGGGGCCGCCCATCGACGCGACCGCGGCGGCGTCCCAGCCCCGGGCCTGCAGCGCGGCCATGTGGCCGGTCCCAGCGACCGTCTCGTTCCCGGCGAGGGCGTAGCTGCCGTCGATGGCCGCGGTGAAGGCGTCCTCAGCGGCCGACTGGACCGCTGCCGCGTCACCGTCTTCGGCGGCCGAGCCGGCGGATTCTAAGGCGCTCTCGAAGCGCTCGTAGGCGTCGCCCTCGGCCGATTCGAGGCTGTCGTGAACCGCCGACGATTCGAACCGGTCCGTGACGTTCGACGCGACGGTCGCCGCCGCGTCGAGGTTGCCCGACGCCGCCAGGAAGCCGGCGTTCTGTGCCGTGGCGCCGAGCAACTGGAGCTCGAACAGCTCCGCGGCCGCCTCGCTCACCAGGGCCCGCTGGGCCTCGGCAAGCTGTGTGCTCGCCGTGGTCGCCGCCTCGCCGGCCCGGCCCATGTCACCGGCTTCGAGCCCCTCGGTACGCAGCGCTCCGAGCGCCGCCTCGAAGCCCTCGTAGCTCTCCTCGCTCGTCGCCTCCAGCATCTCGTGGGCCCCGTACTCGCCCGAGGCGTTCTCGAAGCGGGCGAAGGTCGACTGGGCGACGGCCGCGCCGGCGCCGGTCGCGCCCGCCAGGCCCGCGTCGTGGGCGTCCCAGATACGGGCCCGCATCGCGTTCCACTCGGCCGCGACGGCCGTCTCGACGGACGCGCTCATCGAGGCGCCGCCCTGTGGCTGCCCGCCGGTCGGCGTTTCGGTCCCCGTTGCCGTACTCTCCTCGTCTCCGCCGCTACACCCCGCGAGGGCGCCGGTCAGCGCCGCTCCGGTCGCCGTCAACAGCTTCCGTCTCGTTGGTCGCATCGTGTTTTAGGCTCACCTAATCAAACAAAAACCCGTCGAATTTTAGGGGGGCCTAAATCTAGATGGAGCGACCTGTTCGGGAGAGAGCGGTTCTGCCCGGCGCAGCCGCTATCGGGTGTCGCCGCTACACAGGGGACTCTCGTCGAAGACGCGACCGGTCTGGAAAATCGGGGTCGCCGGAGGCCGGTGGTAGCCGACCCGGCTGTACGGCGGTGTGTCGTCGTTCGGGCAGTTCGGCCCGACCGGTTCAGTCGGCTGTCGCCGGGAACTCAGTCCCGTCGGCGACGAGTTCGGGGTCGCCCAGCCGGGCGTGGACGGCCGCGACAGTCGCCCACAGCCCAAGCTGACTGAAGACGACGGTCCACCGGTACGCCGCCGCGAGCGCCGCCGGCACGGGCCCCGTAACGGGGTTTGCCGGCGCGAGCGCGACCGGGACGGCAAGCAGCGCAAGCGGGAGCGCGGTCGAAAGCGCCGTCACCGCCGGGTGGCGGTTCGCGGTCCGTCGGTACGTGTACCCGCACAGGCCCGCCACGAGCGCGCCCAGCACCATCAGCCCGCCGTACCAGAGCATGCGCGTCTCGGTCGGGAGCGCCTGCTTGACGCCCGGCGGTTGGGGCGGGAGGACGAGCCACGGCGCGCCCGAGACGGTGAGGAAGCCGGCGGCCGCGAGCGCCAGCCGCTTGGTCAGGCCCGACCCGGGGAGCGCCGGTTCGAGGAAGTAGTAGCCCACACCGAACACCGCGATGCCGAACAGCAGGCCCCAGAGGACGCCGCCGCCGACGCTGACCGCCGCCGTCGTGACGCCGTCGACGGCCGGACCGGCGCCGTGGCTGTGTCCCGACTCGAACGTCTCCAGCCCGGCGACGAAGCTGTTGCCGACCGTCGTCTGGAACAGGCCATACACCAGCCCCCCGGCCGCGCCCGAGAGCGCGCCGCGGGTGAGGTAGTCGGTGGCCATCAGTGGCAGGTGATGCCGGCCCCGTGTCTGAAGTTGTGCAGCGAGTCGTGGACCATCGGGTCCTGGACGAAAAGCAGCGTGAACGCGAGGGCGACCACGAGGGCCAGCCCGAGGGCCATCTGAGTGCCCGAGAGCGTGCTGGTGGCGATGTCGACGCGTTGACGGACGGTGTCAGTCTCGGTCTCCATTGAAATTCTACTTGGATATAGCACAAGTAAGATTGTAAAACTTCCGACCCACGCCGATTCGCCGCCGGACCGCCGGCTCGGGGCGTTCACTCCCCGGCGGCGGCGTCGATACGCTCGGCGCTGAGCGCCGACAGGGGGACGACCGTCCCGTCGGTGGCCTCGGCGACGGCTCCGGTGAGGGTGGTCCGTTCCTCCGCCCCGGCGTCGACGACCACGGTCCGGTCGGCGACCGCGTCGAGGCGCGCCGCCGCCTCGCGGGTCTCACCGACCGGGCTCCCGTCGGCGGTGTTGGCCCGCCCGTCCGTGACGACGACGGCGACGGCGGCGTCGGGGGCCGCCTGTGTCACCACCTCGGCAGCGGTCGTCAGCCCCGCGGGCAGGGGCGTCCGGTCGCCCGTCGGGAGCTCCTTGAGGTGTCGCGCTGCCAGCGAGACGCTGTCCGTCGGCGGGAGCACCACGTCGGCGTCGTCGCCGGCGAACGTGACGACCGCCACCTCGTCGCGGGCCTGGTAGGCGTCTCGCAGCAGCTCCAGCACACACCCCTTCGCGGCCCGCATCGCCGGGCGCATCGACGCGCTGGCGTCGACGGCGAAGACGACGAGCGTCCCGGCGTCGCCGGCCCGCACGGACTTGCGGAGGTCCCGCGACGCGACGCCGTCCCCGCCGCGCCGGGCGGCGGCTCTGACAGAGGCCGCCGCGTCCACGTCGTCGTCGGGGGCCGCTCGCTCGGTCCGGACCGACGCCCCGCGGCTGGTTCCGGTGGCCGTTGCCCGGCCGCTCGCCGACCCGCCGTCCGCGTCGACCGCCGGCGGCTCGACCTCCGGGCTCGCGCTGTCCCCGACGCCGGCCCGCGACTGGCCGGGGAGCAGGGGTGTCGCCTCCTCCTCGTCACCGCTCTCAGCTTCGCCGCTGTCGTTCTCCCCACCGGTGTCGTCTTCGCTACCGTCTCCCGCCTCGGCCGGCTCTGGCGCCGAACCGCCGCCGCTCCCCGACTCGTCGTCTTCGGTGTCCCGCTTCTCCTCGTTCCCCTCGGCCGACTGTTCGCGTTCGTCGTCACTGCTTCCCGGCTCGGACTCCCCGCTTTCGTCTGTGCCGGTGTCGCTTTCCCCGTCGGTGCCCGCCGACTCGTCGTCCCCGTCTGCATCATCGCCCGATTCCGCGTCGCCGTCCCCCGCATCCGACTCATCGGTCTCGTCGCCCTCCCCGTCCTCGAAGTGGTCGTCCAGTACGTCGTCCAGTTCCGGCGGCGACTCGAAGGGTTCGGACTGGAGCCGGTGGGGCAGCGCGAACTCCGCGGCGCGCTCGATGTCCGACTGGAGGACGGTGGTCCGCTCGTCCAGCGCGGCGAAGACGCGGGCCGCCCGGGCCGTCGCGATGTCGCCGCGGTGGCCGTCGAGCCCGGCGTCCCGGCAGAGTTCGGCGATCTCCTCGCGGAACTCCCGGGCCAGCGTCACCTCGGGGAGCAGTTCACGGGCCGTGGCGAGTCGCTCTTTTGTCGTGTTGTCTGTCGGTTCTTCGGCCTGTCGCTCGACTGCGTCGGCCCCGTCGAGCGCGCCGTCGATGATGGCGACCCGGTCCTCGATGTCCTCGCAAGCGGTCACCTCCGTCTGGAGGGCAAAGCGGTCACGGAGCTGTGGCCGCAGGTCGCCCTCCTCGGGGTTCATCGTGCCGACGAGCGTGAACTGAGCGGGGTGGGAGACGGTGACGCCGTCGCGTTCGACGCGGTTGACGCCGCTCGCCGCGGCGTCGAGCAACACGTCCACGAGGTGGTCGTCCAGCAGGTTCACCTCGTCGACGTACAGGATCCCGCGGTTCGCCCGCGCGAGCAAGCCGGGGTCGAACGCCGCCTCGCCGTCCATCGCGTCCGCCACCGAGAGCGTCCCGACGACGCGGTCACGGGTGGCGCCAAGCGGCAGCGTCACCAGCGGCGCGGCCCGCTCCTCGACGGGCGGGTCCGCCCGCTCCCGGCAGTCCGAACACTGCGCGCTCGGGTCGTCGGGCGGACAGCCGTAGGGACAGTCGGCGATAGCCCGCTGGGTAGGCAGCATATCGGCCAGCGCACGCACCGCCGTGGACTTGGCGGTGCCTTTCTCGCCGCGAATCAGCAGGCCGTCGATAGCGTCGTCGGCCGCGACGGCGAGCAGCCCCTCCTTGAGGTCGCGCTGGCCGACCACCCCCCACGAGCCCGAAGCCTTTTTGTCCGCAGCGAAATCAACCATAGTTGTACTAGCCACAACGGAGTTTTAATAACCTTATGCCACAGCTCGGACTCTACACCGCGACGGAGAACGAACTCGGGGCCGTCCAGCGGGCGGCCGGCGAGGTCGACGCCGACCTCGTCGTCCGCTCGGAGAGCGACCTCGACGACGAACCCGCAGTCGAGGCGTTCGTCGAGGAACTGGAAGACGCCACGGCCGTGATTCTCTGGCTCCACGGGGCCGAGGACAGCATGCCCGGCTACGAGCGGGCCGTCGAGCGCTTGCACGAGGCGGGTGTCCCGCTCGTGGTGAAGGCCACCGGCGACGCCTTCGCCTACGAGGACACGTCGGTCCCGGACAGCCACCGCGAGACCGTCTACGACTACCTGGAGAAGGGCGGCGCGAGCAACGTGGCGAACTGCCTGCGCTATCTCGTCGCCGAGTACGGCGACGCCGACCCCGCCTTCGACGACCCAGTCGAGCTCCCGACCGAGGGCGTCTACCATCCCGACCACCCCGGCGCGAGCTACG
Organism: Haloarcula sediminis; assembly: GCF_035656455.1. NCBI lineage: Archaea > Methanobacteriati > Methanobacteriota > Halobacteria > Halobacteriales > Haloarculaceae > Haloarcula > Haloarcula sediminis. Next base: position 221,079 of record NZ_JAYMGA010000006.1, on the reverse strand, counting down.
AGGAGCTGCGTTCGACGTTCGACCCCGCGAAACCGACCGTCGCGGTGTGGTTCTACGAGTCCCACTGGACACACGAGAACACCCGCTACGTCGACGCGCAGGTCCGGGCCATCGAGAGCCAGGGGGCCAACGCCCTCCCTATCTTCTGTGAGCCCGCGACCGACGCCGAGGGGCAGTGGAACGCCGAGCGGGTGACCGAGGAGTGGCTCATCGACGAGGATGGCAATCGGACTGTGGACGCCGTCTGCTCGTCGTTCATGTTCTCGCTGTCGATGGACGAGCGCGGTCGCGAGGCAGACGACGAGGGCCAGTCCGCCGAGGACGTGTTCCTCGACCGCCTTGGCGTCCCGGTCATCCAGACTGTGACGACGATGCGCTCGCGGTCGCGGTACGACAGCAGCGACACCGGCGTGATGGGCTTTGAACTCGCGCTCTCGGTCGCTTTGCCGGAGTTCGACGGGAACGTCATCACGCATCCGATTTCGGGGAAGGAACGCACCGAGGACACCGCCGACATCGGGAGCGCCCCCAAACAGCACTTCCCCATCGACGACCGCGTCGACCACGCGGCCCGCCTCGCGGTCAACTGGGCCGAACTCAGACACACGCCAAACGAGGACAAACAGGTGGCCGTCGTCCTCCACAACTACCCGCCCAGCGACGACGGCATCGGCACCGCCTTCGGGCTGGACTCGCCCGAGAGCACGGTCAATCTGCTGGAAGAACTGGACACACGGGGGTACGACACCGGCCCGACGATGCCCGACAGCGGCCAGTCGCTGGTCGAGCGCCTGACCGCCCAGCTCACTCTGGAGGACCGCTGGGTCGCCCCCGAGGACGTCCGCGAGCTGAGCGTCGACACCGTCTCGCCGGGCCAGTACGGCGAGTGGTTCGACGCGCTCGACGCGGGCTTTCGGGAGAACGTCGTCGAGGAGTGGGGTGACCCGCCCGAGCGGCCCTTCGCCATCCCCGGCGTCGAGTTCGGCAACGTCCTCGTCACGGTCCAGCCCCCGCGCGGCTTCGGCATGGACCCCTCGAAGGTGTACCACGACTCGGACCTCCAGCCGCCCCACGACTACGTTGCCTTCTACCGCTGGCTCCGCAACAGCTACGAGGCCGACGCCGTGGTCCATCTGGGCACCCACGGCAGCCTGGAGTGGTTGCCCGGCAAGACCGTCGGGCTGGACGGCGAGAGCGCGCCCGACCAGCTAATCGACGACATCCCGAACGTCTACCCCTACATCGTCAACAACCCCGGCGAGGGGACACAGGCCAAACGGCGGTCCTACGCCGCTATCGTCGACTACCTGACGCCGGTGATGGCCAACGCGGGCACCTACGACGAGCTGGCCGACCTGGAGGAACTGGCGGACCGCTACCGCGAGGCCGGGATGGAGGACGCCCGGACCGACGACGGCGAGCATCTCGCCGAGCGAATCCGTGAAGTCGTCGACGAGATGGACCTCGCCGTCGAACTCGGCATCGCCGGCGAGATAGACGAGCAAGCCGACGTTCGGGGCCCGGACGAAGCCGGGTCGACGCTCGCCGAGGGCGAGGTCGGCGGCGACGAGGTGGCCATCGACGAACTCGTCGAGCGCGTCCACGAGTATCTCACGGACGTGAAGACCACCCAGATTCGCAAGGGCCTGCACACGATGGGCGAGCCGCCGGCCGACGACCGGCTGGTGGACTATCTGGTCGCGCTCACCCGGCTGGAGAACCCCGGCGCGCCCTCGCTCCGGGAGAGCGTCGCCGGCGTGCTCGGCGTCGACTACGACAAGCTCCGCAACGCGCCCGGCGAGTACGACGACGCGCTGGGGATGACCTACGCCGAGGCGGCCGACCGCGTCCACGAGACCAGTCTTGATCTCGTGGAGACGCTCGCCGAGTACGACTTCGACGTGCCAGAGAGCGAACTCGAAGACAGCAGCTCGGAGGTGAACATGAACCTCCTCGTGGTGGATATCGACCCGCTCGGGGACGCCCGCGCGGCCTCGGGCGCCCACGACCGGCTGCGCGAGGCGCTCGCATACATCTGCGAGGAGGCCGCGCCGCGGGTGGCCGGCGCGGCCGACGAGATCCCCCGCACGGCCGACGCACTCAACGGCGAGTACGTCCCGCCCGGGGGCTCCGGCGCTCCCACCAGAGGGGGCGTCGACCTGCTGCCGACGGCCCGGAACTTCTACACGCTGGACCCGCGGAAGGTGCCGGCCAAGACCGCCTGGGACGTGGGCAGCGAGGTCGCCGAGGGCGTGCTGGAACGACACGAAACCGACGAAGGGGACTACCCGGAGGAAATCGGCGTCGTCGTCTGGGGGACCCCGACTGTCCGCACCCGGGGCGAGACCATCGCCCAGGTGCTCGCGCTGATGGGCGTCGAGCCGGTCTGGAGCGACGCCGGCCGCGTCGAGGATGTGGAGCCGATTCCGCTCGACGAACTCGGCCGGCCCCGTATCGACGTGACGACCCGGGTTTCGGGCCTGTTCCGTGACGCCTTCCCCGCCGCGGCGAGCGTCGTCCACGACGCCGTCAACGCCGTCGTCGACCTGGACGAACCCCACGAGATGAACTACGTCAAAAAGCACGTCGAGGCGGAGACAGAGGACCTCGTGAGCGACGGCATGGACAAGGGCGACGCCGAGAGCGCGGCGAAAGCCCGCGTGTTCACCACCCGGCCCGGCGGCTACGGCGCGGGGACGAACAAGGCCGTCGACGAGGGCAACTGGGACGACCGCTCGGACCTCGCCGACGTGTACGTCCAGTGGGGCGGCTACGCCATGGGCTCCCGCGGGAAGGTAAGCGAGGCCCACGAGTCCTTCGAGCGCCGTCTAGGCAGCGTCGAGGCGACGGTCAAAATCGAGGACACCGCCGAACAGGACGAGTTCGACAGCTCCGACTGGTATGCCTTCCACGGCGGCTTCATCAGCGCCGTCTCGGAGATTTCGGGCACCGAACCCGCCTCCTACGTCGGCGACTCCTCGGACCCCGACAACGTGGACGTCTACACGAACGAGGAGAAGGTCCGAAAGGCGATGCGCGCGCGGGTGCTCAACCCCGCCTGGCTCGACTCGATGGAGGACCACGACTACAAGGGCGCCGGCGACCTCTCGACGACGGTCGACGTGGTGCTTGGCTGGGACGCGACCACGGGCGTCGTCAGCGACCGGCTCTGGGAGGACGTGGCCGAGCGGTACGCGCTGGACGAGGACCGCCAGGAGTGGCTGCGGGACGTGAACCCGTGGGCTCTAGAGAGCATCACAGATACGCTGCTCGAAGCCATCGACCGCGGGCTCTGGGACGCTAGCGACGAGATGCGGGACGACATCCGCGACGTGAACCTGACCGTCGACGGCGACCTGGAGGCGCGTGCCGGCGCCGCCGACCCGCAGGAGGTGTCCAGCGATGACGACTGACGGGCACAGCGAGCCCCCTGCAAACTCGGGGTTCGAAGAATACGCCGACCTCGGCGCGACGACCAGCGACGCGATGGACATCGCCGAGACGAGCATGGACCGCGTGCGCGAACTCGTCCCCGACGAGACGCTCGGCGACCGCATCCGCCAGAAGGCCGTCCACGCGACCGGGGACCCGGAGTTCCAGCACCTGGTGCGGTTCTCGGGAGCCGACGAGTCGGCCGTCGTCCGAGCCGGCGCCCGCGCCGTGCTGGACGAACGCCCCATCGTCACCGACATCACGATGGTCAAAGCCGGCATCACGGGCCGTGGCCACGACTGCCCGGTCCGGAAAGCCATCGGCAACGGGGCCGAGCTGGCCGCCGAGACGGGGATGACCCGAACGGCGGCGTCGGTGCTGGAACTCGACAGACAGGGCGTCTACGACGGCGCTATCGCGGTCGTCGGGAACGCGCCGACTGCCGCGCTCGCGCTGGCTGACTGCATCGAGGACGGGACCCGGCCCGCCGCCGTCGTCGCCACGCCCGTCGGCTTCGTGAAGGCCGCAGAGAGCCGCGAGCGCGTCCGCGAGGTCGCCGACGAGTACGGCGTTCCCGCCGTCACGACCGTCGGTCGCCGCGGCGGCAGCGGGCTCGCGGCGGGGCTGACGAACGAACTCGTCCACGTCGCCAGCGACGCCCGGGAAGGGACGGTCGACATCGATGCGACAGCCGCGGGCGCCGACTCATGAGCGACGGCTACGACCTCGACGCGGGTCCGGACCCGGCGGACCTGGCCGCGTCGGCGCCGGAACCGCCGACCGCGGACGCCACCGACCCAGTCTACGCCGTCGGCGTCGGGCCCGGGAACGTCGAGTATCTGACCGAGCGGGGCCGACGTGCCATCGCCGAGGCCGACGTGGTCGTCGGCTTCGAGACCGTCGTCGAGTTCGTCGGCGAGGTGACCGAGGCCGACCTGCTGACCTGTGGCTACCGCGACGAGGGCGAGACACTGGCGGCCTTCGGCGAGCGGGTCGCCGACGGCGAGCGCGGGACGGCGGTGCTGATGGGCGACCCGAACCACTCGGGGTATCAGTTCCTCGGGAAGGTCCAGCGGGCTGTCTCATCGCCCGTGCGGGTGATTCCGGGCATCTCCTCGCTGCAGGTGGCGGCGAGTCGGGCCCGGACGCCGATGGAGGACACCGAGTTCGTGACGCTGCACAAGAGCGGCCCCGTCGAGGCGGACCTCGCCCGCCTGCGCGAACACGTCGGCGCGCGGCACCTGCTCGTGCTTCCGCGGCCGTTCGACTGGATGCCGGGCGACATCGCGGCCGACCTGCTGGACGCCGGCGCCGATCCCGCGCTCCCGGCGCTCGTCCTCGAACGGCTGACCCACGACGACGAATCGGTCACCCGGACGACGCTGGAGGCGCTCGCGGCGACGGCCGGCGGCGACGGACGTGACGACACGCCCTACTCCGACCTGTCGGTACTCGCCGTCCGGGCCGCCGACGGACGCGACTGACCGGCCCCGCTCTTTCTGTCACGCGCTCTGTCGGCGTTACTCTCCGGCCAGCGCCGGACGCGATTGCCCGGGGGACTGGCAGGCCGCTACCACCACAATCTATTTCATGGACCCCACCATCGTCTAGACCAAGAGTAGTTGGGGTAAAACAAATGCACTTGTACAACGCGACAACGGCATGACGACCGAATCGATACTCCTCGTTGGTCGCGACGCGGTCGGGACCGAGGACCTGCTGGAGACACACGCGGCGCGACTGCGCGACCGCACCGATGTCGACGGCGTCGCGGTGGCGACCTACGAGGACGAGCCGGTACGCGAGCTCACCCCCCGGCTGGAGTCGCTGACGGCCGAGACAGTGTACGTCGTCCCGATGGTCGCCGCCCACACGCGGGACACGACGACAGAGATTCCGGCCGCGCTCTCGGCCGTCCCGGGCACTGTCAACTACTGCGAGCCGCCCGGCCAGAGCCCGGCGATAACGGACGTACTGGCACAGCGGGCCGGCACCGAAGTCGAGCCCGACGAGGACGCGTCGGTCGTCCTGGTGAGCTTTGGCAGCAGCTCCGACCCCTACCAGCGCCAGACGACCGACTACCACGCGAGCCGGCTGGACGCCCAGTCCGACTACGGCGCGGTGGTCACCTGCTATCTCCTCCAGAACCCGGCCGTAGAGTGCGCTCGCTACAACGTCCCGACCAGCGCCGCCGTCGCCGTTCCGCTGTTTCTCGGCCGGAGCGAGGCGACCGAGCGCCGGATTCCCGAGGCGCTCGAACTCGACCGCGGCGGCATCACCTACGCGGACCCGCTCCTCGACCACCCCGGCGTCACCGACGCCATCGCGGGCGAGATAGAGAAACAGCGCGCCCTGGACGGGGCGTCCGAATCGGTCACCTCCTTCGAGGCGGCGCTGACGGCGACCCGGCGACCGGTAGCGACCGACGGCGACGGCCGGTCGCCGTACTGAGCCGGCCGTGAGCCGACCGAGCCGCGTTACTACCGTCTTGCTTTCCCGGTAGCGACCTGTTCCGGGGACGGAAGCGCCACTCCCTGTGTGTCCGGTCGGCCCCCGTTGTCACCGCGACTTTCCTGGCAAGCGTTACAGATACCCGTTACAGATGTCTGTTACAGCGGATCGCCGTTACCGCAGTACGGGCAGTACAGGGTTCCGTCCTTGATGAGCAACAGCGACTTCTCGCATTTACCACACGGGCTGGAAAGCGAGAGGCCGTCTATTTCGTCGGCGACTGACGCCAGAGTCGTTTCGAGACAGTCGAGTCGGTTCTCCACTTCGACGACTCGCTGTGCGAGTTCCTGGTCCGAGAGTGACTCCGCCATTGTCTGTCCATCCATACCCACCTGTTAGTCGTCCGAACGGATAGTGTCAGCACCTTATATTTATAGGTGGCAACAAAGCGGTCCGGACTGGGGAGTATCTGCTGGTGTCGGAGCGAACGGCCCGGTCGTGGGTCGATTCGACGACCCTCTGCGGAGGTCGCCCGGACCCCCGCTCACGACTCCAGTTTCCGCTCGGCTTCGCTCATCGTTGTCGCGGTCTTGCCCCCGTAGCCGGCCTCGCGTGACCGGCGCTGGAAGGCGTTCTCCGTGACGGCACTCGTCTCATCGGCGACGACGCGGACCACGTCGCCGACGCCCAGTTCCTTTAGCGTGGCCTGTGCCTCCTGGATGGGTTTGGCGGCCTCGGGCGACGGCGGCGTGAACTCCGAGATGTCGTTGATGATTCCGAACCCGTCATCGAGCCGTTCCGCCGCCTCGACGGTCTCGTCGGCAGCGGTCCGCATCGTTTCGGCCGTGAGTGACCCGGCGAAATCCAGATACAGCGTGTTCTCGGTTCGGTCGGCTCGTATCTCGTAGCTCGCGTCGGTGTCTCGGTCCGACTCAGAAATGGTTGACATTGTACACTGAATATTAATGGGACATAGGCATTCAACGGCCATACCAACACGGCGCAGCCGGGATCGCAGCGTCGGACAGGAACGCGGTCTCAGCCGATGAACGTCGCGTACAGGTCGTTGGTGACATAGAGGAGCAGTACGAGACCGAACATCGGGCCGGCGAGGCCGAGTATGAGACCGGGGCCGAGATACACCCACAGACCGACGGCCAGAAACACGCCCGCGACACCCACCAGCGCGACCAGCTTCAGCGCCCGCATGGTCGTTTCGTCCATCGGGAACACGTCCCCCCGGTCGGATAAAAAATGTACCCCCTGCAGAACGGGAACGAACTGTCCGGACGCCGTCGGAGGCAGGCAAAATCAGTGGTACGGGCGCGACCGAATCAGTCGGAACACACAGGGAACGGGTTCCACAGATGGCAGACACCGATGTCGACCGGTGGTGAGTACCAGTTCCCGACTGAGACGCGGCGCTGTCCAGTTATGAGCCTTCTGGGGGGACAGGCCGCGCCGGAGGCCGGCGTGAGACGCCAGCCGAGTGCGGTGCCTCTGACAGCTTGTGTACGGCAGCGGATTTCGGGCCCAGGGACGGAAAAGTATCCCAGTAACGCCGATGCCACTGCACCGGGCGACCCGGCTGGAAGCGACCGGGTCGCCCGGTGGCCGGCACGGCCGACAGCACCAGTCGTCCTGTCTGGTGACGCCCCCACAGGGACTCCCCGCGTGTTCCCGTGACCGCTCCGCCACAGCTCCCCTGTGTGTCCTGCATAGCAGTAACTCTATACGGATCCCTGTCAAATCCGTCCCATATCGAGCCTGAATTGGAATGCATATGACTGTTGTTCGCACCCACTACCGGTGAGAGAGATGGACCGAGACAAAGCTCGACAGTTGGTGACGGTGTTCGGCGCGGTCGGTGTCCTTCTGACGGTAGCGGCTCTTGCGGTCGGCCAGCCGCTTCCCCCAAACTCCTACTACGGAGTCGCGGAAACCAGCGAGCGGGTCGCGCCCCAGGGAACGACGATCGTCGCCGTGGCAAACGGCGAGCGACAGGACGCGATTACTGTCGGCTCGGACGGCCAATACGGCAGCCGGTCGGGTGAGAAGCTCCGCGTGAGCAGCGATATCGACTCGGAGGTTACGTTTCACGTAGGGGACGCCAACGGTACACAGGCGCGCCAGACGGACCCGAACCCAACCGCGGAAGTCGAGGAGCTGGACCTGACGTTCCCGGACGGCGCTTTCGACGACACCAGTCCGACACAGACGTTCACGCCGACGCCGACGTCGGACTCGACATCGACGCCGACCTCGGAATCGACTGCGACGACTACGGCCACGTCGACTGCCACCCCCACCACGACGGGGACGGCGACGGGGACTGCGACGGCGACGACGGGGACCGCGACGGCGACGACGGCAACGGCGACGGCAACCGAGGGAGCGACACGCTCGACGACGGCGGACGGCTCGACTTCCGACGACCGAACGCGACCGTCGACCCCGCTCCCGACTGTCAGTGGCTCGCCCGACGTCTCGGTGACCGGGGCGACGGTCAATCGGACCGAAGCCCCGGTCGGTGGCGTCGTGCTGGTGAACGCGACGCTACGGAACGAGGGTACCGGCAGCGCCAACGGGTCGGTGAAGCTATACGCCAACGGGACCGCGGTGTCGGACGCCGACTACACGATTGCGCCGGGCGAGACGGAACAGATGCAGTTCAGATACCGGGCGAACGAGACCGGCGTGGTGCAACTCAGCGTCGGCCCGAAGACGGCTGGGACCGTGACCGTCGGGAACGGCGGCGGAGGCGGGCTGATCCCCTGGGGACTGCTCCGGACGATAGCGCTGTACGTCGCTCTCCCGATTGCGCTCATCTACGGCGTACTCAAAGCACTGGCAATCTACTACGGCTACTGAACCGGCCATCGCCCGTTCTATGTTGAAAAAGTAACTCTGGAACCGAGCGGCCTGTGGTACGGCTGTACACCGTCTTCCGGGAGAGCGGGCGTGAGTCCGACGTGGGGATTAGCTCCCTAGGCCGGAGTGTGGCTCCCCTCGGCCGGCGCGTAGCTCTCGTCGGTTATAACGCCCCATTTCTCGCCGGCTTCGACGTAGACGTAGTACCCCTGGTAGGACGAGATGTCATCGTCCGACGACAGCGTCGCGAACGTGAGGTTCTCCGGAGCGGTCGTCCCCTGGCCAGACTCGGGCCTGTAGAGTTGGTCCATGGACACGAGAGATATCGACCCGAGCTCGCTACTGAACGTGATACTCGACCCGTCGTTCAGGTCGATGGTGGGCGTGACGAGGTTGTACCCCTCGTGGAGCTGTCGGGTGTGGCTCTCCGCGTCGTCGCTGAAGACGTAGCCGATCCGGGCCGAGTCGTTGATACCGCTCACGTAGTACGTCGAACCGGCCTGGTTCATGTCCGCTCCGATCCAGCTCGAATTCGTCGGCTCGTAGGTGAGTTCACTGTCCGTGTACTGCGTGACGACCGTCTCCGCGTCCATAGGGGTGCCGACGATCTGGTAGCCCGAATCGAGGTCACGGACCTCGTGCATGAGGCGGACCGAGTCCGTCGCCGAACTGTCGTCTGCTTCGGCCAGTTCGACCGTGACGGTCCCGGTATCCGTGCCGTCCGGTATCTGCGTGGGGTCGATACGGGCATCGACCGCTCCGTCGGTCACGGTCACCTCGTACTGCGTCGACCCGACGACCAGCGTGGCCGTCTCACTCTTTGCCGACCCCCCGGCGACAAGGTTCCCCTGCTCGTCGCGGACACCCGACGCGGTCACCCTGATGGAGCTGTTCTGGTCCGCGACAGTCCCGACGACGTTCTGGTGGAGCGTGAGCTGCTCGACTGAGGCGATTGTCGTCTCCAGCGTGAGCGCCGGAGTGTCGACCGGATCGCTGGTCTGTCCGTGGGTGTCGGTCGCTGTGACCGGGAGGGTTACCGGCCCGTCACCGACCTCCGGGTCGGAGATGGTGAACGACCCGGCGTACGTGCCGTCCGATTCCTCGGTTAGCTCCAGCGAAGTCGGACCACCTAGGTCCGAGGCGTCCGCGGTGACGGTGTCGACGCCGGCGGGACTGTCGGAGACATCCGCGGTCACCCGGACGGAGTCGCCCGGCTGGACGGTCTTGTCCCCGTCCCCGACGGCGGCGGCTCCGGGGTTCGAAACGCTCGGCGTTTCGGTGTCAAGCGTGTAACTGACCTGCAGCGACGAGCTACCCGGGCCGTCGAAGTACGAGTGGGTGTTACCGACACCGTCCGTCGCCTTCACGTAGACGGTATAAGCGTCGTCGGGGATGTCGAGCGAGGACGTATCGTAGCTCCAGGTCCCGTCGTCAGAGACATCCGCGGTCAGCCATTGCCGGTCCGGGGACCAGCTCGAACCGTCGTAGTACTTGTCGTCGCTGTTTCGGATGGCGACGGAGACGGAGCCGATGTCCGAGTCGATGGTCTGGTCCGAGACCGTCCCGGTAATCGTGGGTGCCGCCGTCTGCTCGGCGCTAGACGGCCCGGTCACCTCGACGGTCGGGGAATCCGTATCGACTTCGAACGTGGTCGTCGCCTCGGCCTCGACGAAGCCGGCCCCCTGGTCCGCCCGAACGGTCACCTCGCCCGCGGCCAGTTCCGTGCCCAGATTTCCAAGATCGATATCGACACTGAAATCTCCTTCATTCGTACCGACATTTCTGACCACGATATCACGGTTACCGTCCGAGTCTTCGAACTCGAACGCCACATTTGAGGTATCCTCGGAACCGTCGAGCGTCCCCGTCACGGTGATAACTTCGTCTGGTCCTACGGCTGGTTCATCCGTGTCCAGGCTCCCCTGATTCGCGGCCGCAGCGGCCCCTGTCGAGAGGGAAACCGTCGCAGCTGTAACGGACAGTACCAGCAGCAGCGACAACGATACGGCTCGTATCGCTCGGTTTGATTGCACTGATGTCATTGTTGATATGCGTGGTGACCGGCGTCTCTCTCCGACCCCGCTATGGGGGGCAGATTGTCGCACGCTTTATCCGGAGGCACATGATTGTCAAGGCTCATCTGATGTTATGTTTACTATATGTAGAATAATCTGGTATAAACCTCACGCCAAAATTATCAATCGATAGAACGCGAAACGGGGGTACGTCACCGGTAACCACAGCCGATGCGGCGTTCGTTGCCGAGCCAGCTGGGGAATTTCGACTCGCTCAGGGTCGAAATATCCACTCCCGCCTGTCGGGAGCCGACAGCGACACTCGGTGAGCGGGTTACACAGGCCGTTGCGCAGAACGTCCGGGTGTCCGCTTCGGTCCTGTATCTGCGCGCAGGGCCGCCCACAGCGAGGACAACGCCCAGCGCAACGACGCCCCCCACCGAGGGTACTGCGAGTGTCGGGCGGGCTGCCAAGCTCGCCGCTACCGACGGCGACAGCCACGACGAGTTCGGGCGGCTGGTGGTGGTGTCGGACGACGGGAGCACTCCCCCGTCGGCGCTTGCGCCGACGCGGACCCAAACGGCAAGAACAGAGACTCGGCGTACGTGTTCGAATAAGGAACACTGTAGCCACGGACCGGGATTCGCTCGATAGCGGCTCAACCGGCTGCTCACTGTCGGCGGCCTCCGAGCCGCTCGTGATACGACGGCCGGCCGAGGCGGTGAAACCGCTGTTTTGCCACGGGAGCTGTGCCACCGTGTCCTTCCGCGCTGCCAGTTCAGGAGCCCAGATGTAGCCGTTCGTCACCCATCCGCTTGCCTCTGGAAACGAGCCGGGTACCATACGCCCGGCGGGTTTGATTCCACGATGTGAGCGCCTGGTCTACCGATTCGTGGTCGGAGAGCGCCCCGGCCAGAGTGACTGCGTCGCCGACGGCCTTTGCGGTCCCCGCTGCTGTGTGCGGGCGGGCAACGAACGCGCTATCGCCGAGCAGACAGACGCGATCAACGACCATCTCGGGGACGCTAAGGTCGTAGATCGCCTGGACGAACAACTCCGGCGTCTCGGCCACGACTGTCTCGAAGACCGGCGGTAGTGCCGCCGCCCGTTCGCGCTGGCTGGCGCGTATCGGGTCACGGAGCCGGCCCGGGGGGACGGTAACGCGTCGTTCTGTGCCCGTTGTGTCGGTGAAGATGTCCCGTCGGTCGTCGCCGTTGACTGTGTCGTACCAGACCCAGTTGAGGCGCCGCTCGCCCGGTGTTGTACTGCCGTCCGGGCCCGGAATGAAATAGGCGAGAACGAGCTGGTCTGTCCCCTGATAGAAGGTGAACGTCTCATCGAACTCGTCGCGGACGGCACTCGGGAGCGAAGACTCCGGGATGACCCCACGCCAGGCGACGTAGTCAGCAAACGACGGTGCTGTGCCCGGAAACAGCTGGTTACGGGTCGAGGACTGCCCTCCCTCGGCCACGATAAGCAGGTCTGCGCTCCGTTCGCGGCCATCTTCGAACGCGGCGGTCGCCGACTCGGTGGTGACGCCGACTACCTCCTCGCCCATCCGGTAGCGCTCCGCGGGGACGGCATCCCGAAGCTGTCGGTAGAGGGCATCCCAGGAGGTAAACACCATCTCCTCGGACACCGACCGTTCGAGACCGCCCGACGCGGTGAGATACCGCCGCTCGCTCGAACTCGTCGTAATCGACTCGGGCTGGACGGACGTATGCTGGGTGAGAAACCGTCGAATATTCTGCTGGGCGACGATACCACCGCCACGGCTTTTCAGTTCCCCCGTCGACCGCTCGTAGATCGTCGGTGAGTGACCCAGGTCAGCTAACGCGATTCCGGTAGCGAGTCCACCCATCGACCCGCCGGAAATGAGAACATCGAGTTCAGTCGGTGACTGTTCGGCGCGCTCGTGTGACACAGGTCCCTTTGGTTGCGGACGTTGAAAGCCTGCGGGCTTCCCATCTACCAGCGGCCGTAAACTCATCACCAGCGCCACCGGATTTTACCACCCATGGGTTCGACAGCCGCTTTGAACTCTTTACACCCCCTGTGAGGGCGGTTCTGCGGTCGGAAACCGAAACTGGAATACGGTCCCTTCCTCCCCCGTCTGTAACAGCTCGATGGTCCCGTCGTAGCTGTTTGTGAGCTCTTTGACCAGATAGATGCCCAACCCGTGATCGCCGACCTGCGGGCGATCGAAGAGCGTCGGTAGCTTGTACTCCGGAATCCCACCGCCATTATCTTCTACTGTGACGGTTACAGACTGGTCAACACGCGTTATCTCGACCGTTATCTGCAACGATGCCGTGTCGTTGTGTTCGACCGCGTTTCTGAAGATATTACTGAAAGCACGCCCCAGCAACTCGTCGGCTTGAACGTGTATCTCCCCCTGGCAGTGCAGGTCAACGTCGACGCCCGGATACTGGTCTCTGATCTTGTGCACCTGCGTTTCAACGACGTTTGTGAGGTCGATCGGCTCCAGCTCTCGGCCGTCCTCGATAGTACTCAGTAAGACACGTACCTCCTGAATCACTCTCGTTAACTCATTTCCCTGCCTGTGGATGCGTTCGATCCGCTCGTCTGTCGGGTCAACGGGCCCGTCCGAATCCATCAGCGACGACGCATTGCCGGTGATAACCTGCGTGGAGTTGAGCACCTCGTGGCGCAGGAGCCCGTTCATCTGATCGATCAAGTTACGCTGCTTTTCCATGTGTTCCGCTCGAAGCGACTCCCGTTCCGCCGCAAGCCTGCTGGTCACTGCGCGTGTCTGTGCAACGCCGACGATTAGACCGATGACTAAACCGAACGTGAGTGCCCACCGCGTCCAGTTCAAAACTATCCAGACAGATTCGGTCGGAAAAAACAGCATAAGACCAGCATTGAACACGAGGAACCCAATCCCACCAACCAGCCAGTATTTCCTGATTCGAGGGTGGTGGTCCGCGGAGATCTCACTTTCCCGCAACCAGTGAGACCCATAGATCATTCCGAGACAGGACGGCACAATTGTGAGAACCCCGATCAGATATCTCGGGTCAGTCAGCGCCGACACGTCAGACAGAGACAGATAAACCAGTTCTATTGTTGTCCAGAATAATATTAGAGATGATAATGAGATAACGGCCCTTGGAGCTGAGTTCGAGGACCAGAGGCCGCGTAAGTACTTGTAGATCACATTTTGCTATATGTCACAACGATATAAATAACAGCACAGTCAATATCAAAATTTGATAATTTGCTGCTTCCCGGACTGAGCGCACCCGTTGTGTGTCCCGTCTCTATGACGGTGTTCGTCGCGGAAACGCCGTCGGAGAAACGCGGGACTGGTGTAGTACTGGCTGCCGATAACGGACTCCCCGCGGGTGGGGACAGAGTCACGCTGGCAACCGGCCGTGACCGCCGCCCGCTCAGCGTGGTGCCGTCGAGAGGCAGTGACGACCCCCGCTGTTCGGTCTGTTGGGACGCTCTGTGTGTAACCGAACGGGAACGGCGGGACGCCGGTCGTCACACCGGGCCGCAGTCCTAGCGTTTCCCGGCGGCATCGGTTCCGGAGTCAGATGTGGCGCCGACGCTACCAGCGGCCCGACCTGCACAGTTGTCCCCGCGAACGCGCCGAGTGAGGTCTGTGGGTCAATTGACGGACATGAACCCGTCGACGAGCGCCGCCTCCGCCTTGCGTAGCCTGTACGAGACCGTCGAGCGCGGCCAGTCAAGCTCCGTAGCGAGCTCGTCGAGCGTCGTCTGGCGCGGTGTTTCGTAATACCCCCTTTCCGCCGCCAGTTCGAGCACACGGCGTTGTTCGGGTCGGATAGAGACCGAGTCGAAAAGCGCCAGCAGTGGACCTGACGCGTCGCTGACGCGGTCGAAGTGAAAGGAGAGCCCGTCCCGGAGCACGCCCCCAAGCGTGTCGTAAAGCATTCCCACCTTCTTGTCGTCTTCCATGAGAATTCGCCAGCGCTCGGTGTTTTCCTGACGGATTATCTCGAACAGCAGTGCCCCGTTTATATACCGGTTCGTAATCGTCGGTATCGAGTCGCAGTGGACGAGATCTTCGAAATAGCTGTACACGAGACTGCGATGTGGGCCGTCCTCCAGTATGTCACTGTAGTGGCGCCCACCGCAGGCACGGCCGCTGACGCTCAGCTGGTTGTACTCCGACCCAGTCAGCAACGCTGTCGCCTCCTCGACCGCTGAAGAGGGACCCATTATTCGGTCTAACCGCCAGAGCTGTGCGTTCCCCATCGAACAGAGGAACGTCGTCGAACGGGCTTCCGGTGTCTCGATGAACAGATCCATCAGCTCGTCGGCGGCGGCTTCGTACCGGACCTCGAAGACGAATTCCCGCATCTGTACGGAGTTGCGTATCGGTCGTACAGTTAATTTCGGTTCGCGCCTGTGGCACTGCCGGTCGTGGCGACCCGACGGCGGGATACCGGGCTTACCGGCGCGGCGTCGTGGCGAGGGTCGGACGGTTGTCGCTGGTCAACGAAGCGTTCAGGGTATCCGGGGAGAATACATTAGTAATGAGCAATTCAAGCACTGACGGCTCGCTCCCGTGGTTCGTCAAAGCAGTTATCGCTGTCGCGTTGCTCGTCGTCCTTTTCATCCTCGGTATCGACCTGCTTACGTTCGCTGCGGCCTGGTAACTGCGTCGAACGGGTTGTCCGACGTAGCCGAGTGATCTCCCCGCGCCAGCTGTGGCTGCTCGACGGCAGAGACGGTACGTCCGATCAACGCATGGTCCGACCCGCGGCGACGGCGCTCGGTGCCGTGGGCGGCCGAAACAGTTTCGAGTTGTCCTGTGCCATGGTAGCGTTCAACTCTGTCGGGTCGGTTCAGACGAACCGGCATGAGTACTACCGAGGTGCAATCAGGCACCACAGGGTCCCCACCCGTACAGGACGGACCGTCCGGACGCCGCCGCGTCCGCAGAGCGGTCCTGCGAGGCGCACCGTCAGCGGTGGCCGGCTGTCCCCCCGTTGTCTGCTGACAACCCAGTATCCAATCCGCTCTATGCCGACATACTGTGTATGTCGCTTTCCGACACGGTGAAACGCCGCCTCCTCGGCTGTCGGATCTGTCTCCCCGGGCTGTTTACGGCCGGTATCGCCACGACCGCTATCGTGTACGGACTGCGAACCGACGACATGGTCACCGCGCTCGGGGCGCTCCTGCTCGTGCCGAGCGCGATACTGCTGTTTGCGATCGGCCTCGGCCGGGAGCACTCGATGCTGTCGGACCGGGGGCCGAACTGACCGGCGTCGCCGGACCTGGGGCGCTCCCGAACTGACCGGCACCGGACGACCGTCCGCGGTCGCACGACTGCACGGGTCGGGAGTCGCCCGCGATGGTTCCGGTCCGGACCTCGGCTTCGGGGCGCACATGGGCCGGTCGCCGAGTTCGTATTGTGTCCATCGGCGCGGCGGGGTTCGATCAGCGTCGGCCGAGCAACGGGCGAGTCACTGCACCCATGCCGAAGTTGCGACGGTCGACCACGGCCTCCCGGGGGCGAACTGGACGCCAGGCGGGACTTCGCTGCCCAGCGGCCCGTATCAGGACGTTTCACGCCGTCGCGACGCTCGTGTTCGGCCGGAGATGTACCGAGCCGCCGTCTGTCCGACGACAGCGACGAAGACGAGCAGACCGATAGCGAGAAACGGGACGGCAAAGTCCGGCGTCAACAGGACGTAGGACAGCCAGGCGACCGCTATGTTTAGCGCAGCCAGAACGTATGGATAGAGTATCTGAACCGCGTTCATCGTTCTCAGAGAGATATTCGGGGGAATAGTTAAACAAACAACTAAAACTCAAAACGCGATTTGAGCCTTTCCCCGGGCTCGCCAGGCCAGCGGCACTGCTTTGGGACAGCACACAGCAGTTGTCCGGACTCTGACCGGCGCTTGGCACGCCCGTGTCGACTCGCGCCGTCGGCCCGTCGCGGTATATCCTCGCACCGGCGGCGACGCGTTCTCGCTGTCCACCGCCAGTTGGACTCCCGTCGAAAGCGACACCGCACAGGCCATCTGCGGTAGCATCGGCGCCCGGCTCAGACACTGGCTCCCAACGACTGGCCCCGGGTCGCTCCTGTGCCGTTTCAGTTTCAGTCCGTGGCGATGGGCTTTAGGTGTCCCCGATGTACCCCTCTCTCAGCAGACGTGGGCGAACAGACCACCTCGCAGCGCCCCCACCAGACAACACATGGGGTGGGGAACGTCTACATCGACGAGCAGGGAGAGCTACTGCGTCTGGCCACGCGAGCCGAACACGCGACCACTATCGTGCTGGCGCCGACGCAACTGCACAAACGGAACCTGAAGGTCGCACTCGCGGCCGAAGGCCGGCCGCGCTCGTCCCTGTCACTTCGCGCTCCCAGCGACGTGGCAGCGGACATCGTCCAGACCCGGACCGGCACCGCGCCGAGTGTGCTGGACAAACTCGACCGCAGACGCGCTCAGCAAGCGATACTCCGCGACGACCCCGACAGCTACGCCGAGCTGCAACCCGTCTTCGGGACGGACCTCCACGCAGCCGTCGAGCAGATCGAGGTTGCGCGCCAGGAACTGCGCCTCATGACGGGGTTCGAGACCGCTCGCCTCGACGCCGTCGCGTCCGTCGCCGACGACCTCTCGCCAGTCGCCCGGGAAGACACGCACGCGCTCCTGTCCGGGCTCCAGACGCTCGATACCGAGCTCCGGGCACGAACTGACGGGGTTGTCTCCGACGGGGCGCTCCTCGATACCGCGACAGCGGCCCTCCGGGAGACGGACGGTGGCGCGTGGGAACGCACCTATCCCCGCATCGAACGCCTCGCCGTCGGCGGCATCAGTACGCTCGGGACGCCGCTACTGGGGTTTCTCGACGCGCTCACGACGACGACCGACGTGGACGTCACACTCTT
Source organism: Haloarcula sediminis (assembly GCF_035656455.1). NCBI lineage: Archaea > Methanobacteriati > Methanobacteriota > Halobacteria > Halobacteriales > Haloarculaceae > Haloarcula > Haloarcula sediminis. The sequence continues at coordinate 203,406 of NZ_JAYMGA010000006.1, read as the reverse complement.
TCTCCGGGCCGGTACCGGACCCGGAATCCGCAGCCGTCTGGACCGCCGGGTGGGCGTCCAGCGCAGTGGGGACGACCCGTCCCCAGTGTCCCGTCACCAGCGGAAGGCGCTCTCACCGGGCTGTCCCGTCACAGAGATCCCCGCGGCGACGAAACACGAAGAGTGCCGGGCGGTCGCCGCACTGGTCGATAGCATCCTCGACAGCGGCCACACGGCCACTGATATCGCCCTCGTGGCTCGCGACGCCGACGAGTACGAACGGCCGCTGTCGCGGGCCATGTCCGTCTACGGCCGTCACCTCTCGGTCTGGTCGCAGCTCGAACTCAAACGCACGCTCCCCTACCGGCTCGTGGTCGCTGTCTGTACGGCGCTCGGCGACGAGTCACTCGACAGTAGGCAGCTCCTTCGCCCGCTGGCGCTGCAGTGGACGCCCCCCTTCGGGGCGATCGAGGCGCCGCTCTCGGCGGCAGCGCTGAGCGTGCTCCGACGGCGGTTCGATACCACCGACCCGCAGTCCCCCGAGGGGTGGCTCAAGACGGTCGCGGCGGACGGGACGCTCGCCGACCAGTCGCGGGCCCACGTCGTGGCGTTCCTGAACTGGTGTCGCGACCAGCCGGCTGCTCCAGGTCCCGACGACGTTGTCACGGTGCTTGAGCCCATAGTCGACGCGTTCGACCGCAACGTCCTCCCGGAACGGGTCGCAGACGACGACCAAAGCTACAGCGACGCGTCGCGTACGGCCCGCGCGGTCGAGCGGGTCGCGGGTGAGGCGGGGACCGAACATCTGCTTCGCGAGACGCGGGCGAAATACGCTGACTGGCTCGAACGTGGCCACATCGGCCGTTCGTGGGCGGAGGTTAGCGCGGTCCTCGACGCGATTGCGACGGTCCGTCCCGGCCGGCGGGAGCACGGGAACGCCGAGCGAATCGACGTCCTCGACGCGACGGACACCTGGCTCCGGTCGTATCCGTACGTCGTCGCGCTCGGACTCGTCGACGGGACGTGGCCCCAGCGCCCACACGGCGCGTTCCCGTCGACGTTTCGAACCGCTGTCGTCGATGGCCACTCCCAGCCGGCCCGGCAACTCGGCGTCCGGGGCGCCTGGACCGAGGCCAGGGAGTACGACCACTTCGCGGACGCGGTCCACACCGCCGCCGAACATCTCGTCGTGACCCGGTACCGCGAAGACGTCGAGGGCGTGCAGTACCAGCGCTCCCCGCTGCTCGATACCGTCGACCCGACGCCGCTGTCGGCCGACGCCCAGCAACGGCTCCGAAGTGTGCAGGGCGCCGTACCGGCCCCGCTGTCCGGTGTGACGGCCGCCACGAATGCGAACGCTGGTGAACGCCGATGAGCCACCGGCGAAACCGACGCTCAGCGCGATTTCGGCCCGAAAGCGGCGTGCCGGGCGGTGACAGCTGTGTCTGACCCCGTGGCGCAACTCGACGGGGTGCAGGCACGCATGCGAGAACACTTCTTCGACCACGACAGCGGCCTGTTCGTCCTCGACTGTACGGCCGGCTTCGGGAAGTCGACGACGGCAGAACACATCGCCGCGGAGTCCCTCTGTGTGGCCGAGCGCACCGGACGACCGTGTCCGGAAGAGCAACTCGCCGTCGTCTCGTTCGCCCGCGACGACGCCGCAGGTATCGGGCCCGGGATAGAGGCGGTGCTGGAGCTGTTTGCTGACGACGAACAGTCGACGGCGTGTACCATCGACAGTGCAACGGCGTCGAGACTCACGCACCGACTCCGGCAGTCGGAGTCCATCGGCACTATCGACAGCGTCCTCCGGTCAGTGTTCGACGACATCGCCGGTGCCCTCGGGTTCGACGACATGCCGACGGTCGGCAACGAGGCGTTGCTCGCGTCGCTCCGCCGTGACTGTCTCGCCGAGTTGCGGACAGAGCCCGGGTGTGCCGAGCTGTTTGCGACCCTCGAAGCGGCCTACGGGGACGGCGACCAGCCGGACGTCGACGCCCTCCTGGAGTCGGGACGGCGGGCAAAGCGTGACCGGCGGCTCACGGATGCGGCCTTCCGCGACCGACTGACCGGCACGGTCGACGATGTCTACCCCGAGGGGCCACCGGACACGGTCGCCGATATCCGGGCAGACATCAGCCGGTTCTACGACGACGCGGCAGCGGGACAGTTCGCCCCGTCGGAGTCCGCCGCTGTGACGGTCCGTCGGGACACGGAGTGTCACGACCGGTGGCGCGAGTGTGTCGACGCGTTCGCCTCGCTCGTCGCCGCCTACGAGCGTGCGTACGACCGCGCCTGCCGGTCCCGCGGGGTCCTCTCACACGGCGATGTCGCCTACTGGATCGCCGAGTTCTTCGACACCAGTCACAGCCTGCCCGACACGCTCCCCGATGTCGACGAGCGCGTCCGCGAGCGCGCCCGGCGGCGCCACGCAACACAGTTCCAGACGCTCGTCGTCGACGAAGCCCAGGACGTCTCCGTCGTCCAGCACGACGCCCTCGCGGAACTCGTTCCGGACGACGCGCGGGTGCTCCTCGCGGGCGACACCGACCAGTGTATCTACGCGTGGCGGAACGCTCGGCCGGACCTGTTTACCAGGGCGTTCGCCACCGGGCGGTACTTCGGTAGGGACTGGACCGTCCACAAGAGCGAACGCGCGACCAGAACCTATCGTATGCGCCCCGACATCACCGCCGCCGTCGACACGCTGTTTGCCGACGTGTTCACCGACACCCAGCGCGGTGCCGACGGGACAGCGGAGGCTGACTACCGGCTCGTGACGCCGGACCGGGACCCCGTCGCGGAACCGTCGGTTCACGTGGCGGCCTATCGCGCCAACGGCGTCCCCGGGAGCGAGTCGTGGTTCGACACCGGCGAGTCCGAGGCCCTCGCCACCTACCTCCACAGCGCCATCGCGACCGACGCCTTCGGGGGTACCGACGACTGTGACACGGTAACGGTCCTGTTCTCGCGGCGAACGAACATGGACACGCTCGCGACAGCCCTACAGGAGCGTGGCCTCACCGTGGCCAATGCCAGTCAACGGCTCTTCGAAGCGCCGCTGGTCGGGCTCGTCTGTGCGGTCGTCGACTGGCTCGTCGACCCGTTCGACCCCGACCGGACCCGGACCCTGCTCGACCACGACGCCTGTGAGTTTCTCCGAGCGGCGCCGCCCGAAGCGAGCGCGGTCGAGCAGTCTGCAAAGGCGGTGTTCGCGGCCCACGACTACCGGATCGAGGCGGCAGCGGATGGCGGCTCGTTCACGCCGCCAGTCTCGTCGTTCGTCCGCGGCCTCCGGGAGCTTGCAGCCCGGCGGGCCCGCCACGCCAGTGACCCCGGAACGCTCGTCATAGACGACATCGTCGAGACGCTCGAACTGCGCACTGACCCCTTCGGCCACGTCGACGACGCCGAGCGCTGTCTCGCCATCGTCGACGCGCTCGTCGACCGCGTCGGCGAGTGGGAGGGCGACGACCGCTACAGCATCAGCGACCTGGCCGCCGTCTGCAGGCAGTACCGTCACAACCCGGCCGACGGTCCCACGGTCCCGGTGACGGGCACGGCGGACCATGACGTCGTCTTCCGTACCATCCACAACATGAAGGGGGACGAGGCCAGCGTGGTCTGTCTGGCGGACCTGAGCAATCCCGTCGGGGCATACGGGCCACACGGCGACACGTTCGTGGCACACGGTGACACGCTCGCTCTGGCGCCACCGACGACGCTGTCGCGGGTCCAGGTCTACGACGGCGATGCGGGGTATCAGCGCTCGGCGAGCCCGCTCCGGTGGGCAACGAACCGCTGGGTCGACGGCCAGCTGGCCGGCGCGCCGTCGCTTCGCGCTGTCAGTGCCGCTCACCGCGCCGACCGCTGGCGGCTGCTCTATGTCGCACTAACGCGTGCACAGGACCACCTCGTGCTGTCGCTCCCACGCGAACGGGCCGACGGTCCGCAGGCGCCACGGAACAGCTGGCTGGGCTCGCTCCAGCAGGCACTCGAACTGGAGCGGGCGCCCTCCCGCGGCAGCTACGACTGCCCCGTTTCCCGACCCGACGGGGACGCGAGTCTCCCTATTGGTGTCAACGACGTGCCGTTCGATCCGCCGACCGTCTCGACGTCCGCCCCGCCGACACCGCGGGCTGCGTCGCAGCCGGCACCCGTCCGGACCCGGCGGACACCCCGGTTCGTCAGCGGAAGCGCTCTCGCGCCGCTGCAGACGGCGTTCGACCGCCACTGGCTCCCGTATCTGCAAGGCCGAGCGCTGCACACCGAGCGGCCGGAGCCCGACCCGGCACTGGCCCTCCCGTTCGACGCTGTCGGCCCGGACGCCGTCGGGACAATCGCACACGACGTACTGACCGCGGCCATCAGTCTGGACATCGATACGGAAGACCTCCGTGCGTGTTCGGGGCCACTGGAACAAGTCCTGGCCGACAGCGTTGCCGACCACGCCGCCGACGCCGGCCCGACCGAGCGAGCGACCGTCCGCGAGTTCGTGGGCAACACGGTCTGTCCGCAGTTTGCAGAGACAGCGACGTGGGCCCGACTACGGGCGAGTACGGCCCGGTTTATCGAGGAGCCAGTGGATGCAGTCGCCGACGTGGCGGGACTCAGGATAGAAGCACACAACCACGTCGACGTCGTCTCCGTCGCTCCCGATGGCACGTGGCACGTCGACGAGCTGAAGATCGCACTCACCGAGGCGGGCGAGACGCTCCGGTGTCGACACGAACGACAGGTCACACTCTATCTCTGGGCGCTCGAACGACAACTGCCCGAAGACGCGAACCCACCCGTCTCCGGGGCGCTCACGTACCTCGGGACCGAATACCGGACTCGACAGCTGACGCTCTCGGAGACCGATATCCGCGAGCAACTGGACCGGCTTCGGTCGCGTTGACCCGAACCGCTCGCGGACGCGCTACTCCCGGGTCGGCGACCCCGCCACGCTGTGTTTTGCCGCGGTTGGTTTGGCGACATCCCCGTGGCCGGCCAGCCACGACCAGCGATGCGCGAGGGCGGTCGCGGACCCGGTGTGGTGACAGGGCGGGGTCGCTCGGTCCGCACCGCCGGCGCCTGAGCGTAACGGTACGCATCCCGGACTCGCGCTCACTCCCGGTCGTGGCCGGCCACTCTGGCGGCCTGGCGGACCAGCGCGTCGTGGGGATCCGTTTCCGGGCGCCGGTCGAGGACCTGATTGAACGCCTGGTTCAGCGTGTCGTCTGTGAGGTGTGTTATCACAGCGGCGGCGACGGAGGGACTGCGAGAGGAGCCGGCGGCACAGTGTATCAGGACGCAGTGACCGGCGTCTCGGCGGTCGAGCACTGTCCGCACAGCCTCGGTAAACGCCCGGTAGCTGTTCTGGGGCCCATCCGTCATGGGCACGTCGACGCGGCTGACCCCGCCCGTCTCCGGCTTGCTGTGTGTGAGCGAGACGACGACGTCGATACCGTGTGTCCGCAGTCGTGACTCCGCACCCGCGTCTGCTTCCGTCCCGACGAAGATGCCGTCTGTGACCTCGTCCATACAGACGCTGTCGGCGGGAACTACATAGAGACCGGGATCGCATATCACTGTGCCTGACTCGTCTCTGGACCGTCGAACGACTGGCGCCGTGGGCGACCGAAACGTCTGGGACGGCTGACACCACCGTGGCAGCACTGGCGAAAATACTGCTTGCCATCAAGCTCAACGTGTTTGCGCTGTCGCGGACGCCGGCACTCAAAGGCCTTACTTCGGACCTCCACTAAACGTGGCTGAATGACAGGAAACACGTTCCATATCGTTGATGTGTTTGCTGAGAGACGATATGCCGGAAATCAACTGGCTGTCGTTGAAGGGGGCGACTCACTGTCGACAGAGCAAATGCAACAGATCGCTCGGGAGTTCGACTATTCCGAAACCACATTCATCGAATCTTCCACCCCCGTCGATGGGGGATATGCTGTTCGCATCTTCACACCGGAAGAAGAAGTCCCGTTCGCGGGGCATCCAACGCTTGGCACGGCGCATATCCTTCGAGAGCATATCGCTACGGGCGCCTCTGATAGAGTTACACTGAATCTCAAGGCCGGGCAGATTCCGGTGACAGTCGACTCGACTGGGGAGGCTGAGACACTCTGGATGAAACAAAACCAGCCCGACTTCGGACAGGAGTTCGGTCATGAGCAGGTAGCAACTGTTCTGGGGCTTGAGTCAGACGCGGTACATCAGGAGTTCCCCGTTCAGGCCGTCTCGACGGGACTCCCAACGGTGATTGTTCCCCTCAAGAGTCGTGACGCAGTGGAACGTATTTCGGTTGATCGGGAGGCATATGCCGGGTTCGTCGCGGGCCACGATGCGAAACTCATTCTCGCATTCTGTCCCGAGCCGCGAGACAGTACAAACCACCTCGCTGCCCGGGTGTTCGCACATTACCATGGTGTTCCGGAAGACCCCGCAACAGGCAGTGCCAATGGCTGTCTCGCAGGATACCTCGCCAAGTACGAATATCTCGATACCCCCGCCATTGATGTTCGAGTTGAGCAAGGATACGAGATGGGGCGACCCTCGCTGCTTCACCTCCAGGCAGATCGTACAGTTGAGGATATGAGTGTACATGTTGGAGGCGAAGTCATCTCTGTTGCAACCGGAGAGTTAGTGGGCGAATAAGCTCTTTTCCCTGTATTCATCGCGGTTTGTCGGACATCATCTGCAACTCGAAGGAACCACAGCCGTCAGTTCCCACGCCCACTGACCGGTCGTTTCAGCCAGTTGGATTCATAAAAACCGTATTCACGACAACTGTTAGTGTGGGGCGTCCGAGACGACAGACAGCAGTGGCTCCGTAACGTCGCAAGTGGCCGCTCTACACGACCACGACGTCAGAGATCTCGAACCGAGCGCCCCCTGAAGTGCTTTCTCCGACTGAAAGACTCCAGCCATGCGCGGCTACAACGTCGCTGACAATTGCAAGACCGAGTCCGACTCCGTCGTCGTCCGTCGAGTAGCCGGTCTCGAAGACCTGTGCTCGCTCCGGGTCAGGAATACCCGGGCCGTCATCCTCGATATAGAACCCGTCGGTGTTCTCGAGTGGGCCGGCGCGGACAGACACCGCATCGCCGCCGTGCTCAACGGCGTTGCGAAAGAGATTCTCGAAGCAGCGTTTGCTACGATCGGGAGCCGCTTTGAAACGAAGATCGTCCGCTATCTCGAGGGTAGCACTGTCGGTCTGGACCGACTGCCAACACTCCTCGGCGATCGCCGCCAACGAGACGGTTTCGGTCGCTTCGATATCGTGGCCCTGTCTCGCCATCGTGAGCACATCCGTGATCAGCGTTTCCATCCGGGCAAGCGCGTCTGCAGCGACCGCCAGATGCTCGCTATCACGATTTCCCCGCTCGATATCCACACGGCCTTGAGCGACGTTCAGCGGATTGCGGAGTTCGTGGGAGACGACACCGGCAAACCGGTCTAAGTGCTCTATCTTCGTAGCCGTTCGCTCTCGCTGTAACTCGTGTTCCAACATCCGTCCGATGAGTTCGGCAAACATCGTCTCATCGTCGGAGAACGGTTTTTCACGCGGTTCTGTCGAGACGAAACAGACGGTCCCGTAGGCTTGCTCACCGACGGTGATCGTGGTCCCGTGATAGCAGTGCAGTCCGTGGGTTTCGAAAGCGGGGTCATCTGCCCAGCCTTGTCGCTGTGCGTCGTGGAGAGCGACGGGTTGATCCGTCGCTGCAGTTCGTCGACAGTAGGTCTCCTGCAGGTCTAATCTGAGACCGGTCGGAAATTGTCCATCAGCACCATCAGTGCTCGCGATAGCCCGCCAGTAGTCACTCTCCTGACCGATTTTGGTCACGTGTCCGTTCTCGACACCCAGGTATTGTTTGCCGATAGAGAGAGCTTGCTCGGCTTTCTCCTCGAACGAGCGGTCCGTTTTCATAACCGCATAGAGCTTGTGGCGTGCTCGATCAGCTGACAGAGACGAGTTTGACATGTAGGCTACGCATACAGTAACCACTTCGCGAGCAAAGAGGTAACGGGACATCGCGAACACGGGGGCCAGCAGATAAGCAGTGGCAGATCTCGAACCCAGTTTTCTCACGGTCACGCATACGTCCGCGGTCATCCAACAGTTCCGCATACGGGCTAACCGGGAGTGTCTGGTCGGGTGACACCGGGCGTGCGAAAGCGCTGGCCGGCCAGTTGGACTGCGGGACCGTCTGTATCAATGACTCGCATTTCGCCGGCTGGGCGGCCTACGACGCGCCGATGGGCGGTGTGGGACAATCGGGTATCGAGCGACGCCACGGGCCGGAAGGACTGCTACGATATACGGAGCCGAAAACGGTTGCAACCTCACGCGTCGGCCCACTGGGGTCTGTGCCCGGCGTCCCGGATGCGCTGTATACGCGCGTCGTAACTGCTCTCGCGAATGCACAGCGGCAGTTACCCCAGTGGCGGCGGTGAGTTCGCAGGGCCCGTGACACCTGTCTCTCCTTGCACGGGAGAGCGTGGCTCTCCCGATGTATCGACGCTCTGTCTCGGGTAGGTCGTTACTGCACGACGTTTGCGAAGTCCCTGACCCAAGAAATCGGCTTCCTCGGCGACGGCCTGTACTCGCCGGTTGATTACCATGTGCTTAATACATCATGCGACAATTGCGGTCTGTGACCGATCTGGTGTCGCTACAAGGGCTGTTGGCCGTGTTCTTGTGGGCTGCACTACTCGTCTATGGTTTCTCGTCGCTGTGGTGGCTCATCGAGGTGGCTGTGCTCTCACGTGGCTGGGAACGGAACACTGGGGACGTCTGGGGGCTCGATGATATCCAAGTCCGCGTACTGACGCTTGACGCTGAGCCTGTCGTCCAACAGACAGTCGACGCACTGCCCGACGGTATCACTGACGTACGTGTTATCGCCGAAGCCAACATCAATATCGATGGTGCTCGGGTCCACGTCGTCCCCGATGAATTCGACTGTAACGCGACCAACAAAGGTCGGGCCGTCGAGTGGGCACGGAGAAACGTCGATGCCGATGCGGAATACCTTCTGTATCTGGACGAAGATACGCTTGTTACAGAGCTTACTGGCCTTCCGGATGCTGATTTCATCCAGTTCACGGAGAAACCGATCTACACTGGCTCACGGCTCACGTACCTCTGTGAAGTATTCCGTACGGGTTACCAATTCGAACAGCTCGGGTTCCACCGCCTCTCATATCCCCTGTACGCGTGGGGCGGGGGGTTCGCCATCCGCCGCGAGATCGAACAAGAGATCGGCTGGGACGTAGCCACGATCACAGAAGACACAAATCTGATCTGGCGGGCAGCGCGAAAACGCGATCTGACCTACCAGTTGGTCGATGCTCGGTTTCGAAACCAAGCCCCACCGTCACTGAAAGCGATGATCAAACAGCGGCGCCGGTGGATGTCCGGGACCGTCGGTGACGATTACTTGCTACCGCCACTGTACCGCCCACTCTATTTCACCCGGGTAATAGCGTGGGCGTTCTCACCGTTCGTGCCGTTGCTGGCTATCGCATCGTATCTGTTACCCGGGACAGCCCCCGGAATCGGACTGTATTCCCTGCTCTCAACCGCACTCCTGGGGATTCTGTTCGTCTACATGTTCTTTGGCGTGATCGCCTATCGGAAACATCCGGTTCTGTGGCCCGTGTTCCTCCTTCTCACGCCGCTGGCAGTTGTCCTCCACTCGGCCGGCGCACTCTGGGGAGTCGTGAGCCCAGTCGAGAATTTCGAAGTGACTCAAAAGGTCACCGCTGACGTTGTAGAGCGGGCTAACAAGCTCGACGAGGGGACGCTTGCCGAGCACGAGGGGACTGGGCGGCTCCTCCGTGAGTCCGATGAGGAGTTCGAACGCGGGATTTTCAGCGACGACGACTAGTTCTCATCTGCTGTCACAGGGCGTTGGGTATCGTCAGTCTGGGGAGACACGTCTTCGCCGCTGTGGAAGTTCCGTTTCTCGCACCTCGACCGCAGGGAGGGCGCCTCACTGTGAGACAGTACACGGACTTCGGCCCTGCCGACTGCTGCCGTCGACGCGGTGACCGGGGCGGTGCAACTGGGCGACTGGGACGTGGTCCGGAGACACCGGGCGCTCGGACGCGACGGTATACGAGGTCCGGCGGTGGGCGGTGTGCCAGTCGCCGACGCTGTGGGTTCGTCGACGAGTCCGTGCACGGCCCGGCCAGAACATCGAGTTCGAGCCGCGGAGCGACCGCCTGAAACGGGTACAGAGGCGGTCGTGTTCCGGGGTTAGTTCGGGTCTCCGGCGCTCAGAACAGCCCCAGACCGAGACTGTATGCCCAGCTCTGTGGTCCGATGGCGGCGACGACGAGCGCCCCACCGGCCAGCGCGATGTTTTTCAGGAACTGCGTCATCTCGGTCTGCTGGTCCTCCTCCGGAGCGGCCCAGAAATCGTGGAAGATGAGCGCGGAGACAACGAGGAAGCCGGCGATCAGGACCGCGAGGGGCACCGGCAACACACCGAGAACGATACCGACGCCGCCCAGGATGAGCAACAGGCCGGAGAGTAAGACACCTGCCTTCGGCGCTGGCAGGCCTTTGTACTCCGCGTACCCCGTCATCTCCTCCGTCTGCAGGAAGTGGTTGAACCCGGTGAACGCGATGACCCCGCCGAACAGGACTCGTCCAACTAGCAGGACCAGCCCTTCGGTTCCGGTGACCGCCATTAGACACCGACCCCCGGAGCAGACACAGCTGCGCGGCAGTTACCAATCGAATGCGAACGTAGATCGTACAGTGACATAGCGAGTCTCTGTAATTCGGGCTCTCTTGTATGCATTTGGCGACATCTGAGCAACCACATATCACCGGTGCTACTGGGTGTATTTGTTATGGCAATTAGCGCCCAAAATCCCCTCCGGTGGTCGGTACTGACCGACTGCGACGTGTTCCGGCGCCACCGTGCTTTTTCGGTCACACCGTCCACGGGCGAGGGACGGCTCACAAAAGGCCTGTCGAGATACTGTCATTCAAACGCCGCCAAACAGCCACTTTTTATCCGCATCTGGACCGCCGTGCGGGACCCTGCCACCCAGTTCACGTCTCTTGTTCCGAGTATTCCCCAAAGGATATGCTGACTCTCTGCGTTGCTGCGAGCGATGGTCCCCCTCCAAGTTCCCGCTGGTCCCGAGCTGATACTACTCGTCCTCGCCCTCGGGCTCAACCTCCTGGTTCTCGTCGGGTTTCTGGGCGGTCTCAGCTACTTTCTCCTCCGGATCCGCTCGGGCGGGAGTGTAAGCGAACGGCTGGACCGAATCGAGCGGAAAATCGGTCGCCTGGAAGCACAGGTCGAGCAACTGCAGGACGACGAGCCGGAGTAGGCACTGCTACGGGAGCCACGCGCCGGAGCGACGAGTGAGACTCGGCCGTGAGCCGTCGTGTGGCCGACGCGACGGCCTCGTGTCCCGAGCGAGTTTGAGCCGGGTGGCGGCGGCATCACGGCTGCTGGAACGGCTATCAGTGGCGTGTAACCGACACCCTCCCCAGGCTCCTGGCCACACTGTGTGTCTCGGTCGCTACGACAGGGCCGAGACGCCCACCCCGCCGAAGACTGACAGGCTCCCACAGGTTTTTCTCCCCCCTGTTCCCCGTCTTGGGTATGGAACGACGACCGCTCGGGACCACCGGCATGGCGCTGTCGACAGTCGGACTCGGGACCTGGAACGTGGGTCCGGTCTGGGACGACGTGTCGGACGAACAGGCCCGTGAAGCGATCCGCACGGCCCTCAAGGAGGGGGCGAACTTCGTCGATACGGCCGAGGTGTACGGCGACGGTCGGGCTGAGCGCCTGATCGCGGACGCCCTCGCGGAGCGCTCCGCCGGCGCGGAGCGGGCGTACGTCGCAACGAAAGCCGCTCCCGACGAGGACGGCCGTCACTCGGAGTCGGGACTGCGTGAGTCCGTCGCGGGTTCGCAGGCTCGCCTCGGTGTCGACCAGCTCGACTTGCTCCAGTTGCACTGTCCGGAGACGGCCGCCTTCTACGAACCCGGGACGTTCTCGGCGCTAGAAGACCTCAAAGCCGAGGGCGAGATAGCCCACGCCGGCGTCAGCGTCGAGAAGGTCGAAGAGGCGATGAAGCCGATCGAATACGACGTGGTCGAGTCGGTCCAGATCATCTTCAACCCGTTCCGGCAGCGCCCGGCAGAGCGCTTCTTCGAGCGAGCCGCTGCCGAGGACGTTGGAATCATCGTCCGCGTCCCCCTCGCGTCGGGGCTGCTCGCCGATGCCTTCGACGGGATCGAGGACTTTGGCCCCGACGACCACCGGCGGACGGCCGCCCGGGAGGGCGTGGCCGCCGGCGTCGGCCGCGAGGGCGGCGAGACGTTCGCCGGCGTGCCGTTCGAGGCCGGCCTGGACGCCGTTGCCGACCTCCGGCGGCTTGTCCCTGAGGACACCACGATGGCGCAGTTTACCCTCCGGTGGATCCTCGATTTCGATGCCGTGACGACCGTCATCCCGGGCTCGACGACGCCCGATCACGTCGCGGAGAACGTCGCGGCCGCCGACCTGCCACCGCTCTCCCACGAGACACACGGGGCCGTACGCGACGTGTATGACGCCCACCTGTACGATGCAGTACACCACCGCTGGTGACCGACCGGCCTGTCTCGCGCGGGCGGTGTCGACCGCGGCGTGGCTGGTACGGTGAGCCGCCGGAGCCGTGCCTACCGGCGGGACTCCCCACGGCTCGACGCGTTGGACACCGCCCCGGGCCGACAGCTCGGCGCATCCAGATGGGCGTTTATCGGGCGGTTTTCGCCCAGTTCGCCGGCCGTCACATCCTAGCCCGGTGGCACTGGCTGCAGGAGGGTAAACAGGCTCACCAGCAACTGCCGTGAGCTGTACCGCGACGTTTGTTAGCAGCTGTCAAACATCGCCAGAAATCTAAGCAAAGACTATACGAGCTGAATCTGACAATCTTATCAGCCAAAATGCCCCCGAAGACAACCGCTCGGAACGTAGACAGCGCCGGGCGTGTGAGTCTCTCGGGGTCCGCGCTTGCGAAGCTCAGCGGCGAGCGCGCCGACGATATCGATGTCGACGTTGCCGGCACCAAAGAAGCCGGCCACGGTATCACCGACAGTAAGGCCGCCGACCGATTCCGCATCGTCACTCCACGATAATTTATGCAAACGCCACTCACCTACTGGACGAACCGCGACCTGTTCTCGAACTACTACCTCACTGAGCACCTCCCCGAAACCGAGGTCTGGAACGAACTCACCGACGACGAACTGCGTGAGGCGAAAGCGGACATTATGGAGCTGTGGGAGCGCGAGAGAGAGACGGCTCCCAAACGAAACGAATCCCAACTCGAGGAAAAGTTTATCCGGCCGATGTTCCGGAAGCTGGGCATCCCCTTTGAGGTTGCGGAGCGCACTAGCGAAACCCAGCGCCGGCCGGACTACGGGTTCTTCGCATCAGCGGATGCTGCGCGTGGCGCGTTCGGACGCCGTGAGAACGGTGGTGATTTCTACAGAGACGCTGTCGCCGTCGCGGACGCCAAACGCTGGGGTCGCCCGCTCGATACGCGGGGAAAGAAGCAACGGGATTTTGAAAACCCTAGTCACCAGATCGACCAATATTTGCGTTTCACATCCACGACATGGGGCGTGCTAACGAACGGGAAGAGATGGCGGCTTTACTACCGGCCAACGAGTCACAAGCTCGACTCCTACTACGAGATCGACCTGCCGACCGTCCTCGAAAAAGGCGATCTTGCGGAGTTCAAGTACTTCTACCTCTTTTTCCGCCATAGCGCGTTTCTCGAAGACGCAACTGGGGACTCCTTTCTGGACGACGTGTATAACGAGTCAAACGTCTTTGCTCAGGAACTGGGTGAGGACCTCCAGGACAACATCTACGAGGCAATCAAGGTGCTCTCTGAGGGGTTCCTGCAGTACCCGGACAATGAACTCTCTGCGGACGACCTCGACCGTATCCACGACAGTTCCCTGATCTATCTGTACCGGCTCATCTTCGTGCTCTATGCGGAGAGTGAGGGTCGGAACCTCCTCGATACGAACAACGAGATTTACGCGGCGTCCTACAGTCTCAATGCCCTCAAGCAGGATATCGCGGACGAGCTGGATAGCTCCCAGCCTCGATATCGAGCCTGGCAGGATACCCTCTGGGATCGGCTGGACGAGTTGTTCAAGCTAATCGACCAGGGAAGCAAATCTCGTGACATCCCCGTCGAAGACCTCTATATCCCGGCATACAACGGTGGGCTCTTCCGGACGGATATCGACGATGACGACAGTGTTGAAGCCCGGTTCCTCGCGAACCACAAGGTGGGTGACGCTTACCTCGCTGAAGTTATCGAACTACTCACCCGGAGTCAGAACGGCGACGGCGGCGGGAAGATCTTCGTCGACTACTCGTCGCTGGATGTCCGCCACCTCGGCAGCATCTACGAGGGCCTCTTGGAGTATCAGCTCGACATCGCTGAGGAACCACTTGCACTGGACGACGGTGAGTACGTCCCCGCACAAGAGGACGATGAAGTGATCGTCACAGCGGGCGAAGTGTACCTTTTGACCGGCTCCGGCGACCGAAAAGCGACGGGGTCGTACTACACGCCGGAAGCTGTCGTTGAGTATATCGTCGAGGAGACGCTCGAGCCGCTGGTCGACGACATTCGGAGCGATCTCGTCGGGCAGAACGCGGTCGACGAGGGCGGGTTCGCCGAGGAGTTCGCCGAGGCAGTGTTCGACCTCAAGATCCTCGACCCTGCGATGGGGAGTGGCCACTTCCTGACGAGCGCTGTCGACTACCTCGCCCGTGAGATTATCGACGCACAGGAGCGCCAGGCCGCCCAGCGGGGAATCGAAACCGTCGACAAAGCGCATGATATCAACTGGGCCCGCCGACAGGTTGCACAGCGGTGTATCTACGGTGTCGACCTGAATCCGCTCGCCGTCGAGCTCGCGAAAGTGTCGCTCTGGCTCCGGACACTCGCCGCCGAACAGCCCCTCGCCTTTCTGGATCACCACCTAAAGACTGGGAACTCCCTGGTCGGGAGCGACATCGAGGAAATCGAGAAACTGGAGTCCGATGCCAGTGGGGGCGGGCAAAATGCCACGCTTGCCGACTTCGGGGTCGCTCGGAAGGGAACTATCGAGCAGCTCATGCGGATCTATCAGGACTTCATCGCCATCGAGAACCGAGAGTTGGCAGACATAAAAGAGATAGAGGCCAAGTACGACGAGTTCGAGCGGAACAAACTCCGTCGACGGCTGGAGGGAATGGCAAACGTTCACACGGCTGAACAGTTTGGCCTCGATACTCTCCCGGGCGACGCGTACAAACGAATGGCGGCTGCCCTAGAGGACGATGCTATCTGGAACGATATCGAACAGACGCAGTGGTTCCAGGATGCTCAGCGATGGGCACAGATGGATAGCTATTTCCACTGGAAATTAGAGTTCCCTGAACTCTATTACGACGCGGCGGGACACCCACTCCCTGCACAAGGGTTCGATGCAGTGATCGGAAACCCCCCTTGGGTTGCCACCGCGGGCCGCGCCGATATCAGCGCGAACATCGATACAGATCTACGGGCCTATCTTGCGGAGGAATTCACGACCGCCGAGAACCAATTTGACCTCTACGTCGCGTTCTACGAACAGTCCGTTCGACAATCACAGAGCGGACGAGTGGGAATCATCGTCCCTGATGCAGTCCTGACTCGGGAACAGAACAAACCGATACGCGAGTTCGTTCTCTCTAACACGTCACTGTCTGAGATCGTTCGCGTCGGGACTGCCTTCGAGGGCGTCGAAACCGGGGCTGTTATTCTCGTAAGCAGTGGTACTGTGGAGCAGATTCGATGTGCAGACACACCCTCGGTAACTGACCTCCCCTCACTCGACTACAACCAGATTCCCAATCGCGTGTTCAAGACACAAGAGGCAAAGCGGTTCCTCATCTATCTTGATGGGGAAACTCGGTCGATACTGGAAAAGGTTGAGAATAATCCCCCTCTGAAAAACCACATCAGTATCTCACGAGGAGAGGAGATCAGCAAGCGGGCCGATTTCCTCTTCGAAAACCAGCAGTCGAACACTCGTCCGATCGCGCCTGGTGGTGCGATTATACGCTATGGCATCGACGAGGAAGAGCTGCGATATGTGGAACAGACCGATGTGCAAAAGGCTCGTGAAAACTACCAGAGCCCGAAATTGGTCTTCCGACAGACAAGTGATTCTCTTGTCGGAACATTCGATACAGAGGATCTTGTAACGATCAAATCGGCATACAACATCCACAGTAACACGGATTCAGTCGACGAACTGAAACACGTTCTGGGGATATTGAATTCGGCAGTGCTCAACTTCTATCACCACTATAAACACGCTGCATACCGCTCCGTGTTCCCACAAATCAACCAGTCCACTTTTGAGGCGTTTCCTGTCCCAATTGGGGAGGCGCCGGACGAAGTGATCATCAACGCTGTCAACGAGCTACTTGACCTGACTGGCGACCGCTCACAGCTCAATCTTCGAGTCGAGGACTATCTCGGCACCTACGAGTTTGGCTCCTCGATAGACGAACTCCCCGGGTGTCAACCATCCGATGGAGTCTCGGCAAGCAAGCTTGCAGCGACTACCGACGAGTGGCCGAACCTGAAGATCGGGACAGTCACGGTCGAAGAGACGGGTAGTGCTATTGTTCTAACTGCTACCGCACGATACAAGCCAGACAGCGATGCCGTCGAGACGGACCGGTGGGGCTACGCCGAAACGGAGCCTATTCCGGCGGTAGAGTTCGTCGGGTTGGACACCGAGTATGAGACCCTGGTCGAAACGTTTGTTCCGTACGCGACTGAGACAGCGGGCGGCTTCGCGAACTTCAGGGAGAACGCGACTACTTCGAAGTCCCTCTATGACCGCCTGAGTGAGCTACAGCTACCCCGAGTTGCCGACGTGGAACGTGGACTGCAGCAGTTCATCGACAGGCGGGAGCGTGCCGACGAACTCGACGATCGGATCGAAGACGCCCGGCTGATGCTCGAAGAACGGGTCTGTGATCTCTACGGTCTGACTGACGAAGAGAGAACCGTGGTGAAAGACGAGTTCATCAATGACTGACTTCGACGCCGGCGACCACGTCAGGTTCGCTGGTGGACGTGGCGATCTCACGAGAACCAAGGTACTGACCAAACGACTACATCCCTCGCTTCCAGTGATATAGGCGTGTCTTCAACTGATTCCGACCGAGCAGCTGGCACTCTTGTTGGCCTCGCTTGTGGTGATGCGCTTGGACGGCCAGTTGAGTTCACATCGTCGGAACAGATCGCCAGTGAACACGGCCGCGTTACGGAAATGCTGGCCCATGGGACACATGGACAACCCGCCGGGACGGTCACTGATGATACGGACATGATAGTGTGCATTGCGCGTAGTCTCGCCGAAAAGCGGGCGTTCGACGGACAGGACATCGCCGACCGGTTCGCAAAGTGGTACGACGACGGCCCCTTCGACATCGGGCTCATGACCGCTGACGCGATTAGCGAATACCAGAGCGGCACGTCATGGCGCGACGCCGGCCGGGAAGTCTGGCAGCGCCGCGCTGAAGGCTCGAACGCTGGGAACGGCAGCATCATGCGGTGTGCCCCTCACGCCATCGCGTTCGCCGAGGCGTCAGACACGCTCGAACAAGTGAGCAAGCAGTCTTCGGCGATTACCCATTACGACCCCCGCTGCCAGTACGGGTGCGTACTGCTCAATCAGACCATCGCCGGGTTCCTCCGGGGTGCGGAGTCACCACTCGCCGAGGCGATCGTACGTGTTGACGGTGATGGGCCGGACGAGCTCGTCGAGACTATCCGTCTCGTTCCGGACCTCGTGGATGACAAGCAGTTAGCGAACACCGGTTATGTCGTCCATACGTTACAGACCTCACTGTACGACGCGCTGACGGCAGACAGCGCTGAAGAGGCCATCGTCAAGTCGGTCAACCGCGGCGGCGATACGGACACACTGGGGGCTGTGACTGGTGCTCTGGCTGGTGCACGCTTTGGTGCTTCGGGGCTTCCCGATAGGTGGCTTGAGACAGTGGAGTACCGGAACGATTTAGCCCTGCTCGGGCAGGCGCTTGCCACTGGCCAGATTACCGGGTGAAGATAACCCCAAACGTATCGCGGAATCTGCGAAGCGGTCAAGCGCCTCGGTGCTGGTCGTCCTTCGCTTTCTGTTTCGCAATCCCGTGTCGTTCCCCGAGGTGGAAGACGAACACGGCAACTACCACGAGACTGACTGCCAGCAGCATAGTTTGAAGAAGCCGTGCTCGTTCAACACCAAGCAGCCAGACGATACCGACCCCGGTAAGCGCCATGCTCCCGATGATAGTCAGCACCCTTCGGTAGCCACTCTCAGTCATACTAGTCGTTTGATGGGTGTTAGAACTCGGGTCAGTGATCTGTGCAGAGAATCGATTCATCACAGTACCCGGGTCAGTTCGTGTATACTGTCTGCAACCAGAGTCATGGTTGAGTCGTCGATCTGTGCCACACGCTTGGTGATCTCTTGGTGGGGAAAGACGTGCAGCGACCACGGACTCACGTAACTCGGATACGTCTTCAGTTCGCCTTCGATGAGCGAATCGACCGTCAGTTCAACTGCGGTCTCCCGCTCGGTCGATGTGATGACCGCAACTGTATACCGATCGCCGAAGAACGGCCGGTTCCGGTTCGAGACGACGAGATACGGTCGGACCCCGGTTTTGAACGTTGCTGGTGCGAGGACGATACTGCCTTGTGCGTAGGCCATCCTACGCGTTCTCTCCTAAATCCGGCGCGTCGTCGGCCCACTCGTCATCGTCGCCGTAGGCATCGTCACCATACTCGGCCTCGATCTGCTGGAGGCTCACTACGTTCGCGATTTCCGAGGCTGCGACATCATCGGCAACTGCCCAGTAGGAATCCACCTTCCGAACGAGGTCCTCCTCTTGGAGCCGGGAGAGGGTCTTGTGGACGCTTGAATGTGGAACGTCGGTCAGTTCCGTCAGTTCCTTCGGGCTGAACCCCATGTCGGGATGGTCGAGCAACACCGTGAGCAGTTCGTGGGCGTTCGTGCCCGGTTTAACAGGCGGCGTGTCTCCTCCGCTGGAATCGATTCTGATTGGCATGTGTGTCCGTATATGTCAGTATCTGTCTGAGAACGTGATAAAATTGTTGTCGTCAGCATACGCCCGTGATCAAAACCTGTATCAACCGCCCTATATCCCCTGTTCTCGCTGAACAAGCAGTGATGAATGCGTGCCCTGCAACTCACATGGCACTCTGAACACCCTCTAATATTGGCAGACTCGCAGTAGTCACTTCGCACATCTACTGACCGGCTATTTCACACGACAACCTGTCTAAAGAATAGGTTTCAACAGAGCTAGTGGAATCTAATTCTCCTGAATGGCTAAGAAGGAGGGTCCTCAAGCTGGTGTCGCTTCACTCCAACTTGGAGAGCGCTAGTCAAGAGAGCAGTCTATTCCGCTGTAGACTGGTGTTGCTGAACACGCTCAGCGACGGCAGACTGGAACGCGGACAGTGAGACGACAAACTCACCATTTGAGAAGAGGTCTCGATATGATTCACGGGCCACATCCGCGATGAGACAGTCACGAATCGTGTCGACAGTCACTGATTGTTCAGCTCCGTCCAGCGCCGCGATCGTCCGCTCGATTTGCTTAGTAGTGGCGTACTCCGCCGCCAGTGTTGTCGCTGACTGCGATTCGGAGACAGGCTCTTGATCCTGTTTTTGATGCCACGCTACAGCACGCCTTCCGGATTTATCTCGGATCAGAACACCAACTGCCTGATCATCCCGCCACGCTGACTGTGGGAACTCAGACTCATCCCCGTACCGAGTGAAATCAGCGTGGGCGGCTGCCAGTTCCTTCTCAATGGCCGGCAACGTCGGCAATCCCAGTCGATCGAACACACTGGCTGCCGCATCCGGCGAGAGAAACTGGTCCTTCTGCCCGGACCAGATATCGACACCGACGAATGGTGGCACCGAATTCCAGTCGTACTCGACCCCCTCATTTCGAGTAGCAGTTCCACAAAACGTCACACTACTTGGGTCGTCAGTCGCCGCCTCAAGTGCGTCACGGTCCAGTCGCTCGTTAATCAGTTCGGCTGCTCGACGGAACTGCGGTGGCACGGCGGCGACGGTGTCGAAAGACTGCTCGGGTGTAGCGAAGGTTACGAAGCCGGACGCCGCGACCTGGAAGCGAAACTCCCCACCAGTCGGGAGTTCTTGCACCCAGACGTGTCCGGAGAACTCGACCTCGTCAAGCGCAGGCGCCTCGGGACACTGCTTCACGTTCCAACTCACACGGCATGCGGTGGTAAATCACGGGGGTGTCTCGACACCCAAGACCGGCAATCTCGTGGTGACAGCGGGGTCAGTCACCACCGGGTTTGAGGACGACCCGGAAGCGTGCTTCATTTGCGAGCATTCGTTCGTACGCTTCGCTGACCTCGGTGAGTGGATATGTCTCGATTTCTGGTGCTATGTCGCGGAGGGCACTAAATTCCAGTGTGTCTTGGGAGTCTCTCGCATGGCCGGACGCCCAGCCTTCGACACCGGAACGCGCACCGACGAGTTGCTGGGCACTAATCTCAACTGGTTCGCCCGGGACACCGACCACAACAACGGACCCATCCGTTCCGAGCCCACCGACAACGGAACTGATTGCCTCACTAGCCGGAGCCGTTGCAAGCACGACGGAGGCGCCACCGAGCTCTTGGAGGCGTTCAGCTGGGTCGTGTTCCGCTGTGTTGACAAAGTGGTCCGCCCCAAGCTCTAGCGCGAGCGATTCCTTATCGCTGCTGCGTGAGAGCGCAACGGTCTCGAACCCCGCTGCATGGGCATACTGTACGCCGAGATGTCCAAGCCCACCAATACCCTGTACGGCGACGAGGTCTCCCGGTCGAGCATCAGTATGTCGCAGGGCATTATATGTCGTGACGCCGGCACACAAAAGCGGTGCAGCGTCGACCGCATCCAGTCCATCAGGGATGGAGGCAACAGCTTCTGCAGGGACCGTCGCATACTCCGCGTATCCACCATCGTAAGTGAGCCCAGTTATTTCGCCGTTCTCACACTGCTGGAAGTCGCCACGCCGACATGGCTCACAGGTGAAACAGTGTCCGCCATGCCAGCCGGCGCCGACGCGGTCGTCCACGCTCAGTCGGTCGACACGCTCGCCGACCGCATCAACACGCCCAGCTATTTCGTGGCCCGGCACCCGCGGATAGCTGATACCAGGGTACGTTCCGTCCTTGACGAAGGCATCGCTGTGGCAGATCCCACATGCCTCGACGGCGATCCGAACCTCGCCCGGACCCGGATCGGGGATTTCCCGTTCAACTAGTTCGAACTCCCCACCGGCTTCGGGAACGACAACCGCCTGCATTTGTTCAGGCATCGTCAGTATTGACGCACGGACGCAACAAAAAACACTTGTTGACCTCTCAACAACTGGCTATGGAGTCGGTCAGGAGGCATGGCGAATTAAAACCTTGCGTACAAGTCCTACTTTCAGTCAGACAGGGCGCGCATTAAAACGGGCGACCGAGAAGAAGCGCGCGGACATCATCGCCGACATCGTCGGGATCAACCCGGCGCCCCAAGCGTCGAGGAACTCGACTACATGAACCCGCCGCTCAGCAGCAACTCGATACAGTAACGTCGACCCGGTAGCTGTTGCCGCGACATCGGCGACTGACGGCGGCACACCTGAAGCTGCTGAACCGCTCGGTAGCGACTCATCGGTCACTCAGGCCGAGCTGACAACTGAAATCGAAGCGCTTCAGGCGGTGAAAGTGCCGATATCGGCGGACTGACCGGGACGCCTGCTGCTCCGTCAGGTATGACCATCTGCTAGCTCGTAGAGACTAGCAGTGCATGTGGAGATTTCACACACCACCGTTTCCGCTGAAATTTCCAGTGACGGTGCCAGGGAGCCAATATACGATTTCCAGTTGCAGTACTGGTGTCCGAGCGGGGGCAAGGATTGACAATAGCGAGCGGAATCCCACGGCTAAAGCCGTGGGACGAAGTCAAGATCCCTTTGATGTGCTCGTGCTCACGCTGGCTCGCACCATAATGTGACCCGACGAGTCCGACCGCTTCGGCTCCATAGACGAGACAGTGGACGCGTGTATCCAGTTCGGCTTCCCGCTGGGCGAGTCCCGTGTGACTTCGCCTCGCTCACCAACAGCATTTGTAGCTAACGGGACCGCTTTGCTCGTAAAGCGGGAAGTCTTCGGCATCGAGCATCGGCAGTTTCCCGCTTCATACGCCTAGTGCTACCGGTCGAAGCCGACGCTGTCCAGCGATTCACCAGAGCCACTATCACTCGTACCGAAGGGCCTCAATGGGGTCGATTCGAGCGCCGTTCCAAGCGGGGTACAGACCAGCAACGACGCCGACGAGCACCCCGACGGCGACGGCAATCCCTGCCCATTCTATCGGGAAAATAAACGGAAGAGCGAGGAACGTCGTCGTACCGTACCCAGCAAGGACGCCGAGGATGATCCCGAACACGGATCCGAACAGCCCCAGGATAACTGCCTCAACGAGGAACAACTGAAGGATATCACGGTTCTGGAACCCAACGGCTTTCATGATTCCTATCTCACGTGTCCGTTCGGTGACGCTCACGAGCATGATGTTAGCAATACCGATCGCGCCGACAACGAGCGAGATGACTGCAATGCCCGTGACGACGCTCGTGAAGGTACTCACCAAGCTCTGCATTTGCCTGACAGACTCATCGATTGTCTGGACACTCACTCCGTGCGACGACGGGAGAAGACCCTGCGCATCCGAGTCAGCAGTAAAGTAATCTGTGACACGTTTAGCGACCTGGTCAACTTGGTTGTAATTAACTGCCACGACAGTCAACTGCGAGTAGACGCGCTGATTTTCTCCCGTTGCTGGACTAACAAGTTGGGTCTGGTGGAACGGGTCCGTCGGGCCGTAGATCTCGGGTGGTGGACTGTCATCCGAAGAACCGAATTCACTGCTACTGCTTGACCCTTCGAGAATGCCGACGACTGTCGCGTTAATCCTCTCACCACCGCTTCGAGTGACTGTGACCGAGTCACCAACAGCGACGTTCTGCTTGAACATAGTCGCTGCAGCTTCGTTCAGGACGACTTCCCGTTCACCAGGTGAGAAGGGGCCACCAGCGGAGAAGTTTCCCGCTCCCGTCTGGCTGAAGTAGGCAGGCGTCGTCGCCGTCATTGCTGCTGTTGCAACCGACTGTCCGCTATATGTGACGCCTGAGAGTGCGACGTTCCCCTCTGGAACGACCGTTTCCACGCCTTTTAGCTCTTGGAGCTGTTGGATGTCGTGTTCGGTGAATACCGCCAGACCGCCGCCACCCTCTCCCGAGCCGCCATCGGCGCTTTGCAGCTGACTCACAACTGTCATTTTCGGGGGCCCTGCAGCCACGTCGTTCGAAGAACCTGCAGCCACGTCGGCAATGATCGCGCCTTGAAGGCTCGCGCCTAATGTGACTAACGCGATAACGGCGCCAATGCCGATGACGACGCCGAGTGTGGTCAGCGTCGAACGGAGGCGGTGTCCGCGAATCGTCCGCCATGCCATCCGAAGACTCTCGAAGGGGTCCATTACTCACCACCCCCAACTGTTGGCCGTACAGGGGAGTCAACTATCTCTTCGCGTTCGATGGCACCGTCGAGTAGGTGGATGATCTTATCGGTGTGTTCAGCTATGTCACGATCGTGTGTCACGATAAGGATCGTCTTGCCACCCTCGTGGAGTTCGCTGAGTAGCTTCATGATGTCGGCTCCAGTTTCCGAATCCAGATTCCCCGTCGGTTCATCGGCGAGAATCAGTGCTGGGTCGTTAGCGAGGGCGCGAGCGATGGAGACCCGCTGGCGCTGGCCCCCCGATAGTTCGTTTGGCCGGTGCCCTGCCCGGTCACCGAGTCCAACACGTTCTAAGAGTCGCTTCGCACGTTCATTTCGCTTACTTCGTGACACTTTCTGGGCGACCATTGGCTGTACGATGTTCTCTTGGGCAGTCAGTCGAGGCATTAGGTTGAAAGTCTGAAAGACGAACCCGATCTCGCTGCCCCGTAGCCGCGTTCGTTCTCTACTGGGGAGCTGAGTCACGTCCCTCTCGTTGACGATAACTCGCCCCTCCGTCGGAGTGTCTAAACACCCGATGAGATTCATCAGCGTACTCTTCCCTGAACCGCTCGGGCCCATGACGGCAGTATATGAACCACGCTTCAACTGGAGAGACACTCCGTCGAGAGCATCGACGGGTTCTCCCATCTGGTATGTTTTCCGGACATCCTGAACCGCGACTGCTGCCTGATTCGTGCGTTCGCTTTTCCCGACACCAAGTTTGTCAGAAGACGACATTTCTGACACCCCTTTGTGCCGGGCTCTGTTCTGATTGGGTACTGGACTGAGCGAATCTGAGTATTAGATCGGTGGTAATTGCCCTATCAGCGCGCTTGTGTCCGAGGAACCTATCGCCCCCTCCTTGCTCACAAGACGAGTTAATGACCTGTACTGCTGTGGCATCTCTACACTGCTCTAAACCATGCGTTCCGATCAGTCTCATTCGAGTGTCCCTCGCTTCCGGGAGCAAATAAACTATAGAGACCGTTGTATCCAATATCGGCCTTGTAAGGCCGTATAGGCTTATATTCTGGCGAATTGATTTTCGGAAGCGAAACCGCCGAGTTTGGAAGAGCCATCTGATATACGGGTGGTATAGGTGATACACCCATATTCCAGAAACACCCTTCAACCGAAAATAGTAATTCTCTATACCCTGTATCCGTACAGTATGGCGGGTAAGTCGGCTTCACTACTCACGAAAACCCAGCGAAATAGGATCCGGGATGATTTCGCTGATCTCGATGAGGAGAAAAAACGCCGGGACCAACAACGAATTCGAGAACGGGTAAGATCAGGTCTTTTGGATTTCCAGCTGCTTGCCGACTATCCAGACCGGCAATTCGAGATGGCGCTCGATGAACTATCGGATGACGAACTCTTGACGATACTCGCGTCTACTACCATTGTCATTGAGCGACTCCAGGAACTCAACGATATCGACCGTGCGGAACTGATCAGGGAAGTTCGCACCCAGATTGAAGACAACCCCGACACAACGAAAGCTGCTACCATCGAGCAGATCGAACTTCAGACAACGGCAGAGATTCGCAGTCAGGCAGAAGCCGCCGTTGAAGAACGGTATGAGGGGGGTCCCTGGGATAAACGGGCAAGCAGGCTGGGAAAACTAGCCATCGCATTTTTCGTTCCTTACGCAATTCTCGAATTGTCCGATGAGTATATCGCCGAAGGAGTGGCGATCTCTCTCGAACCGCTGTTACCACTATTTGCTATCCCTTTCCTCGTATGCACATTGGGATGGTTCACTATCATATCACTAAAAATATTGAAATATAATATCATCCCAGTTCTTGTGAGGTTTCGGCGAAATCCAGCAGCAGTAATAAGAGAGGGATTCGAAAGCCTGATCAGGGATCCGGGAAAGCAGATGCGGAAAGCGTGGGACGAGTTGTAGATCTATCACCTGAAGGTTTGAGGGCGAAAAGGTCGGTAATCGAGTCCGGGAACCGACCCACATTGGTGACCGAACGGGTACGTCTTTGGATCACAAGTGGGCGTTCCGACCGTCATATAAATACGTAGAGTACAAAGCCGAAGCCGCCGGTATATCGGTGATGTAAGTCGAGTCGCCGTACACGTCAAAGCGGTGTTCCAAGTCCGGATTTATCGCAGACGAGACTCGCCCGCCGCGCAACGACTTCCGGTGTGGGAAGTATCGGTCGGAAACGAACGCGGACTACAATGTAGCGAAGAACCTCTGCCTGCGGTACGTCCGTCGAGGCCAACTGTCGCCGGATGGGTCACAGTCAGCGCCGTTAAAGGCTGGAATTCTGAATCCGAAGAGCGGATTTACCGCCTACCCTGATAGACACGAGACCGAGTTCACGGACAGGCCTGACCCTCGATACATGGACGGCGGTTATAATTGTCAGGCTTTGTTGAAATCTTCAGAGAGTTGTTCACCGTGTGATTCCACAGGATGAAGGCCCTCTCGAAGTCGCAGATTCTCCGGTTTACTGAGAAGGCGATCCAACTGGCACGCCGAGCTGTCTCTCGATACTCCTCGCCGTTTTCCAAACACCGCTATACACTCCCGTAGCACGTTTTTCTGCTGTGTCTCAAAGTTCGGAAGAATACGACCTATCGTGGTCTGCTTGACGAACTGATCGAGATACCACGCATTCGTCGAGCTTTGGATTAGCTGAACTTTCTACGTCATCAACGCTCTGTAAGGCGTTTAATCGGCTTGATATGGCTGTCTGGCGTGTTATATTGACTCTCTGTGACGCTACTTCCGACGAGTGGAATTGTTGTAGTTGATGCGCCAGGGTTCGACCGCAGTCACGCCTCAAAACACTACACGAAACGGGCCGAACTCACTATTCAACAGCTCAGACACTATTAGTCGATACGAAGGGGAACACCATCCCTGATCTACATGTAACAACGATATGAAAATATGATAGCCAGATCGCGCCGTCGTTGGTCAAACACAACCCCGAGACCGTCGACATCCTGCTCGGTGACAAAGGGTACAACGACCAGAAAATCAGACGGCTTGCCCGTCAGTACGAGGTTCGGCCACTGATCAAGCACCGTGAGTTCACGTCACTCCACCGAGCATGGAACGCACGCTTACACGCTGACCTACGGGCAACGGAGTCGATCTGAGCCAGTCAACTCGACGCTCAAAGAAAGTACGGTGCGTTCGTCCGATCACGACGCTGGTGGAAACAGTTCCGTGAACTCACCGTCGCCTGTCCCGTTCATAATCCTGACCGGTCGCTCTGAGCGGTCTATGCATTATCTAGCTACGGGTTGTTATATCTTATTGTAGCTGAAGGCGAAGTATTCAACAGAGCTAACTAAACGCTACCGAAGAAATGTGTAGATGGATGGGAAAGAGTAGTCAGATAGAGGAGAGCAAAACAATACCCGGAATGCTCAGAGAGTCCCGCGATTTCGTTTTTGCGTGTATTCTGAACTCTGCACTTATTGTTGGAGTAGTTGTATTTGAGTGGAGTCTCGTTGAAATCGCTGTCATCTATCTCATCGAGATAGCGATTATCAACCTCCTGTTCTTTTCTGTCGCGTTGTTCACGCCACAGTCCGTGGATGATCTCGATGGGGATTCTTGGGATGAAGAGCCCACTCCAATTCAACCGATTGCGCTAATACCGCCGGTATACTGGCGGAATATCAAATATGTTTTGCGAAAGGCGATTATCTCAGTTTTCATTCTTGCAATAATCATGAGGCCTGTGGTTCCCGGTTATGATTTGGACTCAGGACTTTCCCTCTCAGTTGGGCTCGCAATTGCTGGCACTGTTTTCTTTCAGCTAGCACGCGTCTGGCGCTATTTCATCGTCAACCGGTCGTATCAAGACAAATCACCGGCAGACGCGTTGGCTTTCGCGTTCAGGCCCGTCTTTGAGTTGTTTCTGATGTTGGTCTTTGTGGTTGCTCCGGTCAGTTTTGTGATTATCGGGACGGGTACCGATCTGTATTCACGGGCCGTGTGGTTGCTCTATTTAGTTCCCATGGGGGCGATCAGGGCGTGGATAGGGAGTTTAGACCCGCAGACAGATGATTTTAGTATCAAATAATATATAAGTATGGCTCTCTGGGGATTTCAACAAAGCCCATGTCTCTATTGTGTGGTCAAAACCGCATGTGTTCCTCCAGACGATAGACCCAATTCTGGATCTCATCTTGTTTAAAATAACCAACGGCCGAAAGCGCTACTAACACTCCAATGAGCACTATGCCGATAACAAACCGACCACTTGCCAGTTCACCACCAGCATAGACAGTGAGAACGTACGCGGGGAAGCGGCCGATGACAATAGCAAATAGAAATGTTTTGAACCGCCACGGGGTGAGACCGGCGAGGAAACACACTGCGTCGTCCGGGAGTCCGGGGATGATAATGAAGGCGATAAACCCCGGGAGCCCTACACGTTCAATAAATCCGTCGAATCCAGCTATCACATCCTCGTGAAGGACTCGTTCGACGAGAGGCCGACCATATCGCTTTGTGAGGAGAAACGCGATACTGCTCCCAACTGTGACGCCGAGTAAGCTATAGATTGTGCCATTAACTGGCCCGAAGAGGTACCCGCCAGCCAGCGCTAGCAACTGACCGGGAATTGGTGCAAAAATAACCTGCGCAATTTGGACGAGGATGAACACTAGCGGGGCAAAGATACCGAAGCTACCGATCCACTGGCGGACACTTGTCGTGTCCAGTAAGCTGGGTAGAAGCTGGGAGGAGAGCAGATATAGTGCGATGGCAGCGACAACAGTTCCACTGAGGATTACGAACTTCTGTGTGCGACTCAGCGTGGACGCAAATACCTTCATTGTCTCCACCGACCGGTAACGGTTGACCCGCCCAGGGGAACGTTGTGAAGCCTCTCGGTCACTGCTTCATATACCGACAAAACGTCGTTCTGAGCTTTGTTCCAGAGCTTGTTCACTTTGGTCGCCGGTGCGGATCCTGTAGACTGAATGGGGACCGTTCCTCGGCTGCATAGCCAAGAGTAGAATCGGCGAACACTAGTCAGATATAATTCTCCCCGCCATTCCCCATTTCTCCGTTTAGCTACTGCTTTCCCTTTCCACAGAAGGACCGATAGCTTCCGTTTCATCGTTGAACTGCTTTGCGTGATAAGACGGCCTGTACGTCCGCTATCGGTGGTACTGAGGTGGATCGTTCCGACATTTTGGGTGATGAGGGTGAGACAAGAGCTGACCAGAACAAACGGGTACGTAATGCTACTGAGTGCGATTGGAAGCAGTGAGATGGCGAGCTCCTGAACGGGGTAGTGGTCAAAGTTTGTTCCTTCTTGTGAGGAACGCGAGGATAGTGGGCCAACGGACACCGGACGGTCAGCGATCACGCCGTCAGCACCGGATTTTCGAAGGATTTGCGCCCCAACGTCAGTATTTATCGTCCACACGAACGTTTCCAGTTCCTTCTCGTGTGCTCGCTCAATGAGATTTGTAGACAAGCAGATCCCCCAGTGGGGTTGAATGTGAGTGCAACCCAATTCCTCCGCAGTTTTGAGATTTTTCTCTGGATTTATCGCAAAGATGAGTGAGGTTGGGATGTTCGGATCAACCATCCTTACTTTCCGGAGAACTTCCGTATTCGCCGACGAGACCACGATATCGGCTTCTCTGTCCCGAATCGCTTTCACAACATCTTCCGCTAAGCCATATTCTTTCAGTTCAAGGTTGAGACCGACACTCGATGGAACGGTATCAAGAACGCTATTGAGCGTCGGAACGCCCTGCCCGGATTTATGGACATTGAGATTCGCCAGCTCTGTGGCCGAAAAGCTATCTACTCGGCCACTTGCGTCAGTAACAGCGTCCAAAATTCCGTCATGGATAACCACAATTTCCCCGCTTCGACATCGACGGAGGTCCAATTCGATCATATCAGCGTGTTCGGGTGCGTTTTGAAACGCAGTTTGTGTGTTCTCGGGGAAGGTTTCGGCGAATCCCCGGTGAGCGATTAATTTCATTGGCGGTTCGGGAATCTCCTGCTCCTTCCGACACCGAGTCGAGACAATCGAAATACAATACGCCGTAGGCTACCCTGGGGTGATTTTGGGCCAGCAAAACGGCTGAGTCCACACCTATCAAACTGATTGAAATATGTTGATTCAGGTAATTCTCCGTATTGCTTCGTCAGACCGTGCGCTTCAATCGTGCTCATTCGAGTGTCCCTCGCTTCCGGGAGCAAATAAACCATAGAGTCCTTTTGTATCGAATACCGGACTGATACGCCCATACAACGCAAAATTCGGAAGAATTACTTTCCACCAATCAAACCGCTGAGTTCGAGAGAGTGGCACGCTTTACAGGTGATATGGGCGTACACCCGTTTCCAGAACCGGATCTCAATCGGAAAGAGGCCCTGTTAAGATATCAAAGACACCCACAAATACCATATATCTAACCAACCTCACACAGATTTGGCGTTTTGGACTGCGATAACTACGAACGGAGAGTCGATGCA
The DNA here is from genome assembly GCF_035656455.1 of Haloarcula sediminis. NCBI lineage: Archaea > Methanobacteriati > Methanobacteriota > Halobacteria > Halobacteriales > Haloarculaceae > Haloarcula > Haloarcula sediminis. Next base: position 173,237 of record NZ_JAYMGA010000006.1, on the reverse strand, counting down.
GTTGTCGGTCACTTCGCCGTGACGCCCAGCGTGTGCAGTCCGGCCGCACTGGCCCGGGCAAGCTCGTCGGGGTTGTCGCCCCAGACCTCGACGCTCACCGGGCTATCGAACCCGATATCGCCGATCCCGTCGAACACGAGTTCCCAGCGGACCCCGCCGTCGCCGGGCAGGCGGCGGTCGGTGTCGGTCACGTGGCCATGTGGAGCACGTCGCCGACGGCGTCGTAACCGTGCTCGACGGTCTCCTCGAGCAAGTAGGCCGGCCGTCAGTGCGGAATGTACGGGTAGGCGGTCGTGGTGAACGCGACGCGTTCGAAGGTGCGACCCGCCATCACTGTGTCTCGCGCTTGAGCAGCGCCGTCAGGAACTCCGCGTGACACCACGCCAGCGGTGCCGCAAAGGAGATGATGTCTCGTTCCTCGAGAGCGGCCGCCATCTCGTCGTACGCCGTGCGCATGTGATCCAGTTCCTCTGCGATGCGGTCGAAGGGCACGTCCCGTAGCACATCGTCGTCGAACTCCTTCTCGAAGTCGGCGCCCGTATCCCACTCCTGTTCGATGAACTGCTCGAAGCGCTCGCGCGTGGAGAGGTGTTCGGGGATGTGACCCGCCGCATCGGCGTGGCCGGTGATCGTCGAGAGCACCTCGTCGCCCCGCTCGACCTCGCCGCGGTCGAAGCGAAACTGCGCGTGCCAGGCGGTGTACTGCATCCACGGGCCGTTGCCGCCGTGCTGGTGGACATCGTGGTCGCGGTGAAAACCACGGAACCGCTGGAGCCCGCCAAGCCGTGGGTCCTCCAGGCTCGCCGCCGCCCGCTCGGCGGCGCGCACGGCGTGCTCGCCGAACACGCCCTGGAGTCCGAAGTAGACGGGCGCAAGCAGCGTGATGTCCGGGCGGTCGTCGCGCTCGCCGTCGGGGGTGTGCCGGCGCGGCACGGGCGTCCCGTCGACGGCGAAGCATCGCTTTACGCCCGGTTCCAGCAGGGAGCGGAGCTCGTCGATCCGCTCGGCGGCGTCGCCGACGGCCTCCGGCGTGCTGTCGCCGACTCGCCCGATATCCGCGGATCGCCCCGCTACCTCGATCCGGTCGAGCGCGTCGGCCGCCTGCTGCAACGCAGCGAGGAACGCGCAGTTTACCCACAGCGTGTAGCCGGATTCGATGGCGCCTTCGTGGATGCTCGTCGTGCTCTCGATCAGGTGGGCGTTGGCGTCGTACAGTTCGGACCGGGTGACTGCCACCGCAGCGTCGATGCAGTCGACCGCGTTCGACAGGAACGCCTCGTCCGCCGCTTCGAGGGCGTCGGCCGCGTCGAGCGCGAGCACCGCGTGCGAGATGATCCTGATGCCGTGTGCGAGATTATCCTCCTGTCGGTAGATCGACTGGTCGCTGCCGTCGAGCCCGTACCGCTGGTACCACCAGCCATCGTCCTCGACGGCGACCAGAAAGCGGGCCGCGTCGACGACGCGATTCAGGGAGGCGTCCGGCCGGAGGCCGTGACGCAGCGCCGTCAGCCAGGCGCGCGTGATCGAGGCGACGTCTCGCGGATAGACGTAGGGATATCGGTTGTCGGGGTCGCTGGCCAGTGGGACCGCGCCGTCGACCTCGGTGTCGTAAGTTAGCTCCTCCAGCACGTCGAGGTGGAACGTCGGGTCGTCGATCGGCGCGTCGACGTGCTGGGGTACGATACTGTCTGCCGCCGTCTGCTGCGAATGTGTCATCGGTAGGGAAAGCGGGGATTAGCCGCGAGTGATCGGTTGCGTGCCGGTGCGCTCGCCGCTGACGCCGCGCGTTTTGATCGCGGTCGTGGTCTCGCGCTCGAACAGGAAGACGTCCTTCGCGGCGACGCTGACTGTCACCTCGTCGCCAGAATCGGGGTAGACGCCTGGCGGGACACGGGCGGTCAGCGATCGATCGCCGACGTCGAGATAGACGAAGTTATCGTTCCCCTGATACTCCGTGACCGTGACGGTCGCGGCGAACCGGCAGGTATCGGTCGCGTCGTCCGGCGCTTCGTCGAGGTGGAGGTCCTCGGGACGGACGCCAAAGCGGACCGGCTTGCCGGCGAGATCGTCCTCGACGGCTTCGTGGGGGATTCTGCCGAGCGTCGCGCCGTCGACGTCGATGGCGTACCCGTTGGCGTCCTCGCGGGCGACGGCGTCGAAGACGTTCATCGACGGACTGCCGAGAAACGCCCCGACGAACTCGTTGTTCGGGTGATCGTAGGCGACCTCCGGCGGGTCGACCTGCTGGATGACGCCGTCGTTCATGATGGCGATCCGGTCGGCCATCGTCATCGCCTCGGTCTGGTCGTGGGTGACGTACACCGCGGTGACACCGAGCTCCGACTGGATGCGCTGGATCTCCGTCCGCATGTGCGAGCGCAGCTTGGCGTCGAGATTCGACAGCGGCTCGTCGAGTAAGAACACGTCCGGATCGCGGACGATCGCCCGCCCGAGGGCGACGCGCTGTTTCTGCCCGCCACTCATCGCCTCGGGTTTGTCGTCGAGCAGTTCCTCGATGCCCAGCAGCTCCGCACCCTCGCGCACCCGCCGGTCGCGCTCGTCGCCCGACATATCGGTCGAGTGCTTGAGCCCGTAGCCCATGTTCTGGCGGGCGGTCATGCGCTTGTACAGTGCGTAGCTCTGAAACACCATCGCCACGTCGCGTTCGCTCGGCGCGAGGTGCTGGACTTCGCGGTCGCCGATCTCGATTGTCCCGTCGGTCACCGTCTCCAGACCGGCGATCATCCGGAGCGTCGTCGACTTCCCGCAGCCCGAGGGCCCGACCAGGACGAGGAACTCGCCGTCCTCAACGGTCACGGACACTTCCTCGACGGCGGTCTCGGTTCCTTCGGCGTCGTCGTAGATTTTCGTAACGTCGTTGAGTGTGAGTTCAGCCATCGGTAGTCACCTCCGGGTGGTCGCGGTCGGGGCTACCCCTCGCCGCCGACGCCCTGCACGTCGGCGTCACGACCGTCGAATCGCTGCTGTGTCGAACGGCATAGCGCCGCCCGCGGCAGTATATCGTCGCTTCCGTCACTGTGCCGAGCCCCGGTCCGGTTCCGTCGTCCGTTGCGGGCTCAGCGACCGGCGTCCCCGAGTTGACGCCCAGGCCGAGCGCGGCTCGGACAAAGCCGAACGCGCTGCCGGCGCTCCAGGCGGCCGGCTCGCAGGCGTCGGGATGGCGCGCCCGCCCAGCGTCCACGTCGGGGTCGTCGAGGCCGACCAGGAGTTCCGGGAACCCCCATCGACCGGCGTCGCCGGTCGCGCCGGTCGCCAGCGCGTCCAGCCCCCGCTCGGCGAGCGCCGCGGCGGCGTCGTCGCGTCCATAGCGCGCACAGCCCATCGCGGCGATACTGGTGTCGTGGGGCCAGACACTGCCGCGGTGGTACGACAGCGGGTCAAACGCGTCGTGGGCCGCCGAGTACGTTCTGAGTCCGGCGTCGGTCAGCAGCTCCGGCGCCAGCAGCCAGTCGATTACGTCGTCGGCGCGCTCCGGCGGGACGAGCCCGCTCCAGAGCGCGTGGCCCTGGTTCGAGGCGACGGCGTCGACCACGCCGTCGGCGTCGAGCGCGAGCGCATAGCACCCCTCGTCGGGCAGCCAGAACTTCCGGTCGAAGGCCTCGTGGAGGCGCTCGGCGCGCTCGGTCAGCCGTTCGGTGAGCCCGCTGTCCCCCCGACTCGCCGCGAGGTCGGCGACGCCTCGAAGCGCGCGGTAGGCGTACCCCTGTACTTCCGCGAGCGCGACCGGCGGCGTCGCAGCCGTGCCGTCGGGCCGCGCGATCGACCGATCGCTGTCTTTCCACCCGTGATGGGCGAGCCCGTACTCGTGGTCGTGGGGCTCATACCAGACGACGCCCTCCTCGTCGCCAGCCGCGACCGTCCACTCGACGGCCCCGAGGGCGGCGTCGTACAGCTCGTCGGTGATCGCGTCCTCGCCGGCCCACTCCGCGTAGGCGGCAACGAGCGCGGCAAACAGCGGCGTCGCGTCGACTGTCCCGTAGTACGGCGACCGGATTGACCGGCCGAGCGCCGGCAGGTCGCCCCGTCGCCCCTCGTGGGGTATCTTGCCCGGTTCGGCGAGCGTCTCCGGGTCGGTCGTCGAGGCCTGTTGCCCGGCAAAGGAGGTTAGGACGCTCCTGGTCAGACCGGGCGCGAACGGCAGCGTCTGGAAGCCGACCAGCAGCGCGTCCCGCCCGAACGGCGCGACGAACCGGGGTGCGCCGGCCGCCGGGACGCCCTCGGGCAGCAAGAGCGCCCGCAGGGTGTCGGCGGCGGCGTCGAACAGCCCGGGGTGTGATGCCATCGACACCGACGGCTCCAACGAGCGGTCGACCCGGCCGCGCGTCGGCCGGAGCCGCGCCGTCGCGACGACCGAGACCGCCTCGCCGGCCGAAAGCTCTAGCGTCCGTTCGACGGTTGCGCCCGAGGCGTCGGCGCCGGCTTCTACGGACGCCGTTTGGCCGCCCTCCAACTGTATCGTCGCGCCCCGCGTCGTCCCGTCGGGCGACGTTCCGGACAGCTCCGCGCCGCTCTCGCGGTCGGACACGGTCACGTCGCGGTCGACCGACTCGCGCGCCGCGAAGAAGCCCGAACACTCGAAGACGTGCCGGAAATCGGACGCTGCGGTCAGTTCGATATCGACCACGCGCTCTGTGGGCGTGTAGTTCCGGAGCGTCGTCTCGACGGTCACCACGTCGCCGTCGACCGTGACGTCCTTCTGCAGCAGGCACCGTCGGGCGCCACCCCGTCCCTCGCCCGGCGCGGCGCCGACCAGCACGGTCGTCACGCCGTCCGGGCCGGCCCGCCGGTCGAGCCGCTCCCAGCCGCTTTCGGGCGCACCGCGGTCGGTTACGGACACCTCGAACTCGCTGAGGTACTGCGTATCGTTCGCGAACACGCCGGTTTCGGCGCAATCGGAGCGGACGTCGCCGCGCTCCCCGACCACGCAGACGACGCCGTTGCGGACCGCCAGCGCGCAGCCGTCCGGGATCATCCGATCACCTCGCCGTCGGCGCCGAACCGGTGGACGGCGTCGGCGGGCAGTCGGAGTGTCACGGCCGAGTCGGGACTGATGGCGCTGGGACGGTCGCGCAGGCGTGCGGTGACCCGGTCGTCGCCACAGTCGACCTCGACCTCGTAGGCATTGCCAAGCGGCTCGACGACGAGCACCTCACCGTCGAGTTCGTAGGTCCGCCCGCCGTCGGCTCGCCCGCTGGCTTCCTCGGCGACTGCGATGTCTTCCGGTCGGACCCCGACGGTCGCGGTTTCCGCGAACGAGTCGTCTGACGTATCGACTCCCCTGAGGCGGTCGGCATCGAGGAAGTTCATCGACGGCTCGCCGAGGAACCCGGCGACGAACTCGTTGACCGGGTTCTCGTAGACTTCTTTCGGCGTCCCGATCTGCTGGAGCCGGCCGTCGTTCATCACGGCGATCCGGTCGGCGAGGCTCATCGCCTCCTCCTGGTCGTGGGTCACGTAGACCGTCGTCGTGCCGAGGCTTTGCTGGAGGCTGCGCACCTCCGAGCGGGTCTGGACACGGAGCTTGGCGTCGAGGTTCGACAGCGGCTCGTCCATGAGGAACGCCTTCGGCTCGCGGACGATGGTCCGCCCGAGCGCGACGCGCTGGCGCTGGCCGCCCGAGAGCTGGCCGGGCTTGTTGTCCAGTAGGTCGTCTATCTCCAGTAGCTCGGCGGTGCGGCGGATCCGCTCGTCTGCCTCGTCGTCGTCGATATCCATCTTCCCGAGCGGGAAGGCTAGATTCCCCCGGACGGTCTTGTGGGGGTACAGCGCGTAGCTCTGGAACACCATCGAGAGGTCACGCTTCTGGGGCAGCGCCTCCGTGACCTCCTCGCCGCCGATCTCGATACTACCCTCGGATGGCACCTCGAGGCCGGCGATCATCCGGAGCGTCGTCGACTTGCCACAGCCCGAGGGGCCAAGCAGGACGAGCAACTCGCCGTTCCGGATCGTCAGGTCCAGATCGTCGACCGCGACGAGGTCGTCGAACCGCTTCGTGACGTTTCGGAGCCGGATCTCTGAGTCGTCGTCGGAGCTCAGATCGGCAGCGTCCGCGGTAGGGGTGGCTTCCGTCGCCATGTTACCCCTCCACCGCCCCGAAGGTCAGCCCTTCGACCATGAACTTCTCTAAGTAGGTGAACATCACGATCAGCGGCACGCTGGTCAGCAGTGACGCCGCCATGATCTGGCCCCAGACCTGTCGGAAGCTCGAGGACAGCGCCTCGATGCCGATCGGCAGGGTGAACACACTCTGGGACTGGAGGAAGATGCTGGCAAACAGGTACTCGTTCCACGCGATCATGAACGTAAAGAAGAACACGGCCACGATCGCGGGCGCCGACAGCGGCAGCGTGATCTTGAAGATCACTTCCAGCCGCGAATAGCCGTCCATAATCGCCGCTTCCTCGATCTCCTCCGGAATCGACCGGAAGTAGTTGCCCAGCATGTACAGCGAGACGGGCAGGGTCTGGACGAGGTAGGTGATGAACAGGCTCGCCAGCGAATCGACGAAGCCGAGCCAGACGATCACCTGGAACATCGGCACGACCAGTAGGATGCCCGAGAACATGTACACCATCAGGACGCCCCGCGAGATGACTCCGCGCCCGCGGTAGTCCAGTCGGGCGAAGCTGTAGGCACCGAACGTGGCGACGAGCACTGACGCGCCAGCCGTCGTCGTCGCGATAATGAAACTGTTCTTGAAGTACGTCAGGAACGGGAACGTCTCCGGCCCGAACACGGTCCGGTAGTGTTCGAGTGTCAGATCTCGGGGAATCAGCGTCGGCGGCAGCGAGTACAGGCTCGACTCTGGCAGCAGACTCGCCAGCGCCATGTAGTAGAACGGGAACAGCGTGATAAGCAGCGTCAGCCCCAGCGCGACGTAGAACACGACGCGTTCGGCGAGCGAGGTCTCGAGGGTGCTCTCGCCGAGCCCGAGCGCGGTCTTGAACGAGTCGACGACGTGTCGGTATGTGGATTGTTTCGTACTCATCGTATCACCAGTCCAGTGCCCAGGCGACGTACGCGAGGACGAACACGATCAGCGCTAAGAACAGCACCATCGAGATCGCGGCCGCCTGGCCGTGCTGGTAGTTTGCGAACGCGACCTGGTACGCGTAGATCGGCAATGTCTCGACCCGACGGGTCAGCAGCCAGATGTCCGCGAACTTGTTGAAGTTCCAGATCCACCGCAGCAGGAACACCGTCGCCAAGATGTACTTCAGCTCCGGCAGCGTGATGTCCTTGAACTGCGCGAGCTTCGAGGCGCCGTCGATCTTCGCGGCCTCGTACATGTCGCCGGGGATCGCCTGCACGCGCGCGATCAGCATCAGGAACGCGAACGGGAAGTACCGCCACGCGTCGATGAGGATCACCGACCAGATCGCGGTGTCGCCGTTGCTCAGGATGTCGATGCTGCCGGCGTACAGCCCGAGCACGTCGCTCCCGAGGTACGGAAAGATGCCGTACAGCGGGTCGAGCATGAACCGCCAGACGAACGCCACCGAGATCAGCGGCGCAACGTAGGGCAACAACACCATTCCGCGGATGTACCGGCGCCCGCGGAACGAGCGGTTGAACAGCAGCGCCGTGCCGAGGCCACCCAGCGTCGCGAGCGTCGTACTGAAGAACGTGAACACGACTGTCGTTCGAAGCGCCGACCAGAACGCGCTGCTGGCAAACAGGTTGTAGTAGTGCTCCAGTCCGATCCACTGGGGCGCTTCGTCCGGCCGCAGCGGCACGACGGTGAAGCTCAGGTAGACGTTGTACAGCACCGGATAGAGGATTACTGCGGCGATCAGCAACAGTGCGGGAGCGATCAGCGCGTACCCCAGCAGCGCTTCCTTCTCCTCGATCGTCCGATCGCCGCTCCGGGTGAGTGAGACCATAGTGGGAAATAATGACTACGAACTCAGTTGATCACGTCGCGCATCTGGCTGGCGACGTCGTCGGCGACCGTCCGGGCGTCCTCGCCCTCGGACACGCGCCTAACCGCCTGCGAGACGAGCGAGCGGCTCGTGATCTCCCCGAACGCCGGGATCATCTGGCCGTTGACGTAGCCAAAGCGCTCGATGTTGTCGAACGCCCTGGAGATGTCGCTCAGCGTGTCCTGGCCCCATTCCTGGAGAACCTCGTTGTCGCGGTAGGCCTCGCTCTCGGCTGTCGACTGGAGCACGGGGTTCATCCCGCCGGGCGCCATGTGCAGGAGCTCTATGTACTGGTCGCCAGTGAGGACGTGCTCGACGAACGCCTCGGCGGTCTCGCGGTCCGCGTCCGAGGCCGTGTCGAGAATATTGAACAGGAGGAGCTGGCCGAACGAACTGCGCCGGTCGCGCTCGATGAAGGGTGCGAACGACGTGTCGTTCGCCATCTCGTCGGTATTGTTCGAGACGTCGCCCATGAGGAACGACGAGTACATCACCATGTGGCACTGCTCGTTGAGGTACGTGTTGTTGGCCGTCTCAAACGTGTTGGTCCCTGGCGGACTGTACTGGGCCAGCGAGCCGTAGAAGTCGAGCGCCTCGACCATCGCGTCGCTGTCGAACACGATCTCCCTGTCGGCGTTGAACACCCGTGCGCCGATCGAACGCGCGTACGGCGTGAAACACTGACGTGCAAACGGCGTCTCGTCGGAGCCGACGACGATTCCGTACTGGTCGTTGTCAGGGTCGTGGAGCGTTTCTGCGGCCTGACGGATCGACTCCCACGTCGTTGGGGCGTCCAGCCCCGCCTCGTCGAACGCGCTCTGGCGGTACCAGAACCCCTGCACCCAGCCGTGGGCCGGCACCGCGAGCAGGTTGCCCTCCGAGGAGGTCGCTAGCGACATTGCGCCGTCGGCGAACTCGTCGCGCCCGATGCTGTCGACGACCGATTCGGCGGACTCCGTCGAGAGCAGATCCTCACTCCCCAAATTCTGCATGGATTCGAGCCCCCACCCACCGAAGGCGGGGAGCGTTCCCGACGCGGTCGCCGAGGATATCTGTGTCGGCAGGTCACCCTCTTCGACAGGGACCATGTCGATCGTCCCGTCGGCGTCCTCCTCGAACCCTTCGATCAGGCTCTTGATGACCTCCTGGCGGTCCTGCTCGACCTGTGTCGTCCAGTACGTCGTCGCGCCGTCGCTGTCGTCGCTACCCCCGCCCATGCAACCTGTGAGTCCCCCGGCGAGCATCGCCGCGCCAATCCCTTTCAGCACTGTTCGCCGTTCGCGCCCGGCAGTCGGATCTGTCATGATAAGCCATCTCAATAAGCGCAAAACAACCACTTAAATCTTTGTGTGCTTCTATTAACTGGAGTAACTACTCAATCGACTCCGCTCCGCAGTCTGCAATATCTGACTTCGAGCACTGCTTGGTGATAGTCGCGACTACGGTCACCCCCTGACATTCTCCGAACCTTACCGACAGCGCTTCACCGATCGGTATCGAGCGAACAGCACAGCAGCACGCTCCGCCTCTACTGTCGCGTCGAGGGCAATCCCGGCGGCGCCGTCCGACAGGTTGACACCGCTCGGTTCTGTGTCGATATCAGCTGTCTGAGTCACGGTGTCGCTCGTCGGCGCCTCGGTCGGCATCGCGTCGACACCGTCGATCGGGGCCCGCCAAGGCCGATCGTGCGTGTGTCCGACATCGGTGTGACAGATAGAGTTCCGAGACGCTGTGTGCACAGCGGCCGCCTAACAAAAATATATAAGTATTTGCTAGCGATTGTTTACTATAGTGAATTCAACTCGTCCCCTATCCCCGACCGTGACCGGTACGGCATCCAAGTTGGTGTGCGTCCAAGAGGTGCGATAATGGACGACGACGAGCTCCGCGACGGGTTGCGGGAAGCCGGGCTCTCCCAGTACGAAACCAACGCGTACCTCGCGGTGCTGGAGCGGGGCACGGCGCCCGCCGTCAAGATCGCCGAGCAGACGGGCATCCCGAAGTCCAGAATCTACGATGTCCTCGAGGACCTCGAACGCGACGACTACGTCGAGACGTTCGAACAGGACTCCGCGCTGTCGGTCCGTCCGCGCGACCCCTCGGAGATGATGTCGGACCTCAAACAGCGCGCGGACAAGCTCGCCTCGACCGCGGAGGCGATCGAGGACCGCTGGGAACGCCCCGAGATCAGCGGCCACAAGATTTCAATCGTCAAACGGCTCGACTCCGTCGTCGAGCAGTTCCGGGCCGCCGCCGAGGACGCGACCAACCGGATCCAGCTTGCGGTCTCGCCCTCGCAGTTCGAGGCCATCCGCCCGGCGCTCGAAGACGCCGTCGATCGCGGCGTGTTCGTCAAACTCTGCGTGGCGACGAGGGTGGAAGACCCCCACGTCGTCAACGACATGACGTTTGCGGACGCCGCAACCGAGGTCCGCCACCGGACGCTCCCGGCGCCCTTTACCGCGCTGGTCGACCGCTCGCACACGTTCTTTTCCTCGCAGTCCCATCCGACCGACCAGTACGGCATCATCATCGACGACCTCACCCTGACGTACGTGTTCCACTGGTACTTTCAGGGTGCGCTCTGGGGGACCTGGCCACACGTCTACGACTCGGTCGCGGAGGGGACCAAACTGGAGTACGTCGACGTCCGCGAGTGCGTCCAGGACATCGCACCGATCGTCAACGACGGGACGACGATTCCGGCCACTGTCCACGGGTTCGACGTCCAGACGGGCGAGAACGTCTCCCTTTCCGGTGAGATAACCGAGATCATCTCGGCGGCGCCGCCAAACGAAAACGGCTCCCTGACGCTGACCCAGCTCGCCGGGCAGGCGACCATCGTGCTCGAATCCGACGGTCAGGAGTACGGCGTCGGTGGCCGCGGCGCGACGCTTGAGGACGTCGAGGGGACTCGGATCGTGCTTGATCAGCCCGAGGCCTGGTCGGAGGTGGCGAACTGAGATGCGCTACGGACTCAACCAAGCCGGCTTTCCCGCCGATGAGTTCGAGGAGACGTGTTCGATCCTCGCGGCGGCGGGCTACGACGGCATCGAGCCGAACGTCGAGCGCGACGGTCCGCTGACGACCGAGACGGGGCGCCAAGCTGCGGTCGAGGCGGTCGAGGCCCACGATCTACAGGTGCCCGCTGTCTCGACGATCAGTCACTGGGAGTACCCGCTTTCGAGCGTGGACGACGAACTGCGGGAGATCGGCCTGGAGATCAGCCGCGACATGGTCGACGCCGCTGTGGCGCTTGGCGCCGAGGACATCCTTATCGTCCCCGCCGTAATCGAGGACGGCGCGACGTACGACGCCGACTACGAGCGCGCCGTCCAGTCGGTCCGCGAACTCGCCGGCTACGCGGCCGACCGCGGCGTCGGCGTGGCGATCGAAAACGTCCAGAACAACTTCCTGCCCTCGCCCGACGAGTTCGCGACGTTTCTCGATGACGTCGAGGACGCCGGCCCCGTCGGGGCGTACTTCGATGTCGGGAACGCGCTCCGCTCGGGACTGCCGAGCCGGTGGCTGCACGCGCTCGAGGGCCGCATCGAGAAGATACACGTCAAAGACTGGCTGACCGACGCCCACCGGGTGACGTACCCGCCCCAGGGCGATGTCAACTGGGAGCGCGTGCTCGACGCCGTCGACGTGATCGACTACGACGGCTGGATCACCGCCGAGGTGCCCACTTACCCGTCGTTCCCCGAGCGGATGCCCGCCGATATGCTCGACACTATGCAGTTCCTCTTCGAGGACGGAGGTGACGGGCAGTGACCCGGACGATCATCACCGGCCCGCTATTCGAGGACGTCTGGCCGCTCGCTGCCGATCACCTCCAAGAACTGTGGGCCGAGCGCGGCCCCGTCGAACTTCGATGCCTCGACGAGACGCCAAGTCGGCTCGTCGATGTCCTGGACGAGCCGGGCGAGGTCACGGAACTGGCGGCGCTGGGCGTGCCCGTCACCGAGGTGGACGCCGAGAGACTGTCCGCCTTGGAGTCGGCGATCGTGATGACCGACTCGATGTATGCGGTCGACGCCGACGCCCACGAGCGCCTCGCGGAGCGCGGCGTCGCCGTCCACGACCACACCGACGAGGGGTTCTGGGCGCAGTCGGTCGCCGAGTTCGGCCTCGGCCTGACGATCGACGCCCTCCGGCAGATCCCCCAGAAGCACGCCAGGATGATCGACAGCCACGATCCCTGGGACCTAGAGCAACTCGACAACGAGGTGCCGGGCGCGAACGGTCACCAGTTCGCCGACGATCCGACGTTTACCAACGGCACCGTCGCCGGCACCCGCGTCAGAGTGGCCGGCGTCGGCAACATCGGGAGTACATACGCCGAAGCCGTAGCCTCGCTGGGCGCGGACGTTGCGGCCTACGACCCCTACGCCGACGAGCCCTGCTTCTACCGGTCGGGTGCCGACCGCGTTCGGTCGCTGGACGACCTCGTCGCGGACGCCGAGGTGTTCGCGCCGACGGTCCCCCTGACCGACGCCACCGAGGGGCTGATCACGGCCGAGCACGTCCGCGCGCTGCCGGAGGGGTGTGTCGTGGTCCTGATCACCCGCGCGGGCGTGGTGGACATGGACGCGATCCGCGAGCGCGTCCTCGCCGACGAGATCGCGCTCGCGGCCGATGTCTGGGACGAGGAGCCGCTGCCGCTCGACGACCCGCTGCTCGACCGACACAACGTCGTCCACACGCCCCACATCGCTGGTCGCACGCGCGATGCCAACGAGTCGTGGGCAGAGCGCCTCGACGCTCACTTTCGGGCCGCCGATAGCGCTCGTTCGACGCCCCGAACCGACGAGGCGGATAATCGGTAACCATCCCGTCGGCGACGGCACGGTTCCCAATGCCGTTGAACTCGACGGGGGAAGTCTACTCTTCCGTGCCGGTCGCCGCGGCTATCGCGTCGAGGTTCGGCGCTCCTGACGAACCGTCCTGTGCTGGTCGAACACGAGTCCTCCTCGTTCAGCAGGTACTGGCCGCGGGGTGTCCCGTTCGGGTAGTCGGGCACGTCGTAGTCACACTCGACTCGCCTGTTGACGGTAGCGAGACGTACCCTGTCGCGGTAGTACGTGGCGGCTCGCTCGTCATAGACGGTGCTGAACGTATCGGATTCGGGTGTGCATCCGTTCACGCCGCTGGCCTGCCAGTCACCTATCGCAGACGCAGTCGACGGCGGCCGAAAGGGGAGAAAGGGGCCGGACGTGGGCACCGTCCGGCCGGGAGAGTGTGGGGTCCGGCCCCACGGAGAGCGCGGGTGGGTGCAGGTGGGAGGGAGCGCAAGCGGGGACCGGATCCCACCTGAACTGTCAGAGGTTGACCACAATAAGTGTTCATCATCTGCATCGGCCCCACGGCGGTCGGGCGACACAACGCTGTGGTACGTCATGCTGAGCAACCGACACAGCACAGCACTTCTGGCGTTGTGGCGGTTTCACTGAATCGGCCACTACCGCCTTGGGGCACAATCAGACTGCCGGGAGCAGGACAAACCGGACGGCCCACAGAGTCACCATACCGGCCCCGATAGTGGTGAAGACACTCTCGGTCCGCCAGGCGACGGCGCCAGCCACGGCCCCAGCGGCGAGCTTGTCTACCGCGACGCCGCCGGTCCCAGGTTCCAGCGTGATGAGCGATGGCAACACGAGCGCGGCTAACACGGCGGCCGGCACAAACCGAAGGCCGCGTTTGACCTGTGGCGGTATCTCGTCGAGATACCCGAAGAGACCGATAAACGACAGTCTAATCAGGAACGTCACAGCGCCGATCAGGGCGATGAGGCCCCAGATAACCGGCCCAGAGTAACTAGTCGCCACTCGACGACCCCTCCGTGGCGACCTCTGTGAGGCGCCCAGTCACGATTCCCGCTGTGGCACCAACGAGCAAGCCCAGATTTAGCGGTAACCCAGTAGCCACAACGGCGACTGTGCCACTGACACCGCCGGCGATGGTTGTTGGCCCGTCCTCCATCGCGGGAACCAGCAGGGCGAGAAAAACCAACGGCACAGCGAACTCGAGGCCAAGCGATTCGGGCACGCTCGTACCCACTACGACGCCGGCGATAGTCGCCAGCTGCCAGACGACCCACAGTGTCGCTGCCACGCCGAGATAATAGGCGACAGAACGAGTCCCGTCACCGGTCCGATAGCGGGCGATGGCGAGGGCGTACGCCTGGTCGGTGAGGAGGTACGCGACCGTGGCTTTCGTTCGCCTCGACAGATCCTGGACGTAGGGCGCGATCGAGGCCGAGTACATCAGCATGCGGAGGTTGATGACCACGGCGGTGACGACGACGACCGCGAGCGGTGCATCTCGGCCAATAAGGTCCAGTGCAGCGAGCTGTGCTGCCCCGGCGAACACGATCGCAGACAGCCCCACTGCTTCCGGGAGTCCAAGCCCCGCGTTTACCGTGGCGACGCCGGCGATCAAACCGAAGGGGACGATTCCCAGCAGGAGGGGACTCACATCTCTGATACCCTGTCGGAGCTCCGACCGATCCATACACTGTCGTTGTCAGCCGCCCGTTTACGCGTACTCATCCGGCACCACGCCGACACCGTCCTCCAGAACACATATGGCGGCGGGTTCTGTCGCCCGCCCGGGCCCGTCGACAGCGCCGGTGTCGCTCGCCACGATATAAGCGAATCCGCCGCCACCAGCGTGGGGCGTTTTACTGCCGGATGGCAGATACCAGTAGCGCCTGTCAAAACGGCCCTTGGGCTGCAGTGTATAGAATAACAAACAGACAATCGGGGAACTACATCTCTTTAAATCGGGCTGGAACGACGAAACCCCGTGACCCGAAACGAGACGGACCGGCGCCGCTTCCTCACGGCTGCCGCGAGCGTCGGATTCGTATCGATTGCTGGCTGTGGCGACAACAACGGGGGCGACGCCCCCGGGGAGACGGACACGCCGGCGGGTACGAACGCCACAGACGATCCGGCAGCGGAGACGGACACACAGACCGGGGCTACCGGGACTGACGGCGACGACACGAGCGTCGACAACGAGACCACGACCGAGTCCGGGACCACTCCCACCTCCGTTGACGAGTATCTCGCTGATACCGGCAACTACGACGGCACAGTCGAAGACAAAACCGGCGACGACGACATCGACGTGATGGTCGGTGTGCAGGGCAACGGCCCCGGCGCACAGGCGTACGATCCCGCCGCGATGGAGGTCGCTCCCGGGACGCTGGTCAGGTGGGTCTGGACGGGCGATGGCGGACGGCACAACGTCGTCAGCGAGAGTGGCGAGTTCACTCCGGTGCGACCAATGCAGGCGGCCATACCTACGAGTACACGTTCGACGAACCCGGGACCTACTTCTACTACTGTGAGACACAGACCGAGGTCAAGATGCGCGGCGCGGTCGTCGTCGCCGACTCGTAAGTCTTGGACATGATCAACCGCTAAGAAATATTATCAGATCAGTTGGTACAGGGTGTGGCTGCGGTAGACTGGTTTCGTCACCGAACCGTTTTATTCGGGAGGGGTGTGAAGCAGTGACATGGGTCTTGATTCTGGATCAATTTCTGTATTATGCGTTGATGACGAACCTGGACTCGCTGGCGGGGAATCTCGACTCGCTGCCGGTCGATGTCTACTTCGTGGGAGACGCCCGCGAATCACGAAACATCGACAGTGCGACCGATCCGGACCAACGTGGGTCTCTCTATTGGCGCACCGGACCCGTCCTTCACGCCGCGACTCTGACCGAATCGGTGTGGACGTGAGTACTCTTGCACGGATAACGATGGCGTGAGCCCGTGGTGTGACCTACTGCTGAGGCCAGCGTTTTCCGACATTGACACTCAGAAAACGCTATGTCTCATTTTCCAATCCCTATCTGAACACCGCGGCCCCGCATAGCGGTCGCCTTTTTGTTTCAGTTTGGGACAGCCGACAGGTTGCGGACCACCACCGCAGACACGACAGAGCACGGCTCCGTGTCGCTCACTGTGGCCTGACTGTTAGCCATCTAATGCGGCGGCGATATCGAGGAGTTGGAGCACAGCCGTATCGCCGATCCGATAGTAGGTCCACTTGCCCTGGCGCCGTTTCTTAACAACCCCTGCATCAGCGAGTTCTCGGAGGTGGCTGGCGACCGTCGACTGGGGAGCATCGAGGACGACCTGTAGCTCACAGGCACACATCTCGCCGTCCCGCAACGCATCCAAGATACGAACTCGCAACTCGTTTGCCAACGCTTTGAATACCGTTACCTGCGCATCGACCTGTTCGTCGTCTGCAGCGATTTCGAACAAGGAGGTCAGGCGATCCTCGGGGTTCTCGTAGAGTCGCTCCAGTGTCTGGCGTGTGGATTCCGGAACTGAATCAGTCATACTTTGGTGGGGTGAATTGTCACCGTGTCTCGCGGTGGGGTCGGCCTGCCGGATTGTCCGGTTCCGCGACACTGTGAACGGCAAACCGACTCGACGTATTGGTATTGCTCGGTTCGAATCAAAAGCGTTCGGTTGTATCGTGAACGAGAGCGCCGCTAAGGCGCTACAGCACTGCGTTGAACAGCAGTCCGATCAGCAAGATACCGGTGGCTAGCGTTCCCGCGTAGGCCGCGATAAGTTCTTTTTGCATGACCTTCTTGAGAATCATGAACTGCGGCAGCGAGAGTGCGGCGACCGACATCATAAAGGCGAGACCGGTTCCGACCGGCAGTCCCTTTCCGATGAGCGATTCGACGACCGGGATGACGCCGAGGATGTCGGTGTACATCGGCACGCCGACGGCCACGGCGCCGAAGACGCCCCACTGGCCCGAGAGGTACGTCTCGACAAGTTGCTCGGGGAGGTAGCCATGGATGAGCGCTCCGACCCCAACGCCGACGATGACGTAGGGGACGATTTCGAGGATGATGTCCTTGGCCTCAACGTAGGCCTCTTCGAGCCGTTCGCGTCGGCTCGGCTCGTCGATGTCGGCTCCCGAGTCGCCGAACTCGAACTCGTCTACGTAGCGGTCGAACCCGAGTCTGTTGAGCGTGTAGCCGCTGGTCATCCCGATGGCGATGCCGCTGAACGCGTACATCGCGGTCAGCTCCAGCCCGACGACACCCGGCAGCACAACGAGGGCAGCCTCGTTGATCATCGGCGAGACCGCCAGAAACGTAATCGTGATCCCAAAGGGAATTCCCGCGCCGACCATCCCGAGGAATATCGGAATCGTCGAACACGAACAGAACGGCGAGACGATTCCCATAAGTGCAGCCAGCAGATAGCCCGTAAACGCCGTTTTCCCGTCGAGATACTCCCGTATCTTCTCCGGCGGGAAATACGTCCGGAGATAAGTGACACCGATAATAACGGCCGTGAGTATCGCGAGAATCTTGAGGGTGTCGTACACGAAAAAGTGCGCCGCCGCTCTAGCCGCTCCCGAGAGCCCGAGTGCGTCGACGACGTAGGTCGCGAACTGTTTGAATACCATCCGGCTTACAATCGGTCCGTGATGATGTCTTCGAGTTCGTCTTCCGACGGCGTCGAGCCGCTGAAGACCATCTCGTCGTCGATCTCGAAGCCCGGGGTCGACATGACACCCTTTGCAGCCAGCTCCGTCATATCGGTTTCTTTCGTTACATCGGCGTCGATGTCGTTGCGCTCGACGACCGCTTCGGTCGTCTCCTTGAGTTGCGTGCAGTTGCTACAGCCCGACGGTCCGTAGACGGTGATGTTCATCGGACACCGCCAGTAGTGATGTGCTCGTCAGCAGCGGTCAGTCGTCGTTCTGTTCTCACCGTATCGACTATGATCTCCGCCATACATATCGATAAAATACGGTATGGGATAAATACGTTTCGGGAAATTCCGATTTGTTACTATCGGAGCGCAGTTAGATTGTATCAGCAGGAGCAAAAATGCCCCAGAGAGATAATAATAAATACCGATAACAGCGTTGTAAGTAAGCTTTACGTTGGAAAAAGTACCTCCAGCCAGAGTGCTAGTCGTGACCGTCTCATCAAGGTCCGAATCCACTAATCGAGAATACTCGATTCAGGATTACACACCTCTGCAGAGATCCGGCGAGTTCAAGTCTGCCGTCGGCAGAGCTGACGACGCTGTATACTGGGAAGCGACTCCTGAAACGAGTTAGCGCATGGAGAACCGATTACTCGGGTACTGACGCTCTCAAAACAGTTTAGGGGACCTTGTTGCGTCACAAACAGAGAACTATGTATGTCCGTTGAGGTGGATTACTGTACACCATTGGTACCCGGGCTTCGAGGGCCCCCATCTACGAAGCGAAAAAGGTGATAACATATGCCAGCGTGTGCCACCTGTGATCATCACATCTCCGAACGGTTTCATCGCGTCTTCAGCGACCCAACGGGAAACGTCTACGCGTGTCCAAACTGCTCACCGAACGCGGGTATCGGCGAGGCGACCCGAACCCGACGCGGAGACAGCTCAGAATAAACCGGTGACAGCATGAGCTGTCGGCGCACCGATTATCTGCTGGACATATAGCTGTCGACGAGCGCTGCCTCTGCCTGGCGTAGCCTGTACGAGACCGTCGAGCGGGGCCAATCCAGCTGCTCGGCGAGATCGTCAAGAGTTGTCTGTCGAGGCGTTTCGTAGTAGCCGTTCTCTGCTGCCAGTTCCAGCACCCGGCGCTGTTCGGGGCGAACTGAGACCGAGTCGAAGAGCGCAAGCAGGGCGCCCGACGCGTCGCTGACATGGTCGAAGTGAAAGGAGAGCCCGTCTTGGAGGACACCCCCAAGCGTGTCGTACAGCATTCCGACCTTCTTGTCGCTTTCCATGAGAATCCGCCAGCGTTCAGTATTCTCCTGACGGGTTATCTCGAAGAGTAGTGCCCCGTTGATGTACCGGTTGGTAATTGTCGGTATCGAGTCGCAGTGAACGAGGTCCTCGAAGTAGCTGTAGACCAGGCTTCGACACGAACTGTTCTCCAGTACGTCACTGTAGTGGCGCCCACCGCAGGGACGGTCGCTGACGGTCAACTGATTGTACGTCGAACCAGTCAGCAACGCAGTCGCCTGTTCGACGACGGACTCGGGGCCAGTTATTCGGTCTAACCGCCAGAGCTGTGCGTCTCCCATCGAACAGAGGAACGTCGTCGAACGGGCGTCCGGAGTCTCGATAAACAGATCCATCAACTCGTCAGCGCCGGTTTCGTATCGGACCTCGAAGACGAACTCCCGCATCTGTTCGAAACTAGCTGTCGACAATACAGTCAATTTCGGTTCGTGTCCGCGTTTGTCGCTGGACAACCAAACGTTCAGGTCGGTAACGCAACAACGGGTCGCCATGAGTAATTCCTCCGCTGATGGGTCGCTACCGTGGTTCGTCAAAGCCGTTATCGCTGTCGCACTGCTAGTCGTCGTTTTCATAATCGGCGTCGACTTGCTCACGTTCGCTGCAGCTTGGTAACCAGGGGCTGTCTCTCGTCCGCCGTCCGACGGGTCCATTTGACGGGCCCGGTTGTCCGACACCAGAGACAACGTTATGTAACTGAACCCGGTGGCCATAGCTAGGTCAGCGCGACAGCTGGCCCGGTGAGTCGAGAATGAACGCACAGCAGTCCCACGCGCAGTCCGAAACGGACGCGGTCGTCACGCCCACATGGCTCGAAAACCACCTCGAAACGGTCACAGCTGACGACGCTGACCTCCGGCTGGTTGAGGTCGATCTCAACACCGAGTTCTACGAGCGGGAACACATCCCCGGCGCCGTCTGTATCGACTGGCGCCGCCAGCTGCAACACGCGACGCGGCGGGACATTCCGCCCAAAACGGCGTTTGCGGACCTCTTCGGTGCCCGTGGCGTCACAGAGGACTCGACGCTCGTCCTGTACGGGGACAACTCGAACTGGTTCGCCGCGCACTGCTACTGGATGCTCAAATATTACGGCCACGACGATGTGTGTCTCCTGGACGGTGGACGGAGACACTGGATCGAGTCCGGGCGACCGACGACGGACCGTGTCCCGTCCTACAGCACGCGCTCGTACCGCCCAGCCGGTCCGTTCGAACGCGTCAGGGCCTATCGCGACGGTGTCGAACGCGCACTGTCCGGCCCAACCGAACTTGTCGACGTTCGGTTGCCCGACGAGTACGATGGGACCATCCTCGCACCGCCCGGCATGACCGAGTCCGCACAGCGGGGCGGGCACATTCCCGGCGCCACGAACATCGTTTGGTCGGCGAATCTCCGGTCGGACGGGCGGTTCAAATCCCGCGAGCGACTCACAGAGCTGTATCGTGCCCACGGTATCGAGCGGGGCGACGACGTTATCGTCTACTGTCGAATCGGCGAGCGGTCGTCGCTGACGTGGTTCGTGCTTTCGGAGCTACTTGGCTACCGTTCCGTTCGGAACTACGACGGTGCCTGGACCGAGTGGGGGAACCTGGTCGGCGCCCCCATTGCGACGGGCGCCGAACTGAGCGGATAGCTCCCGCGAGACCCGACAGTCGAGCGGGCAGCATTGTCACAGGCCAACCGGGGAGCTAAGTCAGGGAGGACGTGACTCTCGGCTATGCTCTCGATGCCCGTCTCGCGGTTGCCGCTCGTCGGCCTGCTCGCGATACCGTTCGCGGTCGCGTTCGTGGTCGCCCTCGAACCAGTCGCCGTCCTGGCAGTCGTCAATACGGTCCTCATCGTCGTTGCGGTCCGTCTCATGTTCGGGTCGGACGACCTCGAAACCCTAGAGCGTGGGTTGAACCGGATACGATGATGGCCGGTGGCCACGGAGCGGGCGCTGTCACCGGCGATGTCGATCTCGTCGTCTTCGGTCTCGTCGGACTGCTCGGCGGTGCCCACTGCCTGGGAATGTGCGGGCCGCTCGTCACCCTGTACGCCGACCGGCTGGGCGACGACGGACCGGTCGCGTGGGGCGAGATCCGCCAGCACCTGCTGTTCAATTTCGGTCGGACGGCGAGTTATGCGCTCATCGGCGCGCTCATGGGGTTGCTCGGAACCGTCGTCTACGACACTGCAGCGGTCGTCACAGTGGCCGACAACGTCCGGGCGGTTGCCGGCATCGCTGTCGGGGGATTCATCATCGTGACCGGCGGGATGTATCTCCGGACCGGGACGACGGCCGGCGCTGTGGGCCATCTCGGTTCGGGGTCCCTGTTCCAACGGTTCAGTATGGGGCTCCATCAGCACGTCAAGCGGTGGGTCGGCGGCCCCCGCATCGTCGCACTGGGCGCGGTCCACGGCCTGTTGCCGTGTCCGCTGCTGTATCCGGCCTTCCTCTATGCCTTCGTCGTCGGCTCGCCGGCGTACGGCGCCGTCGCGCTGTCGGTGCTCGGACTCGGAACCGTCCCCGCGGTGTTCGGCTACGGCGTCGCGTTCAACTCGGTTTCGCCACGGTTCCAGAGTCGGCTGCATCGCACGCTCGGCGTCGTGTTCCTCGTCCTGGGGTACCTGCCGCTATCGCACGGCCTCATGATACTGGGTGTCGGGCTCCCACACCCGACGATTCCGATATACCAGCCGCTGGGGTGATGCGGTGGGCGACTGTACACTCTGTGGGTTGCCGACGCCGAATCCGCCACACACCGATCCGGGCGTCGACGGCAAGTACTGCTGTCAGGGCTGTCTCACCGTGGCTGGCACGCTCGATGACAACCCGAGCGAGGCCGATATCGACGAACAGCTCGACTCCGGCCCGTCGACGGCGGACGTAGACGGGGACGAGACGTACCTCGACGTGTCGGGAATGCACTGTGCGACCTGCGAGCAGTTCCTGGAGACGACGGCGACCGACCTGACTGGCGTCCGCGCCGCCGAAGCGAGCTACACGTCGGGGATGATGCACATCGTCTACGACGCGGACCGGACTGATACGGCGGCCGTGGCCGAGGGCGTCACGGCGTACGGCTACGAAGCCCGCGAACACGCGACCGACGAACCCGACGACGACCACCAGACCGAGGGGCGGCTGCTTGTCGGCGGCTTTTTCGGGATGATGGTGATGATGTGGTACGTCCTCTTTCTCTACCCGGTCTATCTCGGCGTCGGGCCGGCCGGCGGACTCGTCGACCTCTCGGGGCCGGCCGGCGGGTTCCTGTTCGCGAACGTCTGGGTCATGACGACTATCGTCCTGGGATACACTGGGTATCCGCTCCTCCGCGGAGCCGCAGTCAGCCTCCGTGTCGGTCACCCAAACATGGACCTGCTTGTCGCCGTCGCGGCGACGACCGCCTACGGCTACAGCACACTCGCAATGGCGCTTGGACAGGTCGATGTTTACTTCGATATCGCCATCGTGGTCGTGCTCGCCGTCACTGTCGGGGACTACTACCAGGAGCGGGTCCGACGGCGAGCGACCGGTCGGCTCGCGGAAATAACCGACGAGCGGAGCGACACGGCGCGTCGGCGCACCCCGGCGGGCACAGAGACGGTCCAGCGCGACGTGGTCGACGGTCACGACGAGCTGGTCGTTCGGGAAGGCGAGCGAGTGCCCGTCGACGGACGCGTCGTTGACGGGGCGGGTGCCGTCGACGAGGCGCTGGTCACCGGGGAGTCGCTCCCAGTCTCGAAGACCCCCGGAGACGAGGTCATCGGCGGCGCCAGTCTCGTCGACGGCGGGCTGGTGGTCCGCGCTAGCGAGGAGCCGACGAACACTGCCGACCGGCTGGTCGAGACCCTGTGGCACGTCCAGAGCGGGGCCGCTGGCCCCCAGCGACTCGTCGACCGCATCGCCGCGGTGTTCGTCCCGCTCGTGTTCGTCCTCGCGGCCCTGACCATTGTCGGCCATCTCGCGTTCGGGGCGGGCGCCACTGCGGCGCTGCTGACCGGGCTGACAGTTCTCGTGGTCTCCTGTCCGTGTGCGCTCGGGCTGGCGACGCCGATGGCGGTGGCCGCCGGTATCCGCGACGCGCTCGCGGACGGCATCGTCATCACCGACAGGGATGTCCTCCAGACGGCCCCGGAGATAGAGACCGTCGCGTTCGACAAGACCGGGACGCTGACCACCGGCGAGATGACGGTGCGGGACATCGCCGGGAACGAGGCGGCGCTGTCTCTCGCGGCGGCGGTCGAGCAGTTCGCGACCCATCCGGTCGCCGAGGCCATCGTCGACGCCGGCGAGCCCCACGGCGACCCGGTCACCGGCTTCGAGAACTACCCCGGCCAGGGCGTCGGGGCGAAAGTCGGTGACCGCGACGTGCTCGTCGGCGGCCACGATCTGCTTTCGGACCACGGCTGGACGATTCCGGCGGAACTCGAAGACCACTACCGCTCGGCACCGGCCTCGACTGTCCCGAGCTACGTTGGCTGGGACGGCCGTGTCCGGGGTGTCGTCGTCGCCGGCGACGAGTTCCGGCCCGAGTGGGAGTCTGTCGTGGCTGAACTCGCCAAAACCCACCGTGTCGTCGTCATCACCGGTGACGACCCGGGTGCCGCCCGCCCGCTCGAAGACGACCGCGCTGTCGACGAGGTGTTTGCCGGCGTCCCGCCGGAGGCGAAGGCGGCCGTCGTCGACCAGCTGTCGGCGACGGAGACAGTCGCGATGGTCGGTGACGGGAGCAACGATGCGCCCGCGCTGGCCGCCGCCGATGTCGGTATCGCGATGGAGCGTGGCACCCGCCTCGCCGTCGACGCAGCGGACGTGGTGGTCACGACCGACTCGCTGAGGCCGGTTCCGTCGGTCTTCGAGATTACCGAGGGTACGCGCCGGCGAGTACGTGAGAACCTAGGGTGGGCTTTTCTCTACAACGGTATCGCTGTCCCGCTTGCGGTTGCCGGAGTGCTTAACCCACTGTTCGCGGCCGTCGCCATGGCCACGAGCAGCCTCCTCGTGGTGCTCAACTCGACACGGGCCGTCGGTGACCGCGCAACTTCGAAGCCATAGGCGGCTGACAGTCCCTAAGTTGTCCTGTGCCAAGGTAGCTTTCAACTCTGTCGGGTCGATTCAGTCGAACCAGGATGAGTACTAACGAGGTGCAGTCAAGCACCACAGCGTCCCGTTCCGTACGGGACGGACCGTCCGGACGCCGACTCGTCCGCAAAGCGGTCTTGCGAGTGGTATCGTATGCGGTCGCACTTGGTTCCGTCAGCGTCGCGAGCGCACAGAGAGCGGGCGCCAGTGGGTCAGCCGGTGGGGGCTCTGGGCTCTACGTGACTGTGGCGGCGCTCGCGCTCACCGCGCTCGCCATCGGCGCGGTCTACCTGTTCAGCTGGCGCGACAGGCCGGAACCGACGTTCACGCCGGCGACACCGACCGAAGAGCGAGTCCCGCCGAACCAACACACCGGACAGATGTACGAGTCCGACGTTGCGGCGAGCGAGACGGAATCGGTCGACCACGACGCCTTTGACCCGGTCGGAACTGGGACGATAATCGCCATCTACTTCGCGGTTATCGCGCTCGCGTGGCTGTTCATGTACTTCGTCGAGTTCCTCGGTAACGGGCCAACGGTGGTGGGCTAACCATGCACGTCCACCGATTCGAACGTCTGTGGCTGGTGGGGGCGCTCGCACTTATCGTCCTGTTTATCGGGACAGTGACCTACGGCGCAGTTGGCGCCGGCTACGGCATGGTCGACGACACTGGCGGCGAGGTCGACCCGACGAACGCGGCTGCCAGCGACAACTTCAGACAGCCGGGCGTCTACAACGGGAGCGAACCCGGCCACTACGACGTCTATATCGAGGCAAAGCAGTTCCTGTTCGCGCCCGGGACGAGTGAGCCGGTTCGCGTGCCCGCAAACAGCACTGTCACCTTCTACGTGACCAGCACGGACGTGATGCACGGCTTCGAGGTCGTGGGGACGAACATCAACACGATGGCCGTCCCCGGGCAGGTCGCGACGGTCACTGTCGAGTTCGACGAGCCCGACGAGTACGGGCTCGTCTGCAACGAGTACTGCGGGAGTGGCCATCACACGATGGAGGGGTCGTTGGAAGTCATCCCGGCCGGGCAGTTCAACGGGACGAGCACGAACGATACCGCAAGCGCCAGCGCGACGGGTACGGACAGCGCGACCAGCGGTGAGAACACCAGTACGGCCACCGCGACGAGCGGGGTGAACTGAGATGGCACATCCACACAAATCAGAGCGACCACAAGCGTACGAGGCCGAGGAGACACAGCTGAAAGACCGGCTCGCCTTTATCGACCGGTTCCCGAACGCCGCGCGGATTACCCGCCTCTCGCTGGGCGTCTCGTTTACCGCGCTGACTATCGGCGCAATCCTGGGTATCGTCCAGGCGCTCCACCGGACGAACGTCTTCCGGGGGGTCATCGAGTCGGCCGACTACTACTCCGTCCTGACGGGTCACGGCGTCTTGCTGGCGCTGTTTTTCACTATCTTCTTCCTGACTGGCATCTTCACCTGGGGGACCAGCCGGAGTCTCGGCCGTGAGCTCCCCTCGCCGCGGTTCTCGCTGGCCTGGTTCCTCTTGATGCTCTCGGGCGCAGTGATGACCTCGACGGCTATCTTCGGCGGGCTGGTGGGTCAGATTCCGTTCTCGGCGGACGTGCTCTATACGTTCTACGCGCCGCTGCAGGCCCACCCGCTGTTCTACGCGGGGCTTGCGGCCTGGCTCGTGGGAACGTGGCTCGCCGGAGCCGACTGGATACGTACCTATTACCACTGGCGACAGGACAACCCGGACGAGCGCATCCCGCTGCAGATGTTCATGATCATGACGACGACGCTGATGTGGTACATCGCCACGCTCGGCGTCGCCGTCGAGGTGCTCGTGTTCCTCCTGCCGCTGTCGCTGGGGCTCATCGACAGCGTTGATCCGCTCCTGACGCGGACGCTGTTCTGGTTCTTCGGCCATCCGGTGGTGTACTTCTGGCTGATGCCGGCCTACTTCGCGTGGTACACCGTCCTGCCGAAACTGTCGGGCGGGCGGCTGTTCAGCGACCCGCTGGCCCGCGTCGTCTTCATCCTCTTTCTCCTGCTTTCGACGCCGGTGGGCTTTCATCACCAGTACGCCGACCCCGGGGTGCCCGAAGGGTTCAAGTTCATCGCCATGACGAACACGATGTTCCTGTTGCTCCCGAGTTTCCTCACCGCTTTCACCGTCGTCGCGAGCATGGAGTACGGGGCCAGACAGCGCGGTGGGTCGGGGTATCTCGGCTGGCTCAGGGCGCTCCCGTGGGGGAACCCGGCCTTTGCGGGCTGTGCGCTGGCCGGGATGATGTTCGCCGCCGGGGGCTTCTCGGGCATCGTCAACGCCGGGATGAACATCAACTCGCTGATCCACAACACGCTGTGGGTCCCCGGCCACTTCCACCTCACCGTGGGGACGGCCAGTGCGCTGACGATGATGGCGATAAGCTACTGGCTCTACCCCCAGATTAGCGGCAAGCGACTCCAGTTCTACGGCGTCGCACAGATACAACCGTACATCTGGTTTATCGGGATGGGGCTGATGTCCAACGCGATGCACCGTGCGGGACTGGCCGGCGTCCCGCGGCGAACCGCCGAACCGCAGTACACCCAGTTCGACTTCGCGCCGGTGCTGGGCTCGATGCCGGAGATGCGCCTCCAGATTGCCGTCGGCGGAACGTTGCTGACTCTGGGGGCGCTCATGTTCGTGGTCGTGATGGCCGGGACCTGGATGGCCGAACGCGGGCGTGGACGGCTGCGCGTCGACAGCCACCTCCCCGAACCTATCTCCGGCGCCACCGACAGTCCGCGGGTGCTCGACAACGTCAAGCTCTGGTTTGCTCTCGCCGTCGTCCTCGTCGCCATCGCCTACGGATTCCCGATCTACTCGATGGTCGCTGACGGTGCGCTCAGCCCCGCGTCACCGCCGTTCCCCGTCTAATACTGCCGTCTGTGCGTTCGTACAGACATTCGCGGTGCGAATTCCTTCAGCTTGGTACAGCCGGCAGTATCCGTCTCGAACAGACTTTGACGCGGCGCCGGCTCGACCCGACTTGTCGCGTGCCAAGCGGGGGTTCATCCTCTCCGTCGGTAACATGCAGACGAATGTCTTCGAGTGGCCC
This sequence comes from Haloarcula sediminis, assembly GCF_035656455.1. Taxonomy (NCBI): domain Archaea; kingdom Methanobacteriati; phylum Methanobacteriota; class Halobacteria; order Halobacteriales; family Haloarculaceae; genus Haloarcula; species Haloarcula sediminis. The sequence continues at coordinate 146,332 of NZ_JAYMGA010000006.1, read as the reverse complement.
TACGAGGAGGACCGCGTGTCGTAGCGGACTATCCCCGGTGGCAAACCGTGACGGGACAGCAGTCTCCGGGGGTAGACGATGAGACAACGCGTCGTCATCGTCGGCGGGAACGCCGGCGGGATGAGTACTGCGACCAGACTGCGGCGGCTCGACGAGGACGCCGACATCGTCGTCATCGAGGCCGGCGACCACGTTTCGTACGCGAGCTGTGGGCTCCCCTACCACCTGGACGGGACGATACCCGAGGCCGACCTCGCCGTGCTCACGCCCCAGGAGGTCGGAGGGATGTTCGACCTCGATATCCGGACGAACCACGAGGCGACCGGTGTCGATACCGACGCGCGGACAGTGACGGTACAGTCGCCCGACGGAACGGCGGAACTGTGCTACGACTCGCTGGTGCTGTCGCCGGGTGCGGCTCCCATCGAGCCGCCGATAGACGGCATCGACGCGGTCGAGACCCACTCGGTCCGGACTATCGACGATGTGGCGGCCATCCGGGAGCGTGTCGAGGCCGACGAGGTCAACCGGGCGCTCGTCGTCGGCGGCGGCTACATCGGGCTCGAGGTGACCGAGACGCTTCACGAGGCGGGGCTGTCGGTCACAACCGCGGAGATGGAGTCACAGGTGATGCCCCGCACGCTCGGCCCGGCGATGGCCGCGACCGTCCACAACCACGTCCGGGAGGCCGGTATCGACCTGCGGCTGGACACCATTGTCAGCGGGCTTCGGCCCGGCGAGGAGACGACCGTCGAGTTCGCCGACGGTGAGACACTGGCCGTCGACCTCGTCGTGCTGGCGGCCGGCGTCAGCCCCAGAACCGAACTCGCCGAGGACGCAGGGCTCGAACGCCACGAGTCCGGAGCGATCCGCGTCGACGACCAGTTGCGGACATCCGAGCCGGACGTGTACGCGCTCGGCGACGCCGCGGCGGTCCCGGCCGCCGGTGGCGGGCACGCGTGGGTCCCGCTGGGCGGGCCGGCCAACCGCCAGGGCCGCGTGCTGGGCACAGTGCTCGGAGGGCAGACGGACACCCTACAGCCCGTGCTCGACACCGCTGTCGCGAAAGTGTTCGACCTGACGGTGGGGACCGTCGGTGCGACGGAATCACCCGCCGGTGGGGACGATACCCCGGAGAAAGTGTACGTCTACCCGCCGGCCCACGCGGAGTACTACCCCGGCGCCGAGCGATTCTGGCTGAAGCTTCTGTTCGACCCGGACGAGGGGACTGTTCGCGGGGCACAGAGTGTCGGTCGGAACGGCGTCGACAAGCGCATCGATGTCCTCGCGACGGCGATGCAAAAGGGCGCCACAGTGTCGGAGCTCGCTCAGCTCGACCTCGCGTACGCGCCACCGTACTCCTCGGCGAAGGACCCGGTCAACATGGCTGGGATGGCCGCAGAGAACGTCGTAGAGGGGCTCGTCGATATCTGTCACTGGCACGACCTCGACGGCGAAGTCCCGCCGCTGGTCGACTGCCGGCCGCCGGAGATGCGGGCCGAAGACGGGCACATCCCCGATGCGCACAACGTCCCGCTTCCGGAGCTCCGGGAGCGGGCCGGAGAGCTCCCGGACGAGGTCATCACCTACTGCAAGATGGGCCAGACCTCTTACGCGGCCGCCCGCGTCCTCGACCAGCACGGTATCGAAGCCCGGAGCCTGAGCGGCGGGCACGCTCTCTACGAGGCTGTCCAGCGCGACCGAGAGGCCCGGGCCGATCCACCGCTTGTCAGCGGCGACGACTGACCGCGTCCGGGATTGTCAGGCGACAACTCAGGGCACAGGAGTTTCCGGACTGAAGCTACGCGTCTGTCTCTACGTACTGCACTGAAACGCCGGATTCTCGACTGTCGTCTCTGTATCCCAGCCCCGTTCACGGCCGGTATCGTGTACGGACTGACGACCGACGATATGGTAACGGCACTGGGCGCCCTCTTGCTCGTGCCGAACGCAGCGTTGCTCTTTGCGGTCGGTCTCCGGCGGAAGAACACGCCCCTGTCTGACAGATAGCGCAGCTGTAAGCCAGTCGCGTCGACTGCCTACTGACGGTCGGCGATGCGTTGCTGTATCAGTCTATCCACGTTGTACAACAGGGCGCCGACGGAGGCCAGCACTGTCGCCAGATAGACGATGAGCTGCGGTGGACCCGAGGCTGCACCGCCCAGCGCCGCCCCGGCGAAGCCGACGGCAACGACCTCGACCCAGGTGACGACGATGCGCGACAGTAACAGGGTCCCTGGTGCGCTCGCATCGGCCACTGTCAGTACGCCTCCTCGGGAGAGATGGGACCACGGAAGGCCGAGTACAGGGTCACGAAGTACACCGCAACCAGCGGCAGCAACAGCGACGCACCGATGGTCATCAGGTTCAGCGGCAGCGTCGAGACGACGGTGTCACGGACGGTGGCACCAGCCGCCGGGTCGATGTGGGGGTACATGAGTGTCGCGACGACGGCGACGAGCCCGTAGGTCATGGCCGCCGCCGCCCCGAGGGCTCGAAGGCTCCACTCTCGCCGGAGCGCCACGACGTACCCCGCTCCGAGTCCGACAGAGGCGACGACGAGGGCAAGGATTGTGGGGGTGAGCAGCGCCGAGAGCCCGTCCGGCAACCGCAGGGCGAGGACGCCCAGCGTGGCGACCACGGCGAGCAGGTATCCCACAGTCGCGGCCGTGCCGTAGGTTGTCACCGCCTCGGGGAGCCGCTTGCGGGCTTTCAGCTGGAGGAACGCCGCCCCCGAGACGACGGTCAGCAGCGTCAGCGTGACGCCCACGACGAGGCCGACGAGAGTGAGCGAACGGCCACTGCCGACGAGCCAATTGCCGGCGAAAACGCCAAGCAGGAAGGGAGCGAGGACGCTGCCGGCGACGAAGGCCCGCCCCCACCACCGCTGCCACGCCGCGTTGTGGCGCTGTTCGTACATCTCCGGGGCCAGCCCGCGAAGGATGAGCGCGCCCAGAACGCCGAACATAAGCAGGTAGTGGCGGCTGAACAGGCCGGCATACGCCGCCGGGAACGCGGCAAAGAGTGCCCCGCCGAAGACGACCAGCCACACCTCGTTGCCGTCCCAGAACGGGCCGATAGCCGCCAGCACGGTCTCGCGTTCGTCCTCGGACTCCAGCAGAGCGAATATCGCGCCGGCCCCGAAGTCAAAGCCGTCGAGGAAGAGGAAGGTAGCCAGCATTGTGAAGACAAGACCGAACCACAGCTCGGGCAGCGGGAGGCCAAAGAGCGGGCCGGCGGCGAGCGCGTCGACGCTAGTCATCGTCGACCGCCTCCGGGGTCGGCCCGCTCGGACTCGGGTCCGGGTCGGGAGATGGCGTGTCGTTCTCAACGGACCGGAGCTCGTCGTGTTCCGGCGGCCCGTTCCGGATGATACGCCAGATAACGTATGTGTACAGCCCCAGCAGCGCCGCGTAGACCCCCACGAAGCCGACCAGCGTGATGGTCGCTTCCGTCCCGGTCAGGCCCGACGAGACGCCGGCGCTCGTTCGCAACACATCCTGGATGACCCACGGCTGTCGACCGACTTCGGTGACAATCCAGCCCAGCTCGACGGCGAGGATACCCAGCAGGGACGACCCCATCAGTGCCTTGTGCAGGAGGCCGTCTTCGAGCAACTGGCCCTTGTACCACCGGTAGCCGCCCCAGAGGGCAAGCAGGATGAACCAAAAGCCCAGCCCGACCATCGCGCGGAACGCCCAGAACACGATAGCGACGGGCGGAGACTCGGTCTCGAAGGAGTTCAGCCCGCGTATCTCGGCTGTCGGGTCACCCCCGCTGGCCAGCCAGGATGCGCCGCCGGGTATCCCGATGCCGAACAGCTCTTTGGCCCGCGGGTCGGTGAATCCGTCGACGCTGGTCGGTACGGCGACGATGTACTCGGGGACGTACGACTCGGTCTCCCAGACGGCCTCCATCGCGGCGAACTTCTGGGGCTGGGTCTCGGCGACGTGTCGACCGTACATGTCACCGTGGAGCACCTGTAACGGCGCGGTGATGAGCAGGGCGACGAGCCCGATCTTCAGCGTGGCCTCCCAGAACCGTGGGTTCTCGACGGGGTACCCCCAGACGTGGTGTCTGAACACGTAGTAGGCGCCGACGCCGGCCATAAACAGCGCGACCGACTCGACGGCCGCGTTCTGCATGTGGACGAACATGTAGCCAAATCGGGGGTTGAGATACGCCGCCATCGGGTCGACGAGGTGGACGACGGTCTGGCCATTCTCCGTTGCGAGTTCGTAGCCACGCGGAGTCTGCATCCACGAGTTCGCGATGAGAATCCACACCGCCGACAGCCACGTCCCCAGGCCGACGGCGACGCTCGAGACGAAGTAGAGTTTGTCACCGACGCGGTCCCGGCCGAAGACGAACACGCCGAGGAAGGTCGCCTCTAGCATGAACGCCATCATCCCCTCGACGGCCAGCGGGCCGCCGAACAGTTCGCCCGCCGTGGTCGAGAACGCGGCGAAGTTCGTGCCGAACTCGAATTCGAGGACGATGCCGGTGACGGTGCCGACGACGAAGGAGATGGCGAATATTTTGGTCCAGAAGCGACGCAACTGCTCGTATATCGGCTCGTCAGTCCGGATGTCCTTCCACGTGAAGTAGATGAGAAACGGGGCAAGGCCCATGCTCATCACCGGGAAGATGATGTGGACGATCGTCGTGACTGCAAACTGGAGCCGACTTGCGATGACTGGGTCGATCATGGTTGGCAATCGGGTGACGGCGGGGACTGGTGTCTAACGGGAGTACGTTCGAGAGAGTGGTAGTTCCAGTTTTGTCGTGTGACAAGGATACGGTTCACTCGGCGTGGCTCCTGTCCCGCGATGGCGACCCGCCGGGCCGATAACCGCGACTTACCGGTGACAGACGATATCACGCGTTGTGTGACAGCCCGGCGTAGGGTATCCGAAGAATTTTGCGCGTGTAACACAATTTTATACACGAATGTCGCTACCAATTGACCCACGGCAGTTCGACCCGGAGGACATCGGGGAAGTCCAGACGACCCTGGAGATGGACCACGAGGCCGCCGTCGAGCACGTGCGTGACGTGTTCACCGACGCCGGCTTCGGCGTCGCCACGGAGTTTTCCCCCTCGGAGCTGCTCAACGAGAAAGTCGACGCCGGTCGGGACCCGTACTACGTGCTGGGCGCGTGCAACCCGAACGTGGCCGACCGGGCGCTCGACGCGTCGGACAAGCGGCTGGGCGGGCTCTTTCCGTGTAACGTCGTCATCTGGGAGGAAGAGCCCGGAGTTCAGCGGGTCTACCACGTCAGCATCATGCGGATCGCCCGGCTCGTCGGGATGGCGCCCGACGACGAGGCGATGGCCGACATCATCGCCGACACCGGTGAGCTGGTCGATGAGGCCTTCGAGAACCTCTAACGATGGGTCACCACACCTTCGACGCCGACCGCGCGGCGTCGCTTGAAGCCCCCGAGCGACGGTACAGTGTTCTCTCCGCCGAGGAGCTGCGCTGGGCGGTCGACTGCTCGCCCGACGACACCGTCGTAGACTTAGGTAGCGGGACCGGGTTCTACACCGACGACATCGCGGCCGACGCCGGCGAGCTGTACGCCGTCGACCTCCAGCCGGAGATGCACGACTACTACCGCGAGAAGGGGGTTCCGACGAACGTCGAACTCGTGACCGCGCCGGTCGACGACATGCCCCTCGACGCCGGCAGCGCCGACGCGGCGTTCTCGACGATGACCTACCACGAGTTCGCGACGGCGGCGGCGATCGAGGAGATACGCCGCGTGCTCCGACCCGGCGGGCGCCTCGCCGTCGCCGACTGGGCCGCCGACGGGGAGGGCGAGCGGGGACCGCCCCTCGCTGAGCGCTACTCGCTCGACGACGCGGTCGAGACGCTCCGTGAACACGGTTTTGCCGTCGAGTTCGAGGCCGCGCGGCCGGAGACGTACCTCCTGGTCGCGACGGCGGAGTGAGCGGGCTGGTTACCAGCCCACCGATAGCCCGGCCCACAGTTGCACGGCGCCTGCACAGACCATGACGCCCCCCGCGATACGGGTCACGGCCGTGCCAGACACGTCGGTGGCACCGGTCAGGAGGTCGGCGCCGTACCCTGCCGCCACTGTCGTCCCGACCATCGGGAGCGCCACGCCAACGGCGTAGGTCGTGACGACAGTCGCGCCCGAAAGCGGTGTCATCGCGATGGCCTGTGCGACCACCGCCAGCAGGACGGGGACGGTACATCCCGCGGCGGCGACCGCGTAGGCGGCGCCGAAGGCGAACACGCCCGGCAGCGTGCCCCGACGGCGCGGGAGCGACACCCGTACCGACGGTGCCCGGCCGGCAGCCGTCACGAGGCCGAGCGCGACCAGCACGCCGCCGGCGACGGGTTCAAGTCCGGCCACCGACGCCACCAGGTGTGTATCGACGGCGTACACGCCGGCCGTCAGCGCCGCGAAGACGACGAGCACGCCCGCGGCCGCGGCCAGGCCCTGCCAAAGCGGGTACGTCTCCCCCCGACCGCCGTGCCGGTCGGCGTAGAACGCGACGTACCCCGGCAAGAGCGGGAAGACACACGGGGCGGCAAACGTCGTCAGTCCAGCGCCGAACGCGAACGCGAGCGCGCTCCCGGCCGTCATCCGTCGGTCACCTCGGTGACGGCTTCGACCAGGCTGGCCGCGTCGAACCGGCCGGTGTGTCGCCAGGCGACCCCGCCGTCGGCGTCGAGCACGAGCGTCGTCGGCACCCGCGTCGCGTCGTATCGCTCGGCGAGTGCCGTCCCCTCGTCCAGCCCGACGGACCAGCGCCCGTCGTGGGCCCGCCACCACTCGCGTACGTCAGCCCGTGTCACCGAGAGCCCGACGGGCTCGCTCGTCACCGAAAGGAACCCGACCGGCGCGTCCAGCCGTCGCCGGGCGGTCGCGAGCGTCGACATCTGGTCGGCACAGACAGCACAGGTCGTGGCGAAGAACTCGAGTATCAGCGGCCGGTCGGCCGGCGGGACGGTGACCGTGCCGGCCTCGCTCCCGGGGGCGGCCAGCGTCTCGACCGCGACGGATTCCGGGGCGCCGTCGCCGGACAGCCACGGCCCGGCGTACAGCCCACTCGCGCCCAGCGCGGCCGTTCCGGCGACGCCGGCGAGGAGGTGGCGGCGGCGCATGTCACCCCGTCCGCTCGACGACCGTCTGTACGTCTGTAAGCACCTGTTCGGCGTCCGGCTGTTCGGTCCGGTACGTGCGCTCGACGTATCCGTCGGGGTTGACAAGGAAGGTAAGCGAGAGGTGCTTGAAGTCGTACCCCTCCACCCGCTCGCTCTTTTCGCCCCCCACGCGCTCGAAGGTGATACCGAGTTGCTCGTCGACGACCTGCTGTGCGGTTTCGGCGTCCTCGGGCCGGAGAAACTCCCAGTTGCCGGCGTCGCGGTCGACATCCATACGTGTGGCGTACTCCCGAAGCGCCTCGGCGTCGTCCCGTTCCGGGTCGAACGTTATCGCCAGAAAGCGGACGCTGTCGGCGATGTCCTGCTCGATAGTCCCGTGCTGGACGCCGACCAGCTGGCCGACCAGCTGGACACACTCGGCCGGGCAGGTCGCAAAGAAACCCGTGACGACGAGCGTCTCGTCCAGTTCCCCGGTGGCAATCGTCTCGCCCGACAGCGGGTTCGGGAGCGAGAACGCCGGCAGGGCCTGGCCGTGTGCGGGGTACGGTAGCTCGTCACTGTCGAACTGGCGGTCGGCCGGCGGGTCGAGCACGACGTTCGACCCCGAGCCGTTCCAGACTCGACTGAGACAACCGGCGACCGCTGCAGTCCCGGACGCTGTGACACCCTGAAGTAGCTGTCGCCGTCGCATCAGTGGCAATTGGAAAATTGCGAGCAAAAGCGGTCTGGTGGGGCTCTCGTAACGGTTCGACGCCTGTACCACACTCCGACGGACAGCTTCGACAACCCAACCAGACCGGGTATTATCGAGGGTTTCGTACCCGTCGGTGGATGGGTCACACGCTATCGATGTGGCAGACGGTTGCGGCACTGGGGGTGGTTGTCGCCGCCGTCGTGTTCGGTGGCGCCTTCGCGGTCGACCTCGGCAGCGAACGCCCCGACCCCGTTCCGTTCGACCAGACCGTCCAGCGCGGGATGACGATGGCAGACGAACAGCGCGCGCTCAGCCGCGATATCAGCGTCCCGCGGGTGCAGGTGTTCTACTCGCAGTACCGCTACGTCGTCGGCTACGAGGGGCTCGACCGGGCCGTGACGGCGCTCACCGAATCGGGCCACGAACAGCAGTTTGGCTACCCGCTTGCGGTGTACGTCTCCGACTACAGCGGCGTCGAGGGCCGCTGTAGCGACAGGGGGACGCTCAGGATCGAGGGCACCCCGGGCTGGGTGGCCGCGAGCGACGCCCACTTCGTCGTCGGCGGGGCCGCTCGGGGCCCGTCGGGGCCCGTCACGGTGCCGTTCGGGAGCCGCGACGACGCCGACGCGTTCGTAAAGCGGTGTGGCGGCCGCGTCGTCGACTGGGCGACGCTGCGGAACCGCTCGTTCGAGCGCGACGCCTCGACGGCGGTGCGAGCGTCGGTCGACGACCGGCGAGCGCGCGCCAACGCCACCGTCCGGGCCGCCCGCGAGCGCAGCGCGCGCCCGGTGTCGGTCGTCGTGGGCAAGGACGCCCCGACGGTTCAGGGTGCCGTCGACGCCGCGCCGCCGAACACGACCGTGGTCGTCCCGGCCGGCACCTACCGGGAGCGAGTGACCGTCGAGAAACCGATAACGCTCCGCGGGCGGGGGGCGACACTCGACGGCGGCGACAACGGCTCCGTCGTGACGGTGCGGGCCGACCGCGTCGGTCTCGTCGGGTTCGACCTGCGCGGCGTCGGGAACCGGACGGTCGGCAATCGCTCGGCGGCCGGCGACGCCTGGGACGCGACCGTGACCGCGGCCTACGGTAACAGCGACGCGGCGGTCACAGCCCACAACGCCTCGTCGCTGTACGCCGCGGACCTCTCGGTCCGGACGCCGTCGAGCGGTCTCGTCCTCCGACAGACGCCCGACGCGGTCGTCGAGAACGTCACGGTCAACGGGACTGGACACTGGCAGGACGGCTTCATGAGCGTCGTCGGGATGCACGGCGACATCGTCGTCCAGAACAGCCGGTTTCGCGGCGGCCGCGACGGCGTCTATCTCCATCGCGCCGACGGGACCGTCATCCGTGACAACGCCTTCCACGGCGGGCGGTTTGGCGTCCACCTGATGTACACCTCCTCGACCCTCGTCGCGGACAACACGGCCCGCAGCCAGCTGTACTCGGGCGTCGTCGTCATGACAAACCCCGAGCGCAACGCCGTCGTGGGCAACGACATCCGCCACTCGGGCAGCGGTATCATGATGGCCGGCAGCCGGAGCTACGTCGCCCGCAACGTCATCGCGAACACGTCACGGGGGCTCTCGACCAACGCCGGTCGCTCCCGCTACGAGCACAACGTCATCTACGGCAACAAAATCGGCCTCAGCGCCGCGACGGTGCTGCCCTCGAACGATGTCGTGGCAAACGACTTCGTCGCCAACGGCAAACACGCCGTCTCCGGCCCGGGTCCGCTGCGCCGGTACACCCACGACGGGCGAGGCAACTACTGGAGCGGCGCGTACGACCTCGCGACTGGCGACAGGGCGACACTGACCCAGCCCTACTCGCCGACCGACACGGTCGACCGCCGGCTCCACGAGACGGACGCCGCGGTCGTCCTCCGCTCGGCGCCGAGTGTCCGCGCCCTCCGGTCGCTGCGGGGCACGACACCGGGCTTTCGCCGTGGGAGCATCGTCGACACGCACCCGCTGGCCGAGCCAGCGAACCCAGACACTCTCGCCATGCTACGAAACGAGACTACGACGGAGCGAGCGACATGACCGACGAACCGTACCTGTCGACCAGCGAACTGACGAAGTCCTACGGCGACGTGACCGCCCTCGATGCGGTGACAGTCACGTTCCCCGACACCGCCGTGACCGGCCTCGTCGGACCGAACGGCTCGGGGAAGACGACACTGATTGAACTACTGTTGGGTATCGAGCGACCGACTCTCGGCACTGTCGAGTACGGTGGACCCGACGCGGTCCGTCGCTTTGGCTACCTGCCACAGCGCCCGACGTTCCGGCCGGGGTTTACCGTCGCCGAGACGCTCGGCTTCTACGCCGGGCTGGTCGATGACGACCCGGACCGACTGCTGGCGGAAGTCGGGCTCGAGGCGGTCGCGGATCGACCGGTCACTGGCCTCTCGGGCGGGATGACGCGCCTGCTGGGTATCGCACAGGCGCTGGCCGGCGACCCGCCGGTGGTGGTGCTCGACGAACCGGCCAGCGGGCTGGACCCGGCGATGAGCGAACGGATATTCTCGGTCGTCGAGGACCTCGCCGCCGAGGGCCGTGCCGTCGTGTTGAGTTCGCACGAACTTCCCCTCGTCGAACGGACCGCCGACCGCCTGGCCGTCCTCGAATCGGGGCGGCTCCGCACGACGGGAACCCCCTCGGAGCTGCGAGAGCGGACCGGCGGGCCGCTCCACGAGACGTTCACGTCGCTGTTAGCGGGGGAAACCGGCGTCGTCTCGGTGGGAGGTGACCGATGACGACGGCGGCCCGCGTCTGGCGCGTGTTCGCCCGCGAGGTCAGGGCGGCGCGTCGAACGCGGACGTATCTCGCGCTGGCGCTCGTGACGGCCGTCGCCGTCTTCGGCGTCGCCGTCGCCGGTGGCGGCCCGACCGGCGGCTACGTCCCCACCGTCATCGACGTACTCGTCGTCGTCGAGGTGCTGGTGCCGGCCGTCGCCTTCGCCGTCGGCTACCGCGCGCTGGCCGACCCCATCTCGCGGGGCGAACTGGACGTACTGGAGACGTATCCGCTCCCGGCGTGGGGGTACGTCGGCGGCACCTACGCGGGCCGTGCGGTGGTGCTCTCGGCCCTGGTCGGCGTGCCCCTCGCGGCGCTTGGCGCCTACGTGGCGACGACGGCCGGGCCCGAGACGACGGTGTTTGCGAGTCACCGCGGGATCGATTCGCCGTGGCTGTACCTGCGGTTCCTCGCGCTCACGCTGGTGTACGGGCTCGTCTCGCTGTCGCTTGTCCTCCTGCTTTCGGTCGTCGCCGGCTCTCGCGCTCGCGCGCTCGTCCTCGCGCTGGCCGGCCTCCTGGTGCTCACCGTCGGCGGGGACGTCGCGGTGTTTGCGGCGCTTGACGGCGGTGTGGTGACGAGTGGCTCTCTCGGCGGGGCGCTTGCGGTGACACCCGCCGGGGCGTACCGCGGGCTGGTGTTCGACCAGGTGCTGTACGTGGCTGTCCCGACCCGGTCGTCGTTCGTCTCGGGGTGGCTCGCGACCGGCGCCCTGCTGTGTTGGTGGGTGGCGACGCTGGTCGGCGCCGCCGTCGTCGCCACCCTGCGGTGACTAACTGCTGTCGGCCAGTCCCCCGTCGATGAGGCGCGTGAACCGGTCGACGAGCCGGTCCGCGAGGGAGGGGGTCACCTCGCCCAGCAGGCGGCGCGTCTCCTCGGGCCGGACCAGTTCGACGACGACCCGGCCCCGGTCGCCGTAGGACTTCTCGACGACGCCCGCGTCGGCGAGCGAGGAAACGTGCCACGCGACCGTACTGCGGCTCACGTCCAGTCGGTCGGTGAGCTCGGCCGCCGCCAGCGGGCCATCCTCGATGAGGTGGGCAAGCAGTGCCCGGGCCGTCTCGCGCCGGGCGAACGCCATGGTTCGGCGCTCCCACGGGTCGTAAGACCGGTCGAAGTAGTGTGTCTGGCCGCGGATCTCGTCGGCGACGATGTCCCCAGCCCTGTCGAGTTTCCTGAGGTGGTACTGGGCCTGCCCCGTCGCGATGTCCAGTTCGTCTTTGAGGGCGGTAAAGTGGACGCCCGGGTTGGCTTCGACGTGTTCGTACACCCGCTCTCTGACCGTAGGCATTCGATGTCTCGGAGTTCTCACACCAGTAAAAACAGGCTGTCGCCTGTTCTCAACTCACAGGAATCCCCTCAGCCGCTACTGACGAGCTCGCGCCGGATATCCGTCGCAGGGAGGGTCTGCCCGCCGTACTCCTCGGCGAAGCCCTCGGCGTCGTCGCTGTCGGTAAAGGGGACGATAGCGGCCCCCATCGCGCCCTGTACGTCGGAGTTGGCGACGACAGTCAGATCCGCCGTCCCGGCGAACGCCGAGGCGTCGAGGTGGTGTGTCAACACGGTGGCCCCGCCGTCGGTCCGCACGTCGTAGTCGACGCTGCTGTAATCGGTCAGGAACGTCGCCGCCGGCGCCCACCCCTCCTGTTCCTTCTGGAACCGATGTCGGTAGGTACAGATCGTACTACAGAACAGTGCCGGCTCGCCCCCGGTCGGCGTGTTGTCCTCGTAGTAGGTCTCCCCGACCGGCCCGGGGTGGTCAGCGATGACCATGCCACACTGGTCGCAGTTCGCCTCGTCCCCGATGGTGACGGTCTCCGGGCCGTCAGCGCCGCTCTGACAGCCTGCGAGCGCAAGCGCTGTCGCCGTGGCGAGCACCCGTCTACGTGTCGGGCGGTGTGTGCGGTCTGACATACCGTGTACTACTCCGACGGTCGGGAAATGGCTCTTGGTGCGGTCGTCGAAACTGCCGGTCACTCCGGCGACGGCGGCCGGTCGACGGCGGCGATGGCCCCGAGGACGAGAAGCGCTATCGCGAGGTCGACGCCGTGTCCGGCGAGGTGATGGACCGGCATCGGGACCGCGCCCAGGGCAGTCCCGAAACCCAGCATGGACCGGGCGACGAGGAGCCCGATAGCGACCGTCAAAAGCAGGTACGGCCTGGTCCGACGCCTGAGCGTGCCGGCGGCGGCGACGGCGAAAAGCGCCAGCGTCCCCAGCGTCGCGAGTCCGATGAGAGCCAGGAGTGCCGTGGCCTCGCCCCATCCGAGCCAGTCGCCGATCAGTCGGAGCATCCCTCGCCGTGGTACTTCGTGAGTGACCGACGAAACAGTTTCGACAGCGACGGCGGTGTGGGCCAGCCGACACGCCCAGCCGGGCGGCCATCCAGTATTGTACACTATGTGCAAAACAAATAAGCCCGAGGAACGCGTTGTCTCAGTCGATGACCGACGAACTAGCGGAGATTCGACAACGGAAACTGGAACAGCTCCGAAACGGCGAGCGACAGACGGGCGACAGCGGACAGAGCGAGCTGTCACCGAGCGAGCCGGTCCACGTCGACGGCGCCGAAGCGTTCCAGGATGTCGTCGCCGATGGGGTCGTTCTGGTGGATTTCTACGCCGACTGGTGTGGCCCGTGCAAGCAGCTCGAACCCATCGTCGAGCGCGTGGCGGCCGGGACCGACGCCACGGTCGCAAAAGTCGATATCGACGCGAGCCAGGGCCTTGCGGCCCAGTTCGGCGTCCGTAGCGTTCCCACCCTGCTGCTGTTTGCGGGCGGCGAGCAGGTCGAACAGCTCGTCGGTCTCCAGCAGGAGTCACAGCTGCGCTCGCTCATCGAGCGGTACAGCTGAGAACGCCACCTTTCTTGGGAGAGTTGTGCAATAGCAACCTTATTGTCGCTGGAGCGCTACATACGAGTATGGCTCAAAATGTCGGTGCGACGGACGGGCGCGTCAGAATCGGACTGGGCGCTATCGCCGGAATCGTCTCGCTCGCGGTACTCGCGGGCGTACTCCCGCTCCCGCCGCTTGCCTCACCTGTCCTAGGACTCGGCGCGGTGATTCTCCTCGGTACCGCGGTCACGGGTTTCTGTCCTCTCTACTCGGTTCTGGGGATGGACACCTGTCCGGTCGAGACCCGGTGACGCCACGTCGTCCACATCGCAGCCGGGAAATTTTCCGCTAGTTCTGCCGCGGTAGACGGCGGTCCCAGCCCCCGAGTCGGTCGCGGCGACCCGGTGTCGGGCCGGTTGCGCAGGCGCTCCGACGGAGGAGACAGTTCCCGGCGCCGCGACGGACCCGTTTTCCGGCTGTGCGACGACGCGGGCTCGTTGTACGCCGGGACGACGATGTCGACCGTCGGCATGGAAAAATCGGCCCTCAACGGTCCTTCACCGCGCGCCCGAGCGACCGCACCATAGAGAGTGCGTATCTGACGCCCGCGAGGAACTCCCCGTCACGGAGACCCTCCCACACATCGTAGCGGTCGACGGGCCCGTTCGCGTCGGCCTCCCCCAGCGCCCGCAACAGTGCCTCGATACCACGCCGGGCGTCGTCGTCGGCGGCCACGTCGGCGAGTTCGGCCAGCGACGAGCCGGTCCGGGCCAGCTCGGCGACCATCTCGTCGTCCATCGCGGCGGTCCCGAGCTCGGCCACCTCGACCAGCTCGTTGACCGTGTCCAGATTCCGGACGAACGTGGCAAACGCCTCCGGGTTCGCCTCGATGGCGGCGGTCAGTTCCTCGGTCGGGTCGTCGGATTGTTGTTTACTCATGGATACTCACCTCAGAGCAGTCCCCGCGCGGTCAGCCAGTACGACTCGTTGTACGCGAGCTTCGACCAGTGCATCGCCCGGGTCGGCTCGCTGGGCTGGGGCGGGCGCTCGTAGTCGAACTCGACGAACGTCGCGTCGTCCATCCCGGTCTCTATAAAGCAGATGGTCTTGCCGCCGTAGACGGCCGTCGCCGGCTGGCCCCGGACCTCGCTTGCGAGGCGCTGGCCGACGACGTTCGCCTGGTAGTGGGCCGCGCTGCCGGCCTTGGGGACGCCGGTCTGTGCGGCGTCGCCGATAGCGTAGATGTCGTCGAAGCCGGTCGCTTCGAGCGTGTGCTTGTCGACGTCGACCCAGCCACCCTCGCCCAGACCCGCCCGCTCGATGAGGTCACTGCCGGTGTGGGGCGGGATGGCGACGAGGAGGTCGTAGTCCAGTTCCGTCCCCTCCATCGAGGAGATGGTGCCGGCCTCCGGGTCGACCGCTTCGGCGTTGAACATCGTCTCGATGCCGATGTCGCGGTCTTCGAGCCGCGGCTCGGCCCACTCGGCGATGTGTTCGTTCCCGTGGACCCGCATGATTGGGTACGTGTAGGTGATGTCGAAGGCGTCCCGGCGACCCCGCTCGCGGAGCCAGTCGTCGACCATGAAGACGAACTCCAGTGGCGCAGCGGGACACATATGTGGCGACCCGACGACGCTCAACACGATGTGGCCCGCCTCCAGCGTAAGGAGCTCGTCCCGGAGCGTCTGGGCCCCGTCTTCACCGTAGAAGTGGTGTCCGCCCTCGGCGAGTCCGGGCACGCGCTCCGGCTCCAGCTGTGAGCCCGTCGCGACGACGAGCGTGTCGTACTCGACGGGGTCGATGGCGTCGACGAGCTCGAGCCGGTGGCGCTCGTGGTCGATATCGTAGACGTAGTCTTGGCGGATGTCGACGCGGTCGTCGACGACCTCGCGCAGCGGCCGCCTGCCGTCCGCGGGTTCGCGCTGACCAAAGGCGACGTAGAGCCACACCGGCTTGTAGACGTGGTCCGGGCCGTCGTTGAACAGCGTTACCCTGACCTCGCCGGCGTCGATCTCCGTGTCGAGCTTCTCCGCGAGGGTGTTCGCCAGCACGGTCCCACCGGTTCCGCCGCCGATGATTGCGATGTGTTCGGTCATAGCTTTCGCACGTAAATCCTGTCGTGGTCGCCCTCGTCGACGATGTCGGTGACCTCGTTCCCGGACTCCTCGGCCCACTCCTGTACCTCGCTCGTGGATTTCTCGGCGTCGCTCAGCAGCGCGACGACGGCGCCTGTCTCGACAGTGCGTATCTCCCCGATGAGGTCCATCAACGGCCCCGGGCAGGTCGCACCCCGGGCGTCGACGACCGCATCCGGCTCGTCGGTGGTCTTGTTGGCTGTCATCGGTGCTCAGGTGGAGATAGGCGGTGTGGGGTTATAGTTGTGTATTGAATTCCCAATATCATAGAATAGCACCCGGGCGCTGTCGACCCACGGTGAAGTCACTCATGGGCTATCCATGCCCCGGCCGTGCGTTCGTACCGCACTCACCACCCAGCAGTAGGGAACTGCACCAGTCTATCGGGGGGCGTCGGCGTCAGTCGCGTCGCTGGCCCACGACGAGGACGAGCAACGCGACGATGAGGACCGCCTGGACGGCCTTATCGAGGTATCCCACGAGCGTGTACTCGCCGGCCTTGATAACGACCCACAGCGGTATCTGGACGGCCGTATACGGTATTGCCGCGATGGCGAGCGCCTGTCTGCGCACGCCACGGACGTACAGCGCTGCACCGCCCAGAAAGCCGAGGCCGGCGAGGACGAGTGGCGGCGCGCCCTCGACGATACCCGGGTAGATGTGTGTGAGCGCAGTGACGACCACGAGCACGACGATTCCCTGTTCCAGCCCGGACAACGATGCCGCCGTCCCGGTTGCAGACTGCGACTGTGTCTCTGTCACGTACGACGAGAGGGGCGAGACGGAGATGTAATTGCAGTTGGCACACGACAACAGTCCAGCGACCCGTGACGGGCGTGTCCGCTCCGGGCGGCGCCCGGGTGCAGGGGGATAGTTTACCAGGGCCGGAAATGTGGGAGCGGAATGGCCGGCAGCGGGACACCGAGGGCGGCCAGCCCGTGTTGGAGCGGGATGTACCCCAGCACGACGAAGGCGACACCGAGCCCGCGGTGGAGCCACTGTCGACTGTCGACGTTCAGCCCCTCGAACACCGTCCCAGTCACGAAGACTGCTGGCACGGTTCCGAGTCCGAGTGCAGCAAGTGCCGCCGCGCCACCCAGTGCAGACCCCTGCACGAAGGCGTACAGGTAGGCGGGGTACAGCAGCGGACACGGCAGGAACCCGTGGACGGCACCGAGGCCGGCGATGCGGTAGTCGCCTACCCACTCGTCGACCCGGGAGAGAAGGGCGTCCCGAACCGGACCCATGATTCGGTCCATACCCGGTATCGGAACGGTCCGCACATCGGTGCCGGTGACGTAGCTGCCACCGACGACGGCGACGGCGAGCCCCACGCCGATACCTGTCACGGCGCGGACCTCCGTCGCTAGGAGGGTCACGTTCCGGAGGCTCACGAAGGTGAGCCGGCCGGCGAGCCCGAAGGCACCGCCCAGCAGGGAGTAGGTGGCCGTCCGTCCGAGGTTGAACACCGTGTGCTGTCGGATTTCCCGAAACGAGAGGATGTCGTCACGCTCGCCCTCGGCCATCCGCTCGGCGTAGATTGCGACCAGCGGGCCACACATTCCGATACAGTGGGCGCCGCCGAGCAGACCGACGAGTGCCAGCACCGGCAGGCCGAGCGTCTCCGTGCCCAAGAGCGGATTGCTCGGCGTACAGGACTGCATCAGTCAGGCGCCCCCGTCTCGCTGCCGCTCTCACCGAGGGCCGGGGTGAGACAGACGCCGCTGCCGGCGGCCGCGCGCTCGCTCCGTCGCTGCATGGTCCTCACTTTCTGTCTGGCGGAGGTAAGGGGTCTGGTGGGGCTCTCGAAACGGAACGACGATCGTACCAGACTGGCTTTCCTCGTCGCCGATAGATGTCGATGCATGGGCAAAGGACAGATGACGGCACTCGACAGACGAACCATGCTCGCGCTGCTGGGGAGCGGTGCCGCTGGTGCCCTCGCGGGCTGTGGCGGCGGCGGTGACCCGACGCCGACAGCGACGACTGGCGACGGTGTCCCCGAAGCGTACCGGACAGCGACGGGGCTGGGGGACGGACAGCGCGACCCAGACGCCCTCGCCACACAGAGCGCGGTGAACTACCAGTCCGAACCGCAGGGCGGAAAGCAGTGTTCCGGCTGTAGCTACTACGTTCCGGACAAGAACGGTGACGGGCTCGGCGCCTGTACCATCGTCGAGGGGACGATCGACCCCAGCGGCTACTGTACGAGCTACGTCGCTCACGAGGGCGGGACCGACGACGGTGCGGCCCGCGAAGCGGTCGCAGTCCCCGAGGACGCTCGGTGTGCCGTCTGCGAGATGAAGGCCGCGAACTTCCCGGAGTGGAACGCACAGGCGGTCCACGCCGACGACACCCGAGCGTTCTTCTGTACGTCGGGCTGTGCGACGACGTACTACGCCGTCACCGAGCAGTTCGCGGAGACCGATACGGACATCGCTGGTCTGTGGGTCAGAGACCTCAATTCGCGGGCACTCATTGACGGAACGACAGCGTACTACGCCCTAGAGACCGACGCCGACCGCCTTGAGGACCCGATGCGAGTCAACCCCGCACCCTTCGGGGCCCGCGAGGACGCGGTTACCTACGTCGCCGAAGTCGACTCCCTCACCGAGGACGACATCGTCGAACTGACAGCGTTCGACCGCGCGCTGGCCGAACGGTACCGCGGCCAACTGCTCGACTAGCCCGTCCTCGGCAGGGGCGGCGACGGTCGAACGACGCGCGAGGGGCTCGTTGTCCGGTCGCTGCCAGACCCGCCGGCCGAAGCGTTCCGTACTGCCAGCGTCAGTCCGTCCGGTCAGGGCGGCGCTGGTGGTCGGCGACCAGCCCGAGGAAGTTCTGGAACACGTTCGTCGCCACGTCGGCCGCCTCGACCAACTCGTCGGTGAGCGTCGCCCGCACTGCTTCGAGCCGCTCGTCCGAGAGGTCTTTGTTGCCGATGACCCACTCGGCGGTCTCGCGGTCGTACTCCGGGTGGAACTGGACGCCGTAGCGGGCGCCGAGCCGGAACGCCTGCCCCCCGTAGTCGTTGCGCGCCAGCTCGACCGCACCCGACGGGAGCTCGGCAACCCGGTCAGAGTGGGTCTGGAAGGCGGTAAACGACGCCGGAACGCCCGCAAACAGCGGGTCGTCGCCGCGCCGGTGGACCGTCCGGTAGCCCAGTTCGTGGGCGCCCATGTCGACCACGCGGCCGCCCAGTGCCTGCGCGAGCAGCTGGTGGCCCCAGCAGATGCCAAGCGTCGGCACGTCGGCACGGTGGGCCTCCCGGACCCACGACGTGAGCTCGTGAATCCAGTCGTGGTCCTCGTACACAGAGGTCTGGGAACCGCTGATGACAACGCCGTCGTACCGTCGGTCGGGGCCAGTCGGAAGCGGGGGGAGCCGGCCGTCACTGACCTTGTACACTTGCGTCTGGGCGTCGAGTGACCGTGTCAGATTGCGTTCTGCGGGCGTCTCACCGACCGACGCGTCGACGATTACGATTGTCTGGTTCATAGTGATTTCAGTACTGCAAAGGGTAGCCTGTGAACGTGGCCGCTCAGATCAGAAGCTGGATGTCGGATTCGGCCATGTGCTGGAGCGCCGTGGCCGCGCCGACGCCGACGGTGACGTCGTCGTGGAAGTCGTCCTCGTCGTAGTCCATCAGTTCGATGGTCATCTGACAGGCCTGTAGCTCGACGCCCTGGTCCAGCGACAGGTCGATGAGCTCCTCGATAGTCGCTGTCCCGTTCTCGTCGATGCGTTTTTCCATCATCCGCGTCGCCATCCGGTCCATACCGGGCAGCGCGGCCAGCGCGTTGGGCATCGGCATGTTTGGGTTGCCGACGGCCGAGAGCTGGAGCTTCTCCGATTTCTCCTCGTGGAGGATGTCAAGCCCCCAGAACGTGTGGAAGACGACCACGTCCCAGCCGAAGGCCGCGGCCGTGCTGGCGAGGATGAGCGGCGGATAGGCCATATCGAAGGTCCCCTGGGTGGCGACGATGGTCATCTTCATCTGGTCGTCGTCGGCTTCCAGCTGGGCGACGCTCTCTTCTAGCTCTTCGATTCGAGCCTGGAGCTGTGCTTCGGTCATGGACTCGTCGTCGCCGGTCGAGGGTGTCTCCGTGCTCATCTCAGTCGGTCTTCTCGACGTAGTGTTTGTACACGTCGCCGTCTGCGACCTGTTCGAGCAGTTCGACGCCGTCGGTCCCCTGGGCCCAGCCGTCGATGTCGCTCATGCTGCCGCTGTCCGTCGAGAGCACTTCGAGGACACCGCCCTCTGGGAGGCCGTCGATGGCGCCTTTGGTCTTTACCACGGGCATCGGGCACGATTCGCCTTTCACGTCGAGCGTCTCTGCGATGTCGAATGATTCACTCATTGTTGGAAGGACTCCAGGTGGTGTATTGGAGCTACTGCACAATATTCGGTGCCAGGTTAAAACATTGTCGATTATTGTACTCACCCCGAACTATTGTCTCTGCCAGAATCGTCCCAGACTGACTTTAAAGCGCTCAATGGGCAGCTTTGAGCCATATAAAGGGGCGAGACGGGCTGCTATTCGGAAGTATAGTATTGTGTATATTGGGGATTTCTATACAAACTCTTTTATGCATCAACCCTGTAGAGGGGGGTGTACTACATGAACGCTGACGACTTCCCGACTCCAGACGCAGAAGTCGAATCGGTCACGCCCGAAACGCTGAAAGGACGCATCGACGACGGCGAGTCCGTCACTATCCTCGATGCGCGTATGTCTTCGGACTACGAAGAATGGCGTATCGACGGCGAGAACGTCGAGTCTATCAACGTCCCGTACTTCCAGTTCCTCGAGGACGACATCGACGACGAGGTCTTTGAATCAATTCCCGACGACCGCGAGGTCACAGTCCTCTGTGCCAAGGGCGGCGCAAGCGAGTACGTCGCGGGCACGCTCGCGGACGAGGGCTACGACGTCCACCACCTCGAAGACGGGATGAACGGCTGGGCTCGCATCTACGAGACCGTCGAGGTCACCGACTACGACGGTGCGGGGACGCTGCTGCAGTACCAGCGCCCGTCCTCGGGCTGTCTGGGCTATCTCGTTTACGACGACGGCGAGGCGGCCATCATCGACCCCCTACGCGCGTTCACGGAGCGCTATCTCGACGACGCCGAGGAGCTCGGGGTCGACCTGCAGTACGCACTGGACACGCACATCCACGCCGATCACATCTCGGGCGTGCGTGACCTGGCCGCCGAAGGCGTCGAGGGTGTCATCCCCGCAGCGGCCGTCGACCGCGGGGTCACTTACGCCGACGAACTGACGACCGCCGACGACGGCGACGAGTTCCAGGTCGGCGACGCGACCATCGAGACCGTCGCGACGCCCGGCCACACGACCGGGATGACCTCGTATCTCGTCGACGACAGCCTGCTCGCTACCGGCGACGGGCTGTTCATCGAGAGTGTCGCCCGTCCCGACCTCGAGGAGGGCGACGAGGGTGCACCCGACGCCGCCCGGATGCTGTACGACTCGCTGCAAGAGCGCGTGCTCACGCTGCCCGACGACACGCTCGTCGGCGGCGCACACTTCAGCGACTCGGCCGTCCCCGCCGACGACGGCACCTACACCGCACCCATCGGCCAGCTCGTCGAGGAGATGGACGCGCTCACGATGGAGAAAGACGACTTCGTCGAAACGGTGCTTGCCGATATGCCGCCGCGGCCGGCCAACTACGAGGAAATCATCGCGACGAACCTCGGACAGAACACCGTCGACGACGAGGCGGCGTTCACGCTCGAACTCGGTCCCAACAACTGCGCAGCGAGCCAGGAATCGCTCGCGGGTGACTGAGCGGCGATGGTACCGGACCCAGTGCCGCTGCAGGTGGCCGCCGAGCTGTTCCCCAACGGCATCAGTCGGTACGCCGTCGGCGGGCTGCTCGTCGGTCTCGGAGCGGCCGTCATCTACGTCGGCACCGGCATCAGCGCCGGCGCGAGCACGTTCCTCGAGTCGACGCTGTCGTACGTCTCCGGACAGTCCCGATTCCAGCGGTACGTCGCCTCGCGGGACTGGCGGCTCGTGTTCACGCTCGGTATCGTCCTCGGGGCCGCGGTGTACGCGGTCGTCTACCAGGGCGGCGCGTGGACGACCGACGTCTCGTGGTGGCGGCTGCTCGTGGGTGGCGTCTTCGTCGGCGTCGGGACCCGAGTGGGTAAAGGCTGCACGTCGGGCCACGGCGTCTGTGGCGTCGGCTCGGCCTCGAAAACGTCCATTGCGGGCGTGCTGGCCTTTCTGCTCACCGCTATCGTGACGGCACAGATAGTCGCCGCACTGGGGGTGACGCCGTGATGGCGGGGACGTCGACGGACCGACACCCGCTTTTCATCCCGCTCGTCCTGTTTGGCGGGCTGCTATTCGGGTTCGGGCTCGCCTACAGCCACATGGCCCGCCCGGAGGTCGTGTTGCACTTCCTCCAGTTCGAGGACTTCGGCCTGCTGTTTGTGATGTTCGGCGGCGCGGCGGTGACGGGCGTCGTCTTCTTCGTCATGCCGCGGGTGCTCGACCGGGCGCCCCTGACCGGCGACCGCTTCGAGCGGCGGCTGAAGTCCTTCGACCGGAACGTGCTGCTCGGCGGCGGGATATTCGGCGTCGGCTGGGGGCTCTCGGGCATCTGTCCCGGGGCCGCCTACGCCAGCCTCGGTATCGGCAACGTCACCATCCTCTGGGCGCTCGGGGGGATGTTCCTCGGCGCGTACCTGCAGGGCTGGTGGCGCAGCCGGACGAGTAGCGCCGACGCCGCCCCCGCGGGCGCGGACTAACGCTCGGTTTGCACTCTCATACAACCAATGGAACTTGCAGTCATCGCGCTCTTTCTGACCGCCGGTATCGCCAGCCTGTTCATGTCGTGGGTCATCGGTGCTGGCTCCAGCGGCGCGACCCCCTTCGCGCCCGCCGTCGGCGCCAACGCCATCTCGACGATGCGTGCGGCCTTCGTCGTCGGTATCTTCGGGCTCGCGGGTGCAGTGACCCAAGGGGCGAACGTCTCGGAGGCCGTCGGGCGCGGGCTCGTCGGCGGTGTCAGCCTCCCGGCGGCGGGCGTCATCGTCGCCCTGTTCGTCGGTGCCGGACTCATGGCCGTCGGTATCTACACCGGCTACCCCATCGCGACGGCCTTCACGGTCACCGGTGCGGTCATCGGCGTCGGCCTGGCGCTGGGGGGGACCCCGGTGTGGGCCAAGTACCAGCAGATAGGCACCCTGTGGCTGCTGACGCCTGTCGTCGGCGGCGGCATCGCCTACGGTATCGCGAGCGTGTTGCCGCGGACGGACGCCCCCGAACGGCTGACCGTCCCGGCGCTTGCCGCGCTCGTCGGCGTCGTCCTCGCGAACGTCGATTTCGCCGCCCTCGGGCCCGGCGGCGAGCCGGGCTCGCTCACGGCGCTCGGGCGGCGGCTGCTCGGCGTCGATGGCATCGCGGCGACAGCCGCCCTCTCTACAGGTGTCGCACTGGCCGTCGCCGGCGCCGTGTACTGGGACGTTCGCCGCGACGAGAGTGGCGGGCTCAGACGCGTCCTGCTGGCACTGGGCTCGCTCGTGGCGTTCTCGGCCGGCGGGAGCCAGGTCGGACTGGCGGTCGGGCCGCTGCTCCCGCTACTCGACGACGTGGGCATGCTCTCCCCGGCCGTCGTCCTCTCGGGCGGCGGCCTCGGTATCCTCGTCGGTTCCTGGACCGGCGCTCCCAGGATGATAAAGTCACTCTCACAGGACTACTCCTCGCTGGGGCCGCGACGGTCCATCGCCGCCCTCGTTCCGAGTTTCCTCATCGCCCAGCTCGCCGTCCTGCTGGGCGTACCGGTGTCGTTCAACGCCATTATCGTCAGCGCCATCATCGGGAGCGGCGCCGCGGTCGGCGGTAGCGAAGCCGTCGACCCGCGGAAGATAACTGTCACCGTCGGCGCCTGGGTCGGCTCTTTCGCACTCTCCTTTGCCCTCGGATACGGGTCGATGACCGCCCTCGGCTCGTTGTGACGGCCCTTTTCAGGCGGTTCGGGGCGGCGGGACGAGGAAGACGTTCCCGCTCGCACGGGCCACGATGTCCTCGGAGACGCTGCCGAGCAACAGCCGCCGTATCCGGCTTCGGCCCCGAGAGCCGACGAGGGTCGTCGTCGGCGCCACTCTGTCCTCGACTGCCAGAATCTCCTCGGCGGGGTCGCCCTGTCGGACCTCGACGGTCGTGTCGATATCCCACCGCCCGAGCGTCGAGGCGAACTCGTCCAGCTTGTCAGCCGGGTCCCCGTCTGTCGCGCTCGGGTCCTTGGGCGACGTGACGTGGACGAGCGTCGCTTCCTGCGTGGCGTGGCGCAGATACGAGAACGCGTCGAAGGCGCGCTCGGCGTTCCCGGAGAAGTCGGTCGCATAGAGCACCCGCTGGAACAGGTGTTCTCTGAGCACTTCGGGGTCGTCAGCCCCGCGTTCGACGCGGTTGACCAGGAGCGGAACCACGGTCGTCCGCGCGAGGTTCCGGGCGGTCGACCCGATGACGCGGTTCTCAAGCGGGCTCTGGCCGCGGGAGCCGACGACCGTCAGATCCGCCTTCTCGGCCTCGGCGAGCCCGTTGACACGTCGGTGGGGCGTCCCCCGAACGACGTGTGTCTCAGTATCGAACCCCGCGTCCGCCATGACGCTCTGATAGCGAGCCAGCGCCTGCTCGCGCCGCTCGCTGAAGTTCATCCCCGCCATCCCGGCGTGGACGTTCGACGGGATGACCGTGACCAGGTGAACGGTGTCGACGCCGATGCGCCCGAGACACTCTAGACACGTCTCCGACGCTATCGCCGCTTCACTGGCCGCCGAGAGGTCTGTCGCATAGATGGCCCTCATACGCGTGGGTACGTGACCCGCCGTTAATATTGTTTGCAATAAACAATACTACTGGCGGCGTCGGCCCCGAGAGCCGACCGACGCACCTGTTGCTGTGCTGGCAACCGCCGGTCCCATACTGGACGTGGAGCGCGCGCGAGTTACTTTCACCCGAATAAGGCGGTCGTAATCACTACGGCCCGGTGGCCGATATTCCGATAACGTATCCGGATATTCCGGTGGGTTAGCGGTCGGATTCTCTGCAGTAATATTGTGTCTAACTCCCAAAACCATTATCAGTACCCTCCGGCTAGGAGGGGACGAGCAGAAAAGTATGATATTCACACGATACCACAATCTTGGGAGGGCGTATCGATGGTAGACCTGGCGGCGGTCGCAGCCGGCGGCGCGGGCAGCGTCGACGCAGCGTTGCTCGTCGGGACCGTGCTGCTCGAAGCGGTCCTCCTCTACATCGGCTACGGTGCCGTCGAACGGGTGGTTGGAAACCGCGTGGTCGAACGACTGCGAGGAGAGTAACGGATGGAGATACTGGGTCTCGGTCTGGGGATGGTCCTCCTGTTCATCGGGTTCGGGCTACTCATCGGCGTCCTGTTTGGGTTTTTCGGGATGGGCGGGTCCTTTCTCGTCACCCCGGCGCTGCTGGTGATGGGGTATCCCACCCGCGTCGCCGTCGGGAGCGGGCTCGCGTTCGTGTTCGGGACCTCCGTCATCGCGACGCTGAAACACCGTGACATGGGCCAGGTCGACTACAAACTCGGGGTGTTGATGATCGCCGGGACGACCGCCGGCATCGAGGCCGGCAAGCGGATCGTCATCTATCTGGAGTCGCTCGGGCTGGCCGGGAGCATCATCAGTGTCACCTACGTCTTCCTGCTGGGCGGTATCGGCGCGTTCGTCACCTACGAAGCCGTCAAAGGCGACAGTGGCGGCGGCATCGACCACGACGAGGCGGACGCGGAGGCGGACGCCGACGACATCCCGGAAATCGCGAAGAAGATACAGTCCTATCGCGTGCCCCCGATGATGTCGCTCCGCGGCGGCGTCAGCGTCTCGCTGTGGCTCATACTGGCCGTCGCGTTCGCCACCGGACTGCTCTCGGGCTTACTGGGCGTCGGTGGCGGGTTCATCCGCATGCCCGCGCTGTTTTACCTCATCGGCGTCCCGGTCCCCATCGCGGTCGGGACCGACCTCTTCGAGATCGTCTTCTCGGGCGGACTGGGGAGTTTCCTGTACGCGATGGACGGCGGGGTCGACCTCTCGATCGTGGTGCCGCTGTTGGGCGGTAGTGCCTTCGGCGCTCGGATCGGTTCGGCCGCGACCAGCATTGTCGACGAAGACGAGATCAAGGTGTACTTCGGACTGATGTTGCTGGGCGGCGCACTCGCCGTCGCGGTCCGCGAGGTAGGCAACGTCTACGGCATTGAGGGCCTGAACACGGTCAGTCTGGTGCTCATCCTCGGCGCCGCGCTCATGGTCAGCGGGGCCGTCGTCCACAGCAGCATCACCGCCCTCCGCGAGGAGTCACAGGCGTCCTCGCCGGCCTGAGGCGCGTCCCCACACAATTGTGCGAACTCTACACAAATCTTTTTACAGGTACAGCACCTCTGTACGCCTATACCAATGCCTGATTCGATGACTGAACAGCTGCAACAGGATATGGAGTGTGAGGGGCTACTGGAGTGTTTCCACGGGCTCAAACAGCTCGACAAGGAGTGCTTTCAGGCGCTTGTCAACGCCGACGAACCGCTCACTGTTGACGAGGTAGCCGAGGCCGTCGACCGCGAGCGCTCGACCGCCTATCGGGCGGTCCAGCGCCTGCTCCAGACGGGTTTCATCCAGAAAGAACAGATAAACTACGATCAGGGCGGCTACTACCACGTCTACCGACCGACGGACCCCTCGAAAATCGCCGACGAGATGCAGCGGATGCTCAACGACTGGTACGCCAAGATGGGCCAGCTCATCGGTGAGTTCGAACAGAAGTACGAGGACAGGTCCGAGACCCCGCCGCAGGCCCAGAGCTGAGGCCGCGTTTTCCGAGGGACACGGTGGTGCCGTGGTCGCTTGGTGTAGTATTGTGCTTTATACCCATAACTGTTAAA
This sequence comes from Haloarcula sediminis, assembly GCF_035656455.1. Classification (NCBI taxonomy): domain Archaea; kingdom Methanobacteriati; phylum Methanobacteriota; class Halobacteria; order Halobacteriales; family Haloarculaceae; genus Haloarcula; species Haloarcula sediminis. Next base: position 119,778 of record NZ_JAYMGA010000006.1, on the reverse strand, counting down.
TTCTCTCGGCCCCTACCTGACGGTGATGGCAACTGATACTACAGCGGACACCGACGTGGAAGCGGGCAACGAACCGGTGGCCGTCTCGGGCGGCGAGCAACTCGACGATCTCGTAGCGACACACGGCGTGGTACTTGTCGACTTCTACGCCGACTGGTGTGGGCCCTGCAAGATGCTCGAACCGGTCGTCGAGCGGCTTGCCGCCGAAACCGACGCGGTCGTCGCGAAAGTCGACGTCGACGCGAACCAGCAACTGGCAAGCGCCTACAACGTCCGGGGCGTGCCGACGCTCGTCCTCTTTGCCGACGGCACGCAGGTAGAGGAGATCGTCGGCGTCAAGCCCGAAGGCCAACTGCGGTCACTCGTGGAGTCACACACGTAGCCGAGCCAGCGCTCGTCATCGCCGGACCCGGGGTCGTCTGGACACTCAGCGGCGGGTTCGATACTGATGGTTCACAGCGAATCCGGCACAAAGCCGGCTTTCCCCCGACGTTAGCGCTCAAACGCACTAGATAGCTTCTCCTGCATGAACTCCCGCCGTAGTTCCCGCCGCCGGTCCTCCGAGAGGTAGTCGTCCCAGACAACGGCGGCCGATGCGCTCCCCTGCTCTTTGGCGATCTCCTGTATCTGGTGTTCGACCAGTTCCTCGACCGTCGAGGAGTAGCGGTCGTACCAGAACCGGCGTGCCATCTGCGGGACCGGGCGGTGGCCGTCGATTTCGTCGGGGAGCGACGCCCGCTCCGTGAGCTCGCGAAACCAGTTGCGAATCGTCCCCCCGGTCCGGTGGCCACTCGCCGACCGCGGCGATGGGAACAGGTAGCCGTTCCACGCTTCGGCGTCGAGCTCCGCTATCCGCCGCTCGGCGACGTCCTGCCCGTATATCAGCGCTACTGAGCCGGGACCGTTCTTCCGGCTCTCGAACTCGATGTGTGGTCCGTCGCCGTCGAGGACCAGCTGGTCGACGTGGAGTGCGGCGACCTCGCCGGAACGGAGGCCCCACCCACACAGGGCGACGACGAGCAGCCGCTCTCTGGTATCGGTCGCGGCCCCGAACAGCGCGGCGACGTGTTCCGGGGCCAGCGGGGGGTTTGCGGTCGTGTCGTCGCCGGTCCAGTTGTAGTCGAGCCCGTCGGTCGGGTTCAGCGCCGCCTCGCGGCGGCTGACGAGCGTGGTGTACCAGTCGGAGACGGTGATGTAGATGCGCCGAAGCGTCTCGCGAGCGACCTCCGTATCCAGCGCGTCGAAGGTCGCCCAGCAGGCGTCGACAGCCTCGTGGGCCGGAACGTCGGAATCCCGGGCGACCGGAGAGAGGAGGTCGTCGGTGTCGTTGACGGCGGCGTAGGCGCGCCCGTAGCGGGCGAGGCGACTCCGGTGAGCGTCGACAGTGGACTCACTCCAGGATTTGCGCTGTTGCTGGCGGTCGAGATACCGTTCGAAGGCGTCGACGGTAGCGCCGTCGTCGATCTGCCAGTCGAAGCCGGCGGGATCCAGCCCCAGGTCCTTGCGCCAGAACGCCGAGAACGTCGTGTCGTGGTGCTCCTGGAGCGTATAGAGGAGGGTTCGGAAGCCGTGTTCGTTGAGCCATTCGTAGGTCGGCTGCTCCGTCTCGGGGTCGAGTCCGTCGGCCCGCATGGCGGGTGCAACGAGGTCCCAGTAGGCGTCGACGAGCCCGTCGCGGTCCAGCAGCGTCCAGGCGGTCGAGTCCCGTGGGGTATCCGCAGCTAAATCGGCCGATTTCGGCATGCTCGGGGATACAGTTGCATATCAAATAGTTCTGTTGGATGTTGTGACTCCACCAGTCAACACAACCAACAGCAGAATATGTCCTCGGGACATAAAAATCTATAAACCATATACAGCTATACAGAATGTTGGCGTTGGCTACTACCGTGCCCGTCGACGTAGTAGCGGACAGTCGCGACAGCGAGCCTGTCAGTACCGGCCGTCGAAACAGAGTTCGGATTCGGGTACGGGGACAGTCGGCGGCCGTACTCCGGCGCGTCGAAACCGGTGGGCAGACCGGGGTCGACTAGCTGTCTGACGTTTGTAACCGCTCCGCGGATATTGTCACGGAACCGATAGAAGAAGGGCGGTACAGACTCTCTCAGGCGGACTGACAACGGGGGGATTAAGTGACTGGTTCACACAGGTCAACCCACATGAGCGACGACGATAGCCCCACCGCCACGGACGGCGGTACACAACTCGCCCCCACCGCCAGCGACGCCAGAGCGGACTACGACTACGTCGGGGGGGCGGTAGCGCGTCCGGGTCTCGTCTCCGACCTCGAGTCCAGAGTCGACGGCGACGTCCGGTTCGACACCTACACCCGCCAGCTGTACGCGACGGACGCCAGCGCCTACGAGGTGACGCCCATCGGTGTGGTCTTTCCCACCTCGACGGCCGATGTGGCAAGCGTCGTCTCGTACTGCTCCGAGCGGGAGATTCCGGTCCTCCCGCGGGGCGGCGGGACGAGTCTCGCGGGCCAGACCGTCAACGAGGCGGTCGTCCTGGATTTCACGCGACACATGGACGCCGTCGTGTCGCTGGACTCCGCGGGCCGGGAGGCGCGTGTCCAGGCTGGGACGGTGCTTGCGGACCTGAACGACCGGGCCGCCGAACACGGCCTTACCTTCGGCCCGGACCCGGCGGCGGGCAATCGGAGTGCCATCGGCGGTGCCATCGGGAACAACTCGACGGGCGCCCACTCGCTCGTCTACGAGAAGACCGACCACTACGTCGAGGAGTGCGAGGTCGTCCTCGCGGACGGCACCGTCACCACGTTCGGCGAGGTGTCGGTCGACACTCTCAGAGAGCGCGCCGACCCAGAAAGCGACGACCTCGAAGCCCGAATCGCGGCGGGCGTCCTGACGCTACTCGACGACCACGCCGGGGAGATAGACGACCGCTACCCCGAACTCAAGCGCAACGTCTCCGGCTACAATCTCGACCGACTGGTCGCCGAGTACGAGGGTGAGTACGGCGAGGCAGGGACGGTCAACCTCGCCCGGTTGCTCGCCGGCAGCGAAGGGACGCTGGCCGTCGTCACCGAGGCGACCGTCTCGCTCGAACCGCTCCCCGAGACCAAGTCGGTCGCCCTGCTGACCTACGACAGCGTCGTGGAGGCCGTCAGCGACGTCCAACACGTCCTCGACCACGACCCGGCGGCGGTCGAGCTCATCGACGACGTACTCATCGACCTCGCGGCCGACACGACGGAGTTTGCCGACGTAGTGGCGCGGCTCCCGGACCGGACGCGGGCCGCGCTGCTGGTGGAGTTCTACGCCGAAGATGACGACCACGGCCGCGAGCAGGTCGCGGGGCTGCTGGCCGACCGCCTCCCCGACGGCGGGGACGAGGCGGCTACGGACACCGACCGCTACGCGTTCGACGCGCTGGAGGCCTACGATGCCGACGAGCGCAAGGAAATCTGGAAGCTCCGCAAGTCGGGGCTACCCATCCTGCTTGGCCGGACGAGCGACGAGAAACACATCAGTTTCCTCGAAGACTGCGCCATCCCGCCGGAACACCTCCCGGAGTTCGTCAGCGAGTTCCAGGACGTGCTCGAAGCGAACGACACGTTCGCCGCGTTCTACGCGCACGCTGGCCCGGGCGTGTTACACGTCCGCCCGCTGGTGAACACGAAGTCACAGCCCGACCTCGACGCGATGGAGCGCATCGGCGAGGCCATCACCGACCTCGTCGTCGAGTACGGCGGGTCGGTGTCGGGCGAACACGGCGACGGCCGCGCCCGCACGCAGTGGAACCGGAAACTGTACGGCGAGCGGCTCTGGGAGGCCTTCCGGGACCTGAAGACGGCTTTCGACCCCGACTGGCTGCTCAACCCCGGGCAGGTCTGTGGGGACGTCTCGATGACGGAGAACCTGCGGTTCGACCCCGACTACGAGTTCGACGCCGGCTTCGACTCGGCCCTTTCCTGGGACAACGAGAACGGCATGCAGGGGATGGTCGAGCTCTGTCACGGCTGTGGCGGCTGTCGCACCCAGCAGTCCGAGGGCGGCGTGATGTGCCCGACGTTCCGGGCGGCTGACGAGGAGGTCACGTCGACCCGGGGCCGCGCGAACATGCTCCGCCAGGCGATGAGCGGTGACCTTCCCGACGACCCGACCGACGACGAGTTCGTCAGCGAGGTGATGGACCTCTGTATCGGTTGCAAGGGGTGTGCCCACGACTGCCCGAGCGAGGTGGACATGGCGAAGCTCAAAGTCGAAGTTGAACACGCCCACCACCAGGAACACGGCGCCGGGCTCCGTGAACGGGTGTTCGCCAACGTCGACACGCTCGCCCGCGTCGGGAGCGCGCTGGCCCCGCTCTCGAACATCGGGCCGAAGCTCCCGGGCGCACGAACGCTCATGGAGAAGACGCTCGGCATCGCCAGCGAGCGTTCGCTCCCGACCTTCGAGCGGGAGAGCTTACAGGACTGGTTCGCGGCGCGCGGTCCGGGGGTTCCGGAGAGCGAAGCCGACCGAAAGGCCGTCCTGTTCCCCGACACGTACACGAACTTCAGCCACCCCGAGGTCGGGAAGGCCGCGGTCCGGGTCCTCGAAGCGGCGAACGTGCACGTCGAGCTGGCCGAAGTGACCGACAGCGGGCGGCCGTCGTACTCGAAGGGGTTCGTCGACGCCACCCGCGAGACGGCCACGGAGGCAGTCGAGGCGCTGGCCCCGCGCGTCGAAGACGGGTGGGACGTCGTGGTCGTGGAACCCAGCGACGCGGTGATGCTCCAGTCGGACTATCTGGACCTGCTCGACGGCGACGCGGCGGCGTCGCTTGCGGCCAACAGCTATGGGGTCTGTGAGTATCTGGATACGTTCCGCCTGGACGACGGGCTGACGGTCGACGCCCCCGGGCACTCCCTGGCCTATCACGGGCACTGTCACCAGAAGGCGACGAAAAAGGATCACCACGCGGTCGGTGTCCTGCGGCGGGCCGGCTACGAGGTCGACCCGCTCGACTCTGGCTGTTGTGGCATGGCCGGCAGTTTCGGCTACGAGAGCGAACACCACGCGATGAGTATGGCTATCGGAGACACGCTCGAAGGGCAGGTAGACGGGAGCGAGGCGGAGGCCGTCGTCGCGCCCGGCGCGTCGTGTCGGACCCAACTGTCCGACCTCGACGTCGAGACTGACGGGACCTTCGCTGGCGTCGACCGCGACGAACCGCCGACGCCGATAGAGGCGCTCGACGCGGCTATCGCCGGGCCCGACCGCTGACTGACGGGCGGCTGGGATTCCCCGCGGGCCGACGGACCGTGCCGATAACACCGGTGTCACCAAACCTTCATAGTCGCTTCGCGGCATGTTGTTGTATGGCACAGGATAGCCTGTCACGGTACAGCATCGACGCCGACTGGAGCGGCCACTACATCGGCGGTGAGTGGCGCGGGAGCGACAGCGGCGAGACCATGGCGGTAGCGGACCCCTCGACGCGCGAGACGGTGACCGAAGTGCCCCGCGGCAACGAGGCGGACGTGGACGCGGCGTACGAAGCGGCGGCCAAAGCACAGACAGAGTGGGGCCAGACACCGCCGGCCCGTCGCGAGGAACTCGTCCGGAACCTCCTGGGGACGATGGACGAACACAGCGAGGAGATAGTCGAGCTACTGGCCGCAGAAGCCGGCCAGATAGAGGGCATGGGCGAGACCTCCCTCCACCTCGCGACCGACCAGGTCGCCGAGGCCGCGACCCTGCCCCGGCGGATGAAAGGGGAACACGCCGCCTCGAACATCCCCGGGAAGGAAAACATCGTCCAGCGCGAGCCAAAGGGTGTCGTGACGGTTATCTCGCCGTGGAACTTCCCGCTGAACCTCTCGGCGCGAGCCATCGCCCCAGCCGTCGCCGCGGGCAACACCGTGGTGGTAAAGCCTGCCAGCAACACGCCGGTCGTGGGCGGGCTGTTGTTCGCTCGGCTGTTCGAGGACGCGGGCTTTCCCGACGGTGTCATCAACGTCGTCACCGGGCGCGGGTCCGACATCGGTGACGCCGTCGCCGGCCACGACGAGAGCGACGTGGTCGCCTTTACCGGGTCGACCGAGGTCGGTCGGCGCGTCGCCGCCGCGGCCGGGGAGAACCTCGCCGAGGCCGCGATGGAGCTTGGCGGGAACAACGCCCACGTCGTCACGGCCGACGCCGACCTCGACCAGGCGGTCGACGCGGGCGTGTTCGGCTCCTTTGCCCATCAGGGACAGGTCTGTATCTCCATCAACCGCCATCTCGTCCACGAGGACATCTACGACGAGTACGTCGAGCGGATGACCGAGCGAGCGTCGGCCCTGCCGGCCGGGAGCGCCCACGACCACGTCGTCGTCGGTCCCATCATCGACGAGTCACAGCGCGACCAGATACTGGACTACATCGAGCGAACCGTCGAGGCCGGCGCGACGCTGGAGACCGGCGGCGACACCGTCGAGGTGGACGGGGTCGAGGACTCGCTCGTCGTCGAACCGACCGTCCTCTCGGACGTGACAAACGATATGGCGGCGGCGTGCAACGAGCACTTCGGCCCGGTCGTCCCAGTCATCCCGTTCTCCGATGTCGACGAGGCCGTCGAGATAGCCAACGACACCGAGTACGGCCTGTCGGGGTCGGTCCACGCCGGCGACGTGGGCGCGGGCAAGCGCATCGCCCAGCGACTGGAGACGGGGATGGTCCACGTCAACGACCAGCCGATCAACGACGAGGCCCACGTGCCATTCGGCGGGACGGGCGCGTCGGGGGTCGGCGGCTACAACAGCGACGACTTCCTCGACGGGGTCACCGAAAAGAAGTGGATATCGCTCCAGCACGACGACCGCGAGTTCCCGTTCTGAAAGGATGGACGGCACTGTCTGTGTCGTCGCCGGCGGCGGGAACGGCCTCGGGGAAGCGGCGGCACGCGGGCTGGCCAACCGCGGCGCGACGGTCGTGGTGGCCGACCGCGGCACGTCCGTCACCGGCGAGGGGAGCGACCCCTCGGTCCCCGAGCGAGTCGCGTCGGACATCCGCGAGGCCGGCGGCGAGGCGACGGCCCATCACTGTGACGTGTGTGACTTCGACGACGCCGAGCGACTCATAGAGGAGACCGTCGCGGAACACGGCCGCCTCGATTTCGTCGCGAACTTCGCGGGCATCCTCCGGGACGGCATGAGCTACAAACTCGACCCGGAAGACTGGGCGGCCGTGGTCGAGACGAACCTCACCGGCCAGTTTGCCCCCCTCCGGGCGGCGTGTCGCCACTGGCGAGACGCGAGCGAAGACGGGGGGTTCGACCGCCAGCGCTCCTATCTCGCGGTCAGCGCGGGGGCCGCTCGCGGGAACCTCGGACAGGCGAACTACGCCGCCGCGAAGGCCGGCGTCCTCGGGATGGTCCGGTCGGTGTCAACGGAGATGCACCGCTCGGACGTGCGGGTCAACGCCCTAGTTCCCAACGGGTACACGCGGATGACCGAGACGGTCCCCGAGGAACACCGCCCGTACACGCGCGAGGAGATGCCCCCGGAGAAGGTGGCGCCGATGGTCGCCTACCTCGCGAGCGAGGCGGCCGAGGACGTGACCGGATGTACGCTCTACGCGGGCGGGGACCGCGTCGGCGTGCTCTCGGACCCGTCGATGGCCGCCGTCGGGGTCGAACCCGACGGGTGGAGCCTCGAGTCGCTGGCCGAGCACTTCGCGGAGGACGTGGCCGCCGACGTCGAGCTGACGCGGACGGACTCGCACTTCTGAGTGGTCCGCGGCGGGCCGCTCTCGCCGCAGCTCTTCGCCGACCGGAGAGAAAGGCATCTTTTATCATGGTCTCGGACGATGATTCGTCTATGCGATTCGTCCGCTACGACGACGACCAGCTCGGTCTGCTCACAGACGACGGCTCCGGCATCATCGCGCTGAACGAACGGCTCGGCATCGACGCCGACGACCCGCTGGTCGAGTACATCGACGGGGAGTACGACGCAAGCGAGTACGCGGACGCTGACGCCGACCACGACGTGGCCGACGTGGAGGTCGGCTCGCCCGTGGGCCGGCCCGGGAAGGTCATCGCCGCGCCGCTGAACTACGAGAACCACATCGAGGAGGCGCTGTCCGACCGCGACATCACCACCGAGGAGTGGTTCTCCATCAAGGACAAGGGTTACTTCCTAAAGGCCCCCTCCAGCGTCGTCGGTCCGGACCACGGTATCGAGCTTCCCTTTACCGACCGGCGGACCGACCACGAGGTCGAACTCGCGTTCGTCATGGAGGGCGACATCAAGGACGTCCCCGCCGAAGAGGCATGGGACCACATCTTCGGCTACACCATCCTGCTCGACATCTCGCTGCGCGGGGACCAGGACCGGTCGAACCGGAAGTCCTACGACACCTTCACCGTCATCGGCCCCTGCGTGACGACGGCCGACGAGATAGACGACCCCCAGGACCTCCAGATGGAACTGGAACTCAACGGCGAGCGCCGACAGTACGAGAACACCGGCGACATGGTCTATACGTGTGCCGATATCGTACAGTACGCCTCGCTCGGGGCCACGCTGGAGACGGGCGACGTCATCACCACCGGGACGCCCGAGGGCGTCAGCGAGCTCTCGGACGGCGACACCATCGACGCGGAGATCGAGTCCGTCGGGTCGATGACCGTCGACGTCACCGAGCGCGACGTGAGCTACGCCGAAGCCGACGTACAGAAGGGCGGTCAGGAGTAGGGCAGTCTGACCGCAGTCACTCATTCCACTTCTCTGCGGTTCCGAACGCTCGCCAGTGGCCACGCCGACCCGTCCCAGAGAGGGGTAGGCTTAAGAAAAGCGGCGACAAACCACATGATAATCGATGGCACTCCTCGAAGTCGACTCGATAGATGTGTCGTACGGGAACGTACAGGTGCTGTGGGACATCAGCTTCTCCGTCGAGCGCGGCGAGACAGTCGCGCTACTGGGCGCGAACGGCGCGGGCAAGACGACCACGCTCAAGAGTATCTGTGGCGACCTGACGCCGACCGCCGGGGAAGTCCGGTACAAAGGCGAGAACATCGGCGGGACACCCTTCGAAGAGGTTGTCGAGAAGGGCATCGCGCACGTCCCGGAAGGCCGGGAGATATTCACGGACAGCAGCATCCGGGAGAACCTCGAACTCGGGGCGTACGTCGACCGTAGCAAGATGGAGGACCAACTGGCGGAGGTGTACGAGATATTCCCCCGGCTGGAGGAGCGAGCCGACCAGCGGGCGGGGACGCTCTCGGGCGGTGAACAGCAGATGCTCGCCATCGGTCGCGGGCTGATGAGCGACCCCGACCTGCTGTTGCTCGACGAGGCGAGTCTCGGTCTCGCGCCCGTGCTGGTCGACGACGTGTTCGAGGCCATCGAGCGCATCAACGAGCAGGGGACGACGGTGTTGCTGGTCGAACAGGACATCTACAACGCGTTGCGGGTGGCCGACCGCGGCTACGTCATCAAAACGGGGAAGATGACCCTGTCGGGAACGGCCGCGGAACTCGCGGAGGACGAGCGCGTCGCAGAGTCGTACCTCGGGGCCTGAGGTGTAGTCAGCGTTCGACCTCGCGGCCGATACGGGACGACGACAAACCGTTTGAGTCAGTGAGAGACCGCGACTCGTTTTGTGGACTCGAAGTGAAACGGCCGGGGAGCCGGTCAGTCCTCGTCGGTGACGACGTCGGGGTCCCCGTCCGGTGTCACGTCAGTGGAGTGGGGGGCGTCCGCCGCCCCGTCCGTGGCGACATCGGTGACGAGGTAATCCTGTGCGAGGCCGTACAGGCCCTGTGGGAGATAGATGATAAACAGGATGATGAGCGCGCCCTCGACGGTCGTCGCGACGCTCCCGACGATAGCGGCCAGCCCGGTATCGAGCAGGAGAAAGAGCCCCGCGCCGAGGACCGGCCCGGCGAACGTCCCCATCCCGCCGAGGATGACGATGACCAGCGAATCGATGGTCCAGGTCACCGCGAGCGTCGACTGCGGGTTGATGTACAGCGTGTAGTGGCCGTACAGGCCACCCGCCAGCCCGGCGAAAAACGACGAGACGACGAACGCGTACATCTTGTACTTCAGCGGGTTGACGCCGAGACTGGACGCGGCGTCCTCGTCGTCGTGGATGGCCTTCATCGCCAGCCCGCCCGCGCCAGTGACGATGCGGTAGGTCACGGCGATGGTGAGAAACGTCGCGACCAGCGTCAGGAGGAACATCACGTCCCCGTGGCTGACGAACTCGTTGAGGCCGAGGTCGCCCTGCACGTAGTACCCCGTCGAGCCGCCGGTCAGCGACCGCTGGTCCAGCATCACCAGCTCGATGACCGCCGCCAGCGCGAGGGTCCCGATGGCGAAGTAGTGCCCGCTGAGCCGGAAGAGAACCGGCCCGAGCACCAGCGCGATCAGCGCAGCCGCCACGCCGCCGAGGACGACCGCGGCCAGTATGGGGAGCTGTATCGATGCGGGAAAGCCCGCTGCGGTGGGCGTGGTCAACCACGCGGCGATGAACGCGCCCATGCCGAAGAAGGCGGCGTGACCCAGTGAGATCTGGCCGGCGTACCCCGCAAGCAGGTTCCACGAGACGCCGAGCATCACGAACACGAGCCCCGTGAGTATGAGCCCGGTCAGCGAGTCGGTCGTCACGAACGGGACCGACAGGAGTGCCAGCACGACCACGCCGAGTATGACCTGGAGGCGGCGGTTTGCGAGCAGCGATTCCTCGGGGTGACGTTCGAGCAAGCTCATTCGCCACCACCACCGCTGCCGAACAGTCCCTCGGGCTTGAGCAGCAACACACCGAGGAAGATGAGCAGGCTCACGACGTTTCGGTAGCCGCCACCGAGATACAGCGCACCGAGGTTCTCGGAGACCCCGAGGATGACGCCGCCCACGAGGGTTCCGAGGATGCTCCCGACGCCGCCCAGCACCACGACGGCGAAGGCCTTCAGCAGGTACGACCAGCCGACGAAGGGGTTTATCGGGAACAGCATCGAGAGCAGTGCACCGGCCGCACCGGCCAGCGCCGTCCCGATGCCGAGCGTGAGGACGTAGATTCGGTCGGTATCGATACCCATGTAGCGGGCCGCTGTCCTGTTCTGGGCGGTCGCACGGATGGCCTGTCCCGTCCTGGTGTACTGGAGGAACGCCCACGTCGCAGCGATGAGCACGACGGCGACGACGAACGTCACTGTCCGTGGCAGGGAGAGGAACGCAAACCCGAGGTCGATGCCGTCGCCGGGGATGCCGAGGTCCGCCGTCCGGGCGTCACCGCCAAGCACCAGCTGCCCGATGTTCTGGAGTATCAGCGCGAGCCCGAACAGCACGATGATGGGCTGTTCGATGCCCTCGCCGACGACGTGTTTCAGCAGCACCTTCTGGAGGACGACACCGAGGGCAAACAGCAGCCCCATCGCGATGAACATCCCGACTAGCGGCGTGACGCCCGTCGCCGCGAACACGAGGATCGCGACGTACGCCCCGACCATCAGCATGTGGCCGTGAGCGAGGTTCACGATGTCCATGATACCGAACACGAGCGACAGGCCAAGCGCTGCGACGGCGTAGATGCCGCCCAGGAGTATCCCGTTGACAATCGACTGCGAGATGAGTTCGCCTGCTACCATGGGTATCTAGCGCTCACTCCACGGTGGGATGGGGTACCGGAAGTCGAGGGAGCGCTCGGAGTCAGTGTCGGGGTAGGCCAGTCGCTGCGCGCCGTCCCACCACTGCCCGGTCGGTGCCGTCAGCTCACCTTCGGCGGGGAGGCCGTTGTCCTCGAAGCCGAACTCGCCGATGACCGTCTGGAACGTCTCGCTGCGGAGCGCGCCTTGGATGTCGCCGGCCTCGATGGACCCGGCGGCCTGGACGGCCTGCAGGGCGACCTGCGTGAGGTTGTACGAGCCGCCGACGTTGACCGGCATGTACTCGCTTTCCGTGTCGTACTCGCTCATGTAGGACTCCCGGAGGCGCTGGTTGCCGTTACCCGTCAGGCCGGGGACCCATCCGGGGCACATAAGCGCGTACGCGCCCGCGTCCTCGAGCGCCGACCACCACGCGGACGGGTCCGCCCCGCGGACGAACTTGAACATCTTGGGCGACCAGTTGTTCGACTGCATCTGGTTGACCGCCGTGATGCCGCCGCCCGGCGTCGGGTTCGACAGCAACACTTCCACGTCGGCACTCTGTGACTGACTGATAAGCGTCGAGAAGTCCTGTGAGCCGATTTCGAACGTCTCGCGCAGGACGATGTCGTACCCCTCCTCGCCCAGGCGGTTCTCCCAGTAGTCGGCCTGTTCCTTGCCCCACCCGGAGTTTGGCTCCCAGATACCGATGCGGCTCGGTCGCTCCTCCTCGGGGATGAGGTCCAGTGTCCCGAGCGTGGACCGGGCGACGTCGCGGGACTTCGGGAACGGCGAGTATGTCCACTCGTAGTTGTCGTTCCGGTGTGGCTCCTCGTAAGCGAACGCGATGCCGAGAAACGGGAGGTTCTGGTTCTCGGCGAAGGCGCTTCCGGCGGTGACCAGCAGGCTGGAGAAGCTCCCCCAGATCATGTTGACGTCGTTGTTGCTGGTCATCTGCTGGAGGTTCTGCCGAAGCGTCTGCGCGTCGCTCTCGTCGTCCTGGAGGATGAGCTCGACGTCGCGGTCGAGTTGCTCGCTCATCCTGGCCTGGCCGAGCTCGTAGCCGCGTCGGAGGTCCTCCCCGAGAGAGGAGAACTGCCCCGTCTCCGGAACCGTTCCGGCGATGGTCAGTGTGTCGTCACCGCTCCCGCCGCCACCGAACGCACAGCCAGCGAGGCTGGCGACCGCGGCAGTGCCGGCGGTTGCTTTGAGGTACGACCGACGCGTGACTGGGCTGTCGTCGCTTACCATGCTGTGTGTATCGATATAGATGATAGATTATAAAGATTCCCGTTATTACGGAGATATCTCCAGGCGGCAGAAGCAAAAGGTTGGGACCGAGTCCCGACTGACGGGCGGTCCAGCCGTTACGACGACGGGCTGGCTTCGGCGTAGAAGTTCATCGCTTCGAACACCGGCCGGTCGGTCATGCCGAGCAGGATGGCCTCGCCGTTGTCGGGCTCGTGGTGGTGGGTCGCGTCCGGCGGGACGACGAAGATGTCCCGCTCGGCCCACTCCATGGCCTCGCCGTCGACGTGGGTCGCGCCCTCGCCCTCGACGACGAAGTACACTTCCGTCGTGTTGTGGAAGTGTGCGTCCGTCGCCTCCTGTAACAGCTGTGCGCGAAACGACATCGTCGGGAACAGCGGCGGCGAGCCGGTCGCGGGGTTGACATACGAGAGGCTGTAGCCGTCGTAGGGGTCAGGCTCGTCGTTTTCGGCCCGCTGGCGGAGCGCCTGGAGCATCTCGGACCACTTGAACCGGTGGGGCGGCGTCGCCTCCCGGATGCCCTCGAACGGGCCGGGGATGCCCTTGTCTTTCTTGTCCGCCTCGGGGCGGCCCTGGCCGTACTGGGACTCCCAGTACCCCTGGGTCTTGGTGACCGGCTGGCGTTCGAGCTCGTGGTTCTCGAACGTGTTCCGGGCGTTCAGGGAATCGAGCACGAGCGGCAGGTCGAGCACGTCGAGCCAGGCCGCCGTCTCGTCGGAGTCGTTGACGTGGTCGTGCCACTCCCACTGGGGCGTCGTGATGAGGTCGTTGTCCTTCATCGGGAACTCCTCACCCGCGACGATGGTCTTCATGTCCTCGCTGCCGTCGATGGAGAACCGCAGCGCGTTCGCGCCGTGGCGGTGTGACGGCGCTGTCTCACCGGGCGAGACGGTCTGGACGCCGACGTAGATGGTGTTCGAGATCGCGTTCCCGAACGAGGCGTTGATCGGGACCGCCACGCGGCGCTGGAAGCCGGGCGGCAGGTCGTTGATCGGGACGTCGTCTTCGACGCCGTCGATGGCGGCCTGGATGTCCTCCCACTTCCAGATGTCCGCCTCCAGGTCGTCGATCGTGTTTCCGAAGTCGTCCTCGACCTCCCACAGCGGGCGGAGGTTGTGCCGTTCGAGGAGACCCCGTGTGTCGGAACTCAACTCGAGCTGTTCCTCAAGCTCCTGTTCGTCTGGCTCTGTCTGGGCCATGGTCTAGGAAGTCATTGACACACCAGCATGATAAGTGTATTGGACAGACGCCGGGTAGAGAGCCTGAAAGCGTCTAGAACGGCGTTTCGAGGCGCACAGACATCCCTCTAAGCCCGGGGTCTGGCGCTACGAGTCACTCCAGTCCGATTCGGGCGTTACGCCTGTACCTCGAAGACGTCACCGGAGGCAAACAGCGACCGACAGTCCTCACACACCATCTGTCGCTGAATGGCGTACTCCCAGAGCTTCCCGCCACAGTCCAGGCAGTCGAAGTGTGCTTCTACAAACGGGTCTTCCGCTGCGTATGGGTTTTCGAACTCCGCCATACCCATACAATATTGTGGAATCGATAAAAACGCTTCGCTACCCCGAAAGCACAGTTTCAACCGTGCCAGTCATCCCTCGGTGTATGCAGCTAACGCATCACGCAGGTCGTCCGGTACCTCGATCGCGCCGCCGCCGCCGTGTTCGGCACACACCCGCTGCTCGTATCCCTCGAAGGCGACCGTCCCGTCACACGTCGCGGTGTACTCGAACCGGACGCTCCTGTCGCCCACCACCGGCGTCAGCGCGATTGTCACCTCGTCGCCGGCCTCCACGGGCGAGTGGAACTCGAAGTCCATCTCGACGAGCGGGAGACCGAAGCCGCGGTCCAGGGCGTTCTCCCAGAACGGGAACCCTATCTCTTCCATGAATATGTCCGACGTCTCGTGGAGGGCGTCGACGATACGCGGGTAGTGAGCGATGCCGAACGGGTCGGAATCGGAGAACCGCACGGTCCACGTCCGCTCGAAGCTCATCGGTCCGCCTCCGTCTCTTCGAGGACGACGAGCGCGTCCAGCGCCACGGCTCCGTCTGATGACGCAAGCACCGGGTTGAGGTCGAGTTCCGCGATGGGGTGGTCGGCCACGAGGTCGCCCACGGTCACGACCACGTCCGCGAGCGCGTCCAGGTCGGCCGCGTCGCTCCCGCGATACCCGGCCAGCAGGTCCGCGACCTGCAGTTCCGCGATGGCCGCCCGCGCCTCGGCGCGGGTGACAGGCGCGATCCGATGGCTCGTATCCGCGAACACCTCCGAGAACACGCCGCCCAGCCCCGTGACCACGACCGGACCGAACGAGGGGTCACGCAACCCGCCGACGAGTATCTCGGTGCCGGCGTCTAGGTCCATCGCCGCCTCGACGAGGACGTCCGCGTCGATGTCCCGCTCGGTGGCCGCGTCGAAGATGCGCTCGGCTGCGGCACGCACGTCGTCGGCCGACTCCATGCCGACAGCGACTCCCGCGCCGTCGGCCCACTCGCTCTTGTGGGTGACCGACGGCGAGGAGACTTTCACGACGACGGGATAGCCGATGTCCGCGCCGGCCTCGACGGCCTCCGCCGCGGTCGCACACACCGCAAACGGCGGCGTGTCCAGCCCCGCGTCCGCGAGCAGCCGCTTTCCCTCGGCTTCGGTCAGCGTGCGTCGCCCGTCGGCGCGTGCGGCCGCGATGGGACCGTCAGTCATGGGCGACCCCCTCCAGACCCTCGGTGTGGCCCTGCAACTCGGCGTAGCGAGCGAGGACCGCCGCGGCGTCGCCCGCCCGCTCCGGCGTCTCGAACACCGGGACGCCAGCGTCTGCCAGCGCCGCCATATCCTCGGCCATGTCCTCCTCGATGCCGTCGGTGGCAAACAGGACTGGCTTGTCGACACGCTCGGCGAGGCCGTCGAGCGCGTCGACGGGAAAGCCCATCGCCTGCTCGAACAGCTCATAGACCAGCACGATGTCGGTGTTGTCGTCCTCGGCGACGGCCGTGACGACATCGCCAAAGGCCGGCATCGGACGACCGGTGTCGACCGGGTTGCCGGTGTAGGTGACGCCCGGGAGGAGCTCGTCGACCCGGCTCCGTGTCTCGGCGGTGAGCTCGGGGAGCTGGCCGCCGCCACGCTGGATGCGGTCGGTGATGATGATACCCGGGCCCGCCTGCGCGGTGACGACGCCGACGTTCGGGCCGTCCGGTTCGGGCGAGCCACCGAGCGCCGCGGCGGCGTCGAGTAAGTCGTCCGTCGCGTCCACGGTGGGGACACCGTACTGCGCGAACCCGGCGATGTACAGCTCGTGGTCGCCGGTGAGCGCGCCGGTGTGTGACTCCGCGAAGTCACCGACGTCCGACTGCCCGACCTTGTAGGCGATGACGGGCGTCTCGCTTTCGCGACAGGCCTCCAGTAAGGCGCGTCCGTCGTCCGTCCCCTCGACGTGGAGCACGATGGCGTCGGTCCCCTCGTCGCCGTCGAAGTGTTCGATGAGCTCGGTGAACCCGACGTTCGCGCGGTTTCCGAGGCCGACCATGGCGGAGACCCCGCGTCCCTGCCTGCGGGACTGGAAGGCAAGCGCGTGTGCGACGCCGCCGCTTTGGGCGACGACGGCGGTGTTCCCCGCCGGGAGCTTCTCGGCCCCGCTGGCGAACGAACACAGGAGGTTCGTTCGGGGGACGACGAAGCCGCTCGTGTTCGGCCCGAGCACCGAGATACCGTACTCCTCGGCTGCCTCGACCACCGCCCGCTGGAGCCGCTCGCCGTCCTCGCCCGCCTCCGCGAAGCCGCCGGCGTAGATCACCGCCGCCCCGATGCCGGCCTCGCCACACTCCTCGATGACGTCCGGGGTCGCCGGGCCGGGGACACAACAGAGCGCGAGGTCGACGTCGTCGTCGATATCGCCCACTGACGGGACGAAGGCCTCTCCGAACAGCGTCCCTTCGCCGGACGGGTTGACTGGATACACTGGTCTGTCGAACTGCGTCGCGTTCGCCATCGCCTCGTAGCCTATCTTCCCCTCGGTCGCCGAGGCGCCGACGACGGCTACGGCCGACGGATCGAACATCTGCTTGAGTGTCACAGCCACTCTTTGACACAACTGGGCCAAAGCGTTTTCCCCGTCACGATGTGACAGGGGCAGGTTTATTTGAGTGGATAAGGTATCACTTCCCAATGACGCTACTCGAAGGGCAGAACCTGACCAAAAAGTTCGGCGGCGTAGTGGCCATCGACGACGTGTCGTTTTCGGTCGAACGCGGGGAGGCCATCGGACTCATCGGACCGAACGGGGCCGGCAAGTCGACGCTGTTTCGGACTATCACCGGCGTCCACGAACCGACGGAGGGACGCGTATTCTTCGACGACGAGGAGATAACCGGCGAGGCCCCACACGAGATCTGTCACCGCGGCCTCGCGAAGACACACCAGATCGTCCGGCCGTTCGAGAGCATGACGCTGCTTGAGAACGTCGCCGTCGGCGCGGAATTTGGCGGACGGGAGTTCGACGACGTCCGCGAGCGCGCAAGGGAGATGCTCGAGTTCGTCGACCTCGCGGACATCCAGTACAGCGACCCCGGTGAACTGAGCGTCGGCCAGCTCAAACGCCTCGAGATCGCTCGCGTGCTGGCCACCGACCCGGAACTCGTCCTCTTCGACGAGGTCGCCGGCGGCCTCGACCCCGAGGAAACCGAGGACATCGTCGACCTCATCGGCGACATCAAAGACGAGGGCAAGACCGTCTTCCTCATCGACCACGTGATGCGCGCGCTGATGAGCGTCAGCGAGCGGGTCATGGTACTGAACAACGGCCGTCTCATCGCCGAGGGGACGCCCGACGAGATACAGAACGACAACGACGTCATCGAGGCGTACCTGGGCGAACACGCAAACAAGGACCTCTCGAACGCGGTCACCGGCGACTGAGGAGACGGCGCCTTCTCGACGGAGTCGGCCCGACAGCGTCTTTCGGGACCGATACGCTGATACTCTTTGACAGTGTGTCGTCTGGTATCCAGAATGTCGGACGAAACTGCAAGTCCTGCAGCCGTCATCCGCGATGTCGACCCGTCGTGGCTCTCCGTGCCGGTCGGGGTACTCGCAGCCGGGGCCGTCCTCCGGTTCGCGCCGCTTGCCACCGGTGCGGCCCGGATGCTCGCCATCGCGCTCTTCTGTATCGCGCTGTGGGTGGGCGCGCCGGTCAAGCCGTGGTTCACCGCGCTGGTCGGTATCGGCCTCATCGGCGTCACATTTTCTGCCGACCTCGCGTTGACGGGGTTCCAGTCGCCGGCGACGTGGCTGGTCGTCGTGGGTATCCTCATCGGCGAGGCCGCCCGGCAAAGCGGCCTCGCGGACCTCATCGAGCGACTCGCCTTACACCGGATGCCGGCGGCCGTGGCGACCGACGCCGTCGCGGCCTACCGGTATCTGCTGGTGGCCCTCTCGTTTGGGAGTCTCGCGCTGGCGGTGCTGGTCCCGTCGTCGCTCGTTCGGGTCCTCATCCTCGCGCCGATTCTGCAGTCGCTTGGGGACCTGTTCGAGGAGCGGCGGGCGAAAGTCGGCATCTTCCTCGGTCCGCTGTTTGCGACGTTCTACGGGTCTTCGGGCGTTCTCACCGGCTCGCTCGCTAACATCATCGTCACCGGTCTCGTCGAGTCCAGCGGCGGTCCGACGATCACGTGGACGGAGTGGACGCTGTGGCTCGGCCCCGTGATGGGCATCGGCCGCGTCGCCCTCATCGTGGGCATCGCGTACTTCCTGTACCGCCCGCGCGACCGGGACAGCGTACACACTCCGGACCGGGACGAGCCCCTCTCGACGACGGCGCGAGAGCGCCGGATGCTTGCCTTCCTGCTGCTTGGCGTCGCAATCTGGGCGACGGACTTCGTCCACGGCCTCCACCCGCTGTTCGGGGCCATCGTCGTGGCGCTGTTGGCGTTTGCCCCGACGGTCGGCGTGGTCGGGCCCGACGCGGTTGGCGAGGCCGACTTCTCTATTCTCTTCTTCCTCGGGGCGATCTTCGCCATCGCCGAGGGGCTGCGACAGACGGCGTTTACCGACCTGGCCGCGAACCGACTGCTGTCGACGCTCCCGGCGGACCCCTCTCTCCCGCTGGTACTCGGCGTCGTCGTCGTGGCGTCACTGGCGCTGACGCTCGTGATGGAGGGGCTTGCCGTCGCCAGCGTGCTGACGCCGGTGCTCGTGTCGTTTGCCACCAGCGCCGGCATCCCGCTCGTCCCCGTGGCGATGATCGAGGCCGTTGCGCTGAACGCCTACTTCTTCCCGTATCAGTCGGCGGTACTGGTGGCTATTCTGGGCCTTGATGTCGTCGACTCGATGGAACTGACGAAGATGGCGAGCCTCTGCTCGCTCGCGACGCTTCTCCTGCTGGTCCCGGTCCAGATAGGGCTGTTCGCGCTGCTGTTCTGATACTGCCGGCTAGACGTTCGTAGAGCCCCCCTGAGGCGACAAATTCCGTCAGTTTGCCGGCCGGCAGTGTGCGCTATCGGTCCGGGAAGTGCTTCTCGACGAGGCGGCTCCGAACGACGGTCCCGGTGTCGCTCCGTGCGAGCGGGTCGCTGGTCACAGCGTACTCGCGGGGGCGTTTGAAGTCCGCCAGCGACTCCGTTTCGAGGCAGTACTCGTCGAGCTGTTCGGCCGTGAGGTCGCTGTCGGTGACGACGACGGCGGTGACGACCTGTCCCCACTGCTCGTCGTCGAGGCCGAAGACACAGACCTCCTCGACCTCGGGGTGGTTCTCGAGCGTTTCCTCCACCTCGGCGGGGTAGACGTTCTCACCGCCGCTTACGATCATGTTGTCCACCCTGTCGACGATGTAGAGGTAGTCGTCCTCGTCGACGGTCGCCACGTCTCGCGTGCGGAGCCAGCCGTCGAAGTAGGTCTTTGACTCCGCTTCGGGGTTGTCGATGTACCCGTCGGACATCCCCGGGCCCCGGGCGATTATCTCGCCGCGCTCGCCGGCGTCGACTGTCGCCTCCGGGTCCGGATGCTCGTCGAGCGGTGCCGTCTCGACGACCCGGATCTCCCACGAGAACGACTCTTTGCCGATGGTCCCGGGGTGGTCCTCCTGGACGCTCGGGTGGGCGAACGTGAGGTCAGGTCCGGCCTCTGTCATCCCGTAGGTGTTGTAGACCTGGTCGGTCAGGTGTTCGGTCGCGTCCGCGACGAGGTCCTCCGTGACGATGGAGCCGCCCGTCCTGATGTACTCCAGCGTGTCCACGTCGAACCCCCGTTCGCGCTGTACGGGGATGAGTGCCTTGAGTTGCGTCGGAACGGCGAGCAGACCGCTCACGTCGTGGGCCTCGATTAGCTCCAGGGCCTCCGTGGGGTCAAACGTCGTGTGGAGGACGATCGTCGCGCCGGCGACCAGGTGCGGGTACAGCCAGGCGTCGGTGGTCACCATGTGATACCACGGTGTCGTACACAGCGCCGTGTCCGTCTCGTCGATGCCGTGTTCCATCACGACCTGGATAGCCCCGTACCAGAGTTGCTCCTGGTCGAACGAGACCGCCTTGGGCATGCTGGTCGTGCCGCTCGTATAGAGGACACCACACTCGTTGCCGGCCGGCGAGACCGGACTGGAGTCGGCGTCGGCGACGACAGTCTCGTATGACTCCACGCGGTCGTGGTCGATATCCCGCTCGCCGGCGTGTACCGCGACTTCGACCCCGGTCCTGTCTACCAGTTCCAGGGCCGTCTCGGCGTTGGCGTCGTCGAAGAGGAGCGCACGCGCCGAGGCCGTCTCGACCATTCGCTCAAGTTCCTTGACGGGGGCGCGGGTAGATAGCTGCGCGGTGCCGACACCACGCTTGTTGTTGGCGAGCATCGATTCGATGGCCGGGAGGCCGTTCAGCGCCAGCACGGCGCAACGCCCATCACCGATCCTGTGATGGAGTGCGTTCGCCAGGCGCGTGCTCCGCTCATCGAGGGTCTCGTAGGTGTATGACCGCCCGGAATCCGTGATTACGGCCGTCTTATCCGGATAACACCGGACTGTCCGGGCGAAAGCCTCTCTGAGTTCCATGGTAGTTCTGCTATCGCCTACCAAACTTACTGCACTATTAATAGTTCTGGTTACCCCGGCGTAACCGGACGGCGTCGCTTAAGTCGGTCTGTACAGTAGCTGGCCTATGGGTGGACGCCTCGCCGGGCTGGCTGCACACGTCCGGCCCGTGTTCATGCTGCCGGTCGTCGCGATATCGGTCTGCGGGGCGCTGCTTGCGCCGAGCGTGGACGGGTGGCTCCTAACCCAGCACGCGGTAGCGGCCGGGGCAGCGCTGTTCGTTGCCCACCTGCGTGACGGGCTCGTCGACGGCCACGTCCGCGGTGAGGAACGGCCGCTGCTTTCGGTGACCACGTACCAGCGGGCGACGGCAGCTGGGGCCGCCGTCGTACTCCTCCTTGCGGCCTCGCTTGCCGTGACTGCGAACGCGCTCGCTACGGGGTCGCTCGTCGTACTGCTCTGTCTCGCGCTGTTACACGCCCCGTATCTCGATCGGCATCCCGTCCCGGTGACCGTCGATTACCCGGTCGGCATCGCGACCACACTCGCCGGAGGGGTCGCCACACAGACCGGGACGCTACCGGCCGACGTCGTCGCGGCCGCGGCGAGCGTCGCGTTGCTGTTGGCCGGCATAAAGATAGGTATCGACCGGCTCGATGCCGCGTTCGACCGCACCATCGGGAAACGCACGATACCCGTCATCGCGGGCCCGACAGGCACACAGCGGGCCGCTGTCGGCAGCTTCACGGTCACGGCGCTGGTCGTCCTGGGTGCTGTCGGGGCCCGGGTTCTCCCCCCGCTCGCTGTCGCCGCGGCCATCGCAGCCGCCGGCTGTGCCGTGGCGACGCTGTCCCTGTCGCCGGGTACGGCTGTCAGGGTACAGATGGGGCTTAGCTACGTGTTTGTCGGCGCGCTGTTTTTCGGGCTCTGCGGGCGCGACTGTGCCGGGTGGACGGCGGTGAGCCGGTTGACCCCGCTCTCAGCGATAGGCCAGGTTCAGCTCGATCTCGTCGGTCGCGGCCTGCAACTGGTCGAAGACCTCCCCCTCACAGCGTTCCTGTGAGAGTCTGTGGGCAGGCCCGGCGATGCTCAGCGCCCCCTGTATCTCCCCCTCGAACGTAAGCGGGACGCCGATGGCGTGGATGCCCCTGAGGTCTTCACTGAGATTCAGCGCGTACCCCTGTTCTCGGATCTGTTCAAGTTCGTCGAACAGCGCGTCGCGGGACGTGATCGTGTTCTCGGTCTGGGATGGCAGCCCGTGTTCGTCGACAATTTTGTTTATCCGCCGCTCGGGCAGGTGCGCGAGGATGGCTTTCCCGCCGGAGTTACAGTGCATGTACGACCGCTTCCCGAGAATGGTGTTGATGTCGATGTCGTTCTGTCCGCCGCGACCGTAGATGTACATCGCTCGCCCGTTCTCGTGGGTGATGAGCCACACCATCTCGCCGGTCGCACGCTCCAGTTCGTCGACCGCTTCCATCCCTGAGCGGAAGATGTTCAGCTCCCCCCTGACGTACTGGCCATAGTCGAAAAAGCCCAGCCCGAGGTGGTACTCCGCCCCGCGTTTCACCACGAAGCCGTGCTCACGCATGCTGGTCAGGTGGCCGTGGACGGTACTTTTCGCGACACCGAGACGGTCCGCCAGTTCGGTCACGCCCGCCCCGTCGAGCTCCCGGAGTGTTTCGATGAGAGCGAACAGCGTCTCGTCCGACTTGATTCCCTTCCCGGTTTTCGAGGGCTGTTTCATACTACGAGCAACGTATACCTCATAATTAAGCATTGCTGAGTCGCCTGTCGACTGCGCGGTGATTACCAGCCCGTTGTTCGACAGTATCGAACAACACGTATCGCCCTCCTTCGCCAAGAATTAACAGGTGTACATGTGTTAAAGTACTGCCCTCCACCACACCCAGCCGAACGTCGCTAATTAACAAGTGTACGCCTGTTAATCCACTCGCCCGTCCGCACCGGTTTGCGCGTCGGCCGGTGTCCCACGGTACTCGGCCGCCAGCTCGACGTAGTTCCGGTGTGTCTCGCCGATCTGTGCCACCTGTTCGTCAGTGAGCGGGCGTGTCTCGGCGGGGACACCGTAGGCCATATGGCCCGCTGGAATCCGCTGTCCCTGCCGCACGACGGCGTTTGCGGCCACGATACAGTTCGACTCGACAGTCGCACCGCCCATGACGGCACTGCCCATCCCGACCAGTGTGTGATCGTGGATGTCGGCGTAGTCGACGACGGCACCGTGGCCGACTGTCACCTCGTCACCCAGCGTCGCGCCGTGTAACATCGTGAACTCTTGGACGTTGGTCTCCTCCCCGACTGTGACCGCCCCGCCGTCGCCGCGCAGGCAGACGAACGGCCAGATGCTCGACCGCGAACCGACTTCGACGTCGCCTATCGCATAGGCCATCTCCGAGATGAACGCCTCGCCCGCGATTCTTGGTGCCACGCCGTCGAACGCTCGTTCCATACACACCTGAGGACTGCGCAGTGACTAAAACCTGACTCGCAAGTATTGACAGTTCGTTCGACAGAGTCGAACAGATAGTCGTTGAGTCGGCGCCATCAGCACGCTCAACGGTCCTGCTCCGCCGGCGGCAGGCGGACCTGATCCGCGACCGGGTCGTCCAGTGAGAGTTGCATCTTGAGCTCACCGCTGAGCCGTTCGATGATATCGAACCCAATGTTACCGTACACCGTGACGGCGGCGTCGTTGCGGGCCTCCACGGTCAGCGTCAGCGCTTCGTGTCCGCGGTCGGCCGCGTATGCGACGAGCTGCCGTATCAGTTCCGACCCGATACCGCGGCTCTGTGCCGCGTCGGCGACGAAGACGACGAGATGTGGTGCCGCCGCGTCCTCCGGCGTCACGCCCGTGTGACCCACGACTGTGTCGTCCGCTTTGGCGACGAGGCTCCACCCGTCGTCGGTAAACCGACCGAGCCACTGCCGAAGCCCATCTTCGGTGGCCGGCGGCAACCCCATCGTCCGGTCCCCGGGGTCGAGGTCGAGATACATCTCGACCAACGAATCCATGTCGATGTGTTGGTGGGGCCGGACGATTCTCGTAGCCGACTCGCGGTCGGTAAAGCGCGGACAGCGCGGGGGGCAGTACGGGGTCCCCTCGCACTCGCTGCTGTCCCAGCCGTCACAGGCTAGTTCGTTCCCCTCGTCCATGCGAACTATTACAGGCTCTAGACAGTTAACAGGTGCCGGAAGCGCAAAACGGTGAGAACAGACAGTAGTTATAAGAATACCTGGGACGAACGTAATTTTATGGTACGACTGCTGTTGGCGCTTGACGACAATTTATCACAGGCAGAGGCACAGATAACTGCTATCGAGGATATGGTCGAGACGGCGGACGGCGCGGAGGCGTTTATCCTCCACGTCTTCGACGACAACCCGGAGGGGGCCTCTGTCCACCAGGTGGAAGCGGTAAGGGAGACGAAAAAGCGGCTCGAAGCCGCGGGCGTCACCGTCGACCTCCTCGAATCCAGCGGCGACCCGGCAGAGGAGATACTCAAACACGCCAAGGAGCACGACGTCGATCAGGTATGTGTCGGTGGCCGAAAGCGGAGTCCGGCGGGCAAAGCGCTGTTCGGGAGCGTCACACAGGACGTGATTCTTGGAACCAATCGCCCGGTACTGGTCTGTGGCAGCTCGGAGACGTAACGGTTAGCTCCGGTCGACCGCCTTTTCGAGGTTCCGGTCCAGGGCTTCGACGCTCTCGCGAATCTGTCGTATCTGTGCGGTCTGTCGCTGGTTCGCCGTGGCGAGTTCGGACACTTCGTCCGCGACCCCCTTGACGCCTTCGACGGTTCTGTCAAGCGTGGCCGTAATCTCCTCGGCACTGGTCGCCTGGTCGTCGGTCGCGTCGGCTATCTGGTCTAGCTGCGTCGAGATGTCCGTAATCGCGTCCTGTATCTGCCGTTGGTTCTCGTTCACCGCTCGTATCTCCGTCTCGATGTCCGCGACCTTCTGGGCCGTCTCTTCGACGCTGGTGACGGTCTCGGTCGCTATCGCCGAGATTGCGTCTATCATCCCTTCGATTCGGTCGGCCTCTACCTGGGATTCGGCCGCTAGACTCTTGACCTCGTCCGCGACGACCGCGAACCCCTCGCCGGCCTCACCGGCACGAGCCGCTTCGATGGAGGCGTTCAGCGCGAGCATGTTGATCTGTTCGGCCAGGTCGTCGATAGTCGCCACCACATCGTCTATCTCGGCTATCTGGTCGGCCAGCTCTGTCGCATCGGTCGCCATCTGTTCGCTCGCTTCCGTGACGGTCTCTACCGTCTCCAGCAACTCCTGCGTGGCGGCCTCGGAGTCTTCGGCCAGCGTCTCAGTCGCGTCGCTCTGCGTGCTGATGGTCTCGACGCTCGACGCGACTTCCTCGGTCGTCGCGCTCAGCGTCTGTATCTCCCCGTCTACACTTTCGATGTTGTCGGCCTCTGCCTCCGCGATATCCGCTATCTCCTCCGCGTTCTCGGTCACCTGCGTGGCCGCGGACTCGAGGTCGCCGACGGACGCGTCGATGTCTTTCTGGACCCGCTCCTGTACCGCCTGCATCGACTCGCGCTGTTCGACAAGGTCAGTGACCCGACTGACGTACTCGAAACAGCCGGCTATCTCCCCCTCGGGGGACACCAGCGGGACCCCGGTCGCGCGGACGTGCCAGTCGGTGCCGTCGTCGTAAGAGCCCGTCCTGACACTCGTCTCCCTGATGGCCTCACCCGTCCGAACCACCTCTTCCGCGAGCGTC
Organism: Haloarcula sediminis; assembly: GCF_035656455.1. Classification (NCBI taxonomy): domain Archaea; kingdom Methanobacteriati; phylum Methanobacteriota; class Halobacteria; order Halobacteriales; family Haloarculaceae; genus Haloarcula; species Haloarcula sediminis. The sequence continues at coordinate 94,147 of NZ_JAYMGA010000006.1, read as the reverse complement.
TCGGTCACGTCTTCGGTCCCCACGACCTCGTGTGCCGGACGACCCAGCGCGTCCTCGGCGGGAGTCCCGATGAACGCCGCTTGCTCGTCGTTCCAGTGTGTCAGGCGCCCGTCGTCGTCGACGACGATGACCGGCTCGGGGAACAGCGCGGCCATCTGGTCGAAGAGACTCCGCCAGTGGTCACGCTCAGCGCGCAGGCGTTCGGTTTCCCCGTATTCGTCCGGCACGTCGGGTGCTAGTGTCACGTCGTCCGGGTGAGGTGTGGACATGTCCCGGAGGTTTTTCCCCACCACATGATAAAACATCGCATATCGGGGTTGTTACATCCCCCTCACTCGCTGCCGTCCGCTCGCCGCTGGACCAGCGCGGTCGCCTCGTACGAGATAACCGTGTCGTCGTCCTGATTCAGCCCCTCGTGGCCAGTCGTCACGATGCCCCGACTCGGGTCGCTTTCGGAGGCGCGTTTGTCGAGTATCTCGGTGCGCAGCCGTAGCTCGTCACCGGGTCGAAGCGGTCGGTGCCACCGGAGGTCGTCGATTCCGAGGCCGGCCTGTGTCGCCGTGTCTTCGCTGTTCTGGACGTGAAGACGCATGCAGATGGCGGCCGTCTGCCACCCCGAAGCGACCAGTCCGCCGAAGACGGTGTCCTGGGCTGCGTTCTCGTCCGTATGGAACGGCTGTGGGTCGTACTTTTCGCCGAACTCGACTATTTCGGCCTTGGAGATGCGATACCCGTCCGAGTGTTGCGTATCACCGACCGAGACGTCCTCGTAGAACTGCATGCGTACGCAGATGCGACGAGCGGATAAAAAACCGACGTGAACGCCGTCGGCGACCGCCGGGCGGTCCCGCCTCGCCGACCGATAGCTAACAGTCGAAAATTATATTCAATCATCGGGGAAAGTGAGTGTATGAGTCTCACAGACTTGTTCGATCCGGACAGCATCGCTGTCATCGGCGCGTCGGAAACAGCGGGGAAGCTCGGCAACGACGCGATGGCGAACGCAAAGGAGTTCGACGGCCCCGTATACCCTGTCAACCCGTCGGGGGAGGGGTCAGTGTACGGCTACGACTTCGTCGATTCTGTCGGTGACACCGACGCCGACCTCGCGCTCTGCTGTGTGCCCGGCCCGGCGACCCCGGACGTCATCGAGGAGTGTGGCGAGGCCGGCGTCGGCGCCGCCGTCGTCTTCGCCGGTGGGTTCGCCGAAGCCGGCGAGCGTGGAAAAGAGCTGCAGGACGAGATCCGGTCGCTCGCCGACGAGTACGACATTTCCATCCTCGGACCGAACACGGCCGGACACATCATCCCGCATAGGGACCTGTTCAGTTCCTTCGTGCCCGGCTTTGACGAGATCGAGTCCGGCGATGTCGCAGTAGCGGCCCAGAGCGGGGGGGTCGGGGTGACAGCCACGTTCCAGCTGGACCGCGAGGGGTACGGGACCGCCGGGATGTACGGCCTCGGGAACCGCGTGAACACGGACTTCGACGACGTCGTTCCGATGCTCGACGACGACCCGGAAGTCGACGCCATGGCGCTCCACATCGAGGGGACCGAGGAGATAGACGCCACTATCGACGCGGTCGACGAGGCGAACACGCCCGTCGTCGCGCTCAAGTCGGGCAACGAGATGGAGGAGTTCGTCCAGGCCCACACGGCGGCACCGATACAGGAGTACGAGCGCTACGAGCGAGCGCTCACGGACGCGGGCGCCGTCATGGCGGACTCGATGACCGAGCTCCTGGACGGGGGCCGTGTCCTGGCACAGTGTCCGCAGGCCGACGGCCCGAACGTCGGACTCGTCACCGCACAGGCCGGACCGGGAATCATGATGGCCGACTATCTCGACGAACGCGGCGTGAACTTCCCCGAACTGACCGAGGAAACCCGGGAGCGTCTCGACGACATCCTGCTTGGGTTCACCTACGACCGGAACCCCGTCGACACGGGCCGGCCGATGCCGGAGTTCGGTGACGTCATCGACGCTGTGGGCCGCGACGACAACGTCGATATCGTCCTCGTCTACGAGATATTCGAGCACTCGCTGGGGTATCCCGTCGAGGAGCTCGAACGGCTCACCGCCGACATCGACAAACCAGTCGTCTTCACCGTCGCCGGACCGGACGCGGCCCTGGCCGACGACCGGGAACGGATGGAGGACCTCGGCGTCGCCACGTTTGACAGTCCCGAACGCGGGGCGTACGCCGCGTCCGTTCTCGCCGAAACGTCGCGGTAAGCTCCGGACCGACCAGGGCGCGTCTCCACGCTCGCTTTTCGCACCGACTCCGATGTCGCCTCCGGGTTTCCGGCGCTCCCGCCGAATCGTGAAGCCAACTATCAGAAAAGTTTAGGTAGTATCAGTCGAGACATGGCGTATGGTTCGAGCAAGCAACCTGACAGAAGCGGCTGCCGAAGCCGAAGACCTTCCGGACCCGCGCGAGATCGTCGGCGAAAACGAGGAGATCCCGATCGAGGAGATCTTCGACACGGCGTTCATGCAGACAAACACCGACTTCGAGACCTTCGACGAGATGGTCGCGGCCAGCCCGTCGGAGGCGGACTCGGCCGAGACTCTCGAACTGGTGCCCGACGGCAGCTGGGACAGCTTCGTCGCTGAGACGACAGCCTTCGCAGACGAAGAGGAGATGGTGTTTGCCGCCCGCGACCACTGGGTCGAGACACAGCTCGATCTGTAAGGACGACGCTGGTGGTGCTCGCACCCCGTCGAGCAGCGGCGCGAATATCCGTTTTAGAGAGGTTTAGCGGCGGCAATTCGGGTCTTAACCACAATAATTATGAAGGTACTGTCGTAAGGGACATGTGAACACGATGAGTACGACTGATACAGAGCAACCAGTGTTGATCGCTGGTGCGGGGCCGGTCGGGATGACGACGGCGCTCGCACTGCAGGCACGCGGTGTGCCCGTAACGATCCTCGAAGCGGAGTCCGAAGACCGGGACCGGGCCGGCAGCCGAGCCATCTACGTCCACGGGACCACACTTCACACACTCGAACGGGTCCATCCGGGCCTCGGTGAGAACCTCGTCGAGGAGGGGCTCGTGTGGCCGACCCGACGGACCTGCTGGCGGGGCAAGGAAGTGTTCAAGCGGACGTACGACAACCCCGGCGGCGACGGGAAGTTCCCGCATTTCACCAGCGTCCCACAGGTCCGCACCGAGGAGTTCATGCACGAGGCTCTCGACGAGGCCGGCATCGAAATCCACTGGGACTGCGCTGTCGAGTCAGTCGAGTCCAGCGCAGACGGCGTCCACGTCGAGACGTCCGACGGCCGCGAGTGGGAGACCCCCTATCTCGTCGGCGCCGACGGCGGCGGGTCGACGGTCCGAAAGGAGATCGGTGCCGAGTTCGAGGGCGACCAGTCCGAGAACTCGTTCATCATCGCCGACGTCGAGGAAATAGAAGACGAGGACAAACAGTGGCCCCTCGAACGGTTGTTCCACTACGACGCCCCGGAAGTCGGCGGCCGGAACGTAATGCTCGTCCCGTTTACCGGCGGCTGGCGCCTCGACATCCAGTGCCTCGAAGACGACGACCCGGAGGAGCTGGTCACCGACGAGAAGATGCGCGAGTTCGTCGCCGCGGTGATGGGCGAGGAGTACGTCGACGGGGTCCACTGGGTGTCCAGTTACAAGTTCCTGCAGGTCATGGCCGACACGTTTATCGACGACAACAGGCGGGTACTCCTCGCCGGCGAAGCCGCACACCTGCTGGCGCCGTTTGGCGCTCGTGGGATGAACTCCGGCGTCGCCGACGCCGACGAGGCCGCCTCCGCAGTCGCCACGGCGTACTACGCCCAGAACGACGCTGTCGCCCGCGACGAGGTCGAACTGTACGCGGCTCGGCGGGAGAAGGCCGCCGAGTACAACCTGAACGCGGCCGGACAGGCCCTGGAGTATCTCCAGGGGGAGAACCCGGCGACGGTGCTCCGGAAGGAGGCCGCAGCGTCTCTGGCCGATTACTTCGAGCCGGCCGGGGAGTACCTCGACGACGCGCCATACGGTCCCCACGACGCCCCGCCAATCGTCTCGACCGGGAACTACTGAACGGCCGACCGTCGCCGGTGACCGGCGCCGACGATAACGACAGCTTGTGCGTTTCCGGGCCCAGTTCGCGGACGGGCCCACCGGAACGGCCTGCCACTGTGTTTTTCGTGTGCCCGGCGGGCTCGGCAACAGCGCCACCGGCCTACCTGAGTCGGCGGCGAGCACGCCCCGGGCGGACACATCCCGTCACTCGCGCGGACAGCTACAGCCACCGCGTTCCAGATATTCGCCGATCGAATACTGGGTCCCACAGTCCTTACAGAGTACGTTCATATCGACGAAAACCTCGAAACTCGAAGGTGAAATCCGGTCCGTCGAGATCAACTTCTCGATCCGGTCCGTCGCCACGGACTGGGCCCGGGTCAGAAGTCGGTCTATCATCTGTGTGTCTTTGTCGATTTTCCCCTCGTCCGAGATCGTCTCGTACTCGGCGTCCTGATACTCCTTGAGGTACGTCCGCAGGGTCGGGTGTGAGACGAACTCCTGTGTGAGTTGCGCCGGGTCGATGCCGTTCTCGGACAGTTTGTTCTCGCTGTCTGTCCGCACACCGCCGCTGACACTGTCACTCGTCAGATTCCGATACATCCTGTCGATATCGTTGTTTAGCACGCTCATCCCCGCCGCTTCCATCTTGGCTTCGAGCAGTTTCTTGTTGAAATACGCCGCCAAGTCCCGCAGGCTCATCCGTTCGACGCCCTCCCCCGTCCAGTACGCCTTCAGTTCGCCGCCGAGTCCGTCGAGGTCGTACGTCTCTATCAGCTCTGCCACCTTGTTTGACGGTTTTCCGTCGGTAGAAGCAGTCATCGATGATATCGCTCAGATGTCCCGTATTCGGTTGTATTCGCTGTCCAGCGCCTGTGCGTCCTCCTCCAACAGCGCCACGACCAGGAACTCGACGTACTCCGAGAAATAGTCGACGAGCGCCGCGATCCGGTTCGAGTCGATCGCCTCCAGCGAGTCCAGCAGCATGAACGGCACCGTCTCGTGTAGGTCGTGTACGAGGTACCCCGACAGGGCAAATATCAGACCGGTAACCTCCCGCTCGCTCTCGCTCAGGTGGTCGATCGTGTCCTCGTAGCCCGTGCCGTTATCGGTCGTGCGGACGATATGCAGGTCGAACCGGGTCCGGTCGACTTTGCGGCGGCCCTCCCGCACCGTCTGTTCCCGTCGCTCGATCCATATTCGCTCGATGTTATCATAATCTAATATATCTAGTATCGCTTCCATGTGTTCGTTGATCGACGCCACCGCTTCCGTCTCGAACTGGTCTATCTTGGTCCGCAGGTCGGTCAGTTCGTTCGCCACTTCGTCCCGTTCCCGCTTTAGCGATTCGAGGTCGCTCACCGACTGTTCGATCGCTTCGATGCGCTGTTCGATATCCGCCTTCTCGGACTCCAGCCGGTCTATCTCGAACTCCAGTTGGTTCGCTTCTCGGTGGAGCGAGAGCACCGCCTCGAAATCGTCCGACTCCATCTCCTCGACGGCGGCTTCCAGTGTTTCGACTCGCTCCGTCAGCTCCGTTCGCCGTTCGGTCAGCGACGCGATCTCCCCCTCGCGGCGTTCGATCTCCGATTCGAGACGCTCGATTCGACGCGCTATCTCGTCACGTCGGTCCTGGAGGCGTTCGTTCTCACGCAGTGTGGACTTCAGGGGCTCCAGTCGGCTCTTGACCTCGTTGAGCTCGTCCATTTTCCGGCTGTGTACCTCCTGTAGTCGCTCTATCGTCTCCTCTATCTGGCTCCGTTGTACGTCCGAGCCACACGTCCAGCATACGGTCCCCTCCGAGTCCGTCTCGAGTAGCCGACCGGTAACCGAACTGTCGTCCCGACTGCCGTCGGCCGACCGCAGAAGCTCGGCGCTGTTCTGTTCGAGTTGCTCTTCGTTGTACTGGATGAGGTTCTGTAGGTCCGAGGCCTCGGAGCTGAGTCGCTTTCGCCGCTCCCTGAGCTCCTGGATCTCGGCTTCGAGCTCCTGTGACTCGTCCGTCGGCGCCGTTGCTATCTCGTCTAGCTCGTCGTGCAGCTCTGCCCGCTCTCGTTTCGACGACGACAGGCTCTCCTTCTGTTTCTCTAGCTGTCCCCTGACGGTTTCGAGTTCCGACCGCACCTCCCGAAGCTCATCTAACTTGGATTCGAGCGCTTCCTTTTCGTCCTTGCTCTCCTCGAGGTCCCTGCTTTTGTCGTCGATCTGTTCCTCTTGTGCCGCCAGCTCGTCCCGTTTCTCGGATATCTCGTCGCGCAGCTGTGACTTTTCTGCCTCCAGTTCCGCAAGCTTCTCGCGCTCGCGCTCGATGTCGGCTATCTTCTCGTCCAGTTCGTCTTTTTGCCGTTCGAGCTCGTCAATGTCGCTGCGTATCTGCTCCGTGTCGACTGGGCGCATAATCAGCTCACGGAGGTCTTCGACGCGTGCGACGGCCTGTCGTGCCTCGTTGTTCTCAAGCAGGAACGCAAAGAGATCCGCGACCGCCGGCTCGTCCAGATACTGCTCGCCCTCGAACTGAACGCTATCGCCCGTGCGCTGTAACGTCCGCCGATACGTCTGTCCCGCTATCGATAGCTCGACGCTCCCCTCATCGGCATCGCCCTTGAGAGTCGCTTGCCGACTGCCCAGGCCCGCCATGATGGACTGCAGAAACGACGTCCTGTTTGTCGCGTTTTCCCCGGTGAGCACAGTGACGCCCGGCGGGAGCGAGAGACTGGTCGAGTCGATCCCCCCGATATTTTCTACGTCGAAGTGTGCTGACCCCGTTTTTTGTTGTGATGTTACCATTATCGAGTGTCAAGTTCGCTGGAATATAAATATGGTGTTGCCCCCTCCGAGCGGCGCCTATCGTGGGCCGTCCGTGGACCGGATCTGCGGACGCGACCGCCGTGTGGACCCGTCTAGTTAACAGACGTACATGTGTAAACCGACGTACCACAGTGGCCCCGCCGGCGGGATGCCCAGAGGCCACGTTTCACTGTCTGTAGCGCGCCGGGACGTAGGACGACACCGAGTCCGGGACGCGTTCGAAGACAGCCGGTGCGAGGTCCGCTAATCGCCGCCGGAGCAGCCCGTACGTGCAACCGGCTATAAGCGCCACCGGGGGAACCCACCGGAACGGGCTGTCCAAAACCAGCGCCAGGGGGACGGCGACGGCCCCCAGCAAAACGATGTCCCCGGGTGATCCGTCGTACGGTATCCACCGCTTCGGTGTTCGCCACCGCCCCCGGACGTGGTCGTAAACGGCTTTCTCGGATGTCCCCTCCCACGGGCGAAGTTCGAGGCCGCCGCCGTATCGGTCCATCCGGCAGTGGGCCGCCGCCCCGACAAACAGGAACGCGAGCGCGGCAAGCAGTTGCGTCTGGTAAAGCGCCGCGACGAGACCCACCGCGACGGCCACAAGCGTGTACCCGGTCGGGTAGTGCAACGACCGCCTGTGCCCGGCATAGAGGTCCAGATCCGGCAGGATGCCGCCGACTAACCCGCCTGTTAGCACCGCCGTGGCAAACTCGGGTGCGATGACGGCGAGTGGTGTCGCAAGCGCCAGGCCCACGACCGCGTGCGTCGGCAGCATCATACAGTACGAACAGTGGCCGGGCCCGGGTATAAACACGTCGCCGGGTTTATGGGGTGGTAGACTCTGTTGGATTCAATGAGTGCCAGCCGTGAATCACCCGACAACACGCTTGAACGACTCTTCCGGGACAGCCGGACGAACGCGCTCCTCTCGTGGCTGCTGGTCGGCGTGCTCGGTGTTGTCTTCGTCGAGAGCGGGCTCGACCTCGATTACCAGTGGACGCTGTTCGTCGGATTCGTGGGACTTATCGTCCTCATCCCCCCGCTCGCGTTTCGCGAGTGGCAGGTGATGCTTCCCTGGGAACTGCTCGTCCTCGCGACGCTCCCGATACTGGTTCGGGGACTGCTGGGCGGGACGGTCGGGACGTTCGCCACGTATCTCGCACTCGCCGCGCTGGCCCTGCTGGTCATCGTGGAGCTACACATGTTCACGACGCTTTCGGTCACACACTGGTTCGCTGTCGTGTTAGTCGTGCTGACGACGATGGCAGCGGTCGCCGCCTGGACCGTGTTTCGGTGGAACGCGGACCGGATGCTCGGGACCGCGTATCTCGTCGACAATGAGACACTCATGATGGAGTGGCTCTACGTCACGCTCGCCGGCATCGCTGCGGGCCTGCTGTTTGACGGCTATTTCAAGCGGCGTGACCGCCAGCTCTGGCGGGCAATCCGACAGCGGGTGAAACGATGAGGCTCCTGCCCCGTCCGTCGATGCGGACCCAGCGCCGACTGACACGCGGGATGCAACTGCTACTGCTCGGGCTCGTCTGCTATGGGTTCGTCGCCGGTCGACCGAAGGCGATAACCAACGGCGGGATGGGCCTTCTGATCACGTTTCTCCCCGCCGTGCTCGAACGGAACTACCAGCTGCCGATAGACCCGTGGCTGGGCCTGTGGATTACGACGGCGGTATTTCTCCACACGGCCGGCTCAGCGGGTCTCTACGGCCAGATAGACTGGTGGGACCACCTCACACACGCGATGTCGGCCTCGGTCGCCGCAGCAGTGGGATACACCGCCGCCCGCGCCCTCGACCTCCACAGCGACGAGATACACATCCCGAGGCGGTTCTTCTTCGTCTACATCTTCATCTTCGTCCTCTCCTTTGGCGTCATCTGGGAACTGTTCGAGTTCGCGCTCGATATCCTCGATGACCTGACGGGCCTGACGATGCCCCTGGCCCAGCACGGCCTCGACGACACCGTCCGGGACTCGATGTACAACTCGCTCGGGGCGCTCGTCGTCGCGATCTTCGGGCAGGCACACCTGACCAGTGTCGCTGAGACAGTCCGCGTGCGTGTCTTCGGCGAAGAGTCGTGAGATACCCGGAACCGAACCCGCGCCGCTTGGAGTTCCGACTGGCCTGTATGTTCCGGCGCGGGCAAACACACGAACAGTGTAGCCAGTGTTCGGACGGGTGTGGCAGAACTACCAGCGTTAGAAATAATCTCTCATTTTGATAGTTGTGGGGGTAGACGTTCTCGAAGGCCCGCTCGATGGGAGACCGAAAGCCGAGCTGCAGCCAGTCACCGCCAAATACGGGAACAGGCTAGACCGACGATACACCGGTTCACGTCAGCGTTCAGCCGCTCCGGCTGGCCGCTGTCGTGGACCACAACGGGACGAAGTCCCAAACTACAATTTCTAAAACGAGACTGCCACTATCGGACAGCTCTCCCGGATTTCGGTGGAAGAACCACCTCAAAACTGTTGCCGGCCTGTATATACTGAGAGCCACGTCAGTGACCCCACCGTCGGGGCGTCACTTTCCGATAGCACACCGCGGAGACGGTGCCGGCTCTATATAAATTAACTAGTACTTCAGTAAACCATCTCGAATTCGAACTGTTCACTCCGTCTGTTCGGCGTTCGAACGCGAGTCCAGCGTCGACACGGCAGGGGGTGCCCACACGGTCGGCCTGCCTGAGCGGTACAGCCACCGGATGGACCCATCGGAACAGCGAAACGTTCAGGCTGCTGTGGCAGGAACGGACACGTATGGGAGACTCCGACGCCGATGACTCGTTCCCCTGGTTCCTCAAAGTCATTATCGCTGTCCCGCTGCTGGTCGTTCTCTTTATCATCGGCGTCGACCTGCTCGCCTTCCTCGAGGCCTGGTAACCGGCCGGCCGTTCGCTCGGTGTCGTGACTGACGAATCCGTCGTCCGGGCCCTGCTCATGGTCGGACACGGCGAGGCCGCGGGTCCGTCCTACGGCGGTGAAGACGGCACCGAGAACGAATCCGCGGGGTGGACCGGGTTCTCAGGCCGGGTCGGGGTCGTAGACGTCGGTGTTTTCCTCGCCCTCGCGGGAGATGACCGCCAGGGCGCCTTTCCGGGCGACCCGCGAGAGCGCGTGGTCGACCAGTTTGATGTTTCCGGGCACCTCGGCGTGGAGCGTGGTGATCGCACACGACCCCGGCTGGACCGGCGTCGTCTGGACGAACCGGTGGGGGTCGCTCGCGATGGCCCCCTGTGGGTACACCTTGTCCCAGACCGAGCCGATGGGGTGGAAGCTAGAGTCTAGGTTCGGGCCCCCGGTGACGAAGTAGACCCGGGCGTCTTCCCCGACGTCGATGCTCGGTGACCCGTAGTTGTTGGGCGTGATAGCCGCTCGCTCCCCGTTGATGAGGACGTAGGTCGGCTCCTCGGCGGCCATCGCGTCCATGTCGAAGTCGTGATGGCCCTCCTCGCCGGTGTCGCCGGTCGTGTACAGCTCTTGCTGGCCGAAGTAGAACTCGTGGTCTACCTCGGGCAGCCCGTCCCTGGGTTCGACGAGAATCATCCCGAACATCCCCGAGGAGATGTGGTAGTCCATGTTGGGGACGGCACAGTGGTAGATGAACGCGCCGGGGTAGGTCGCCTCGAACCGGAAGGTCGCCGTCTCGCCGGGTGCGACCGTGGAGTCTTCGGCCCCACCGCCGGGCCCTCGCACGGCGTGGAGGTCGATGTTGTGGGGCATCGCGTTGCTCTCGTCGTTCGTGATGGTCAGCTCTACCGTGTCGCCGCGGCGGACGCGAATCATCGACCCCGGAATCTGCCCGTCGAAGGTCATGTACTCGTAGGTGACACCGGGCTCGATTTCGGCGACCTGCTCGTGGGTCGTCATCTCGACCTCGATGGTCTCCGACGTGTTCCGGTCGATGGGAGCCGGGATATCGGTCGGGTCCGCGGCGACACGGTCGACGTCGGTACTCTGTGCACCGTTCTGGCTGGGCGTCTGTGGCGTCGAGGTCGCTTGTTGCTGGGTCTCCGAGCCGGAGCTGCTGCAGCCGGCAAGCAGGACGGTTCCAGCACCGAGCGCCTGTAGGACACGCCGCCGAGTTTGTTCTGGTATCGTTGACATAGTGTAGTCACCACGGAGCGGACTCCGTCGACAGCTGTGTGTTTGTGCCACGATGCCATAGGGGAGCGAGACAGTTCTCAACCCCCGAGAAGGACACGCGAAGATGTTCTACCGGCGGTTTATACATCCGAGCGCTGGGCGTCGTCTTCGGGGGTTGACGCCGGTCGCGGGCTGAGCGAGCCCAGGAGGACCCGGTCTATCGGGTCCGGGCCGTGCTCGTGGACGACCAGCAGCATGTTCGCCGCGAAGGCGGCGACACTCAGGGTCACCATGGCTCCGCCGGCCCCGGCGACGAGCGGCGACAGTCCGGCCCACGCCGCGCCGACGAGACAGACGGCGCCACAGACCCAGAGGGTCCCGTCGGCGGCGGCGAGCCGGTCGTCGTAGAGGTCGTCTATCATCGGCACCGCCTCGAACCCGAGGCGGTCGCTGTACCGGTCGACCCAGACGATAAACGGGACGACGTGATACAGCGTCCCGACGAGCACCGTACCGACGACCCCGAGTGCGAGCAGATGGCCCGAGCCGCTGGCACCGAACAGATTGGCCCCGGCCGTCGGGGCCGCTATCCACGCCGGGAGAGATGACAGGGCCCACGCCGCGAGCGCGACGGCGACGACGGCGTAGCGGGTGTGCATCGGCTCCCAGTCGACCTGCATCTCGTACAGCCGCCGCCCGAGGACGGCGCTCATCGCGAGCGCGGCCGCCACGACGAGCAGGGCTCCGACTCGCGCGAGGAAGGCCGAGCCCACGAGCCGACCGCCGGCCAGCAGAACGACACCGACCGGGTGGCCCAGGGCTTCGACCGACTGCAGTGAGTGGTCGACGCCGTGGAGCTCGGTCTGTGTGAACATCGTCCCCAGCTGGTAAAGAGCACCGTAGATAGTGGTAAGCACCGCGCCGAAGACAGCCAGCGTCGCGTGTGCCTGTCTGAGATTCGCGTGGTTGACCGGCAGCGACGCCGTGACCGGGGAGGCGAAATCGACGGCGAGAACGAGTCCAAAGAGCGTGAGCAGGCAGAAAAAGCCGAGGGCGTAGCCGAAGTGTCGTTCGGTCACGTCGTACTCGTCGAGAGTCGCGAGCGTGCGAAGGATATTGTAGGCGAACACCCAGAACCCGGCGACCATCAGGGCGCCGAAGGGGGCCAGCCACGCCATCGCGCCGGCGGCGAGCGCGACGACGAAGCCGCTCAGGCCGGCGAGGACGAGCCCTAACTGGGCCGACGCCAACCGCTGTGAGTGCAGCGACGTGCCCGACCACACCGGGACGAACTGCGTCATCGCGCCCATGATCGTCACACAGACCCAGCCGACGAGCAAGAGATGGACGTGGGTGAGCGAGTCAAAGCCGGGGACGACGCCGGCGATCGCGCCGAGACCGACGAGCGCGCCGGCGGCGAGAGAGCCCAGTCCGGCGATGAAGTGGCGCAACGGGACCGTCGTCGGGAGGTCGGTGTCCGTGTCGATGCTGCCGGGAACGGCGCCCATACTACACCACCCTCCGGCAACGGCGTGGCCGTCCGGACCCCGCCGTGACAGTCGGATATCTCACACTGGGTGGTAGCCGCCGGCGGTCCCAGTAACTCAGTGCGAACATCTTCGGGCTGGTTCCCACCGAACGGGAACAGCGTGGCACCGATATGTCCGTGAGGGGGGTACCCTCGCCTATGCGACCGCCGACGGACACGGGAGAGCGGCCGATGGTCCTCATCTGGGAGGTCACACAGGCCTGCGAACTGGCGTGTGAACACTGCCGGGCCGACGCCAAACCGGGGCGTCACCCGGACGAGCTCTCGACGGCCGAGGGGAAGGCGCTGCTCGACGACGTCCGGGAGTTCTCCGAGAACCAGCTCGTCGTGCTCTCGGGCGGGGACCCGATGCAGCGGCCGGACCTCGTCGAACTCGTCGAGTACGGCACCGACATCGGGCTCACGATGACGCTGACCCCGAGCGGGACGAGCGCGCTGACCGCCGACAGCATCGAGGCGCTGTCGGCGGCCGGGCTCAAGCGGATGGCCGTGAGCCTCGACGGGGCGACGGCCGACGCACACGACGCGTTCCGGGGCGAGCGTGGGAGCTTCGAGGAGACGTTGCGGGCGGCCCGAGCGGCCACGCGGGCGGGGCTCCCGCTCCAGATCAACACGACAGTCTGTGCGGGGACCGTCGACGAGCTGCCGGCCATCGCCGAACTGGTCGCGGACCTCGGGGCCGTCCTCTGGAGCGTCTTCTTCCTCGTCCCCGTCGGCCGCGGGCGGATACTCGACCCGGTCTCGCCCCAACGGACCGAGGACGTGATGACGTGGCTCCACGATATCCGGGCGGACGTTCCCTTCGGCATCAAGACGACCGAGGCCCCGCACTACCGGCGGGTCGGCCTAGAAGCGCGCGAGCAGCCGACAGACGACCAGCCCCCGGGGGCGAAACGCCGCGCCGGCATCATCGCCGGGGACGGGTTCGCCTTCGTGAGCCACACCGGCGACATCTACCCGTCGGGATTTCTCCCGAAGGCCGCCGGCGACGTTCGGACCGACGACATCGTCGACGTGTACCGCAACGCCGACCTGTTCGAGGCCCTCCGTGACCGGGACCGACTCACGGGGAAATGCGGCGCCTGCGAGTACCGACACGTCTGTGGCGGGAGCCGGTCCCGCGCCTACGCCGCGACCGGCGACCCGCTGGCGAGTGACCCCCTCTGTGCCCACGTGCCGGAGAGGTGGGACGGGGAGGCCGGTAAGTCAGATGTCGCGGGCGATTGAGGCAAGGATCGCGAACATGTTCGGGAAAACTGTCGCCCCCCTGTGTGTCGTACCGCCGCCCATGGGAGAGCCAGACGGTTCACTGCTGTACCGGACTAACGCGCCGAGCGACGCGCCGGTCGAGACGCTCGACGTGCGCCAGTTAGGCCCGCCCAAGCCGCTCCGGGAGACGCTCGAACGACTGGCGGAGCTAGACGACGGGACGGTTTTGGTACAGTACAACGACCGCGCCCCCCAGCACCTCTACCCGAAACTCGACGACCGCGGGTACAGCTACGAGACGGTCACGCAGACGGGCGTGACGACGACGGTCATCTGGACCGAGAAATGACAGACAGGAACGGGCTGGAGCGGCCCGCGGACGCCGACGCGGTTCGGGACGAGCAGGTCGAACGCGCACTCAACCGCTTGCGAAACGACGGGGGGCTCACGGCCGAACAGCGGGCGACCGTCGAGCGGTTGGCCGACGGCCTCACCGACGAACTCCTCGATATGTTCGACCCGGACGAGGCGGCCACCAAGGGCCCCGACGCCGGCGAGAGCGAGCCCGAGATGCTGCTGTGTCCGGACTAGCGCTTCGCGAGCGTCACGAGCGCCCGCGAGGCCGTCCGGGCGTACGGCGAGATGTCGCAGTCGCCGTCGAAGCGGACTAGCTCCCCGGCCTGCAGCGTCTCGGTCTCATCGTCGAGCGTCAGTTCGATCTCCCCCGAGAGGACCTGAAAGACGACCGCCCGCTCGGGGTGGGAGTGGGCGGGAACGCGCTCGTCGGCCGCCAGTGAGAGCAGCACCGTCCGGGGCTCGCCCTCGAAGAGGGACTGTCGGCCCGTCTCGTCGGCGTCGACCGTGGCCCGTTCCACGGTCACTGTTTCGGGAGCGTCGCCACGAACTCGTTTACGCCCTGGCGCTCACAGCTGTAGTTCTCGGCGTCGAAGGCCTCGACCTCGGCCTGGAACTCGTAGAACAGCGGTTTCGGGTCGTGGTCGTTGACGATTTCGAGCCGTTCACCGCTCGCCAGGGCCTCGAACGCCGAGTGAATCTTGGGGTGTCGCTCCGACGGCGGTACGTCGCGCAGGTCGAGTGTCTCTGCTGGCATACACCGACGGTACGCCGCCATCGACCGAGTAGCTGCGCGCGAACACGTTCGGGTCGCACTCACTCCGGCTCGAACGTCCCTTCGGCGAGGCCCCGGCGGACGGGTTCGTGGGCCGCCTCGCCCGGCGGTGGGGCGGTGACGAGTGTGGCTTCGAGTTCCGTCTCGGCGCGGACCCCGCGGGCTTTGCCGGCCGGCACCACGACGACCGAGCCCGGTTCTACCTCGTGTGTTCGGTCGCCCTCGCGGACGATGCCGGTCCCCTCGTGGACGGTGATAGCCACGTCGCTGTCCGGCGCGTGGACCGGGATGAACTGCCCCGGTCTGAAGTATCCAAGCACGACTTTCTGTGCGTCCGATTCGTGGAGGACGTGTGCGTGAAACCGGTCCGACTCGTACTCGCGGTCACTGTCGAACGCTGTCGCGACCATAGGAACCCCTCGTCGGCCGAACGGCTCCCTGTTGTGCCGAACACGTTCGGGGATACGGATAGACTCATCGCGACCATACTGGCGTCTATGAACGTCCCGAACCCGTTCGCGACCGACGGCGACGACACGTTCGACGCGTACGACGAGTTCGTGCCCGAGTCCGTCCCCGAGCCGGGCGCCTTCATCGCCGACCACGACGTGCTGACCGGGGCAGACCACCTCGCCACCCACCGGCTCGCGCGCTCGCTGTTCGAAAAACGGGGCGTGTACGACATGACCTTCGGCTACAACCTGGCCCGGCTTAACGTCGACCGCCGACACCCCGACGCCGGGTTCCGATACGCTCGGGAGGCCGACGACGACGCGGTCCTCCGCGCGGAGTTTACTCCCACGACCGAGTTCTGCCCGCAGAGCGACACGCTCACCGCCGGCGCGATGCGGGCGTTCAACGGCGAGAGCCACCGCCACGAGTACGACCTCGTCCGGGTCCGCGTCGCGCCCATACACCAGGAGGCCACGGCGATAAACGGGAAGCTCAAACAGCAGGAAGCGGCGCTGCGGGACGGCGAGGACGTTCCGGCCGGTGAGACGGCCGAATCCGGCAGTCCCCCGTTTTAATCGGCGTGGCGTATCCGGACGCGCCACTCGTCCGCGGTGACGCGCTCGCTCTCGTACTCGAATCCGCGGGTCGTCAACACGTCGTACAGCGGCTCCGGCTCGAAACTGTTGACCAGTTCCAGGGTCGCGCCCTCGTCGAGTTCGTCCAGGGCAGCGACGATATCCCCGAACGGTTCGCCCTCGACCTCCCGGACGTCCAGTACGGTATCTGCCGTCATATCCGTCGTATTAGCGGTGTCACCGAGTAGCGATTGCCCCGAACATATTCGAATCAGACGGGCGATATGTCCCCGATGATCTCCCGCTTTACGTACTCCTTGATGATGGCCTCCTCCGCCCGGTGGAGGGTGTTCGAACAGGTGGACTTGGCGATGTCGATTTGCGCTGCGAGGTCGGTCAGCGAACACTGGCGGGGCGTGTCGTAGTAGCCGGCCTCGACCGCCGCCTCGATGACCTCCTGTTGCCGGTCGGTCAGCAGCCGCTCCTGGTCCGGTTCCTGGCGGATGTACTCCACCGAGAAGGAGATGCCGAACTCGTCCAGTTGCCCGCCCAGCTCCGAGAGCTGTTCGGTCGGGGCCGTCACCGACCAGGTCACCTCGCCGTCCCTGATGTCGAACGGCATTTCGAGGGGGACGTTCGACCCGCGAGCCGGCAGGAGCAAGAGGGGGTCGGAGGTCTCGAACTGCACCAGCGCCTCGTCGTCCCGCCGCTGGAGCGTCTCGATGTCGGTGACGTCGTCCTGTGCGCCCATCGACGCCACGACTTCGTCCGTCGTGGGGCCGGTTATCTCCACCAGCCCGACCCCCGACAGCCCGTCCGGGATGGCCGCGAGCACGCGGATGCGGGTCTCGGGATAGCTCCGAGTGATCTCACCGAGCCAGACCTCTTCGGGCACAGTGAGTCTGAGTTTCGCGTTTGGCATACGTCCCGGTAGTCGGTCCGCAATACCGTCAGTGTTCCCGAACATGTTCGCCGACACTGGTCCCACTGTCCGGAACATTGGCCCGGGTGGGGCGACTACGCTCAACTATGGAAACCGTCACAGTAACCGAGACGCTCGACGCGGACATCGACAGCCTCCGGGACGCGATAACCGATGTCGGGCCGTTCATGCGCGCCGCCGAGTTCGACGACGTGGCCGTCGACGGCGATACCGTGTGGATCACCAACCACGTCGGCCTCGCGACCATCGAGCTGGAGCTTGAAGTCGTCGAGGACAGCGACGCGGTCCTCGTCTACGAGCAACGCGACGGCATCTTCGAGGAGATGGTCACCCGGTACACGCTGCGGGAGACCACCGAGGGGGTCGAAGTCGAGGCCACCACGGAGTTCGCCGTCCGGGCCCGGCTCGTCGGCCCCGTCCTCGACGCCACCGTCGTCTCCCGCCAGCGCCGGCGCGAGTTGCGGGCCCAGTTCGACTACCTCGCGTCGCTCCCGGAGTGAACATGTTCGGCACACGGGCTACACCGACGCGAGTCGAACTAGCCCGTATGACCGCACACTCTCACGACTCGGTCGAACCGGTGACCGACCACAGCCACGACAACTCGTGGTCGGCCAACCTCGAGAAGCCCCACCACGCCGACGACGAGGAGCTGGTGCTCTCGCAAGCGGCGGCAGCCATCGAGTGGACGGTGCCGGGGAACCACGTCAACCTCGTCACGCACGCGAACCACGGCCACCCCGAGAGCTACCTGTACCCGCATCTCGACGACGCCTACGGCGACGATATCGACGTCGAGTACGTCAAGCAGTGTGGCTGTGGCGGCCACGTCACCCGCGTCCACGTCCGCTGAGACCGACGGGTCGCCGTTCTCCCGACGGCGGTCCCGTCCCACGAGCGTCGTTGCTCCGTGACTGGAACCGCGATTGGGGTCCGAACCCGTCGGGATGCCGTCGCCGGTATCGTCGAGACGCCGGTTGGCGAGGACACCGCTGGAAGCGACTCCCCGGAAGAGCCATCCGAGAACGTCCGCTGCCGCGGCCGGGAGACGCCCGGACCTGGGTCACCCCGCTGGTTCGCTGACCGACCGAGTCGCGGCGGCTTTCGTCTTCTAGAAGTCCGAGTAGGCGACACTACCCGAGTCGACGATAGTCTGGCTCTCGGGTACGTCACCGTCCGGGGGCATACTCCCCTCGGCAGGGCCGCCCGGCTCCCCGACGACGATGCGACCGACCATGCCCAGCGACTTGTGGGGGCCACAGAAGTAGTCGTACGTCCCCGAGGTCTCGAACGTGTGCTCGAAGGTCGCGCCGGACTCGGTGAATATCTGGCTCTCCCAGGACTCGGCGCCCTCGGGGATACGGGTCGTCGACGCCTGCCCGACCCCGTCCTGGTACGATAGCGACGAGTGACTGCCGCTCTCGTTTTCGAACGTGACCGTGGTTCCCGGGTCGACGGCGAGACCGATCGGGTCGAAGTAATACTCCCCGCCCTCCGTGACCATCTGTACGGTCGTTCCGTCGACGGGACTGGACGATGAACCGGAGGAATCGGACTGTGAATCGGTGGACTGTGGAGTGTCCGCTCCCCCAGTGTCGTCGGAGCCACCGCTACAGCCGGCCATCCCGACGAGTCCAGCAGTCAACGCGGCGCCGCTCGTTTTCAGGAGTTGTCGTCGTTCCATATGCATCCTATCGAGCCTAGAGTAGTGAGTACAGTCCCGAATATGTTCCCATATTTCCCTGGAAGGGTCCCTCGCCGCTCCCGCTGGGGCGCCGTCCCGGTCCGGCAGCCGCTGGTCGGATTCGAGTCCACCGGGGCACGCCACCGACGGCGACAAAAATAGCGACAGCACAACGGCGAGTCCGGACTGAGTGTCCCGGACAGCACGACGAGCAAAACGGAGACAGTCTCCGCCTACAGCCGCGGATAGCCGCGCCGACGGTGACTACTGGCTGTAGCCAGCGTACTCCATGAGCTGGTTGAAGATGTCCGTGTCCATGACGGACTTATAGACGACGCCGGTGAGCATCCCGCCGGGGTAGAACGACCCGTTCATCACGTGGTTGACCTTGTGGCAGTGCATCAGATAGATGCCGGGGTCGGCATCGGCCGTGAACTCGATGGTGTGTCGTTCAGCGGGGGCGATGTTCGTGACGTCCATCTCGTGTCGGGCGGCCTGTGGAATCGTCCCGCCGTCCTTCTCGACGCGCTGGAAGCGGTGGTTGTGAATGTGCATCGGGTGGGACATGTACCCGCCGTTGACGAGGTGGACGCGGACGGTGTCGCCTTTCTCGACGATGAGCGGCGAGCCCTTCTCGGGGTGGAGCGTCCGCGGGGCGCTCTTGCCGTTGACGGTGAACACGTCGGGGTTTCGACTGGTCGTGTCGTAGCTGAAATCCGTCTCGCCGGCCCACTTCTTCGGGATTCGGGAGTCCCAGTCCTTGATCGTCAGGAAGTACTCGCGGTCGGCCGGTTCGTACCCCTCGGGGTCGACCCGGTAGATGCCGTACATCCCCATATCGATGTGGCGCTGGGTCTGGAAGTGACAGTGATAGAGGTGCGTCCCCGGGACGTTGGCCGGAATTTCGTACGTGTGTTTCTCGCCCGGCGGGACCTCTATGCCCGTCGTCGTCGGCACACCGTCGTTCTTCCAGGTCTTCTGGACGCCGTGGAAGTGAATCGTGTGCGCCCGGCGCCCGTTGGTGTTGTCGAGTGTGACCTCCATCGCGTTGCCCTCGGTCGTCCGGAGGACCGGCCCCGGGACGCTCGGGTCGTTGTCGTCGGCCTGCCACGCCCAGACCCGCGGGAACTCGACGGGACCGCCCATCGTGTCGGTCGGATGGGCGGCGTGGCGGGCCTGCTTGGTCTTCATCGTTACCGCCCCGCCCTGTTCGTCTACGTTGACGACCGATGGCGGGCTCGTGTAGGGTAAGTCGTCCGCGTCAGCCTGTGAGCGAGCCGGGGAGTTCGTCGCTGTGGCCGGTGTGTCCGAGCCGCCCGTCGAACAGCCCGCCAGCGCCGAAACGCCGGTTGCGCCGGTCGCCGTGAGAAATTCCCGCCGCGACAGTCCTGTGCCAGGGGCACCGAAACGGTTGGTCATGATACGCTCGACGCTTTGCAGTGCTCCGGTATAGGGGGACGGCGGATTCCTAATTCGCGGGACAGGGCACGAATATGTTCGCCGACAGCCGGATACGTATGACAGGGGAACGTACGTGGTTCGGCCCGGAAGCGGCGACCGGTCCGAATAGCCGGCGGCTGTTCGCCGAGCGGTACCGGATAAATATCGCGACACGTCCTGCGGAGCCGCCGTGGATGGTCCCGAGGTCGGTGCCAGCCGACGCTCATACTGGTGGCTGTAACAAACTGAAGTAATTCGCCACCCCGGGGTGGCGAATATCTTTCCGAACTTACAGCCACCAGTATCAGTCGTCGTTGAGAACGCCCTCTGCCACGGCCATGTCGTCGACCGCGGGGTCGTCCTCGGACTTGCGGAGGACGAACCGCTTGCGCACGAGGTCCGCAGCGTAGATGACCGTCCCGAGGATGAGCAGCGTGTCCCCGGGGAGCCGGGCCCAGAACAGGGTCTGGACGAGCGGCTGGTTGTAGAAGGCGAGGCTGCGCCCGGCGGCGTAGCTCCCCGTGAACACCGCTTCGAGCTGGAGGAATCCGACCGGGAGGACGGAGACAAACACCATCAGCGCGAGCCCGACGTTCCAACACCAGAAGGCCGCGCGGAGCCACGAGCCGTCCCAGCGGCCCGGTTCGATGGCTATCTGGAGCATGTAGGTGACCATCCCGAGCGCGAGGAAGCCAAAGGCGCCAAACATCGCCGCGTGGGCGTGGCCGACCGTGAGGTAGGTCCCGTGTTCGTAGTAGTTGATAAGCGGGAGGTTGATGAAGAAGCCGAGCACGCCGGCGCCGACGAAGTTCCAGACCCCGCTGGCGATAATGAACATGAAGGGCAGCCGGTAGGGGAAGCTCCCGCCCTCGTTCATCGCCCGGTACTGGCCCAGCGCCTCATAGAGGATGAACACGAGCGGGATGAGCTCGAGCGTCGAGAAGACGCTCCCGATAGGCACCCACATGTCCGGCATCCCGACCCACCAGTAGTGGTGGGAGACGCCGATGACGCCGGTACTCATCACCAAAAGCGCCTGCAACATCACCGCCTTCTCCGCGCTGCGGCGGCTCAGCAGGTTCATCGACACCAGCGTCAGCCCGATGATGGCGACGATGAAGAACTCGAAGGCGCCTTCGACCCACATGTGGACGACCCACCAGCGCCAGAACTCAGTCACCGCGATGTTGGTCGACGGCGTGAAGAAGAACCCCGCGGTAAACAGCAGGGCGATGGAGCCGCCGGCGTACAGTATCATGTGCGCGAGGCCATAGGGCGGCTCGCGGTCCAGCAGCGGCTTGAGCCCTCGAATCGCGAGGACCGCCCAGAGCCCGAAGCCGACCAGCAGCCCGGCCTGCCATATCTTCCCGACTTCGAGGTACTCTAGGCCCTCGTTGCCCAGCAGCCACCACAGGTTCCCGTCGAAGTAGCCGTTCGCGCCGAGCCAGATGCCGCCCAGCCCGCCGACGGTGACCACGACGATGGCACCGAGCAGTCCGTCGACGAGCGTCGACTGGTGTTTCGGTTCGTGGCCGGTCAGCAGCGGCGGGAGGAACAGGCCCGCCCCGAGCCACGTCGCCGCAATCCAGAGGATACCCAGGTCGATGTGCCACGTCTTGGCCATCGCGAAGGGGAGTATCTGGAGGATGTGAACGCCGAATATCTCCTCGATGCCGAAGAAGCCGGCCCGTTCGATGTAGAAGTGCGCGAGCAGTCCGCCCAACAACACCTGTGCCAGGAACAGCCCGGCCGCGACCGGCACGAACCGCAGCGCGGACCGCTGGCTGGGGAAGACGCTCACGTCACCCGGCTCCGGCACCGAGAGCCCCTCGGTCGAGGGCTCGGGGAGTCGGACCGAACTGTACAGCCAGATGCCGAACCCGGCACCCGCGACCAGCAACACCATCGCGATGACACTCCAGGTCATCGCCGCAGCCGTGGCGTCGTTGCCGGCGCCGGGCGCGTAGGGCCACTCGTTCGTGTAGGAGTGGTCGCTGTTGGGTCGGTCAGTGTGGGAGAACCACGCCGTCCACATGGCGAAGTCGGCGAACTGCCGGGCCTCTTCTTCGCTGTCGATCATGTCCACGGGGACGCCCCGCTCGTGGCTCCCCTCGTGGTACCGCTCGACGTACTCCTCGCGGACCTGCTGGTGGGCGTACAGCTCCGCCGCGGAGTACTCGATGTTCCCGCCCCCGTAGTCGCTGTCCATGTCGGACCTGACGACGTCGTCGACGGCGGCCTGGTCCTCCGAGGGGAGGCTGTCGTAGCCGTCACCGTACCGCTCTTTGGCGTAGTAGGTCCGCATGAACTGGGTCTTCAGTTCGAGCGCGTCGGCGGTGTAGTCCTCGCCGTAGTACGCGCCGTTCCCGAGAATCGACCCGTGGTTCATCAGCCCGTCGCGCTGGAAGGCTTTCTTCCCGTCCCTGATGTCTTCGCCCGTCGCGACGGCCTCACCGTCCGGACCGACCATCCGGTCCGGAATCGGTGGGGCCTCCTGATATGCGAACCACGCACCTGCGCCCATGACGACGAGGTTGAAGATGAAGGCCGCCGCGATGACCTTCGCAATCGTCCTGCGCTGTAGCTCCATATCGATAGGTGCCTACTGGAGGGGGTAAACCGAATTCCCGAACATGTTACCGAACTCTCGCCGACCCACTGGCGAACAGGGGGCCACCGTCAGTTGTCTCGGCCACTGCAGTTCATACGTCCGTCCCACCGCAGTCGGCGCTTCTGTCACTCACTCGCCGGTGTGTTCCCTCGCTGCCGGGCCGACGCTCGCCCGGCGGGTGACGCCCCCGAGCGACAGCGGGGGCTGCAACGGCTGTCAGGTGCGGAGCGCGGTCTTTCCCCGTCCGGAACGGCCTGTTGAAAACGGTGGTGTCGAAGCCACTAGCTCTCTTTTGCACGAACCGTGAGGACCGGGACATCTGCGGTCCGGACCACCTTCTCGGTGACGCTGCCGAGGAGGTACCGGTCCACGCCGGTCCGCCCGTGGGTCCCCATCACGACCAGGTCCGCGCCCTCCTCGTCGGCGTAATCGAGGATGCGCTCGTAGGCGTTGCCACTGCGGACCGCCGTCTCGACGGTCACGTCGTCACCGACCGTGTCAGCGACGTCCGCGACGACGGTCTCGCCGTGTTCGGCGATGGCGCCCAGCCGCTCGGGCTCCTCGTTTGTCATTCCGGACGACTGGCCCGCGTCGTGTTCGCCGACCATGTCGGACTGTTCGATGTCGTCGTGGTCCCCGTGAACCAGTCCCGACGGCCCGAAGTCGTCCTGCGCCACGAACAGGACGTGCAAGACGGCGTCGTACTGCCGGGCGTGGTCGACGGCGTGGTCAAGGGCCGCGTCCGCGGCCTCGCTGCCATCTGTCGGGAATAGAACGTGATTGTACATGGTCTTCCACGTGAAAGTTAGACTGCCTGACTTTTAAAGATGGGGGGCGTGTACTGCAAACAGGTTTGTTCGGCGGTCGCTCAGCCGTGCCGACCGCCGCCAAACGGCCGGGCGACGGCGTATCACTCCCCGTGAGACCGCCTGTAACGAGCGATTGACAGGGGTCGTTGGTTCGGTCACAGCCACACCCCGGCCCGCGAGTTATGTAGTCATTCCGGCAATATCTGGCGGAGACAACCGCAGCAGGTGGGTTTATGGCGGTGACTGAACACAGGACGGTATGACTGAACTCGCCGTCGGGGTGGTCGGCGCCGGCTGGATGGCCACCGACTACCACGTTCCGGCGTTCACCTCGCATCCGCGGACCCGGGTCGTCGCCTTCGCGGAGCGCGACAGCGACCGACGGGCGACCGTCGAACGGGAGCAGTCGCTGCCGGGTTACGGGGACGCCGAATCGATGCTCGCCGCACACGACCTCGACGTGGTGAGCATCTGCACGCCGCCAAGCACGCACGAAGCCATCTTCCTGCAGGCCGTCGAGGCGGGCTGTCACGTCCTCTGTGAGAAACCGCTCGCGCTGACCGCCGAGAGCGCCCGGCGGATGGCCACGGCGGCCGACGAGGCCGGCGTCGTCACGCAGGTCGGCTACCTCCACCGGTACTACCGCAACTACGAGCGCGCCCTCGAACTGCTCTCAAACGACATGCTGGGCGACATCGTCGAGGTGAGTATCGCCCACCACTCGGCCCCGCCGTCGGTGGGCTGGTACTACGACCCCGCGCTCTCGGGCGGGGGCGTCGCCCGCGACCTGTTTCCCCACTCGCTGGACGTGCTCTTCGAGCTGTTTGGCGAGGACTGTACGGTGACCGACGCGTCGGTCCGCCACCTCCGCGACCGCGCGGTCGAGGACGCGGCGCGGGTGTCGCTGTCCTTTGACGGCACCGCCGCGAGCGGGGGGTCGTCAGACGAGCGCGGCGAGTCCGATGGCGTCTCCGCGGACGACGGAGGCTCATCAGACGAGCACAGCGAGTCTGATGGCGTCCCGGTCGAGCTATCCGCGACCTGGACACAGACCGAGGGCGTCACCCGCGTCCTCGTCGTCGGCACCGAGGGGTGGCTGGAGCTGGACTCGGAGACGCTTCAGGGTGACATCCACGGCCGTCCCTTCGAGTACCAGCACGGGGAGCTACCCCTGGTGGACATCGGCGTCGCGAACCTCTTTGGCGCCACCGACGAGGACGCCCACACCGCCCGGCTCCACGACTTCGCGGACCACGCCGCGGCGGGCGACCGCGAGACGGCGGCCCCGGCGAGCCGCGGGGTCGCCGTCGCCGAGGTCATCGACGCGGTGTACGGGCAGTGTAGCGTCGACTGGGGGGCCGAGCCGTGACCGTCCTCGTCACCGGCGCGGCGGGCTTTATCGGCCTGAACCTCCTCGCTGCCCTCGATGAGTCGGACTACGACCCCGTCGCGATGGTCCGCCCGAGTTCCTCGACGGCCCGGCTCCCCGACGGGATCGAGACCGTCGAGGCCGACCTCTCGGACCCCGAGTCGCTGTCCGCCGCCCTCAGCGGCGCCGACGGCGTCGTCCACCTCGCCGCGGCGGTGTACGACACCGCCAGTATGGCCGACACCAACGTCGCCGGCACCGAGCGGCTGGTCGAGGCGGCCACCGAGGCCGACCTCGACAGCGTTGTGTTCCTGAGCACTATCGGCGCCCACCCCGAGGTGCCGGCCGACGCCGACTCAACCTACCAGCAGTCGAAAGTCGCCGCCGAAGAGCTGCTCTTCGGCCGGGACCACCCCTTCGACGTGTCGGCCATCTACCCCACCTACATCTTCGGCCCGCGGGATTACCGGCTGACCCGCTACGAACACGTCCGGCCCATCGCGACCAACCGCGTGCTGGTGCCGCCGCTGTACACGGACGCGAAGTACAACGTCGTCCACGTCGACGACGTGGTCGGGACAATCACGCACTGTCTGGACGGCCACGCGGGTCGCCACCTCGTCACCGGGCCGAACCTCACGAACCGACAGTTCCTCACGACGGTTGCACGCCACACGCCGGGGGCCTGTCGGGTCGTGACCGTCCCCTACCCCGTCATCAGATACGGCGTCAAGCCCGCGATGGACCTGCTGTACCGGGTCGGCGTCTCGCCGGTGCCGGGCGCGGGCTTTACCGAGCGCGAGGACTTCGGGACGGTGCGGGACGACCTGACCGAGCGGGCGCCGGTCCGCCAGCGCTCCTGGCAGGCCGCCATCGGCGACACCGTGGCCTGGTACGAGCAGGTGGGACTGCTGTAGCATGCGCGGGCGTGGGCCACGCGGGACGCTCGCCCCGTCGCCGCTGGGGCGGACGATGAACCTCGCCCGCGCGAGTTCGCTCCTGTTCGTCGTCGAACTGCTCAACACGGCCATCGGCTTCTTCGGGACGGTCTACTTCGCCCGCGAGCTGGGCGCGACGCTGCTTGGCGTCTTCTTCCTGTTCGAGGCGACCCTGTACACGATGGCGACCGTCGTCGACTTCGGGCTGCGCGGGGCCGTCGAGAAGCGCATCAGCGCCGGCGAGGACCCCGGCCAGATGTTCGGCGCGGCCGTGGTCCTGAAGCTCCTGCTCATCGTCGTGGTCTCGGTCGCCGTCCTCGCGGTTCGGGAGCCCCTTGGGGCCTACATCGGGACCGACCTGGCCGTCGAGCTCGTCGGCGTGGTCGTCGCCTTCGAGCTGTCGATGCTCGTCGTCCACGTCCTCCAGGGGGAGCTGCGGGTCGCCCAGACCGCCGTGTTGCACTTCCTCCGGAGCCTGACGTTCATCACGGTCGCCGTGGGACTGCTCCAGTACGGCTACGGCGTCCGGGCGCTCGTCTGGGCGCTGCTGGTCAGCTACACCGTGTTACTGGTCGCCGGGAGCCTCCGGCTCTCGACCCCACTCGCCCGCCCCGGGCGGTACCACCTTCGGTCGCTGTACGACTACGCGAAGTTCAACGGGATCTGGGGGCTGGGCGGGCACGTCTACAACTGGATGGACGTCATCGTCATCGGCTTTTTCCTCTCGCAGGCCGCCGTCGGCGCCTACGAGCTGGCCTGGCGGCTGACGACGACGGCCATCATGTTCAGCACCGTCTTCGCCAAGGCCCTGTTCCCGCAGCTGTCGGCCTGGCAGGCCGACGGCGCCACCGAGAAGGTCCGGGACCTCATCTCGGACGCAATGACCACCTCGCTGTTGCTCATCGTCCCCTCCGTCGTCGGGGTCGCGCTCATCGGGCGGGAGATACTGGGGGTCATCTTCGGCCTCGAATACACCGTCGCGGCGGCCGCATTTCTAGTCCTGATGGTCGAGAAGCTCCCACAGGCCGTGAACCTCGTCTTCGACAAGGCCATTCAGGCCTTCGACCGCCCGAAATACGGCGCCATCGCCACCGTCGTCTCGCTTTCGATGAACATCGTCCTGAACGTCGCGCTGGTACCGAGATACGGGCTGGTCGGGGCGGCCGCCGCCACGCTGCTTTCGGTGGTCGTGAACACGCTGCTTCTGGGCTACTATCTCCGAAAGCTCACGCCGGTGCGGTTCCCGGTCCGGGACATCGGCTGGACCGTCGCCGCCGCCCTCGGAATGGGGGTCGCGCTGTGGGGGCTGACACAGCTGTTGCCAGTCGAGACGCCGGCAGTGCTTCTGGCGGCCGTCGCGCTGTCGGGGGTCGTCTACGGCGCCGGCGTGCTGGCGGCGCCGCCGCTGCGCATGAAGGTCATCGAGAACGTCCGGGACATCCGCGGTTAGCTCGTCAGCCGGTAGACGACGCCCTCGTCCGTCGAGAGCGGGTCGTCGGCGAGCGCCGCGCGGGTGCCCAGCACGTAGCTGTCCCCGTCGGCCTGCCCGAGCGAGAGCACCTGGATGTCCAGCCCGCCCTCGACGCGAACCTCGCGGGTCGGCCAGCGCCCCGACTCCTGTGGGGTCGCCGCGACGAGGCGCCCGGCCGCGCTGGTAAAGGAGCTGGTGAAGACGCCAAAGAGGTAGTCGTCCCGCAGAGGGCCGATATCCCCGGTGTGGACGTGCCCGCCGATGACGGCAAAGCCGACCGCGTCGCCCGCCTCGTCGAAGTGGGGAAACTCCAGTTTCGGGTCGACGAGGGGCTCTCCGCGCTCGGACTCGCGAACGCACTCCCCGCCGGTACTCGTGCCGAGCTGGGGGTCGTGACAGTGAAACCCCTCCTTGAGCGGCCAGCCGTAGTTGGCGCCCGCCTCGATGACGTTGACCTCCTCCCAGGTGGCCTGGCCGACGTCACCGGCGATGAGTCGGTCGCCGCTGAAGCCCATCTTCCAGGGGTTTCGCAGCCCCCAGGCGTAGAGTTCGTCGCGGCCCTCGCCCCCGACGAGGGGGTTGTCCTCGGGGATACCGTAGGGCAGGTCGCCGGTCCGGGAATCCACGTCGATGCGAACGATACAGCCCTTGAGCGTGTCGATATCCTGACCGCTGAACGAGTTCAGCCCGTCGCCGAGGGCCCCGTACAGGTAGCCGTCGGGACCGAACTCGATAGTGCCGGCCTGGTGGAGCGGCCGCGGCCAGGGCAGGTCCAGCAGGACGCGCTCGGACGATGTGTCGACGCCGTCCCGGTCTTCGGTCGCGGTGAACTCCGAGAGGAGCTCGCGGTGGTCCAGTTCGGGGTCGTCACTCGGTGCGCTGTAGCGGACGTACAGTTTCCGGTTCGTCTCGAAGTCGGGGTGGAAGGCCAGCCCCAACAGCCCGCGTTCGTCGTAGGCGACCCAGTTCGGGAGCCCCTCGCCCAGCGCGACCAGTCGGTCGGAGAGGTCCAGAAACGGGTCAGAGCGGAGTCCGTCGTCGCCGAGCCCGTAGACCTGTCCGACCTGGTCGAGAACGAACCGGCGGTCGTCGGCGGTGACGAGCGCGCTCGGCGAGACGAGCCCCGTCGCGACGGTCTCGGCGTCGACAGTCGGTCCCTGTTCGAAGTAGTTCGTCGGTCCGCCGCTATCGCCGCCCGGCCCGCCGGTGCCTGCCCGGGTTCCCGGCGGGGTCTGTGTCTTCCGGGCGTTGTCGCGCCCGTCGGTCGAACAGCCGGCGAGAACGCCCGCGACACCGGCGGCGCCGATGGTTCCCAGCAGGCGTCGACGTGAGAGCCGGGCGGCGCCGGACGAGCCCCCCTGTGGTTTCCGATGCATACGCCACCGATGTCGTGGGACCATATAACCGTTAATCAAACTCTGATGGGTCCTGTTGCAGGTATCCGGTATGTTCCGGCCCCGTAGACAGCGCGCCGGCCGCGACGTGTCCGGCCGCTCGCTTCCTTCGACAGTCACCGTCTGTTCTGCGACCGCTGCGGTTACACTGCTTGATAAGGCGCCGCCCTGTACGTGTTTAATCGGGAGACTCGGCGCGGCTGCCCGGTTGGTCCGAGCTATCATCGACGATAGTAGTAGAAAAGGATATATTTGCTGGTAGTGTACGGTACGAACATGGCAACCGAACCGCCGACAGGCGATGATGACGCCGCCCTGACACGGCGGACGATGCTGAAACTCACCGGTGTCAGTGCGGCCGCTGCGACGTCGCTCGCCGGCTGTCTGGGAACCGACAGGAACACCCAGTACCAGCTCGGCTACGGTGGGCACACCTGGGCGGTGGCCGCGGGGGTTTCCCCGGCGCTGCTCGCGTCGTCGCTCTCCGCACCGAGCGACGGACTCGTCGGCCACTGGCCCCTGGACGGGACCAGCGGCGCGGTTGATGACGCCGCCGGCGGGAACGACGGGACGGTCCGGGGCGAGCCAGAGCGGGGCGTCGCCGGCGTCTACGACACCGCGGCCGTCGCCTTCGGAGAGAGTCCGGACGACTACGTCGAGGTGCCCGACGCGGGCGCGCTACGTCCCGAGCAGCTCACCGTCAGCGGCTGGTTCAGGACCGACAGCGGCGAGAACAGCCAGACCGTCGTCCAGAAAGCCGACGCCCGCTACGGCGACCGCGGCTTCGCCGTGGAGGTCCAGACGACAAACAGCCTGCGTGCCCACGTCGGCGTCGAGAGCGGCCGGGCGTCGGTCAACCCCTGGGGCGTCCCAACCCAGGACGGCCAGTGGCACCACGTCGCCTGTACGTGGGACGGCGCCGCGTTGACCATGTACCTCAACGGCGAGGCGGTCGACCGCGACACGTCCCAGTCGGGCGCCGTCGTCCACGCCGACCGGCCGCTGTACATCGGCTACGGCGACAACGGCTACACCACCTACTACGACATGGACGGCGCCGTCGACGACCTCCGGGTGTACGACCGCGCGCTGTCGGCAACCGAGATCGGGGCGCTGTTCGACGGCGCCGGTATCGGGGAGACGCCGACCCCCACGCCCACGTCGACACCTACACCCACGTCGACACCTACACCCACGCCGACACCCACAGTGACGCCGGTGCCAAACGACGAGTTCGGCGAGGTAGGCTACGGCGACTACGGCTTCGGCGGCGCGACAGGAGACAACTAATGACAGACAACCACCAATACGAGACCCCGGCCGAGGGCAGCCTCAACTGGGACGAACCGCTGAACCGCAACTTCGAACGCATCGACACGGACGTCGAGATACGCGACACCGACGCGAGCCGCGGGAACTACGTGGCCAAGACCGGCGCGAAGTTCCTCGCGACCGACACCGGGAACGTCTACATCGGCGACGGCGGGGACTGGACCCAGCTGGGGACCATCGGCGATAGCGACTCGACGGTCGAGGGCGACGGCATTACTTCGCTGTTGCTCCAAGGCCTCGTCGTCGCGCTGGGCCGGAACAACTCGGCCCCGCAGTCGGTCGACCCGGCCGAGACGGACACACCCGTCCAGGACGCGCTCGACATCGCCGCGGCCGCGGGCGGCGGCGAGGTCCGCCTCCCGGCGGGCGTCATAGAGGAGACCGGTCCCATCCGGCCCTACGAGGAGACCCAGATACTCGGGCTCGGCATCGAGATATCGAAAGTCTCCATCACCGACCGGGACGCCGACGGTATCCTGTTCGACCGCGACTCGGGCGTGAGCCGCGTGAAACTCGACGGCTTCGCGCTGAACGGACCGGCCGGTGACCTGCCCACCGGCGTGGCCATCCACCACACGAACAGGGACACTCAGGACCTCTACGTGGGTCGCTTGCTGCTGTGGGGCTGGAACAACTCCGTCTACCGCGTCGACGAGGGCGTGGGCCCGTTCCAGTGTCGCCACGACCAGATAACCATCTACGAGTGCGACGCCGGCGACCAAGACGGCCTCTTCGAGTTTCGCTCGTGGTACGGGCCGGCCAACTGGTTCGGGACCATCGCAGCCTACCCGAGCGCGACCGTTAGCGGGCGGAACACGACGGTGTTTTACTCCCGGGGTGGCACCCAGACCGTCGACTATCTGACGATGGGTGGCTCCGCCGGCGTCGCCATCGAGCAGACCTGGGACAGCCTCATCGAGTTTGGCAACGTCCACTGGGAGCCCACGTCGAACCCGACGAACCCGCCGGCCATCGTCCGGCTGCTGGGCCAGGGGACCGCCGTCATCGACACCGTGAAACACGTCACCGGCGTGGCCGACTACGTCTACGAGGTCGGCTACGACAGCTACAACGGCCGCGGACCGGCCAAGAAGATACTCGGCCCCTACATCGAGCTGGGCGCCGAGGCCGACATCGCGAGCAACATCGTCAACCTCTCGTATCCGGCCGACGCGAGCAATCCGTCGCTGTACCAGGGCTCGCCCGACGACGTGGACGTCACCCACAGCCAGGGGTCGACCGGCGGCCTCCGCGCGCTCGGGACGGCCGGCACCGGGTTCTGACAGCGGCAGATAGGTTCCCGAGACGTGTGAGTTCAAGTATCCCCGTGACGGAGACGGAGCCAGCTAACATGGCCGACGACGCTTTACCGACCCGGCTGCTCGCCCACGCTCGCTACCGAACGGAGCCACTCGTCGGGCGGCTCAGACGGGCCGTCGGCCAGTCGACGCTGCTGGAACGGACCGTCTGGCACGCCGGCGAGCGGCTCCACATGCGCGAGCCGGCCGGCCGGCACCGCCCGGCACCGGTCGGCGTGTCGGGCCGGTACGACGGGGCGACGGTGCCGTCGTTCCCGACCGACGCCGACAGGGGGCCCGCGGTCTTCGAACCGGCCGGCGACATCAACCCGGTGCTGACAGCGGCCGACGTGACCGACTTCGGCCGAACGGACTGCGTTGCCGACCCCTTTTTATACGTCACCGAGGCCGGCGACTGGCACATGTTCTTCGAGGTGTACACGCACAACCGCGAGCCGACGGCGGCCATCGCCCACGCCGAGAGCGCGGACGGCTACGACTGGGCGTACGACCGGGTCGTCCTCGAAACGGACGAACACCTCTCGTATCCGTACGTCTTCCGGGCCGACGGCGAGTACTACATGGTGCCGGACCGGTGGGCGAAGGAACGCGGGCCGGCGGGGGTGACCCTCTACCGCGCCGAGCGCTTCCCCCACGAGTGGGAGCCGGTGGCCGACCTGGTCCAGCCGGCGACGCCGCTGCACGATTTCAGCCCGTTCCGCTGGGAGGGCCGGTGGTGGGCGCTGCTGGGCGACGGGACCGACCTCTATGCCTACTACAGCGACGAGCTCGAAGCGCCCGAGTGGACGCCACACAAGGCGAACCCGGTCGTCGAGGGGAGGCCAACGGCGGCCCGTCCCGGCGGCCGCCCCATCGTCTTCGACGACCGCGTGCTGGCGTTCTACCAGGACTGTTCCCACCGGTATGGGGAGCGAATCCACGCCTACGAGATAGCCGAGCTGACACCCGACAGCTACGTCGACGCGCCGCGTGCCGACTCGCCGGTCGTCAATCCCACCGGCGGGCTGGGATGGAACTCCGGCGCCATGCACCAGGTCGACCCCTGGTACGACGGCGAGGGGTGGCACTGCGCGGTCGATGGCAACTTGGGGCTCGGGTATCAGGTGCTGGGCGAACACCACTGGGCCATCGGCATCTACCGGGCCTAGGAGTCTGCCCGGCCCGAGCTTCGGGCCTACGGGAGCTCCTGTGGGACCGGCTCCGGCGTCGCCAGCCCCTGGAGGAACCCGACGCCGTAGCAGGTGTACTGGGCCAGCAACATGAGCGGAACGAGCAGGGCGAGTGCGGTCCCGCGGTCCCGGTACACCTGTCCCGTCGCGTAGCCGCTGACGACCAGGAACCCGAGTGCGAGCAGCGGAACGGCTCGGAGCCGGTGCGCCCGCAGGTCGGCAAGCGACGCCAGGGAGCCGCCAAACAGCGCCAGCGACGGCAGCGCCGAGTACCACCGGATGACCTTGCCGTGTCGGCGCTGGATGCGGGCCATCGCGTAGCCGTAGGAGCGGCTCTTCTTGCAGAACGCTCCGAAGGTGGCCGAGAGGTGATGAGAGACGGCGATAGCGGGGTCGAAAAGGAATCGGTGACCCGCCTCCGAGAGCCGGAAGTGAAACTCGGCGTCCTCGCCGACGTTGATGTCGCCGTCGAAGCGGTGCTGCTCGAAGACGGCCGCGTCGTAGAGCACGTTACAGCAGGCCACGGAGCGGACCTCCCGGACCCGGTCGATGGCGTGGGACTGTGGCGACCCGCCCGAACCGAAGACGGTCCCCTGGAGGCTGCCGACCAGCTTCGCGAAGGGCGGGTCCGACGGGAACGGGCGGTTCGGGCCGCCGACGCCGGCGATGTGGTCCCCGGCGTCCGCGATGCGGTCGACGTGCGAGCGGAGCCACGTCGCCGGGACCGCACAGTCCGAGTCGGTGAAAGCGGCGTAGTCGCCGTCGGCCAGGTCGATACCGCGGTTCCGACAGGCGCCGATGGTCCCGCCCTCGACGGCATGGAACGCGGCGCCGTATTCGGCCGCCAGCGCCTCGGTGTCGTCGGTGCTGCCGCCGTCGACGACGAGGAGCTCGTAGCGGTCATCCGGATACGTCTGGTCGGCGAGCGAGGACAGCGTCTCTCCCACCGTCGCCGCCGAGTTGTAGGTGACGACGACGACGGTGACAAACGGGTCGTCGTCGGGTGACTGGTCCGACACGGCTGTCCACTCGCGGGGTCGGCGAATAATCCTATCGGTGGTCGCGTTATACTGGCGGCTGTACGTCCCTAACGACATTCGACACCCCTGGGTGACAAATTCCGTCAGTTTGTCACAGCCGCCGGTATTACCCCAGTCCGACCCCGGCTGCCCCGAGCGCGCGGAGGCTCCCGGTGTCCCAGGAGCCGGCGACGTCGACATCACGGGCGGGGCCGAAGTAGAACGACGGGCGGTCGGGGTCGGGGCGGTTGCTGACGTGGACGACGTTCTCGCGGATGACGCCGCTGCCCTGTGTCGCGTTCGAGAGCATCGCGTCGCCGGCCCCGGCGGTGAGTTCGTAGACATACTCGACCGCGCCCGAGTCGACGATGACGTCGTCGATGCGCGTGACGGCGTCGTCGCCGATGGCGACGAGCGCCGACGGCACCGAGCGCTGTCCGACGGGCTCGTAGTGGAGCCGGCCGACGTGGAGGCGCCCGCCGGCCGTGTCCACCAGCCGGCCGGTCGTCGAGCCGACGGTGATGTGCTCGATAGAGAGCCCGCCCCCGCGCTGGTGGAGCAGCCGGCTGTCGGCGCCGCTGGCCGAGGCCGTCGGGTAGGCGACGACGGTCCCGAACCAGTTTGCCGGCCCGTACCCCGAGTGCCACTCGATGAGGGCGTCGCGGTCGCCGGCGTCGCAGTCGTCGATGCGGAGGAAGTCGTGGCGACACTGGAACGGACCGACGCCGTCGGCGACGCGGTAGACGGTGTTGCCCCACTCCCGGCAGTAGAGCCGGCCGACGTAGAAGTCGGCGGGGTCGGTCGCCGCGTCCCGCTCGTTGGGCCGGAAGTTGACCGCGACGCCGGTGTCGGCGTCGACGCCGGGGCCGCGCAGTTCGAAACCGTCGAGCTGGACGCGGTGGGTCCGCTCGCCGCGGTCGAACCGGATGCCGTCGGTCCCTCGTCCGCCGATCTCCAGCACCGAGACGTTCATCCCAAACCCGTAGATACCGGTGTTCTCGTGGGGTCGAATCGGCCCGCTGTCGGTGACGACGCCGGGCGGGAGGTAGACGCGGCCGCCGCTGTCGGCGACGGCGTCGAGGGCGTCCTGAACCGGCGTCTCAGTATCGGCCGTCTCGACGGTCGTCCGCTCGAAGTCCCGACCGACGGCGACGACGTGCCCGTCGGCCAGCGACTGGACGGCGGGCGGCGTGGCCTGTGTCTCCGTGGGCACGTCATCGCCCCCGAACAGCGAACAGCCGGCAAGCGGTGCCGCGAGAGCGAGTGCGAGAAACGGACGGCGGCCGATACCGGGGCTCATCGGCCCCCTGTCGGCGAATTTCTGGTATGTGACACACGAGCAGTGTTGGACAGGCGCCACGAAAGCGTTTGCGACGTCTGTCCCGGCCCGGAAAGCATATCATCCGACTCCGGAGTATGGTAGGACGAACATACCGCCGCGCCGCGGTGTCGACCCCTCATGCCCGACGACCAGTCATCCAGCACCGACCCAGCGACAGAGCGCTCGTACCGGGTGCTCGGCTGTGCGACGGAACACCCGAACCACATCTTCCCGGTCCGGACGCCGTTCAATCACCGCTCGTTCGACGCGCTCAACGCCACTGGCGCCGACCTCGACGTCGTCTCGCCGACGCCCTACGCCCCGCCGGTCGGCCCCTACGCCGAGTACAGACGCGTCCCGGCCAGCGAGCGGTGGGGCTCCTACGAGGTCCACTACCCGCGGTTTCTGTACGCACTGCCCAAGCGGTACCTCTATCACGTCTCGGGCAACTCCGCACAGAAGCGGGTCACTCGCTTCGTCGAGGGCACGTTCGAGACGCCCCACAACGTGGTTCAGGCCTGTGGCTTCTACCTCGATGGCTACAGCTGTCTGGCCTACTGCAAGCGCCACGACATCCCGCTTGTGGCGCTGTCACACGCGGGCGACCTGAAGAACTTCGACCGGTTCAACGACCGCGTCCAGTCCCACATCCGCGAGACCATCGACTACTGCTCGGCCGTCCTCACGGTCAGCGACGAGCTCAGCGACGTCGCCCGGCGGTTCGCGCCGGCGAGCAAGGTCGAGACCCTCCCCATCGGCGAGGACCCCGAGAACTACCCGGTCGACAACCGCGAGGCGATACGCCGGGAGCTTGGTATCGACCCCGAAACCAAACTGCTGCTGTTCGTCGGGCGCTTCGAGAAGGAAAAGGGCGTCAGGGAGCTGACCGCCGCCCTGGACTCGCTCGACCGGGACGACGTGGCCGTCGCCGCCGTCGGCCACGGCGGCGCGCTGCGGTGGTGGTTCCTCGAACAGCTCGGCGAGCTGTCCCACCCCGCCCACGCCTACTGGGAACTGGACCCAATCGCCGTCCGGCGGCTCCACGTCGCGGCCGACCTGCTGGTCCTGCCCAGTCACTTCGAGGCGCGCCCGACGGTCATCTACGAGGCGATGGCCGCGAGGACGCCCGTGCTGGCGTCGAACGTCGGCGGCATCCCGGAGATGGTCGTCGACGGCGAGACCGGCGTCCTCGTCCCCCCACACGACGCCGAGACACTCGCCGAGACGCTCGACTACCTGCTCGCCGACCCCGAGCGGTTGCGGGCGATGGGGGCGGCGGGCCACAGGCGCCTCCTCGACCAGGAGTGGACCTGGCGCCGACACGCCCAGCGCCTGTCCGAGATCCACCGAGAGGTCATGCATGACTGAGGTGAGCGTCGTGATTCCGGCCTACGAGCGGGCCGATATCGTCGGCCGGGCCATCGACAGCGCGCTGTCCCAGACCGTCGACGACATCGAGGTCCTCGTCGTCGACGACGGGAGCGACGACGACACGGCGTCGGTCGTGTCCGGATACGACGACGACCGCGTTCGCTATCTCGCCCACGACACGAACCGTGGGGTCAGCGCCGCCCGCAACACCGGCGTCGAGGCCGCCACCGGCGACTACGTCGCCTTCCTCGACTCGGACGACGAGTGGCTGCCCCGGAAGCTCGAACGACAGCTCGCGGTACTGGCCGAGCGGGGCGAGGGGTGGGTCGGCGCGTACTGCGACGTGGCGACGGCGGGGCTCTCGCAGCTGGGCCGGGTCGCCGGCGCCGTCTCGGAGACGCTGTTTCGCTCCGGCGCGGCCCGGGAGGGCGGCCGGGAACTGGCCGAGTCGCTGCTCGCGATGCGGGTGTTCATGGGCCCGGGCTCGACGCTGCTGGTCGAACGGGACGCCCTGGAGCGGGCCGGCGGCTTCGACGAGGGGCTGTCCATCTACGAGGACTGGGACCTCGTCTTGCGCGTGCTGTCGGTCGGCAAGCTCGCCTACGTCGACGAGCCGCTCGCGCTGACCCACTTCACCGGGGACGCCCCGGCCGAGGCCTACGTCGCGAACGACCGCCGGTATCTGGAGCGCAACGCCGCCCTCGTGGCCGACCTCGAAGCACGCGGGGTGCCGGTCCGGCGGGTCCACCGGATGGGACTGGTGGGGCACTTCCTCGCCGAGGGCCGGTTCGGCGAGGCCAGGTCGTATCTCGACGCCGGGACCGTCGCCCGCCCGAAGAACCTCGCCCGGCTGGCGTTCTGGTCGGTCCTGGGACTGCAAGCGCGTACTCGTGGGGGTAAACGATGAGCGGCCCCAGCTACAGCGGCGACGGCGGGGCGCCTTACCGGGTGCTTGGCTGCTGTATCCACCACCAGAGCCACGCGCTGCCGGTCCGTTCGCCCTTTAACCACCGCTCGTTCGATTCGCTCAACCGCACCGCCGCGGAGCTCGATTTGGTGGTGCCGACGCCCTACGCCCCGCCGGTGGGCCCCCACTCGGAGTACGCGCGGGTCCCCGAAACCGAGCGATGGGGGACCTACGTCGCCCACTACCCCCGCTTTGTCTACTGGGTCCCCAAGCGGTACTTCTACCACCGCTCCGGGGACTCGCTGCAGCGACGGGTCACACCCTACGTCGAGGACACCTTCGAGACGCCCCACGACATCGTCCACGTCTCCGACATCTACCTCGACGGCTACGGGATGTTGAACTACTGTCGCCGCCACGACATCCCGCTGGTGGTCAACAGCCACGCCGTCGATCTCCACAACTACGACTCCTTCACCGAGGGGGCCAAACGCCGGCTGCGCGAGACCGTCGAGTACGCCTCGCGCATCCTCGTCGTCAGCGACGAGCTGGCCGGCGTCGCCCGCCGCTTTGCCGACGAGGCAAAAGTCGTGACGGTCCCCATCGGCGAGGACCCGACGAAGTTCCCGACGGACCAGCGCGAGCGGATACGCGACGAGCTCGGCATCGACCCCGACACGAAGGTGGTTCTGTCGGTCGGGGCCTACAGCAAGGAGAAGGGAATCAAGGAACTCGTCAGCGCCGTCGAGGGGCTCGACCACGAGGACGTGTTGCTCGTGACCGTGGGCCACGAGGGGGACCTCCGGTGGTGGCTGCTGGACCGGCTCGGCTCGCTGCCCCAGGCCTCGCGCTCGTTCTGGCAGCTCGACCCCGTGGCGCTGCGGCGCTGGCACATCGCGGCCGACGTGCTCGTCCACCCGAGCTGGCGCGAGGGGCGCCCGACGGTCATATACGAGGCGATGGCCGCGAAGACGCCCGTGCTGGCGTCGAACGTCGGCGGCATCCCGGAGATGGTCGTCGACGGCGAGACCGGCGTCCTCGTCCCCCCACACGATCCGGAGCAACTGAGCCGGGTGCTGGACGAGCTGCTCTCCGACCCCGAGCGGTTGCGGGCGATGGGGGCGGCCGGCCACCAGCGCCTGCTCGACCAGGAGTGGACCTG
Organism: Haloarcula sediminis; assembly: GCF_035656455.1. Taxonomy (NCBI): domain Archaea; kingdom Methanobacteriati; phylum Methanobacteriota; class Halobacteria; order Halobacteriales; family Haloarculaceae; genus Haloarcula; species Haloarcula sediminis. The sequence continues at coordinate 56,026 of NZ_JAYMGA010000006.1, read as the reverse complement.
GCAGCACCACGCCCAGCGGCTCAACGAGATACACCGGACGGTGATGGACGAATGGTGACCGAGCCGGTGTCGGTCGTCGTTCCCTACAGCCCGAGATACACGCCCGAGTCCATGCTCGACGAGGCAAAGGCGACCGTCGCCGACCAGACAGTCCCGACGGAGCTGCTCGTCGTCGACGATGTCGACACCGGCCCGGCCGACGCCCGCAACGCCGGCCTGGAGCGGGCCGACACCCGCTACGTCGCCTTCCTCGACGCCGACGACCTCTGGACCGCCGACAAGCTGGAGCGCCAGCTGGCACGGATGGCCGAGACGGGCGCCGGGCTCTGTCTGCAGGGCGAGCCGACGAATCTCGACGACTTCGTCTACGACGTGTTCGTCGGCGACGTCTCCGAGGTCACGTCGGCCATCCTCGTCGACACCGAGCGGGTGAGCGCCCGCTTCGAGACGGGGCTGCAACGCGGCGAGGACCTCCTGTACGTCATGGAGGCCGCGACCGAGGCGGGCGTCTGTTGCTGCCCGGACCTCTTTACCCGCCGCCGTCACGAGACCAGCATGATGGCCTCGGGGATGGCCGTCGACGAGTACCGCGACCACGCCAAGCGCTTTGGCCAGCTCGTCGGCCAGCGGGTGCCCGCGGCCCAGCCGTACCTCCCGATCTACTACAACCAGCTGTACACCGACCTCGGCGTGGCCTGTCACGAGGCCGGCGACTACGACCGCGCGGTCACGTACCTGGGGCGGGCAGTCCGCATCTCACCGCACCCCTACTCGGTTGCGTGCCTGTTCCGGGCCGTGTTGTTCCGCGCGCTCCCGTAGAGCCCGTCGTAGCCGTCTTCGCTCCGGTACACCCTGACCGAGTCGGTGGTGTAGATCCGGTTCTGCATCGCCCCGGCCGCCTCGAAGCGTCGCTGCCCCACGGCAAAGCGGTTCAGGTCGCCGGTGCGAACGCCCGCGCCCAGCGCAACGACGTGGTCGGTCCAGCGCTCGCGGGCGACGAGGTAGGTGGCGTCGCTCCCCAGCCCCCCGGCCTCCGCCCGCAGGGCCCGCGTGGCGTTGAACCCGTTCGTCTCGAACGCTCGGTTTGTGACCCGGTCGGTCGCGACGGTTCCGTTCCCGCGCTGTCGGAGGAACGCTGACGCGGTCCCGACCGACCGGAACTCGGTGTCGGACATCGACACCTGCTCGCGGCGCTCGTCGATGTATACGTTTTCCATGTCGTCGGCGGCCAGCACGGTAAAGGCCGTTGCCCCGCCAAGCGTCGCGAGCACCAGCAGCGACGCCACCGCGTACCGCGACTCGACGGCCAGCACGCGCCGGAGCCCGACGGCCAGGGGCAGGAGCGCGAGCAGTGAGACGACGAACTTCAGTCGCTCTATCTGGGGTATCGGGACGGGCAGTGGCAACAGCAGCGCGGAGAGGCCGAGCCCGGTGACTGTCAGGGTAAAGCCCCGGCGGTAACCGGCGTAGTCATCGAGCAGCTCGTAGCCCGCGAGCAACAACAGCGCGGAGAGCCCGGTGGCGTACAGGCCGGTCGGGGTCAACAGCCACGCGACCGCACGTGAGAGGGTGTCGACGGGCAGCACGGCACCGTAGGTAAACAGCCGCGCCGTCGGGACGGCCACCACGTCGAACACCAGCCCGGCGGTCAGTTCGACGATGCCGACGAGGATGCGGCTGGGGGAGTAGGCCCAGTAGGTGAGCAAGAGCAGGGCGCCGACGAAGCCGGGGAACAGGTAGCGATAGCGGAGCGTCTCCCGGATGCTCGCGCCGTGAAACAGCCGGGCGCGGACGAGCAGTACCGGCAGGGCGGCGGCCACAACCGCGGCGAACAGCAGGTAGGTCAGGTGGTGGGTGACGACCATCGTCGCCACGAGCGCCAGTGCGAACACGGAGTGGTGGCGGTAGGGCCCCTCGGCGCGGGCGTCGGCGAGTCGCCGGGTCGTATACAGCCCGACGGCGATGAGCACGACGGCAAGCGCCTGCGGGTAGAAGTACACCGCGTGGTAGGCGAAAAACTCGACGATGGTCACGGCAAGCGCCGTCAGCAGGCCCATGCGGGTATCACCGAACACGGCGCTGCCAAGGAGGTAGGCCAGCGGGACAAGCAGCGTGAACAGCCCGATGCCGGTCAACACCAGCGCGTCGTAGGCCGGCAACCCCGTAAAGTGCGTGACCGCGCCGACGAAGAAGTGAAAGACGGGATAGAGGTCGTAGCCGTGGGGGATAGCGGGCGTGTAGCGGGCCTCGACGAGCAGGTCGACGGCGGCGACGTGGGCGAAGGTGTCGGTGCCGCCGTAGTAAAACCCCGTCGAGAGGTACTTGCCCAGCCGCGGCGCCACGAAGAGCGCACAGAGCTGTGTCAGGACCGCCGGCACGGACGGGTCGCGACGGAGCTGGACGGCGACGAGCGCGAACCCGGCCGGGAGGACGACCGCGAAGGGGAGCAGCCGCGACCCCAGCGCAGCCGTAAGGAGGACGGCCGCCGCGGACAGCGCCACGACCAGCTTCGTCGCGTTGCCCGGCGGAACGGGGCGTGCAGGCGTCGACTGGCCGCCCCGGGACGCGGCGAAGACGCCCAGCGCGACGAGCGCGCCGAGGACGGTAAACCCCGCACGGAGAAGTGTTGGCCGCGGCGCCAGTCCGAGAGCGACCGCAGTGACCAGCCCGGCGACCGCAAGCAGGACCACGGCGACCGGGACGGACATGCCCTGCCGGAACTGGGAAAGAGAGACCATCGAGACGTTACTCCCCCTTCAGGGGGCGGTAGCAAAAGTGTTGCAGTCGAAGTCGGCTGTCGGTGTCGTCGCGCACAGAACGGCGGTGGCGGATGTCCCGGTACGCACCAGTTGTCGGCCGGCCCACTGGAAGCGATGACATCGACCAGTCGACAGCGACGGGAGAACAACCCCATTATGAAATTAGTCTGTCACTTTGCCGCAGCAGAGTGTGCGGTGGCCGGTCGGAACCCATTGAACGGCTCGCGGTGGTCGGCGAACGTCGGCCCCGTCGACACCGGCAGGGAAAGACGGCGGGACGTCGCCGGCGGCGGGACGTATCGGATCTCCGATTATACGTCCGTCGGGACTGCAGGTGCCGAATTTCGCGGCGTCTCGGCTTGAAAAGTCAATGTCATCGGTATTGTTTAGTAAGAACACCTGATAAATCAGCACATGCCACTCCGGCCTATAGATACAGATGTGCTGGAAGACGTGTGCGACTCTGTCGCGAGAGAGAACTACGGCTTTATCTATATAACAGACAACAAGAACGAGGTCAAGACGGCGTACGAACAGGCCGACACGGGCCCGCTGAGCGCCGGCAAGCTCTCGACGAGCGATATCCGGAAAGGGCTGAGCGAGATCGCCGGGAACGACCTGACGGACTTCGAACAGATACGGGACGGCGTCTTCTACATCGACCAGTTCGGGGCGGTCGGCAACGAGGAGATAACCAACGAGCTGACGATGGTTTTCAGCCAGAAGCTCGTCGTCACGGGCGAGCGGCTCCGGTCGGTGTTCTCGCTCGCTATCGACGACCTGGAGTTTTTCGTGGACGAACTCGAGTCGCGGGGGTACCTGCGGCGTATCCGCGCCGGTCAGAACGACTACTACACCATCGGGCCGAAGCTCAAGGAGCGGGCCGACGACGTGGGACTCGACTCCCAACTCGCCCAGGACGCGGTCCACGGTCGTATCTCCCACAGCGAACTGGAGAGTGTCATCGACGTCTCGGCGACGACCGACGTCATCCGGTATCTGGAGAAGGAGGACCTCATCATCGACCTGGACGGGGAGTATCTGGTGAAGTCGCTGCTCGACGAGTACGCCGAGTTCCTCGCAAACGAGATAGACGAGGCCGTCGAGTCCGAGCTGGAGACGGCGAACTTCATCCTCCAGTCGAGCGAGTACAGCGAAATCGTCAAAAACGAGATACGGAGCCGGTTCGACGTCCTCTCGCACGTTCGGGACATCGAGTCGGAGCTTCTCGACGCGGTCGAGTCGGCCGTCGCCGACAGCCTCGGCGTCGAGTTCGACCGAAACATGGCGATTCAGACCGACGAGTTCGAGCAACACACCACCGGCGAGGCGCGCCGGATACTCAACGACGTGAAAGCCGAACTGGACACGGAACCCGGCAAGCTAGGGGAGTGGGTGACGGCCGCCGAGGAACACTTCGAGGAGGTGCGAGTGAGCAACACGAGCGCGGTCAACGACCACATCCGGTCGGTCATCGAGGAGCGCTACCGGGAAGTTGTCGACGAGGAGGAGTTCGGCGGTATGGTATTATGAGCTCAGTCCCGAAAATATACCAAAGAACGATACTGTTGGATACGACAACTATTGGTAACTGAATTATGGCTACAAAGTACAATTTCGAGGAGCTTGAGGGTGGAGAATACGTTGTCGCTGACCCGGTCAACGAGACCGCCGACCCGGTCAGGTTACGGGCAAAGTGGATAGACGGCGACGACATCGAAGGCGAGTGGGAACGGGCTATCGGCGCAGTCATCAAGCGGGACCTGCTGGGCGGGATGGACCTCAAGAACGGCAACGGGCGGATAGACCGGAGCCGCGTAGTCGAGACGCTCGCCTCGGTCGAGGACGAGGACGGGCCCATCGTGACCAGCGAGGACCAGGCCGATGCGCTCATCGAGTACTTCGCCCGGGAGGGAATCGTCGAACTCGACGGCAACGAGGTTCTCATCCTCCAGAACCCCCAGGAGACAGACGAAGTCAGCGGCGAAATGATTCTCAACTGGGCGGCCGGGATAGAGGCCTGCGTCGAGAAGATAGCTGATACGCAAGACCGGATCAGGGCCGCAAAGGAGAAACTGGAGAGCCGCCTCGAAGACATGGACCAGGACCCAAGCCACGTCGAGGAGAAGGCCAGAGAGACGGCACAGGAGCTCAAGAGCCTCGGCGACGGTCAGGGCGTCCCCCAGAACCCCAGCGAGCTCCCGCCCGAGGAGCGCGAACGGTACGACGAGCTCAAGCGAAAGCTCATCTACCACAACAAGATGATGGACGTCATCGACACGGACCTGACCGAGAAGGTCAGACAGGGAACAAACAAGCTCGGCGACAGCCTGGAGCAGCTCGGCTCCGCCCAGACCGCACTCTCACAGAAACAGGGGGAGTTCCGGACCCTGGCCCTTCAGGAACAGGAGTTCCCCGAGGGGGCGGACAACATCGTCCAGAACATGGGCGAACTGGCCACCCAGCTCGCTGGTGTGGAAGGCGTCGAAGAGGCCGCCGAGAACACGGACCCGGACGGGGTGGCACAGCTGGTCGACGACATCACGGAGACAGCCACCGAGACAGCCAACACGGCCACGCAAACGGCCCCGGACGAAGAGCTGACACAGCCGTCGGGCGACCTCGAGATGAGCGGGTGACCGATGTACGCGGTGTCACTGGTCGGCACAGTCGCGCGAGTCGACGCGGGCGCGCGGGAGCTGCTGGAGCGGAGGTCCTTCGCCGAGGGGACGCCGACAGCGACGTTTCGCGACGCACAGCTGATGCTCTGTGAGGTCGCCGAGCTGCTCGACAGCCACCGCCCGTTCCGCCTGGAACGCCACGAGGACCGGGTCGGAGCGGCCGTCCGACACGTCGTCGAGGCGGTGTACGAGCGGGGCCAGGTGCGACAGACGGCGGTCGACTCCGAGGCCGTCTCGGTCGCCAGGCAGGGGGCCGGGCTCGTCGAACGCGACGGGTGGCTGTTCCTCCCACTCGGTCGGGCCGAGCCGATATGCCGGAACTGGCGGTCGGTGTTCGAGGTCCTCAGTGACCGGCTGGAGGGCATCAGCGACCGGTACGGCCAACTCGCCAGACGGCTCCGGAACTCCGAGGGGGCGGCGTCTCACCGCCGGGCCTGTGACACCGTCCGTGAGATGCTGGACGTGTTACGGTCCAGCCTGGAACGGCTCACGACGGTTCGGGACTACGTCTCCATCCGGACGGACCACGACCAGACGGAGCTACTCGAGACCGCGAAGCGACAGATGACCGCCTTTTCGGGTGATACGGATGCTTAACTACACGCCAATAGTCAAACAGGACCAGCCGTCGTCGCGAATCAAGATCGGCAAGAAGAAGCTCGGCCCGGGGGTCGACCTCGTCGAGATACGACATCGCGGGACGCGGGCGCACTTCTACGTCGACCCGGTCGACGACGCCGTCGTCGACGAGATCGGCAACAAGGTGAAGCTCCACCGGAACGTGGCCGACATCTTCGGGGGTATCGACCGGGGTTCGGACTTCAAAATCGACGCGAAAGCAACCAAACGCGAGATAGAGGTCTGTGACTCGGTGAAGATATTCACCAACGAGGTAGCCGAGGAGGAACTGGAGCCGTTCCTCCGCGAGAACGACTATCTGCTCCACCAGATAGAGGAGGTCGTCCCCCGCGGCGATGACCTGGTCACGTTCACCGTCGCCGAGATGTCCCCGACGGGCTACACGACGCTGCGCGTGACCGACGCCACGGACATCGAGTTCATCGACACGGGCGAACTCCGCGAGCTGGAGTCCGCCCGGGACGGGCGCGGCGCCGGCGGCGCCGGTCCCACCCAGGACGACGAGGAGAGTGTGTCGGTCAACCTCGACCCCAAGAAGCCGACGGTCAGCTTCGAGGATGACGTCGCCGGTCTCTCCGAGGTGAAACGGACCGCCGAGATGCTGCTCGCGCTGTTTGACCCCGCGGTCCGAAACGAGGTCGTCGAGCGCTACAGCGACGAGTTCACGTCCCGTGGCAACAGCATGATGCTGTACGGCCCGCCGGGCTGTGGCAAGACACTGGTCTCGGAGGCCATCGCCTACGAGGCAAAGTACAACACGAACATCGAGGAGGACTTCGGCGAGGTGAAGTTCCTCGAAGTCAAGGGGAGCGACGTCCTCTCGAAGTACTCGGGGGAGTCCGAAAAGCGCGTCGAGGCGATATTCGAGAAGGCCCACGGCGTCGCACAGGAGGGGTTTGCGGTGCTCTTTTTCGACGAAGTGGAGACGCTCATCCCCGACCGCAGCGACGACTCGCTCCAGCGCCACGAGCGGTCCCTGACCAACGCCTTCCTCCAAGAGATGAACGAGATAGAGGACAACCTGCTGGTCATCGGAGCGACGAACATGCCCTTCTCCATCGACCCGGCGGCGACCCGGCGGTTCCCGATTCAGCAGTTCATCCCCCAGCCCGACGCCGCGGTGATGGCCGAGGTCTGGCGGAAACACCTCAACGAGCTCACCGGGGCGGGCCAGATAGACTACGAGCGCCTCGGCGAGGCCTCGGTCGGATACACGCCCGCGGAGATTGCGGACCGCGTCCTCGGGAGCGAGTTCCAGCGCGAACTCGTCGAGAGCGTCTACCGCTCGGACAGAGACCCCATCGAGCCCGACACCGAGTACTTCAGCTCCCGGCTGGCGGAGACCGAGCCAAAGACGATACGCCAGTACGTGACGAGCGTGCGCGACCAGCTCGACGACATCGAGGGGTACCCGGAGATGCGTCGCTACGTCGAACAGCAGGCCGCGGACCTCGGAATCAGCCTCTCCCGTGGCCCCTCCGCGCTCGAATCGGCACTCGGCGAGTCAGCCAGCGGGGGTGACGGGTCGATATGACGGACTACCAGCGTGTCGGCTCCTTCGAGTGTTCGTCGACGGCCGCTGTCGGCGTGGCCGCGGGGCGAATCGCGGTCGCCGGCGACAGCCGGGTGACGCTCGTGACGGCCGACGACCGGCTGGAGTTCGACCACGACGAACCGGTCACCGACGTGGCGGTGGGTGACCGGGTGCTCGTCCTCTCGCGGTCACAGCTGACCGCGTACGACAGGACTGGGGCCCGGATATGGAACCTGACGGCCCCCGACGCACACGCCGTCGCGATACATCCCGACTCCGGGGATATCGGCGTTCTCGGGCCGGACACGCTCCGGATTGTCGACCCGGACACCGGCGGGGAGACCGTCGCGACGGACCGCGAGCCGTCGGGCCGACCCGACGACGACCGCCTGCTCGGAACCGACGCGGGGTTCGTGACGGCGACGTGGTCGGTCCTGCAGTGTTTCGGCCTCGACGGCGAGGTGCTGTTCGACGAGAACCTCGATGCGGCGATACGGGACATGGGCTACTGTGATGGCGTGCTCGTCGTCGCCCTGCAGGACGGGACGCTGCGCGGGTTCGACGCCGAGACCGGGGCCCCCCGGTGGCAGACGGAGCTCCCGGTCAGACAGCTGGCCGACAGGGGCCAGGGGACCCTCTTGCTCAGGTCCGACGACGGCGTAAAGGCCGTCAGCTCGGACGGCGCGCTCGACTCCGCGGGCTCCGTGTCGACCGGCGACATCCACGCCGGGTCCGACGGGTCGCTCGTCTGCTCGGTTCGCGAGGGGACCGTCATCAAGCAGGTGCCCGCGGACGAACTGCTCGACATCGAGGTGTTGACCGAGTCGGTGGGCGCGGGCGGCGCTATCGAGATCGAGGCGCGGAACCGAACCGACACGGCGGAACAGCTTACCGTGACCGGGGCGCTGTCTCACGGTGACCTCGCGCCGAGCGACCGCCGGCTGAAGATAGCGGCCGGCGAGTCGTCCGTCGCCGATTTCCCGGTCGAGTCGGTCCGGACCGACGGGTCGGCCGAGTTCACCGTGACCGTCGGCGACCGGGTCGTCGCCCGTCGCGACGTCGGTATCAGCGACGCGGCACAGAGCACGGTCTCCGCGGAAGCGAGCCTGGAACCGGTCGCAGTCACCGACGACGCCGTCGAGGTCGAACTGGCCGTCGAGAACACCGGCGGCGTCACGCTCGACGCCGTCAGCGAGCTGTCGGGCGGCGAGCGTGTCACCGAGCTCGGTCCCGGCGAGACGTGGACAGCGACGCTCACGAAACCGTTCGAGCCGGACCAGCGCCTCACCGTCGGGCTGGAGGTGCTCCGGGCGAACCGCCGCACCGAGCTCGCGCCCACGTGTCAGCTCCCGGCCCGGCCGTCCATCGACCTAGAGCAGCGACGCGACGCCCTCCACGCCCGGATCGAGGCCGACGAGTCGGTGACGTGGAACGACGAACTGGTCATCGAGACGCCGGGGGCCGGCCGGGTGCGCTCCCCGATAGAGATAACCGACGGGGACCTGCTTGTCGTCCTCCCGGTCTACGAGAGCGGCGTCGCGCGCGTCGGGCTCTCCAGGCTCGGCGTCTCGGAGCGCAGTCGGACGTCGGACGGGCCGCTGGCCGACCTCGGAAGCCGGGAGACGCGGACCGACAGCCCCGCGAGCGCGACTGAGCGGTCACCCGAGCGGCGGTCGTCCCAATCGGACGCAGCCACGGACGACGAGAGCGTCGGGAGCGAGTCGAACACCGACCGACCGGCGGCGACGGAGACCGACGACGGCGGAAGAGCCACGACGCCGTCAGCGTCGAGCGAGGACACGGCGGAGTGTCGGCTCGACCGCCAGCTCTCGGCCGCGTCCGCGGCCGTCGGACACGCCGTCCGGGAGCGGCTCACCATCACAAACGAGGGAGCGGCGCCGGTCGCCCCGCGACTGCGTCTTGGCGACGAGGCGCGGGAGATCGGCGAGCTCCAGGCCGGCGAGAGCGTGACACTCGTGCGCCGGCTCGCCTGTCTCAGTCCGGACGGCGGACCGCTGTCGGTCCCGGCGGCCGAGCTGGTGGTCGACGGCACCACCGTCGACGACCTCCCCACGGCGTCGGTCGAGTCCGACGCCGACGGGGTCGGTGTCCGTGGCGTCGTCGACCCCGACAGCGGGGAGTACGAGGTCGAACTCACGAACCGGACCGACGGGACGGCCCGCCTGTCCGGGTTCGAGGTGGCTGGCGAGGAGCTCGTCTCGGACGGGCTGGCGCTGTCGGCCGGCGAGTCCGAACAGCTCTCCGGAAGTCTGGGCTCGCTGCCGGCGGCGGGGCGGGACGTGGTCATCGGAACCATGACGACGGCCGACAGCGGGACCGCGAGTGTCGTCCTGGTCGTCAGCCCGCTGGACGACGGGGGCGACGCCGCCGGCTCGCTGGCGACAGCTATCGGCTCGGCGACCAAAGTCGCCGGCGACTACGGGACGGTCGTCCTGGTCGTCGAGAACGAAACCGAGCGCCCCCTCCGAGACATCACGGTCCGGGCGGACGGGGAGATGATAAACGACATCCTCTACTCCAAAGCCCACCGGGACGAGCTGGCGCCGGGCGATAGAATCGAACACTACGTCGACCTGAAGACCACGGCCGGGACGGTCGACATCGAGTTTACCGCCTCCTTCGAGGCCGGCGATGCGAGCCAGACACGCACCTTCAGTGCGAGCGGCCCCGCGGTCAACACCGAGTCGGAGTGGACCGACGAGCACCGCGAGGCGTGGACGCTCACCGACACGACGACCGCGACCGACAACACCGGGGCGGTCCCGTCGACAGTCGCCACCGACTACAGCCGGTCAGAATAACGGGAAGGCTCCGCCCGCAAACGCGTTTAGACGAGGAAGTCCCCGCTGATAGACGCCTCGGAGTCCTGGACGTACCAGTACATCCCGCGAACGGTGTGTACTGTCAGCGCGAGGACGAGCAGGACGGTGAGGCCGCTGACGGCAAACAGCGAGTAGCGCGCGGTGGTAATCTGGCTCGCACGCTGTGAGCGTTCGCTCGCGACGGTCTCGGCCCGCGCCGATTCGCCGGCCGCCGAGAACGCGTCGCTTGAGTCGCTGTACGCCGTCAGGACCGTCTCCGAACGGGCCTCGAACTCGTCGTACGCGAGCGGGTTCAACACGAGCGGCTGGCCGGCGACGGTGACGAAGATGTCGGACTGCATACCGTCCCAGGCCTGTGTCGCGTTCTGGCGCGCTGCCTCGCCCTCGGCGACCCGGGTCCGGTAGCGTTCGAAGGCCGCGCCGCTCTCGGACTCCAGACGGCTGGCCCGCTCCGTGTCGCCCTGCAGCGACGCGATACGGGCGAGTTCGCCCTTGATAGTCGCCTCCTGCAGCGGCGACGTGCTGTTAGAGGCGAGCTGTTCCTGATAGTGCTGTTCCTGCTCGCTCAACAGCCCTTCGAGTTCGGGGGCGGCGGTCTCGCGGATACTGTCACTGCGAGAACGGAGCTGGTCGTCCTGAATCGCGTCCCCGTAGGTCGACATGGTGTCAAACGCCACGGCCGCCCGAACGAGTTCAGCCTGTGCCGCGTCGTTGTTCCCGTTCCCGATGGCCTGCTCGGCGGCGTCGACGGCCTCGAGGTAGCGCACGACGCTGTCGCTGAACGTCAGGACCCGCGGCAGGTCCTCGCGGGGGAGGTCGCCGTCACGGATGCGCTCGTCGGCGTCGTTGACCATCCCCAGCGTCTGCTCCGAGACGCGGTCCAGGGAGCCGCTGTCGGTCGACGCGTCGTTGAGGTCCGTCCGTATCGGGTCGAGGTTCAGCGGAATCGGCGTCGCCCGAACGGTCACGTCCCGTGATTCGACATCCTCACCCTCGATGGCGTACGTCCAAGTGTAGGTCGTCCCGATGTCCGCGGCCGGCGGGAACTCGACCCGGTAGTTCACGGTCTGGGACGAGCCGGAGCTGATACTGTCGCCGGGCGGGCTGACGACGGTTATCCAGTCGGCAGGCCCGTCGACCAGACGCATGTTCACGTCTCGAACGTCCCGGTAGCCCAGTTCTTCGCTGACGGTGACGGTGGTCGACTTGGTGTTGCCGATCGGAATGTCACCGACCGAGACGTCGTCAGAACTGAGCCCCATCCTGATACCGTGTGTGACCGTCACCCGCTCGTCTAACTGGCGGTCGGCGACGCTCGCGTCGTTGGACTCGACGGTCCCATCGAGGTCGTACGTGCCCTCCGACAGCCCGGTCGATGCGGTCACCTCGACCTCGACGGTTTCGGTCGATGAGGCCGGTATCACCCGCGGCTCGTCGACGACTGACACGTCGAACTCCCCCGATTCAAACCGGATACCCCGGAATTCGAGCTGGCGGTCGCCCGCGTTTTCGACGTCTATCTCGGCCGTCTTCGTTATCTGGCCGCTGCTCCGTGGCTCGTCGAAGGTGATCCGGTTGGGGTCCAGATCGACCGACCCGAACTGGGCCGGATACGCCACGAACGACTCCAGGGTCTGTTCGCGCTCTACTGACAGTCCGTCGTCGGGGTCGAGACGGAGATCACCGCCGATATCATCGTACTGAGAGGCCCCCGAGTCTGCGGTAAACCGGACCCGGACAGTCGTTGACCCGCCGGCCGAGACGGTCGCCCCTTCGAGCCCGCCAACGTCCAGACCAGCGGTGTCACCGCTGACCGACATGCCCCTGAAGCCGCTGTAGCCGCCGACCTCCTCGACGGTGATGGTGGCCGTCCGCGACTCGCCCCTGAGGACGCCGTCGTCCTCGACCCAGTCGGGGACGTCGGACAGCTCGACGTAGGCCGGCGTCTGGACCGTGTAGTCGACGCGTTCGGTCTTGCCGCCGCCGCTGACGTCGAGCGTGGCCGACTCGCTGCCGTCGGCGTCGAGCTCGACGACTATCTCGCCGGTCTCGCCCGGCCCCAGCTGTCCGGGCTGGGAGACGACGGAGTGGCCGCCGCCGATACTGGCCGTGGGCTGGACTGACACGTTCGGGTCGTTGTTCGTCACCTCGACGGTGTGTCGCAGGGTATCGCCGTCGCCGGGCTCGAACGTGACCGTCTGTGAGTCCGTATCGAGCTGCCACGACGTGGTGTTTGCCTGTGCGCCCGCCGTCGCGCCGACGACGAGCGAGAGGACGACGAGCGGGAGCAGGAACCGGTGGCTAAACATTGTTGTCCCCCATGACGACGACGGAATCCACCTGTGCGAACTCGTATGCGCGCTTCCAGGCGAACAGCCGCGAGGCGACAAGCACCGTCACCAGCGCGACGACGGCCCCGTAGACGATCATGAGTGCCGTCGCGCCGAGGGCGAGTGCAGAGCGCATCGTCGACGCGGTCTCGGCCCCCGCCGAGAGCGTCGAGCGGCGCTCCTCGAGCCCGTGCTGGTCGGCGCGGCCGGCGGCGTCACGCAGGCGCGGCTCGACGGAGATGGCCTGCGTGTACAGCCCGAACACGCCGACATGGTGGGTCGTTATCGCGCCGACCACGCTCTCACAGTCGGTACACCGGCTCTCGAAGCCGTTCATCGCCGCCTGTGACTCGTTGATTTGCTCGCGGTCCGCGGCCAGCTCGGCCCTGAGACGCTCGATCTGTCGGGTGTACTCACTGGCCTGGTCGGGGTTGTTGGCACGGCTGTAAGCCACGGCGGCCATCCCCCGAAGCTCGACTTCCGCCCGGGTGCTGTTGGCGGTGTCAGCCTCGGAGGCGAGCTCGGTCCCGATCTGCTCGTAGTAACGGGTCAACGCGAGCTCGGAGAGGGCCGCGAGCGACTGGTCGCGCTGTCGGAGCTGGGAGATGTTCTCCTCGGTGTCGTTTGCGGCCGCCAGGCTCGCCTCGTACTCGCCGGCCTCGAACCGCGTCTGTGCCGTCTGGAACGACCGCAACATCGCGATGACGCTGTCGAGCTCGGCCGCCTCCTCGTCGGTGAACGTCCCGACCTGGACGGCCGTTATCGACTGTGTGTGGACGGTCTCAAGCTCGCTGTAGCTGTCGATCACGCCGAGCTCTTCCAGCTCGCGGAGGGTCTCGAAGTACTCGCTCGACGTCTGGGGACTCTCTTGAGCGGTAGTGACACCGACCGCGGGGCTCGCCGCCACGAGCGCGAGCAGCGCGGCCAGGAGCGCAATTCGTCGCCGTTCAGTCTCGGTTGCCATACGTTAAAACACCGTCCGTGAGAGCCGCTCAGTGAGTTCCGGGTGGTCGAACAGCTCGTCGACCGCATCGAGCAACATGATCGCGACGTGTGTCGCGACGACCTCGTCTACGTGGTCACCCCGGGACTCGATGCCGACCTCGTCCAGCATCGACCGGGCCGGGGCGGTCTCGGAGACCGCGCCCCGCTCGGCGTCGATGCGGTCCGAGACGCTGTCCGCCCGAGCCGCGTAGCTCCGGCGGACCGCCATCTGGTCCTCGTTGAGGCGCTCGACCAGCGCCGGGAGGTCGAAGCCCCCCTGCCAGCGGACGGTCGCGTCCGGCATGTCCGCACACGCGGTAAAGAGGTCGCGGTTCCGTTTCGTCGACATCGCGTCGGCGACCGTCTCGACTGCCGCTCCCGCGGCCTCTAGCGTCGCCTCGGTTATCTCGTCGGGGTGTGCCTCGGCCGAGATGAGCTGGTCCCCCTGCTCGGGGAACGCCTCGACCGCGTCGAGGACGGTCTCGATGACGCTCGCGTAGTAGTTGGGAATCGCCAGGTCGATACCTGACTTGCCAGTTATCTGGTCCATATCGCGGCGGATCTGGCTGATGCGGTCGCGGTGAGCTCGCGATAGCTCCCAGGTGAACGCGGCGTCCATCTCGACTTCGGTCCGGTCGCCCTCGGTCACCTCGAACGTGACCTCGCTGCTCCGGTACAGCCCCTCAGTCGACGCCGGCGGGTCTATCGCCGCCCGATACCGGCCAACCGGTATGCTGCTGGACCGGTGGGTCCCGTCCGGTTCCGAGGTCACGTTCACGTCCGAGCCGTAGAGCTTGTTCAGGTGGTCGTCGGCCGGCGAGATGGTGATGTCCATTCCGCCCGTGCGCGTGCCGTCGATACTGGTAACGAAAGAGAGTGTGCCCGTCTTGGCGTCGAGGGCGATAGTCTCGGTGACGGAGCCATCGAGGGCGAACTCGGAGACGGACTCGTGGTAGCGGTCGTGGACCGTCGTAATCGTCACCCGTTCGGCGCCCGACGGCGGGTCGAACGACACGGCACCATCACTGTCCGTCTTTTTCGTCAGCGTTTGGCCGTCCCCGTCCAGTCGGACCGAGGCGTTCGGAATCGGGGCGTCGCGGTCAGGGTCCCTGACTGTCAGCGACACCTCCGGAAGGTCGATAGGGAGCCTGAGGCTATCGGGGCTCTCCAGTTGTCCGAACCGTATCGTCTCCGGCGACGACGAGTAACCGCCGTGTGTGGCCTCGACGACCCAGTTCCCGCTGGAGAGCTGCAGAGCGGCCCGCCCGTCACGCACCGTCTCGGTGACCCGCTCGTCGCTCCCCTGTTTGCGAGCCGATATCTCACAGCGGCCCGAGATCGGGCCGCTCCCGTCGCTGACAGTGACCGTGACGTCGTGTGTCACGGCCCCACTGCTGTGTCGCCCGCGGCTGGCCGTGCCGTCGTGCAGCGCACGACCGCCGACGGCGTAGCTGCTTGCCCCCACGAGGAGCATCCCCAGGGCCCCGCCGATGACCAGCGGTTGCTGGAGGGGAGATATCTTGAAGATTTGGCCGATGAAGTACGCGAGGACGATGACACAGGCGACCGCCACCACGCCGAGGCCGACGTTGATGTAGTCGGGCTCGCCGCGCTCGCGGCCGATGTACAGCCCAGCGCCAATGGCGCCGGCGAGGAAGGGAACGAGTAGTCCGGCCGGGAACAGGACCGAGAGCACGCCGCCGAGGAGCGAGGACTGGTCCTCGCCGCTACCGCCGGGCTGTGAACCGTTCGAGCCGCCCCCACTGGCCTCCGACAGCGACACGTTCAGCACGCCCGCGTCAGTCTGCAGACGAAGCGTGTCGGTGGCATTGACCGTCGTTCCGGACAGAGAGAGCGTCTGCCCGTCGAGGCTGAGGGAGTCGCCCTCCAGATACGCCGAGTCGTTCGCGCTATCGCCAGTAATCGTCGCCGCGTCGATACCGAGCGACGTGAGCGAGTATTTGAACTGGACGGTCCCGTTGCTCGTGACCGCAGCGTCAGTCTGTACCGGCTGGTCCACGTCGGTTATCTCTGACTGGTTCAGCAGCGCCGTCTCGCCGCGGGTGAGGGAGACGTTCACCTTCTGTGCACCGACCACGTCCGTCGCGTTCGGAATCGGGACGGTCCCGGCGCCAGTCGCCTCCGCCGGCATCGAGTTGTCGACCGACGTGCCGTCGATGCTGTGGACGGTCACGGTGTACTCGGTCCCGGAATCGACGGCCGGATGCCAGAGCTGTACCTCGTCGGTCGTCAGGCGGATATCGGGCCCGACAGACCGGGGCTCCGCGATTGGGACGCCGTCGCTCTTGACCGTCAGATCCGGCGTCGGCTTGTCACCAGCCTTCGCTTGGAGGACGAGCAGGTTCCCATCGCTTCGGAGGTCGGCGTCCACCTCCCGCTCCCCGAACTCGGCGGTGACGGTGTCGTTCGCGCCGACGCCGGTTGTTCCGGCCGTAACGACGTAGTGTTGGCTGCCGTTCGTCCAGACGGGCCCCTCGCCGAGGAACACCGAGTGAAGCGGGGCCGTGTCGCTGATGCCCGTCCCGTTCAGCTCGACGGTGGCCTCAGCCAGCGAGCCCCGGACGGACAGACCGTGCCCGGGCGTTTTGAACGTCTCGTTGCGGGTGCCATTCCAGACCGTCGACTCCCCGATGTCCCACGTCTGTGTACCGACCAGATTGCCCTCCGAGTCGCTGATGTTGAGGGTCACGTCGTCGGTCAAGTTGGCGCCGCTGACATAGCTCTCGTCCACCCAGACGGTGAACTTGTTGTGAGCCGTCCGTCTGACCGTGAAGTTCGCGTCCGCGGTCCCGCTGCTCTGGGCGACCGCCGTCGACCCGTCCCCGGTATCCGCGGCGGCGAGGCGCTGGCTCCGGTCGGCGTCCGCCGCGGCGGCCGCGGCGGCCGGTCCCGCGACTGACAGCACCACCACCAGCACACAGAGGGCGGCGCCGACCCCCCGCAACGTCCCGCGTCGAGTGCGTTCCCCGAACATGTTATCCCGCGTTCTGGTCGACGTACTCTTTCAGGTTCGACACGACGCGGTCGAGTTCGGCGTGGGTCAGGTTCGTCCCGCCGCCGCCGGCGGACCCGGCCAGGCTCTCTCTGAGCATCTCGAAGTTGTCCCAGGAGTGGTCCAACAGCGGGTTGAGGTCGAACCCGCCAAGCAGGAGCAACACGTCGACGTCCGTACCCTTCCCCCGCTTTGGGGTGAGACTGGCCTGTCCGGCGACGTTGATGTCGTGGCTGTCGGTCCAGCTCCGGAACGCGTCGTAGACGTCCGGTTCGGAGATTTCGCCGCTGTCTATCATCGACTCCGGGGCCCGGACGATGGCGTAGGCGGCCTGAGTCGTGTCGATACTCATCGGGACGAAAGTGTTCTCCGCGGCCTGTTCGAGGACGTACTCCAGCTCGAAGATAGAGCCGTCGACGTCGGTGGCGACGGCCGGGGTAAAGTGGTAGGCGTCCATCTGGGACGGGATCGTCACGTAGTCTTTGATGTCGATGACGCTCCGTGTCTCCCGCCCGGCGCCGATCATCAGATCGATGGCCTCGATGATCGCGCTGTTTATCGAGTCGTACTGCTCCGCGCCGTCCCCGCTTGCCTGCTCTATCTGGGAGTTGGCCGCCAGCAACACCATGTCCGCGTTCTGGACGTTGTCCTCGGTGCGCAACAGCCGCGAGAGGCCACAGACCGCGTTGAAGTGGCGCTGGGGCTGTTCGTAGTAGTACGGCCACACGCCGAAGGCGGTGTGGATGACGCTGTCTATCCAGCCCGGGACGTCCATCTCGGCGTCGGTCAGCCCGTTCTTGAACTGCTCGATGACGTAGGGAATCGAGCCGTTACCGGTCCCGCCCCCCAGCGTCGCGATATGCATGAACGCGTCGGAGTTTGGCATCTCGTCTTCGATCCGGCCAACGACCCGGTCGAGGTCCTCGCGAGCACACTGCTCGCCGTTCGGGAAGAAGTTGCCCGCCCCCTCCTGGGAGCCAAACTCCAGTGCGTTCTCCTGCATCAGCTCCTCCTCGTTGCCCGCAGACCCCATGTGTTCCTGCAGGCGGTTTATCGTGTTCCGGAGGTCGGACCGGTTCGTGTTCATAACGAGTATCCGGTCGTCGATGCCCGGGTTCTCCGCGCGGCTGAAGAACTGTGAGGCGATTCGGCCGCCGCCTTCGCCCGATGCAACGACGCTCCATCTGGTGTACGTATTATTAGCTGACATTTTCTAGTTTATCTCGATAGCCGTCGCGGACGTGGTCACGTCGGCCCCCAGGTCGAGCTCGGAGACGACACCGCGGATGACGTCGTCCGATACGGGAACCGACAGGAAGTTCTCTCTCGCCTCGTCAAACCGGAGCTGCTCGCCCGCCTCCAGGTTGTACTGGACGATGTTCTCTATCTCGCGTCGGACCTGGGACGGGTCGTAGACAACGATGTCGTCCTCGAACTCGGTCAGGTCGTAACCGTTCTCCTCCCCCCAGATCGCGACGAGACAGGGCGCGTACGCGTCCCGCACCGGGAGCTCCATCGCCGTGGAGACGTAGTCCTGTTCCTCGAAGGTCGACCGGACCTGGCTGTCGACCGCCGACAGGTGGTCGGTCATGTCCTCGTCGAAGCCGTCACACACCCGCTCTCGCAGCGAGAGTCCGGTGAACTCCACGCTGGTCTCGACCTCGTCCTCGACGGTCAGTTCCTCGGAAACGGAGCCGAACTCGTCGACGCCGGGGTCCGCCGACAGGGTGTAAACACCGGACGGGACCTCCTCAAAGGTCACCGAGCCGGCGACGCGCGTCTCGATTGTCTCGGTCAGCGAGACGGCTCCCCCGTCCAGTTCCACGGTGGCCTGTCGCGGCTCGCCGCCGCGCTCGTATTCGAGCCCGACAGTCACGTCGTACTGTTCGACGTCGCCCCGATGGAGCACACCGGTCTCCGGGTCGAACTCGACCGACGGGTTCCGTCGGTTGTAGAGCCCGAGGAACTGCTCGGCGTGGCGGACCGGCAGGTCGTCCCCAGTGACCTCGCCCGTCTCCTGAAGCGTCTCGTCTATCTCCCCGGCGAAGTCGTCGTAGGCGTCGACGACCGACGCCTTGGTCGTCGTCGTCGCCAGCGCGTCAGTCAGCCGGGCGGCGCCGTCGGCGAACTCGGCGGTGAATCGCTCCATCTCGTCGATGCCCGCAAGCGTGTCGGCGAGTGACTCCCCGACGACGTCGGGTTCCGTGTAGTACCCCCCGGGGAGGTCCGCCGTCCGCAGGGTCCGTGCAGAGTCTTCCAGCTCCGACTCCATCGACCGGACCATGGCGATACAGGTCTCCCGCAGCGTCGCGCGGCGGCTGGTCAGCTCCGACAGCTCCAGCGCCGAGTCGATGCCCTCGACGGTCTGTTGCATCTGTCTGACGGTGTCGAACTGGTCCGCGTCGACGTACTGCTCGACGTCGGAGTCCATCACCGTCTCGATCAGCGTCGTCAGCGACTCCCGCTCCGCCTCGAAGGACCCCGAGAACTGGTCTCTGAGCCAGTCCTGTGCCTCCAGAACGGACTCGACGGCACTCTGGTAGTCGCTCCGGTCGGCGGCCGACTGTGCCGCATCGAGCTTGGACTCGACGGGCTCTAGGTCGTCGGGCCGGTTCTCGCCCCGGCTCATCTCGCGGATGCCCTCGGTCGCGGTCGCGACCGCCTCGTCCGACTGGAGCCGAATCGCATCGAGCGTATCGCGCAGCTGTGGCACCGAGTCGGTGTCGGGTACCGTCGTCGACGGCACCGCGTCGATGAGGTCGGCCGATTCGAGGCGCTCGAAGGCGCTCTCTATCTCCGCGACCTCGCTCCGGACGAACGTGCCAAACGCCGCCTCCATCTGGTCGCCGAAGCTCTCGACCTCCGTCTCCAGCCGGTCGAACTCCTGGATGTCCGCATCGGAGACGCTACTAGTGACCTCGAAGGAGCCGGAGTCGGGGTCGAACTCGACGCCCTGGGTCCGGAAGTCCGCGACGATTGAGTCGGCCTGGGCGTCCAGGCTGGGCGTCCAGCGCGGGTAGGTGTCACGGAGCTCGTTGAGCGTTCGAAGCGTCGACTGGAACGACTCGGCGACGCTCCCGGCCCGTTTCTGGACGAACTGCTGTTCGCTCGTCTTTGTCCGGGTCAGCATGCCCCGGACGTACAGCGCGATAGCGCCGACGACGACGACCGGGATCCCCACCAGCGTCGCCCACACTACCTCGGTCGAGCCGGTAGACACGAACAGGCCGGCGCCGACGGTCGCTACCAGTAGGATGATACCACCGATTCCGAGTCTCGTACGCGTGCTTGAACTCATACAATCACACCGATTATTCCCACCGCTCCCAGCAACCACAGCGCGCCGAGGCCGACCAGCGTCAGCGCGATCCCGACCGCCAGCGGGACGAGGCCGGCCCGCCGATTGTAGCTGACGTTGCTGCTCAGTCGCATCTGCTCGGTGACGTTCCGCGCCTCACGCAGCGGAACGAACGCACCGAGGATCGCCCCGACGACCAGACTGACGGCGCCCGCGGCGCCGAAGTACTGAGTCACCGTCGACGCCGCGCTCTGGCGCTTGGTATCGACAGTGCTGTTGTACCGTTCGACCGACGCCGCGGCGGCGGCCTCCGTCTCCGTGTACCGGCGCTCGAAAGAGCGGAGGACCACGAACTGCTGTGCCGGCGCCATCTCGCCGGTCAGGACAGCGTGCGTGAGGTTCTCGTAGGCCCAATCGAGTTTCGTTCGGTTCTTCCCAATCGTCTCCAGATTGTCCTTAGCCGCCGAATGTGTCTCGCTGGTGTAGGTGTCTGCGCTCCGTATCGTCGCCGTCGTCTCGTTGAGCGAGGCCGACGCGTTGCGGATGGAGTTGTTCGCCTCACGGAACCGCTCGCACGCGACGAGGTAGCTCTCCGAGAGGTCGGCTGTCGACGGACAGTCGACGGCTGGCTGCGTGACTGCCGGGGCCTGAGCGGCGCCGTCCGCCGGACCGAGCCGCTCGGTCGATGTCTCACCGGCACCAGGGGCAGCGGCCACTCCGCCGGCCACCGAGCCGACCAGCAGAACGAGCAGAAGTACCATGACCGGGGTTTGGCGGCTCATGAGTCAAGCTTGTCCCTGATCTGTTTGCGTTTGTAGAGATACGTCGCGACGCCGGAGACGGTGATTCCGAGGCCGAGCCCGAGTACCACACCGGAGCCGGCGAGCACCAGCACCTGCTCGGCCAGCCGACTGACGGCTCTGGCGCGGGAGCCGGCGGCAATCGCCCCGTCGGAGGCCGTCGCCAGCGCCGCCATCGCGTGTGTCACCGCCTGCGAGACCGTGCCCATCATGTTGTCAGCTGTTCGGCTTCCGCCTCGTAGTTGGCGGCGATGTCCGCGATCTCGTTGAGCCGCGTCACGTCCTCACGCCGGTACGTCAGCAGGGTCGTCAGCGAGACCAGCCGACGGTCGCTGAGGGCGATGCCCAGGTTGACCTCGTTGAGACTGCAGCTCTCTTCGAGGAACTGCTGGACCGTCGCCATCTCGACGCTGTATTTCCCGTCGGTGAGATAGGAACTCGGGGCCCGTATCAGCGAGATGGCCTTCTGTACCTCCGCGCTGTCGGCCCTCGCGAGGGTCTGTTTCGAGGCCGACAGCCGCGAGAGCGCGGCGCTGTCTATGTCCTGTTGCCCGATGGCCGGGAGCAGGTAGCCCCCGAGGCTGTGGGTCATCGTGACCGAGCGGCCGATCGCCGCGTAGCCCGGCTGTGAGTCGCCCGAGCCCACCCCGAACGACAGCGACGTGAGGATGTCGCGCACGTCTATGTCCGGGGTATCGACCCCTGACACGTCGCTCGCGTCCACACCGCTGAACACCGGTCCCGTTATCAGGTCGTGCAGCGAGGCCGCGACGTACTCGTTGTACTGGCTGAACTGGCCGGCCGAGGAGTCGAGGTGTGAGATACGCTGGTTGTCGACCAGGATGATACCGTCCGCCTCCTCTTCGAGCCGGTCGATGCCGTAGTTCGCGTTCCAGGCCTGTCGCCCCGCGCCGCCGCCGTCCGCGCTGTCGTTTGCCGCCGACCCGGCCGTGTTCGGGAGGATGGCGATCGCGATGACCTTCGCGTGCCCGTCGGTGTACTCCTTTATCTGTCGGGCGAGGTGCGGACCGATGCCACATCCCGTTCCACCGCCGAGACCGAGACACAGGAAAACGAAGTCTATCGTCTCGGTCTCGGCCCGGTTTACCTCCTCGTCGTCCGCGTCCGGGTCCGGGTCCGTGGTGGGGGTATCACCGAACCGGCGGTCGAGGGCCGCCTCGACTTCCCCGTCGTACTGGCTCATCACCTCGTCGGCCTTGACGGGGTTCCGACCGAAGCCGCCGGTCACCTTCTCCTCGAACCCCGGCTCGGAGCGTTCGACCAGCCCGTGTTGCTCGGCGATCCCCAGCTGATTTTCGTTTGGTATATTTGACAAATTCTCCAGATCTCGAATTGTCGAGTTGAAGACAATTGGTGTTCCGAGCGTGGATATATCTGGATTCGAGAACAGTCCGAGCATCGAATCGTCGGTAAACTCGAACAGCGCGTCGATAACGGCGCTCCCGGCTTGCCCTGCTCCCACAAACAGATATGTCATTGATTCACGACCAATTCATTTTAATTCCTTGTTAAAATAATTATCGATTAGCCTGACAATGGCCGGTATCTACGTACCAGTTACCCCCGGAGTCGGCGCAACATCACGCTGTACTCGTTGCGTTCGTACAGCGCCTCGATGTGGTCGAGGAGCGAGTCGGCGGCGAGCAAGAGCCCGGCCGCCCGGTCGGGGTCACTGGCCATCGCCTCGTCGGCCTCGGCGGCCAGCTCTTCGGTGAGTGTGAGGAAGTGCCGCGGTATCGAGTGGTTGTGGTCCGCACGGACCGAGACGTAGTCGTTCTCGATAGCCTCGATGCGGCGTGCCACCGTCGACTGGAGCTGGGCCGTGTCGGCTGAGCCCCCCGCCGACCCGCTCTGGTCGAGGCCGGGCAACAGCGTGCGGTCGTAGAACGACACCTCCTGGTAGACGGCATACAGCTGGATGTCGTCGACGCTTCCGTCCTCGACCATCGACGTCAGCTCCCGGACACGGGTCGCCAGCCGGCTGTGAACCGCCGTGTCCTGGCTCTGGAGTTCGCGTTCGAGTGACTCCAGTCGCCGCGTCACGTCCGTGACGCTGATATCGGCCAGCATCTCCCGGGTTTCGCCGTAGTCGTCGAGGACCGACACGACCTCGGTTATCGTCTCCGACAGGGCCGCCTCGCCCTCGGGCTCGCGGAGTTCGGCAAGCAGTTCCCGGGCCTCCTCGCTCGTCGGTCGAACGCGCCGGTCGACGTCGTCCGCGACGGCCGGGACGGAGACACCCTGACCGGCGATAGTGACGTCGTCGGTCTGCAGCGCCGTCGCGAGTTCCTCGGCGCGCTCGTCGATATCACGGTGTTCGAACGACACCGCCTCGGACCGTTCGGCCACCCGGCAGATGGTCGCCATCGGTTCGGCGAGGTCACTGTGGCTGTCCTCCTGGTGTTCGAGTTCCCGCTTCGCGTCGAGCAACTGGTCGACGAGCAGTTCAACGGCCGCCGGAAGCCGTCCGCGCTGTCCCGCGAGGTCCTGTTTGACGTCCTCGAAGACGTCGGTCGTGGCCCGGCGGTCGGCTGGCTGAACCGCATCTTCGACGGCCGAGGCCGCGTCCAGTTGGTCGATGGCCTCCTCCATCGCCGACTGAATCTCGTCATCCGACGCCCCCGGGTCCGACAGCACCCGACAGAGCTGCCTGGACGCCGAGGACTCCGGATTCAGGCGGTCCTCAAGGCGTTCGGCCACGTCGGCAACGGCGGGGGATGTCGCCGCCGCCTCCGCGTCGGCGCTTGCGGCTGCGGACTCGTCCGGTACAGTCGCTTCCAGGGGCGACTCGACACCACAGGCGGGACAGAAGGCGGCATCGGCTGCCACGCTCTCGCCACAGCTGGCACACTCCGCCTCGGGCGACGCGTCCCCGCCACCAGTCGAATCGCCCGACGCGCTCTCACGGTCGCCGGTGCCGTCGTCCGCTTCGGGGGAGACGTTGTCCGCCTGTTCCTGTGCCTGCTGGTCGACGGCCTGCCCCATCGACTGGTTCCTGCCTGACTTGACGTCCCGGAGACGTTTCCGGATTTCACTGATGGCAGCGTCGACGGTGTCAGTAGCCCCGGACCCGACCTCGATAGATTCGCCCCCGGAGGTCCGTAGTTCGAGCGTGGAATGGGTCCCGTCCTGGTGTGACTCGACGGCCGTAATCTGGTCGTAGAAGAACTCCCTGTTCGTGCCGCCGGCTTTCTTCGCTCTCGACGACATCGTGTACTTCGCGCCCTGATTGATGTTCACCGACGTGCCCGTAACGACGAGCGTCGTGGTCTTGTACACCTTCCACGGCTCGACGAATATCGGGGAACTCGTTACGCCCCACGTGAGGCTGTAGGTGCTGGAATTGGCCACGTCGATGTCCCGCGCAGCACCGCGTTCCGTCTCGGAGATGAACTGGTCCAGCAGGTGCTCGTAGTTCGCATTTATGACGCGTGTCCCGTAGAAGTAGATGCCGACCCCAAGCAGGAGCCCGACACCGGCCAGCGGGGCGATAGCTTTGACTACAGCACCGACGATGATAGCGAGGACAGTGACACCCAGGGTCGTGAGCCAGGGGCTCCACCCAATCTTCCAGACGAACCCGTTGATATCTCCACCGGCCATTATACTCAATGCATGCAACAGAAGTGAAAAAACTTCCTAACGGCTCAACAATCGTGTGTCCCGAAATCCCAAATAAATACCATCACAGAAGTGATGGAAGATTCCCGTATTGGAACGGGTTCAAACCGAAATCCGCCCGCCAGGTCGGAGACGTAACGAAGAGCGGGGCATCAACGACAGTCGCCAAGAAAGTCGACGCGGCGTAAAGCCTGACGAGGGACGGCCGCCGGCACGCGTTGGGCCACAGCGACCGGCGTGTCTCGGCGATACCAGTTCAGGGCATGTTCTCGCGGCCGAGACACGAGAACAGCGGCTCGATGTGTTGCCAGACGTCCCTGATGTTTTCGGCCTGTTCGCTCTGTCCCTCCTGTTTGAGCTCCCGAGCGTGGTCGTACATCTCCTCCAGTGGAGGCATCTCCGGGTTCCACAGCGTCCCCCACAGGAACACGTCGTCGAGATGGGGCGTGACGAGCTGGTTGATGTGGATATCGATCGATTCGGCCCCCGACTGGTCCCCCGCGTCGAGGAACTCCTCGCTGCCCAGTATATCGGAGATGACACTGTCGCTGATGAACTCCGATATCTGGGCCATCTTCTCGTTGGGGCCATAGAGGAGGAAGGTCCCGCCCCACGCCGTCGTCGGGTCGAACTCCGCGAGCTTGTTCTGGAACAGCGCGTTCCGCACCAGAATCTCCAGTTTCGACCGGTCGAACGTCTCCGCCCGGGAGCGACCGAGCACCGGGGCCAGTATCACCGCCGGCGTGTACTCCCTGTCCGGGTCGACCTGATACTTGTCCTGGACCGGGCGGAAGCTGTCGGCCGGGTCGAATACGTCGCCCATAATCGACATCGTCGCCTCCCGGTCGAGGAACTGTGGCACCGACGACATGGTGAACGCTTCGAGGAACGCGACCAGTGGCTTGTTCAGCTCCTCGTACTGGGGCGGGTTGTACTCGTCGAGGCGGTGGATACGCGGCCGGATGTCGCCGGTCACCTCGCTGAGGCGCTGGTTGTCAAACGGGATGATGGCGTCGACGGCCTTCGAGGCGCGCGTGAGCCCGACGATGCCGTTGACCTTGGCCCGCCCGCCGAAGTTGGCGTACTGACCGCCCCGGGAGGGGAGGACGATACTGCTGAAAAACGGTTTCTCGACGACGAAATCGTCGTTCAGGACGCGCTCGCGGACCATCTCGGCCAGCGCCGGTGTCGCCCCACAGCCGGTCCCTTTCGTGACGCTGTGGACGAACATCACCGCCTGGGAGTCTTTGAGCCGCTGGGTCTTGATGTCCCACCGGTCCTTGAACGGGTTCGCGCCGTCTGCGAAGTCCGCCTCGACCAGGTCCCGGCCGATGTCCCAGCGGAACCCCGCTCCCGCGTAGTCGTGTTTCCCGAAGCCGATCATGCAGTTCGGGAGCAGGTCGTTGCGGCTGTACCCGTGTTCCTCCTGTGCGTAGTACGTCTGTTCCAGCTCGCTGACGTTCGTGTTGAGCGACCCGTAACCCGCCAGACCGCCGTTCCAGATCACGGCCCGCTGTTCGTGGTTCTCCTCTAGCGTGTCACGCCGCATCAGGATGGCGTCGAGGATGTTGTTCCCCGCTCCGCCCACGCCGATGAGATACCACTTCTTCCCGTAGGCGTCGTCCATGTGGTCGTCGGTCAGTCCGGGGGAGGGCCCGGTCCCCGAGTCGACGGTCACCGTCTCCGCGCCCGACGAGTCGGCGGGGTCGTCCCCCTCCGCGTACACCTGGTCGACGAGGTCCGGGTACATCTTCTCGATTGACTCTTGCTCGTGTTCGTGCGCCGCTCGGATGTGTTCGATAAGCGAGCCCGCGTTCCACTGCCCGCTGCGCTCCATACAGATTTTACACACTCGTGCCATTGTCGGTTACTTGGTATGTAGTAACAGCATACCTCCGCTAAAGAGGCACTGGTTTACTCAACACGACACGGCCCTCAATTATGTGTCCCGTGACGGTTGACGAAAGCGGTCGTCAGCGATTCCAGCCCGGCCGCCGTACCGGTGCCGTCGACGAACTCGATCTCGATAAAGCCCGGCGGCGCCCCCTCCTGGACGGTCACCGAGGAGACCACAGTGGACTGCCGGCGGCAGAAGGCGGCGAGCGCGGCGAGGACGTCCGGGCGCCCGATAGCGTCCGGTAGCTGCTCGGTCTGGTACTCGATTGTCCCGCCGGAGCTGGCCCCGTTTTTGAGTTCCCGGAGGATAAACAGTATCTCGTCGGCGACCGAGGCGGGAGCGACAGTATCGACCGAGTGGTCGGGCCCGCTATCGGTCCCGCCAGCAGCCGCCTCGACGGACGGCTGTCCGCCGTCGTCGCTGTCGTTGTCGGCCTCGCCGCCCTCGACGACGATGCTGTCGCCCGCGACCGAGAGCTCGACGTCGAGCTGCTCTTCGAGCAGCGGTTCGAGTTCGGCGTAGAGCTGCTCGGTCTTCCCGCCGGGGAGGCGGACGGATGTCTGACCGTGCTCGATACCCCCCATGAGGCTCCGGAGGAAGTCCACCGCGGTGAGCAGCCCGTCGACCGCCGCCTCCTGCTTTCCGAGGCGGGTCATCGCGCCGTCGAAGGCACACCGGTGTAGCGCGCGCTTGGCGTCGCTGAGTCCGTCTGTGATGGCAGTGACGCCATCGAACTCCGCGTGGCGGTTCTCCAGTACGAGCTGGCGCGCCCGTTCCCCGACCTGGCCGTCGATCTGGGCCGCAACCGCACGCACGGATTCGACGTCGCTCTCGACCGACTGGAGTCGGGTTTCGAACTCGCGTTCGTGCTCCGAGACGTACTGCTCGATGGCCGCCTGCTGTTCCAGAATCCCCTCGATGGCGAACGATAGCTCCCGGATAGACGTCGCCTCGTCGTCAAGCCACGCACGGACCTGCCCCTCGATGGTTCCGATATGATACCGTCCCTCGGGAACTGAAAGCTCCACCTCCCGAAACTCCGTCGGCAGGTTGACCAGCTCGTACTCGGTGCCGTAGGGCGAGACGACGGTCATCGAGAGCTCCCCGGACGCGACGGCCTCCTCGATACCGCGGTGCAACAGCTGGGTGGCGTTCCCTGGGTCGCCACCGCTGTTTCGCAGGCGCGAGACCGTCTCGGGAACCAGCGGCTCCAGCCGATCAAGCGTCGCCTCGTCCAGCCCGCGGTTGTTCCGCATGTTCTGGTCTGTAGACGTTTTATTATTTAAATCCGGTGCGAACGGCGGCGAGAGCAGCGACGCCGCGGGCTTCTGCCGGAGCTGCGCGATACAGAGCAATACTGGCGGTAGAATGCCCGGGCTTAGGCGTGATAGAAATGAAATCCGACACCCCAAACCGCCATCAGCACCAAGGAGATGAGAAGCATACCGCTGACCTGGTCCGGCAGGGAAACGCCTGTCACACCCGTAAATAGGTTGCCTGCCAAGTGTGACAGCTCCCGGAACGACGGGAGAAACGTCGTAACGTGTTCCACTAACAGCGCTGATGCCACAAGCGACATCAGATGACCGCCGGCGTGCGAACCGCTCGACTTTGTTGGCATATGTGAACAGTTATAGTAAGAAGATAAAATATTGTCGACGCTATTCGGTTCCTGATTTAAACCCTTATATCCCCGATTCAACGTGTGAATTCGGGTTGCAGACCGACGTATCTGAGGAGGACCGATCATCCGCGAAGCAGGTGCACTGGCAGAGCAGACCTAAAGCGATGGCTCCCGGTTCTCTCTGCCGGTCAGTCCGGTCGCGGCGGCGACCACCATGGCGCCCGGAGGAAGTGGCCCAGAAAGACCAGCCCGCCGACGGCGGCGAGCGCGAGCGCGGCAAGCAGCGGCGCCGTCAGCGCCACACCGTCGACGAGCGCCCCAAGGCCCGCGAAGTCGTCGTAGGGGTAGGCCGGCAGGACGGGCCACAGCAGGAAGGTGAACTCCTCGACGCGCCAGTAGTAGAGGGCGACGTAGCTGTCGCCAAGGAGGTGGCTGGCGTAGCCGACGGCGAAGGCGAGGCCGACCTCGGCGTGGCCGCGGTGCCGGGCGACGGCCAGCACGGCCAGCGAGAGCGGGACGGTGACGATGAGCGAGTGGCCCAGCGACCGCCCGGAGGGGATGACGGCGAAATACCAGGCCAGGGGCTTGTCCACGAGGTCGGGAAGCTGTGTCGCCGCCACCGCGGCGAGCAGTTCCGCCCGGGAAATCCGCCCCCGGACCCCGAGGGCGACGAGCGCGCCGGCCACGACCACGAAGAGGGCGTAGCCGAAGGCGGCGTGTGTCCACGGGAACATCTACTGTCTACCGGACGGGTCCGGGTGGCTTGAACCCGGCGGCCGAGCGCAGGCACTCGGCGACCCGACGGTACTATAATCGCCGCCGGCGTAGGCTCGCGGAGATGGTCACAGCGAGCCAGCGTCAGTTCCTCTGCGCGCAGGCGGGTTGGACACTGGCGTGTATCGTCCTGCTGGCAACTGCCGGGGTGCTGTCGGTCGAACTCCTCTTCGTAGGGGCCTTTCTGGGGTTTGCGATACTGACAGCGCTGACCGCGCCCGTCCACGCGGCGCCGGCCTGGCGCTTGCGGCTGCGCTGGCCGCTCGTGGCCGGCACGCTCGTCTTTCTGGTCGTCGTCGGGACGCGGACGCTCGAGAAGTTCGTCGGCAGTTTCTAGCCCGCTATCGAGCGGCGACGACACGGCGTCTCAGTCGTTCGTGTCGGTCGTGAGACGCCGCATGGTCGGGTGGACGTTCAGCACGTGCATCAGTATCGCCGCGATACAGAGCAACATCCCGCCGACAGCAAAGAGGGTGGAAACGATGAGCTGGTGGGCGGCGACGGTGCCCGTGTTGAGATACGAGGTCAACAGCAGGACCGTGACCGCGATACCCATCACCGTAGAGACGACGCCTGGCATCCCCACGATCAGGAGCGGCCGGCCGTACTCGACGGTCCAGGCGATGTTGCGCAACAGGTCGAAGCCGTGCGAGAGCGAGCCCTGGGAGCTGGCGTTGTCCACGTCGTAGGAGATGGTCGTCGGGACCTCGCTCACGGAGAGGCGGGCCTTGTGTGCGTGATAGAGGATGTCCGTACTGGCGCCCATGTTGTCCCCGATCATCGAGTCGGCCGCCAGCGAGTGGATGGCCCGGCGGCTGTACACCCGGTAACCGCTCTGGGTGTCGTGGACGTAGCCGCTCGGGCGGAGTTTCCCCATGCTCGCGTTCGTCAGCCCGTTGATGACCGCGAGGCCGACCGACCGGACAAGCGGAATCTTCGTGTCGCGGTCGCCGACGTACCGGCTGCCGATGACGATGTCCGTCCCGCCCCGCTTTTGGGTTTCGACCAGCGTCGGGATGTCGGCGGGGTCGTGTTGCCCGTCCGCATCGATGACGACAAGATGTTCGGCGCCGCGGTCGTCGGCCGTCCGGAAGAGGGTCTTGAGCGCCCCGCCGTAGCCGCGGTTCAACTCGTGGCGGACCACCGACGCGCCCGCTTCGCGGGCCCGAGCGGCCGTCTCGTCACGGCTCCCGTCGTCGACGACGACCACGTCGTCGGCGAAGGCCGCCGCACGCTCGACCACCTCGGCGATGCTCGTCGCGGCGTTGTACGCCGGGATACCGACCACGACTCTCGGTTCTGAGGACGGTATCGACCAGTTCTCCGGAATCGCGACGACCTCGTAGTCGGCCCGGTCGTACGCGTCGGCCGTGCGCCGGTAGTCGATGCGCGGGCAGTCACGCGTCTGGAGGACGAGTCCGGGCAGGCCCCGCTCGCGTGCCGTTCGGGAGAGCAACCGGTTCAGCTCGGACTGGGAGGCGTCCGTTCCCGGTGGGTCCACGACGACCGCACCGAGCGACGACAGCCGGTCGAGCGACTCCACGTCCGCGGCCGTCCCGCTGTAGGTCACGAACACGGGATGCCCGCGCTGGGTCGCGCGCAACACCGTCCGGAGCGCGGCGTCCTCGTTTGTCGGCCGGAGCACGAGCCCGATGGCGGCGTCGCCCATCGACGACCCCGCCCGTTCCTCGGCGGCACTTCCGGACAGCTCCGACGCCGCTGGACGGGCGACGACCGGCAGCGACAGCTCCTGGCGGTCGGGGGCCACTTCGAGGGCCGTCGTCTCTCCGCCCGGTCCGGTCCAGACGGCCTGAACCCCGTCGTCGTCCAGTACGTCGGGCTGCAGTCCGACCGACGGTTCGGGGAGTTCCGGGGTCGCCGTGCCCGCAAGCAGGTAACCGAACCGAACCGCCTCGTCGGGCGGAACCGTCCGCTCGATGGTGAGAACCCCACCCGGGGCCGGCGCGGTCTCAGTTGCCCCGAGCTGGAGCGAGTGCGTGTCGGGAATTCGCTCCACGACCCGTACCGGCCTCGTCTCGGTCGCCCCGCTCCGGAGCGACAGCACACAGAGGTGGTGCTCATCGTCCAGTTCCACGACGGAACGACGCACGGAAACACCGCTTTTGGCATCCGTTCCACCGGACTCACCCACCGAATACTCACTCATCGACGTCATCCCCCACCCATATACGTATCAAGACACGACCGATCCAAGCATATAGGTATCGCCGGTTCCCGGATATTTCAGGTCGATTCGGTGACAGCTAGCCAGACGTGGACCTGCCTGAGCGGCCTGTCCGAACCCGGCCGGTAGAGCCGGTAGGTGAGGCGGAGCCGCTCGCCCGCGAAGGGCGGCTGGACAGTGTGGCGCCGGACGGTCGTCTCGCCGGCCGCCACGGTCACGTTGAAGCGGTCGAGACGGGTCGACTCCCGGATACGCACGGTGTCGCCCTCCCGAGTCACCCGTTCGAGACTGGCGACGACGGTCCCGTCGAACGGCCGCTCGCCGGTCGCTCCCACGCCAATACCGACGGTCGTCGGTTCGCCCACGGACACCGCCGACGGGTACTCGTCGGCGACCAGTCCTCCCGAGTCGTTCTCTCCGAGGACGTAGAACTCCGTGACGGCGCCCCGCTGGCTCGACTCCTGTGCGACGACGCCGACCGCGCCCGCGACCGACAGGAGGACGACGAGCGTCAGCAGCGTGCCCGCGGGCCCCTCACCGACGACGACCGAGCGGGTTCGGGCGACCAGCGTCCCGGCGTCGGTGCCGGCCCGCCGTTCGGGCGGGAGCGCCCGCCGCCGGTACCAGGCGACCGCAACCGCCGCCAGGGTGACCAGACACAGCCCAGCCGCGACCGCCTCGCGCTGGAACCCCCAGATGGTGAAATCGAGAACGCCGCCGACGACCGCGGTGGCCACGACGCTCCCGCCGACGCTCAGGCCGAGCCGCCCGAGCCACGACGTGGTCTCCCCGGGCAGGGGCGCGGTCTCTCCGGCAGACGGAAACACCGCCGAGACGAGCGCGTAGCCGGGCACGAGCAACACGAAGGGGAGGCCAACGGCAATAGCGACCGGTCGCACCGCCCCCAGCGGTGAGACGACGAGTACCGCCACGAGCGCGACTGCGACAACCGCCGCCACAAGGTCGAACGCGGCTGTCCGGTCGCTTCCCGACGCTGTCATACCAGCCTCTCAGCGTCGGGGAACTAAAAGGGAGTGGGACGCAGGTGGTTAGCCAAGCGAGTCGAACCCTTCCTCGCGCATGAGCTCGGCGACCTGTTCGGGGTGGCGGTACGCCGCAAGCAGCGCGAACTCCCGGGCGTCGGTCTTCGAGACGTCGCTTGCGCCCAGTTGTGTGGCCAGCGCGTGACGGAACTGTGCCTCCCCCTCGGCGACCTTGTCCCGGACGTGTATCTCCAGGCGGGTGTCGCGCTCGTCGCCGACGTTGTTCCGGCGGACGAAGTACGGGTAGGTCGCCCCGTCGCTGTCGGCCGCCGGTCCGTCCCCGGTGGTATCCGAGCCGGTGGCGCTGTCCGGCTGGGCGGCCGCGTCGGTCGTCGGCTCCCCTTCCTCCGGCCCGGTATCGTCGGACGGCCCGGCTGTCGGCGCCGAGCTGTCGGCCGCGGATTCGTCGTCGCCGTCGAAGTCGAGGTTCCCGGAGCCGGACTTGAAGTTCGTCACGCCGTCGTCACCTCCCGGTGCTCGCGGAGGTCTAGCTGTCGCGTCTCGTCGTCCACGACATCGATGTCGAGTACCGGCTCCACGTCGGCGTCGAACGTCTCGGTGGCGAGAAAGTACGCGAGCTCGGAGAGCCGCTCCAGCGTCGCTATCTCGCGGTCGCGCACCCGGCGCTGGCCGGGCTCGCTCACCATCTCGCCGTCGCGCTCGAAGGTCTTCCAGCGCTCCTCGACGACCTTGAACGCCGAGCCCCGGGCCTCCCACATCGCGTCCATCAGGCTCTCCCGGTCGCCGATGCTGACCGGCGTCGCAAACTCCGGCGTCGACTCGAACTGCTCGCGGTACTGCTGGTGGGCGTTGGTCTGGCCCACGCCCGAGGGAACCACGCAGGCGAGCCCGACCTCGATGTCCAGCTGGGACTCCATGTTCCCCACGAGCTCCCCGAGCCCGTCCAGACTCAGGTTCCCCTTCCCCGCCGGCTTGACCGGGGCGACGAGCGTTCTGAGCGCGAAGATAGCGTTATAGAGCAGGTCCTCCGCGCGGGCGTTCGGGTCGATGAGCACGACGTCGTACTCCTCTTGCAGGCTTTCGCGCTCCCACAGCAGGTCATAGAGGAGCTCGAAGCGGGGGTACTCCTCGCGGCTCATGTTCTGCATCCCCGTCTCGTAGGAGATCTTCTGCTCCAGATTCGAAGTGAAATCGCCCAGCATGTCGTGGCTCGGGACGATATCGACGCCCTCGGCCGTCGTCTCGATGAGGTCTTCGAAGGGACCGTCGGGCATGTCCAGGATGTGCTTGACCAGGTTGTCGGCGTCGGGGTCGCTCCGGCTTGCCCCGGCGTCGAAGAGACTGGTCAGGTTCCCCTCCTGTGGGTCCAGATCGATGACGAGCGTCCGCAGCCCCATCCGTCGCAGCGCCACGGCGAGGTTCGCGGTCATCGTCGTCTTGTAGGTCCCGCCCGACTCCGAGTACACGACGGCCGTTATCATATACGGGCTGTCGCGTGCCGTTCCCATAAATCTGTGTCAGACATTCGGCCCATACATCTGTTATTGTTGTCTGTAACAGCTGCCTGTTATGGCTTGCTGTACCGCTTGCTTTCCAGTGGTTTCTCTGGGTAATCGGGGGTCAATAGCCCTAGTATCTGTTACAGTTGTCTGTTACATTTATCTGCTACAGATATTTGCTACAGGCGTCTATTACAAATGCCTATTTCGGCTGTTACAGACAGATGGGCAGTACAGGTAGCTGTTCCCATCGACGACGCCACGGTCGCCAGTGACGGCGTTCGACGGACGAAACCTTATACAGACGTTCGTTACAGACATCTGTAACTGGCTTCTGAGACGGGCGTCAGTGACAGCGGGAAGCGACAGCCGACACAAAGTGAAGCGAAACCGATGTAATCTTGGGCACGGACTAGAGGGTGATGACAGACTCCGACAACGAACGGTCGGTTATCCGTCCCGGCCGGGACTTCGAACAGGAGTACCGACTGGACGCGAGCGAGGCCGGCGAGTTCCTCATCGCCATCGGCGAACAGCTACGCGACGGCGACGAGCTCACCATCGTCGACGACGAGTGGGAGCTCCCCTTTGCCTTCGGCGAGCCGGTGGAACTGGAGCTTGATTTCGAGGGGATGGGCGAGCCGGAACTCGAAATCGAAATCGAGCTCCCCGGCCGCACCGACGAGCGGGCACCCACCGTCGAGTAGCTGTGGGGCCGAACGGGACGACCCTAACCGCCTCGGTATCGCCCTCGCCGGGTTGCGAAAACCGCGAGTCGTACGAGCCCCCCGTTCGTCACTCCCTGTGAGCGACAGCGTGGCGGAGCCAGTCGTAGCCGTCCCGGAGGACCGGCATCCCGTCGTAGACCCACAGCGCGAACGTGAGCGCCCACAGCGAGAAGAGAGCGAGCAACTGGCCCGAGAGGTCGCCAGCCAGTATCGCCGCAGCGATGTCCCGGACGTACGGGACGACGTTGACCATGAACTCCCTGACGAAGCTGTCGGCCCGGCCGCCGCCGCCGTCCGTGACCGGCCAGAGCAGCGTCGATAGCTCCAGGCGTCCGCTCTTGAGAAACGCCGGTAGCAGGTCGCCCGGGAGATGCAACAGATAGCCGGCGGCAAACGCCAGCCCGAGACGTGGGTGACCCCGCCGGCTGGCGGCGACGACAGCGGCAACCGAGAGCGGAAATGCGACGAACACGGAGTGAGCGAGCGTCCGCCCCCCGAACAGACCGAACTGCCAGGCCAGTGGCTTATCGACCAGGTCCGGGAAGACGGCCCCGAACACGACCAGCACCGTCTCTCGGGTCGTGGGGGCGGTCCGGGCGAGCGCATGCGAGGTGAGCGAGAGCGCGATGTAGCCAAACACCGCGTGGGTCCAGGGCATCATTACGGCGTCGCCCGCTCCGTCCCGCCAGCCGCTCCCGCACCTGTCTGTGCCGCGCCGTCCGGCAGAACTGTCACTGCCCCGGTCCCGACATCGACCCACAGATGGGCAGAGCGGTAGGCGTTCTCGGCAGTGGGCGAGTCCGGAACCGCCCCCTCGTAGAGGAGAAAGACCAGCCGGCGGTCGTTACCGGCGAGCCGGTCTGAGACCGCCAGACTCCGGTTCAGGTGCCGGGTCCCGTTGTGGCCAAGCGTCGTGGAAAACCGGTCGACTGACTCGCGTTCGGTGACGACCGGGTCGTCGGCGCTCCCCTCGACACGCTGGAGCTGGACGACGACGGAGTAGTCGACGGATTCGCCCTCGTAGTTCTCGATACCGACGTACACCGACTCCAGGTCGCCGGGAGTGAGCGTCTCGGGGTAGTCCGAAAACGAGAGGTTCCCCTCGCCGTTTGCCGTCGTGACGTAGAGCTCGGTGTACCGTTCGCCCGCCGGCGGCGCCGCGACGGCGAAGGCGGAAGTCCCGAGCGCGAGCACGACGACGGCGGCGAGACCGACGTTCAGCAGGGCGTCGAATCGGCTGTCAGCAGCCTCGGTGAGTCGCGTGCGCGCGGCGAGCCAGCGCCCGACGGGGACGCGAAACCGCTGACGCCGGGGGAGCCGAAAGCGGCGGAAAGCCGCGACCGGCACCAGGAGCGCCGTCCAGGCGGTAATAGTCAGCGTGACCGGAACGGGAGCGAACGCGACCTGCGAGGCCATCAGCCCGAACACGAACAGCGGGACGAGCGCGATGCTGAGCGCAAACGACAGCGCGGCGCGTTCGAGGCCGTCGATACTCCGGTCCGGTCGCTGGTTGTCGAACAGCGATACCGAGGCGTCGGTCGCCCGGTCGTCGGTCGGCGACCGCCCGGCCGCGGGAAACAGCGCGGCGAGCAACACGTATCCCGGGACGAACAGCACGAGGAAGGCACCGAGAGCGACCCGGAGGACGGACCCGTCGATGCCCGGGCGGAACACCACCAGGTTCACCAATGCGACAAGCCCGACGATCGCGACCAGATCGACCCCGTCTCGTAACGCAGATTGTCCCTGTGTCATAGCTTGCTGGCGTGTCGACCCGCCCACAGCGAGGCGGCGGTTTCCACACGCCACTCGTCTGTCGGTGACCGGGGTGTCCGTGGGCATAAAAAGAGAGCGGCTACCCCCGCTAAGCGACGCCTACCGCCCGCAGGCGCGGCGGGACTCACGTCACGACGGCGACCACCTGCCGGAGTTCGAGCAGTCCGGTCGTCACGGACAGCAGCGCCCACACGAGGACACCGGTGCCGACGACGAGCCCGAGCGTGAGCCAGCCCGAGATGTAGCCCGAGAGCGCGAAGACGACGGCCGACATCACGAGCGAGACGGCGACTATCTTGCCGGCCCGCTTGAGGAGGAAGCCGACGCGGAGCTCGAACTCCTGGGCGGAGATGTAGACGTTCGTGGCGGTGTACAGTCCGTGTGTGACAAGCGTCGCCAGCGCGGCCCCGGTCACGCCGAAAGGCTGGATGAGCGCCACGGTCAGGCCGACGTTGAGCAGCGCCGTGATCACCCGTGCGATGGCCCGTTCCCGGGCCCGGCCGAGATAGTCGAGGCCGTTGTCCGAGACCTTCGTGATCGCCTTCAGTATCACGTACAGCCCGAGGACCTGCAGGACGGGGACGGCCCCGCTGTACGCCGGGCCGAACACGAGCGTGACGGTCGGCCGGGCCACGAGGACTAGCCCCACACCCGCGGGCACGTACAGCAGCAGTCCGTTCAGGAGGGCGTCCTCGTATATACGGGACATCTGTTCGACGTTGCCCGCCGCCTTCTGGGAGCCAAACGTCGGGGAGAGCGTAAAGCCAAGCGCCGACAGCGGAGTCTCCAGGAAGTTCACCACCTGTTCGGCGATGACGTAGAAGCTCACCGCCACGGGCGAGAGGAAATAGCCGACGAGGAGGGTGTCCACCTGGTGGTCCAGATATCTCGACATGTTGGTCGCCGTGGTCGGGACGGCGTACTCGAAGATGCGGCGTCTGAGTCCGGGTTCGGGCCCGCTCGCGTCGGTGTCGTACTGCCGGAGCTTCCGGAACAGGTAGGTGGTACCGAGCGCGGTGGTCAGTAGCGCACTGGCTACGTAGCCCCAGAGCGCGCCGAGCGCGCCGAAGCCGGCGGCGACGAGCCCGAGCGCCAGGGCCACGCGGCTGAGCCGGCCGACACTCCCCATGACCGCGACGAACCGTATCGCCTCGAACCCCTGCAGGACCTTCTCCAGAAACGTGATAGCCATCCAGAGGACGACAAACAGCGCCCCGACCAGCAGGAACGGCCGCAAGCCCGGCTCGTCGAACAGCGCAGCGATCTGGGTCGCGGTGACCGAAAGCAGGGCCACCGCGACCAGCATGACGGCGATCAGGACGAATGCCGAGTCACGGACGATGTGGGTCAGCTGGGACTGGTCTGTCTCCCGATACTCGGCGATGTACCGGCCGGCAGAGCGACCGATACCTATCGTGACGAGCTGGAAGACGGTCACCACCGACAGCGCGAGAAAGAGGAGCCCGTAGCCGCCGGGGTCGAGCAACCGCGCCAGCCCGACCGTCAGCAGGGACCCGCCGACGGCTCTGATGAGTTTCCCCGCCAGCTGGGCCCTGAACCGCCCGGCGAGTTCGTCTCTCAGACCCATGCGTTCCGGGCGGGCGGACAGCCCTTTTGATCGCTATCGATACCACGGTGGGTCCACAGTCGGTGTCGGCGTGGCCAACAGTGCATGCTATCGGTGTAGAGTCAGCTCGGGCAGTCCCCGACGGTGCGAGCGGGAGGGCGTCGACCGCTGTGCATGGGCGGACGTATGGGAAAAGCCGGCCATTGGTATGTAGCACATATCGGCTCGCGGCCGTACCACCCGGGGACGTGCCGGCGGGTCGTGTGGCAACGCGCCGGGTGTCCCAGCGGCCGGGCGCGCCCGGCCGCCGTAGAGACACGTCAGCACGGCTGCACAGTCCAGTCGGGGAGCAGTAAGGTGTCATTTCCGCCGGAACGTCGCCGTACAGCGGGACGGTGACAATCTGACGGCCCCCGACAGTCGGCCCATACTGATTTATCGAGCGGCGAAACCGGCGGTATGTCCGACGAGGGGCAGGACAGCGGAGGTCACACGAGTCGCCGCCAGGTGTTGTCGCTTCTAGGTGCCGGAATCCTCGGCGGGGCCGTCGGCGTGAGCCTCGATGCCATCTCCCGCGACGGGGACGGGCTCGACGAGCGTGTCGACGTACGCGGGACGAACGATTCGCGCCAGTACGACGTCGTCCTCTCGGAGACCGAGGACGGATACAGAGCCGTCGACCCGGAAGGCGGAACAGTCCGCTCGGGAACGGATAGCTGGAGCGTCCTCCGGGACAGTATCGGCGCCGTCCCGGACAGCGGTGCCATCCTCGTCGACGGGGAGTACACGGGCGGGCCGTCGATAGCGGTGGGAAAGTCGCTCAGGATACACGGCCGGGACGCAGTCATCGACCACCGGGAGGCCGGCGACTTCGCGTTCCGCTTTCAGGGCCAAGAGCGGTTCCAAACGGCCCTCGCCGACAGCGCCGCGGACGGGGACACCACTGTCGAACTGGACAGGGCGTCGGGGGTCGGGCGGGGTGACATGGTTCTCCTCGAAGACGCGGAGGGGGACGGCGTGCTGGGCCGTGGCCAACCGCCCGGCGAGCCCCACAGCGTCCTGGCCAGAAACGGGCGCACCGTCCGACTCGAGGATTCGGTCGTCTGGCCGGGGGGCTACGACGCGGGCACGCGCGTGTACGTGCTCGACCCCATCAGCGTCCACATGTCGGGCTTTCGCCTGCAGTCACCGGACAAGAACGGGGATTACTTCGGCGTGCTCGCCCGGAACTGCCGGGACGCCCGCTTCGAGAACCTGTGGCTCGATAAGTTCGGTAACCGCGGACTGTTGCTCGAAGCCTGTGCCAACTGTCGCGTGCGTGACTGTACCGTGTTGCGAAGCGCCGACATCCAGAACGGGAACGGCTACGGGATCCAGGTCTGGGCCGGATGTCACGACATCCTCGTCGACGGGTGTGCCGCAAAGGAGTGTCGACACCCGCTCTCGGTGACCGCGGGCGGCCCCCGGGAGGTCGCCTCGCGGTCGGTCACGTTCCGCGACTGTTTCACATCGGCCAACGGGTCGGCGGCCCTCAACTGTCACGGTGGCTCGGCCCACGACGTGCGGTTCGAGGGGTGTACCGTCCACACCCAGGACGACCCCGGCGTTCGAACAGGTGCCAGGAAAACGAACGTTACGGGGTGTGAGTTCCGGATGGACGGGCACAACGCCATCGACACCCGTGATGACGGCCAGGAGATGCAACTCACGGTCACCGACACCGACATCTACGGTGCGGGCACGGCGGTCCACCTCGACGGGGAGGCGGAGTTCGAGTTCGCCCCCAGCTGGAAGCTCGTGCAGCTCGACGGGGTGCGAGCCAACGGGTGTGGCCGGTTTTTCAACCTCGACGCCGAGAACATCGACCGCGTCCGCGAGCTGGTCGTCAGCGGCTGTTACTGGGACGAGGTCGACGGGGAGGGGTTCCGTATTTCGAACCGTATCGACGGCGGCGTCATCGAAGGCAACGACTTCGGCGACGCCCTGTCCGAGTCACATGTTCTCGCCCGGGAGACCCCCAACACCGACGTGAACAATCTGCAGATAGTCGACAACCGATTCCGACAGCCAACCGGCGAGAACACGTTCGTGCGGCTGGCACACAGCAAGCAGTGTGACATCTCGGACAACACGTTCGAGTCAGAGTCCGCCGCGGGGATGTACGCAGACGGTGTCGACTCGACTGCAAACAGCGTGACCGGCAACACGTACTACGCGCCCTCGCCCGCCGCCGACCCGGTCAGCCTGAACAGCGGGTCGGTCGCCCGCGACAACGCCGTCTACGACACGGAAAGCGGAAGCTGGCGCTGACGGTGTGTCATACGGGGGCGGTACCCGCCGGGAACTCGCGATACCCCCTATCTACTTATAGGATTGACAGCTCCCGGTAGTAACTGATGACGATGCTAGAGAAAGTGAAAGCCGGGGTGAGCGAGCCACGCAAAATCCTCCGGGCGGTGAACCAGCAGTACGACACACGGGTCCGGCATCCGGATATCGACCGGACCCGGGTGTTCGAGGAGGACTGGGACAACCTGCTCTTGCTCGACGCCTGTCGGTTCGACCTCGCGGCGGACGTCTTCGAGACGGCCGTCGCCGCCCGGTGGTCCGGCGGCTCCAACTCCGAGGAGTTCCTGGAGTTCAACCTGGAGGGATACGAGGCCGACGACACAGTCTGGGTGACCGCGAACCCACACGTCAGCAAGTTCGACGACCGGATATTCGGGGTGGTCGAGCTGTGGGACACCCACTGGGACGAGAAGCTCCAGACCGTGCCCCCGGCGGCGGTAGTGGAGGCGACACTGGCGGCGGCAAAACAGTACCCGGAAAAACGCCTGGTTGCGCATTTCATGCAACCGCACTACCCGTTCATCGGGGAGACCGGCCGCGAGCGGCTGCCGACACACGGGTCGTTCACCGGGAACGGCCTCAGAGCGGACGGCCGGGCCCATGAGGACATCTGGACCCTACTCAGAGAGGGCGAGGTCTCCCGGGAGCTCGTGGCGACCGCCTATCGCGAGAACCTGGAACTGGTGCTCCCACACGCCGAAGAACTCGCTCGTTCGCTGAACGGGCTCTCGGTGGTCTCGTCCGACCACGGGAACGTGTTCGGCCGCGAGATAGGGCCGATTCCGATGCGGCTATTCGGCCACCCCTACGGGTTCCGGCTCGAAGACCTCATCAAAGTCCCGTGGGTGGAGTATCCGGCCGCCCAGCGGCGCTCGGTCACGGCGGGCGAGATAGCGACCGCGTCGCCGGAGAACACGGAAAAGCGCGCGGAGCGGTTACGGCAGCTGGGGTATCTGGAGTAGCCCGCGCCGGCGGACGCGTCCGTAAAAAACGTGCGCGGCTCAGTTCGGCGTTTTCGAGGCGGAGTTCTTCTCGGTCGAGACCTCCACGTCGCGTTTGTAACCACGGACCCAGTCGAGCAGCCCCGAACTCGGCACGTCGAGTTTTCGCGTCTGCTCGTCGTAGTCGGGATAGCCGCCGACGTCGTCCTGGCTGTCGACGAGGCCGTAGTCGCTGTTGAGTCGGCTGACGATGCCCTGCTCGACTTCAGGCCGCCGCGCCGGTCGGGGGCCGGTGCGCGCGAGGACGAACTCCTTGACCTCGGAGGCCGGAACCACGTCCTGTTCGATGTCGAGCCCGTCGGGCAGGGTCGGCGGGGAGTCGACGATCTCCGAGTCGCCGTCTGTAAGCGGGTGGTCGTTTGGCTCGGTCTCGACGCTCTGGGTGTACAGCTTCGCACCGTAGCGGAAGACCTCGACCTCGCTGTCGGAGTCGTTACCTTCCTCGTAGAGCAGTCCGGCCGCGGTGACGTCGGGGTTCGACGAGCCGTTGAAGTGAGCCATCAGCCCCCCGTAGTTGTAGGTGTAGTTGTTCGCGAGGACCATGTCGCCCCGGCTCATCGGGTGGCGGCGGTTGCTGTGGGAGAACAGACAGCCCATGACCGCGAGATCCGTACTCCCCTCGTCGTTGAACAGCATCCCGCGCGAGTGGGTTCCCTCGGGGTGGATGGAGTCGTACAGCGCCTCCGCGACGACGCAGTTGATGAACGACCCGCGCGCGACGGCGTTGGACGCGCCCGCGTTCTCGTCGGTCCCCCAGGCGACCGTACAGTGGTCGACCATGATGTCGTCCGCGTCGAGAACGAGCCCGTCGGACGCACCGTCGGTCTCGTCCCCGATCAGAACGCTGATGTGGGACATAACGACCCGCGGCTCGTAGATTCTGACCCGCCCCCGCGTGATTGTGATACCGGGGTCAGGTGCCGTCTCTCCCGCGATCCAGGTGTCCGGGGACCGAACGGCGATAGCTTCGTCGGGGTCGAGTTCGATGACCCCGCCAACTTCGAACACGATGACGGTCGGGCTGCCAGCGGCGTTGTCCAGTGCCGCCTTGATAGAGCCGGACCCGGTCGAGTCAGTCGTCGTGACCTTCTCGACGTTGAGGTCGTCCCCGGCGGCCTCCAGCCAGGAGGTGTCCGTGAACGTCTGGTCCCAGCCGAACCCGCTGTCGGTCGGTGCGGTACTGGTATCGCTCCCGCTGGCGCCGGCCGCGCCGGCCGTGACCCACTGGCCGTTGCGCCGCAGCTTTGGCGTCCCCTGGTTCCAGCTGCCGCCCTGTTTGAACTTCATTGGTACTCCGAGGTGTCTATCCACAGCGCCCGTGGGCTCACGTTCTCGAACTCCTCCTCCGGGTCCCGCGGTCGCATGTATATCTCGTCGACGTCAGTCGAGACCGGGGCGGTCACGGTCCGTTCGCTGGACCCCACCAGCCAGTCGAAGAAGTAGTACCAGCTACCGACCGGTTCGTCCCAGGTCGCGGTGGGCGTGTTTATCGTGCCCTGCAGGAAGTCGACGTCCGGGTCGCTGTACCGTTCGTCGGTGTAATCAGCGGTGCTCCAGTCGTTCTCGTCCGCGAACCGGCGGCGGAGCGGAATCGGGTCCCCGCTCGGGGCCCCGCGCTGGAGAACGTACTCGTCGTTCGGGTCGGCATCCGACGCGCCGGATTCCGGGACCGTAAAGCCGAGGTCGACCCGCTCGGGGCCGCCCGACAGCGTTGTCGTCTGTGACGCGACGACGGGCGGGTCGTCGGCGCCGCCCCGGTACTGTCGGAGCTCTATCGTGAGGTCAGCGTCCGAGATGCCCTCCAGATCGGCGTCGACGACGACGCTGTCGATATGGAGATCCGACGCGGCGAACACGACGCCGTACCCGCCGCCGCTGTAGGCGGAGTCGTGATAGGTGCCACCGACCAGCGCGCCGACGTTCGTCCGAGCGGAGTCGATGCCGGTGACCGACTCGTCCCCGCCACTGGCTGCGTCCAGTGCGGCCTGAACGTCCTCGTCGATGAGTTGCCAGTTCTCGTTTATCGGCACGTGCCAATCCAGTTCGCCCTGATCCGGTAGATTATAATCGCGATTTTCAGTAGTCATTGTCGTTGTAGTCGTCCGCGTTTGGCCCATCCGTGGTGTCCATCACAGCCGTCGAGCGCCGGCTCGATACGCCACCCCCCAAGCAGGGAGAGCTTATCGGGTCCGTCGCTCGGGTATGGTCAGGAACCATGTGTTGGTAGGGCCCTTTTTCTAAGATAAGTATTATTACAAGTTCGCTACCGTTGGACTGGCTTGGCGCCCAGTAAGTCAGTTCCGTACCCCAGATACTTGCCGAAATTATTTCAGCCAGATTATATAGTAACACCTACACTACTGGCCGAGAGTCCCCGAGAGCGGCGCGTAACACAGCCATACTGTCACGGTAGCGGGCTATTTCCGGGGGATACCGCCAGACTGGTGTGACACCGCGGTGGGCAGGACAGCACACAGCGAGGAGTTCGCGCGGCCACGGGCGTTTTGAGCGATGGCGAAGTGGCTGTCTCCACGGCCTCTCGTCCAGGCACACAGGGACGGCCAGGCAGTGTCGGTTCACGCACCGGACGTTCGGTTACCGGCCGGGTGGACCAGATACAGGTCGTAGCCGCCGTTGGCCTGGACCTTGTCGATTCCGGGTTCCCCGTCCAGATACGCGAAGTCCTCGTGGCTGAACCGGAAGCCGTCCCAGAGAACGGGGTCGCGGACCCGGTCCGACTCCGGGGCCGGGATGTACCGCTGCTGGTCGTAATAGGTCCGCAGGGAGCGGTTGGCGAAGTGGTCCGGGATACCGTGGTCCCCGGAGTGGAGTCCCTCATCCCCATCAGGGTAGTAGGCGCCGCCCGGTCGGTCCGTGCCCCGGACCGCGTGCCCGTACCGGTACGTGCTCGAACGGATGTCGTCGAAGTAGATTTCCCTGTCCTGGTACTCGAAGGTCGTCTCGTAGCCGTGCATCTGCTTTTCAGTGACGTGCTGGGAGTCGTAGTACATGTACGGCGAGGCGAAGGCGACCGGTAGCGAGAGCGCGAGACACAGACAGAGCACGACCGCGATGAGTCCCTTCGACGCGGCGGGCGAGACGCGTTCCCGGAAGTACTGTAGCCCCCGCCCGAGCGCGATGGCGCCGAGGATCGTCCCGAACACCATCATCATCGCGAGGTGGCGGAAGTACTGGTCGGAGATGCCACCGACGAGAAAGACGACGAACAGCAGCACGAGGCCGACGAGCCCGCCGTAGAGATACATCGGCAGCATCTGTCCGTTAGTGCTGCCAGCCCGAGTGTCCCACAGCCGTCTCCCGCGGACACGCCTGACGACCACCACGAGCAAGAGACCGGTCAGCAGAACGTACAGCAGCTGTACCGAGAAGAGCTTCAGGAAGATGCCAAGCAGACTGCCGCCGATCTGTTCCAGCGAGCCGGTCCGCGTCGCGGCCTTCCCGCCAACGGTCGTATCCTGAAAAGGGATCATCGCGACCCGCTGGAGCGTCCCCCAGAACATATCGAGGTTCCAGACCCAAAGTGAGAACACGGTCGCAAAGAAGCCGACTTCGGGGAGGAGCCACCGCCTCCACTCCTCGGTGTTTACCCCTCGCCAGAAGTCGTAAGCGACCTGTCCCGCGGCG
Source organism: Haloarcula sediminis (assembly GCF_035656455.1). Classification (NCBI taxonomy): domain Archaea; kingdom Methanobacteriati; phylum Methanobacteriota; class Halobacteria; order Halobacteriales; family Haloarculaceae; genus Haloarcula; species Haloarcula sediminis. The sequence goes on along the minus strand of NZ_JAYMGA010000006.1, from coordinate 11,454 downwards.
ACGACGCCGAAAAGAAGGAGCAGATTCGCCGCCTGCTGGGGGTGCAGCATGACGAAGGCCGTCGCGAGGACGAGAAACAGCACCGACAGCCCGGCCGTTCGCTGGTGGAATACCAGGAAAAAGACCAGGAGAAACGCCGGCGCGAACAGGACCGCCTGGCTCGTCGGGAAGACGTACTGGTGGGCCCCGAGGTGGTTGATGGGGAGCAACAACAGCCCCGAGAAGAGGCCGACGTACGTCGTCCAGGTGTCGCCCGTCAGCTCCCGGACCACAAGCGGGACAAACACGAAGAAGGCGACAAGGAACACGACGACGGTCGCGAGCATCGCGTGTCGGACAGAGAGCCCGGTCACCGCGTGAAGCGCGCTGCCGAGCGTGTGCACGACCGGATAGCGGCTCTCCGTCATCTGCATGCCACCGGCGCTGAGGAGCTTGGCCGTCCCGAGATGGGACAGCGGGTCGTGGTCGCCGATGTAGTGATACCCCCGGACGATGGGGAGCGAGACCGTCACGGTCATCGTCAGCAGGCCGAGGAAGCCACCCGCGGCGCGCACGTGCGGGTTCGACGCCGAGAACACAACCAGCACGGAGAGCAGGAGCGCCAGGGCGACAAGCCCCCAGAAGGCCGTCGGCGTGCCGGCGTAGATATCCAGCTCGTAGCCCGTCACCGGGTTGGTGTACGCGACGGCGACCGCGACGCTAATCCCGAGATACCCGACGAAAAGCGCGCTCTTCGCAAGTGTGTGTACTCGCATCGTGTCGGTTTCTACTACCGTATGTCGGCAACGGTACCATGGTTATGTCCGGCCAACTCCGCGGTAAGAAGGGGCAACTCACGGCAAGCAGGCCGAGCAGGGGGAGCCGGGGGCCGGGTCCGGACGGGCCGTCGCGAACGAGCGCGCGGCGTCGGTCGGGCTCCGCCCCGCCGAGTCACTCCCCCGAGACGACATCACCGAAAATCCCCACATACGTCTCGTAGACCGCGTCCAGCGCGTAGTTGTCCCGCAGGTACTCCCGGCCGTTCCGCCCGGTCGTCGCGACCTCGTCCCGGTCGTGCCAGAGCCGCTCTACGGTCTCGGTGAGCGCGTCCATCGTGTCGGTCTGGTAGCCGACCGCCTCCGCCGAGAGCAGCCCATCAAGGACGGCACGCAGCGAGACGACCGGGACGGCAAAGCGCCACGATTCGAGGACCGTGTTTGGAAACCCCTCGTGGGCCGACGTGTTCACGTAGGCGACGGCGTCCCGGTAGTACCGGTCGATCTCGTCGGGCGGGACGAACCCCTCGAAGCGCAGGTTCGGAAGCGCGTCCGCGCGGTCGGTGATACTGGTCCGGTAGTCGACGTCGTCGGACCAGCCGACCATCCGGAACTCGACGTCGGGAAGCCGCTCGGCCAGGTCGAGGAACCGCTCCGGCCGCTTCTGGTCCGGGTCGAGCGTCCCGACCCACAGCACGTGGCCCCGCTCGGCCGGCGGGACGACCGCGTCGTCGGGCGGGACGGTGTAGCCGTTCGGGACGACCGTCGACGGAATGCCGAAGACGTCCCCGAGGATATCGCGCTGGTGGTCGGTCTGTGCGACGACCCCGTCTGCCCGTCTGATGGCGTCGACGTACGCCAGTTTGGGAGCGGTATGCTCGAACATCCCGTGGTGGGTCGGGAGCTTCGAGAGCTCGACGTTCGAGTCGTTGGCCACGACGTAGACCAGCGACTCGCCAAGCAGGGCCGAACAGTAGCTCGCGAGGATACAGAGGGGCGGGTTCCCGCGGACATAAAAGAGGTCCGCGTCGACGCGACGGATGGTCCGGAATATCTTCGCGAGTGCTTTCGGCGCATCGGCAACGTCGTTCGTCGCTGGGAGCGTGTTCCAGACGTCGAACCCGTCGATGCGCTCGCGGGTGTCGCCCCCGGACTCGAACGAGACGAACGAGACTCTGTGTCCCCGCTCTTGTAGCTGCGTCGCGAGCAGGTACTGCTGTCGCTGGGCCCCGCCCACGTGTGTCTCGGCGCCCGGCTCCAGATACGCCCGGATGTACGGGCTGATGAAACAGACGTGCGAGCCCGGGGGGAACGTCCCCGCTGGAGCCTGTCCGCCGACGGGCGTGGCCGCGTGGCTGTCCGCCGGCACGGTCATCGGTCGTCAAGCACCGACTCGTAGATGGAGAGTATCCGTTCGCCCATCCGCTCCAGGCTGACCTCCTCGACGTGCTCCCGACCGTCCGAGCGTGCGTCCGACTGCAGAACGGCGATGAGGCCATCGGCGAGCCCGGAGTCCGTCGAACTGACGTAGGAGTTCTCCACCGGGCCCAGTCGCGTCCGTGTGTCGCCGGCCTCGGTCGAGACGACAGGGAGGTTACAGGCCATCGCCTCCTTGACCGTGTTGGGCGACCCCTCGCGGAGCGAGGGCATCAAGAGTGCGTCCGCGGCGTTGTAGTACAGCGGCATGTCGTCGAAGTCCACGTCGTCGACGACCTGGAGCCGGACCGTCTCCTCGACCGCGTCGTCGACGCGCTCGACTGTCTCCGTTGCGACGGGGTAGCGTTTTTTGTCGTTCGACGGGTGATAGGGGAAGATGACGTGGCGCTCGGTCGGGTCCCAGCCGACGGCCTCCTGAGCCTGGGCCTGGTCCATCGGGCTGAACAGCGACATGTCCACACCGCTCGGGATAATCGTCGCGTCACAGGGCAGGGCGTCTTTCATCTCCTGGCTCCGGACGATGACGTGGTCGCTCTGGGTGGCACAGAGCTTCGTCAGCTTCGGCTGTAACCCGCCCAGCCGGTCGCCGAGCACGTCGTCGCCCCAGAAAGTCATGACGACCGGTCGCTGTGGCTGGCCCAGCCCCAGGGGCGCGACGACGCCCGAGTTGACGTGGACCAAGTCGTAGTCCTCGACCAGCGACGATTTGAGTATCTGGGGGTACAGTATAGACCCGCGGATCGCGTAGTAAACCGGGTTGTGTCCGGCGATACTGCTCAGCAGGCCCGTGTGAATGCTCTCCCCGCCGTAGACGTGGCCCCCGTCCCGGAAGTCGCCGGTGTACACCGCGTCGCAGTCGATGCCAAGCTCCTCGAGTACGTCCAGCTGGTTCAGGAAAAACTCCATCCCGGCGCTCGATATCTGCAACACCTTCAGCGACGACGCAGCGCTGCTACCCACGATATGCCCCCGTCTCTCGCCGGAGTGAGTCGGCGGAAACCAGCCCCCGTGTCGGTCGACGCGGCGCGCTGTTCGGGAACGATGCGCTCATAGCCCTCGCCGGGAGTGAGCAACCCCGGAGCGTGTGGGTATCGACGAGCCAGCGGCTGAGCGGACAGCACGGGCTCGCCGGGATACCGGTTGGTCGGATGCGATTGTCATTACCGATGTGGCACCTACGTTCCGACCGTAGTGTAACTTCGGAGATAAGTATCAATATCTTGTCCGGGGATAGCCCGGCCATAACCGCCGACAGCGGGTCCGCGTCCGGGGTCGCGTTCCGGGGTATCGACCCCCCGGTCCGCGGCCGATACCGCCGGGAACTGCGGTACCGTTCGGGAGTGAGGTGGCGAAAGGAAGTGTCGAACCGGCCGTATCGTCGCTATTACTAATATTTCGGTGACAGTAGCCGGCAGTGCTCGAATGAGAGTTGCCACTGCTACGTTCGGTGTGAGTATGCCGGCCATGTCAGGCACGGGTCGACGACGTCCGTCTTCGGACTGTCCCCGTGCAGCGGGGTTCGGAAGTGTCCAACCACGTCTCGGCGGTCGGCCCGGACACTCGGTCGACGACCGCGACTGCAGCGTGAGGGCGGCCGGATGACGGCCGACTGCCGGCGACAGGCCTGTGTCACGCTCGACCTCGAAAACAACTGGAACTTCGACGACCCGAAGTTGCAGTACGCGACGTTCGAACACCTAGAGGAGTACATCGACCTCATCGACGCGCTCGACCTCCCGCTGTCGGTGTTCGTCGTCGGCGAGACCATCGAGGAGCGCCCGGACGCCATCGACCGGCTCCGGGAGCGCCTGGAGGTCGAGTTCCACCTCCACTCGTACTCGCATGACCTCTCCGGGACGGCCGACCTCGGACGCGAGGTCCGCAGAGGGAAGCGGGCCTACCGGTCCTTTTTCGGCCGACAGCCCAAGGGGTACCGGTCGACGCAGGGACGGGTCGAGCGGTCCGACCTGCAGCTGCTCGAATCGGAGGGGTTCCTGTTCGATTCGAGCGTCTTCCCGACGTACCGCCCGGGCGTCTACAACAACCTCGACACGCCCATCGAACCGTACCGGGCGGGCGGCCTGTACGAGATTCCGGTCGGCGTGGTGCCGAAACTCAGAATCCCCCTGTCCCAGGCCTACGTCAAGGCCATCGAGACGCCGTTTCTCCCCGTGCTTCGACACGTCCCGCTCCAGGACGTGGTCGTGTTCAACACCCACCTCCAGGACTTCTATCACACGCGAGCCCACGAGGAACTCGACTACCCCAAGCGGTTCTTTTACGGCCGGAACATCGACAACGCCGAGCGGGTGTTCAGGCGGGTCGTCGACACGCTCCGGCGGAAGGGGTTCTCGTTCGTCACGATGACCGACGTGTACGAGCGCTGTACCGCGGGTGCCACCGCACGACAGAACGTCCCCCCGTGAGCGGGGGCACGCCCCGCGAGCTCCCGGGTCCGCGACCGCCGCCGGCGAGACAGTCACTGCACAGCCGGTCACACGTGTTTCTACCCCGAAATAACTCCTGTATACTAACCACACGAACCCGCGTTTGGTCGGAGTGATATGTCAGCTGCTTTGTCGCCGGCGCCACACCGAGTGTGGGAGAGACCGCTCCCGTCACGCGGACACACCGCGGGGGGGACACGACGATGCTGAACGCGGTCCAGTCCACCGAACAGTACACCGTAGACGAATGTACCGACAGTCGAGCGTGGAACGAGTTCCTCGAGCGAACGGACGGGCCGGCGTACAACCACTGGGGGTGGAGCGACGCGGTCGCGTCGTACGGTCACGACCGATGGCACCTCGTCGCCCGCAAGCGAGAGAGCGACGAGATAGCGGCCGCACTGCCGCTGTACCACGTCGAGAGCCGGCTGTTTGGATCGAAGCTGCTGTCCCCGGCGTTCGCCGAGCGCGGCGGGGTCGTCTGTGCCGAGACGGAACGCGCGTCGACAGCCAGACAGCTCCTGCTGGAACAGACGAAACGGATGGCCGCGGAGCTTGGCGTCGATTACGTCAGCCTCCGAGGGGGCCGGGACACCGGCGCCGAGGCGTTCGACGTGAAAAACAGATACGTCACGTTCCGGGTGTCGACCGACGACGGCCCCGAGGCGGTCCGGGACGGCATCCGGGACAGCCGGCTGCGCCAGATAACCCAGGCCGCCGACAACGACACACTGGAGTTCAGGGTCGCGGACTCGATGGCCGACCTGAAGACGTACTACCGGCTCTATCTCAGGACGATGCACCGCCACGGGAGCCCGGCTCACTCCTTCGAGTTCTTCGAGACGCTCTGGGACCGGATGCAGGCGGACGGCAACTTTCGTCTCAGCCTGATACTCCGCGAGGGAGAGGCGATAAACGGGATGGTCGACCTCTCGCTGGGGTCGACCGTCTACCAGTGGGGCGTCGTGAACAACTACGACTACCGGGAGCTAAACGGCGGCAGCCTCCTCCTCTGGAAGTCTCTTGAACGCGCCGCGGCCGAGGGGTTCGATACCTACGAGTTCGGCCGCACGCGGGAGGGGTCGGGCGTCTACATGTTCAAGAAGAGCTTCGGCGGGACCAAGACCTGGTACGACGACCTCCACTACTTCCCGAAAGCGGAGGTCGCCCTGCCCGACCCGGAGGAAGACAAGTACGAGCGGGCGAAGGAAGTCTGGAAGCGCCTCCCGCTGTCGGTCACACGCGTGGTCGGCCCGCAGGTGCGAAAACAGATCGGCATCTGACCGGTATGGAGATACAGCGACTCTCACTCGACGAATGGGCGGACGTGCTCCCGGACTCCGGGACCGGTCCGTTCCACCAGCCGGAGATGCTCGCACTGATAGACGAGTACGAGGACGGGGAGTTGCAGTTGCTCGGCGGCTTCCGCGGGCAGGAACCGGTCGGTCTCCTCCCGGTGTTCGTGCGCAGGCTGTTCGGACTGAAGTTCGTCATCTCGCCGCCGCCGGACCTCGCCGTGCCCTGGCTCGGCCCGGTGTTGCTACCCGCCAGTCCGAAACAGCGCAAGCGGGAGAAGCGCAACGAGCAGTTCACCGAGGCGGCACTCGACGCGGTCGGCGCCGGTGAGCCCCGGACGCTGTTTGGCATCGTCGGGAGCCCCGAGTACGCCGACCCCCGGCCGTATCTCTGGAACGGCCAGAACGTGGCGCCGCGGTTCAACCACGTCCTCGAACTGGCCGAGCGTGATACGGAATCGGTTCTGAAATCGTTCACGCGGGACCTGCGAAAGGAGATACGCAAAGGCAACGATATCGACGTGTCCATCACGACAGAGGGGGCGGCCGCGGCCGAGCGAATCTGTGGCGAACTCAAAGAGCGCCACGCCGCACAGGGGCTCGCGTATCCGACGCCGCGGTCCTTCGCGCGTGCGGTCGCCACCCGCTTCGAGGACAACACGAGAGTTTACGTCGCGCGCGGACCGGGCGGTGCGTTCCTCGGCGGCATCACACTCCTGTATGCGAACGGCGACGCGATATTCTGGCAGGGCGGCACGAAAGCGAGCTACGAGGGGGTAAGCGTCAACAGCCTGCTCCACTGGGAGATACTCACGGATATCCTCGAGGACCCCGCACTGGAGCGCGTCGAACGCTATCACCTCGGGAACGCGCTCAATCGGCGTATCTCACGGTACAAGAGCAAGTTCAACGGGGAGCCCGTCGTCAACTACGAGATAAAGTCGGACCTGATGGTCCTCGCGCGGAAAGCACACGCGGCACGCACCGAACTGTCCGGAAAGCGTCTGGCCGACGTGCGGGACTGGGCGCTGCCCCCGTAATGCCGGACTATCCGAATAGGCCCCCACAACGGGCCCGAAACGTCCGATACCCCGTACCGCTGGACGCCGCGGTAAGAGCGTACAAACCGCCACAGCGGGACGACCGACGACGGGGGCCATACTATCTCGCCGATTGTACCGAATGAAACCACGGTCTTTTGATAATTAGGATAGCTCCGGGAAGTGATACAGAATCCCCGTGAGCGGAAAGAACACTATTTCGCGCTTTTCACCACCTTCAACGCCTAAAACTGCGATATTTTCTCGCGCTGTGTCACGTACAAGTAGGCGAACGGACCACCGGATCGAGCCTATATTCGCACTATTTGTTGCAAAGCTATCTATAACTATTCATATCCCACTGGGGGTACCGGACAAGATGGCGCACCTGAGCATCGTCGGAATGGGATACGTCGGCTTGCCTCTCGCGCTGGCGTTCGACGCGGAGGGGCACGATGTCGTGGGTTTCGACACGGACGAGGAGAAGACAGCTCGGTTCAGGGACGGCGAGGACCCGACCGACGAGGTCGGTCCTGCGGCCGTCAGCCGAAGCGAGATCAGATTCACGACGGAGGCAAGCGAGATCGGCGGGAGCGATTACTACGTCATCACCGTTCCGACGCCGATAGACGAGGGCGGACGGCCGGACCTCTCGTACGTCGAAGCGGCCGGGGAAACCGTCGGCGAGGCCCTCACCGACGGGTCGACCGTCGTGCTGGAGTCGACGGTGTATCCGGGGGCCACCCGGGAAGTACTCCTGCCGGTGCTTGAGGCAGCATCGGGGCTGGCGGCGGGCAGGGACTTTTTCGTCGGCTACTCCCCGGAACGTATCGTGCCCGGAAACGCCGAGAAGGGGCTCGCGGACATCGTCAAGATAGTCAGCGGACACGACGACGCCGCGCTCGAACGGCTCTGTGCGCTCTACGGCGACATCGTCGACGCGGGCCTCCACCGCGCCCCGACGATGGAGACAGCCGAGGCCGCAAAGTGCCTCGAAAACACCCAGCGGGACGTCAATATCGCGCTCATGAACGAGTTCGCCTTCGGCTGCCAGCAGCTCGATCTCCCGATAGACGCCCGCGAGGTGATCGACGCCGCCGCCACGAAGTGGAACTTCCACGAGTACCACCCCGGGAGCGTCGGCGGCCACTGCATCCCCGTCGACCCGAACTACCTCATCTGGCAGTTCGAGCAACACGGCTTTGACTCGGCGCTCATGCGGGCCGCCAGAACGGTCAACGACGGGTTCGCGGGCCAGATGGTCACGACCACCATCGACGCGCTCACCGAGCGGACGCGGCGGCTGGACCGCGAACGTGAGGTCGTCAACACCGACGGGGGACAGGTAGCGGACGGGAGGAACGTAGACACAGTAGCGCGACCGACGGGGGAGACACCCCGGCTGCTCGTTCTCGGGTTCGCCTACAAAGCAAACACCACGGATATCCGCTCACCGGTGTTGAAAGACGCCATCGAGCAGCTACAGACCGTCGTCGACGTCGTCGGTGTCGACCCCCACGTCCCGAACGAGCGAGTCCGGCGCGATTTCGACGTGCCGGTCCAGGAGGAACTCTCCGCCAGCGGGTTCGACGGGGTGCTGTTGGCGACCCCACACGACCGGTTCACCTCGCTGGACCTCGACGCTCTGAGCAGCGAGATGAACGACCCGCCGGTACTGGTCGACGTGACAGGTACCTACGAGGACGAGGCGGCGGCCGAGTCCGGGTTCATCTACCGGGGCCTGTAATGTACGGCGACGAGCGCGTCGGCGTGGTCGTCCCGGCGTACAACGAGGAACAGTTCATCGGGGACGTACTCCGTGAGATTCCGGAGTACGTCGACCGTATCTACGTCGTCGACGACGACTCGACCGACGACACGTGGACCGAGATTCTGGCAGCGTCGCGCGACGGCAGTGCCGACCGTCGGTACGGACAGACCGACCGGGAGCCAGCGAGCGACGGGGGAACTGACCGGGAGCCAGCGAGCGACGGCCCGGACCCGACCGAAATACCCCACCGGAGCCGGTCGGACGAGCGCCCCACATCACAGCGCGCCTGGAGCGTCGAATCGATGGCACAGAACGGGGACAGCGTTCGCGCGGCCCTCGCCGAGCGGGCGAGCGAGATACGGCTGCGTGGGCGCGTCGTCTCCATCCAGCACCGCTCGAACCAGGGCGCGGGCGGCGCGATAAAGACCGGGTACCTCGCGGCGCTCGTCGACGGCGTCGACGCGGTCGCGACCATCGACGGCGACGGGCAGATGGACCCCGAGGTCCTCTCGGACCTCATAGACCCTATCGCCGAAGACGACATCGGCTACACGAAGGGGAACAGGCTGTTACGGCGGGAGTACCGCAGCGAGATGCCGACGCTCAGACTCGTCGGTAACTTCATCCTGACGTTCCTGACGAAGATCGCGAGCGGCTACTGGCGGGTGATGGACCCGCAGAACGGCTACACCGTGATTTCCCGGGAGGCCCTCGAATCGGTCGGCGTGACGAACCTCTACGAGGACTACGGCTACTGCAACGAGTTGCTCATCAGGCTCAACGTCGCCGACACGCGAATCGCGGACGTACCGACCGACGTCGAGTACGCCGACGAGGAGAGCCACATCCGGTACTCCTCGTACGTGCCACGCGTGTCGACGCTGCTGTTGCGGGGGTTCCTCTGGCGGTTGAAGACGAAATACCTCATCCTGGATTTCCACCCGCTGGTCTTTTTTTACCTGTTCGGCGCGGGCGCCGTGGGACTCGGTGCCCTCGGCGGTGTGTACACCCTCTGGCGTGGCCTCGCTGCGGGGTCGGGCGTCGGTTTCGGCGGGGTGCTCTCGCCGCTACTGGTGGTGGCCGGCGTGGCCTTCCTCCTGTTCGCGATGGTCCTCGACAGGGCGGAAAACGAGTCGCTGGTTCGCCCACAGCAACTCGGCGCGAACAGCGCACGAATGGAGTGAGAGACGGAATGGGAGGCACATCTCGATGCGGAGGCTCCTGTCGCAGTTCCCGCTGGTGTATGGTCGGTCCGTCCCTGCGCTGCTCGTTCACGGCCCCGCCTTCGCCGCGTTTCTGACAGGACTTACTCGATTAACTCCTGGACGACTGCGTGACCGACACGAACTGCGTTCTCGGTCCCCAACCCGAAGACGTCGCGTTCGATACTCTCGGTCGGCTCACCGCCCACCGGTTCGCGGTCGAAGTTCGACGCTGCTCGGACGGAGAGATACTGGTCGAGCAGTCCGAACCGCTCCAGCGCCGTCACCGTCCCGGCGTCTTCCATCTCCGTCGTGGCGAACGCATCGATGCCGTACGACTCACAGAGCTCCGAAACCTGTGTGGCCGCTGTTCTCCCGTGGTAGACTTCGTCGCCACAAACAGTCACACCGGTGTCGACAGTCGGTGACCGGCCGTCGTCGTAGTCGTTTCGAATCTCCTGTGCCCGCTCACTATCCGCCAGCGACACGTCCCGTGAAGCCGAAATCGCCCGGTCAACGAGGTCCGGGTCGAGTTCCCAGACGTACTCATCGACGAGCCACTGCATCCGCCGTCTGGTCTCGCCGATGCGGAGTTTGATATCGCCGTCGACGACCCTATCCGTGATGAAGACACTGCCCAACGTCCCGGCAGCAGGATTACAGCCGGCAATACCGACGGTCAGTATTGTCGCTTCGTCGAGTGCGACCCTGTCGCCAGCCGCGAGCGCAGCGACCGTCGTGGCAGCCGCACTCTTGCCGATTCCGGTCGGGATGAGGGCGATGTCGGAGTCGCTGGCATACAGCAGCTCGTGTTTGCCCCCGGCGATATTCACCTGCCGGTCGAAGTCGTATCGAGCACGCCAGGGGGCTACCTCCGACGCGTCACCAGTGTACTCCGCGTTCGTGAACGCTGGAAGGATAACCACAGCCGGAGCGAGTGTCATATCGTTACTCACAGTGCTTGGGACAAAGAGTTCAGTGACCCAAACCGTTCGGGGCTCAATTCCCCGCTACCTCTCAACGCAGACCACCCAGCGAAACTGCTGGAACTGTTTGCTGGCTCGGGTTGTACGGAGCTCTTCGGTTGGTTCCGAACGCGACAGCGTTGCCACTCTCCGTAAATACGAAAAACCCACCGGGGAGAGATACCTCTCTCCGGTAGGCAATGAATGGTGGCGGCGAACCGCATTTCCCAGAGGGTCGCCCACTCCAGTACTCCGCGGAACGCTGGTGAGCTTATCTTCCGTGTTCGGGATGGGTACGGGAGGCAACCTCACCGCTATGGCCGCCTAACGCTGAGTCGTGGAGTCGAACCACGATGATATACCGCTCTCAGTTTCCAGATGTTTCGTACGTGCGATCCAGTTTGCGCCTGGACTCGTTCAGTCCGACGAGTAATCGTCGGTGAAGAGTCACAGTGCGTATGATTGTGGCTTTGAGTTGTTAGTGCTCGTGGGCTCAACGTCTCGTTACCTCGACGCGCACACCCCGAGTCTATCGACCTCCT
>NZ_JAYMGA010000005.1:0-361796 GCF_035656455.1 Haloarcula sediminis | reverse complement strand
CGATGCCAAGATCGGCCCGCAGGTCGCCCGCCGGAACGCGGGCGACCTGCGGAGCCTCGCTGCTGACAAAGGATACGACGCGAAAGCCTTCCGCGACGAGCTCCGTCACAACGGCATCCGCCCGCTGATCAAACACCGGCTGTTCAACTCACTCGATCACGCTCACAACGCCCGCATGGACAGTGATCGGTACCACCAACGATCCATGTCTGAAACCGTCTTCTCAAGCATCAAGCGCACGCTCGGCGGTGCCGTGCGTGCGCGAAGCTGGTGGCTCGAATTCCGTGAAATCATCCTCAAAGCCACCGTCTACAACCTTCGCCGGAGCGTTCGATACCCGTGAAATCCAGCGCAGTGTATCGAAACTACAGAGCCAAAAACAAGATATTAGCGAAGCGGTTTCCGCTCACGTGCCTCTGATTCACGGGGCTTTTGATCTGGATGCCCCACCTACTATCTGTGTCAACAAAGACGAGGTTGTCGTCTATACCCGGAATATACAAGCTTCCAGAGTCACATTCGGTAATTGCCTACTGATCGGTGCCCACATCTACGAAGTCGTTGTCACTAACCGATGGTTTGATATCCGTGTCTTTGAGTTCAACCGTGGTGTCACCGGCGGACGCCCTATTGGAATCAAACGATTTGTCTTCGCGCGGTTGTCTGATTGGCCCGCCTGTTTCGCCCATGGCGATGCACATGGAACCCCAATTCGTAACGGAATTATTGACGAACGCGGCGTAATCGCCGATGAGTTGCGCCGCGCCGTGGGCGCCGTTACAATCAATTTTGAGGTTGCGGATGAAGACGCGTCCCCTGTAAAAATTATTAGCGAGCTTGACGCCCCTGAATCTATGGTAGTATTTGCGTCTTCTTTACTCTGAGCCAACACATTTAAAATTGCCTGCGATATCGGTCAGAACGTGTGGCCCCCGTAGATTAAGGACTCCGTGTTTCCGCCATTGTCCGCGATTTTGGTGGCTAGGTCGTCGTCTGCCGAGAGGAGAACCGTGTTCAGTATAATGCTCTGACTATAGTGGAATTGAACATAAGGTGTGGATTCTTAAGTTCTGCCGCTAAAGAGAACACTATGAATCTGAAACGATCCGTCGCTAACGTTTGGTTCCGACTTTCGTTATTTAAGGGATCGAATACCATCACTCATGAAGCGATGGGAGAGACCTTCAAATATGCGTATTTTTCAAGAGTGGCATTCATCAATGCAAAAAATGTAATAAGTGATGGAAAGACCTCTGAAGGAATAGGTCTCGATCGGTTCGATCTTAATCCAGAACCCTATGCAGTTTTTGACGTCGGTGCTCACCACGGCATCTACAGTGTAATATTGGGCGTCCTAAATCCATCCGCTAAACTCTATGTATACGAACCTGCAAGTGCGCCTCGAAAGCATCTTGTTCATAATTTAGAATTGAATAATTTGCGAGCCGATGCAATGATTAGTCACAACCCTGTTACAGGGGTTTCAGGTGAATCAATACCTTTCAAGGAAGATTCAAGACCAGGGTCAGAACAGCATGGTGTCGTCGATAAGTTAGATACAGATGTTAGTATGAAATCCTCAGTTGCCCTTTCTGACGTGTTCAGGGATGAGAAAATTAACACGGCATGGCTCAAAATTGATGCTGAGGGACAGGAAGGTGCTATAGTTGACGATCTAGTGACTCAAGATACAACGAATTCGCTCGCCGGTATTATTGAATTACATCCGGAGAAATTAAGCAACGAATATTATATAGAAGGAATAATAGACACACTCAGCCAAAATGGGTTTGATGTAGAATTCCTTTGTGAATCTGCGCCAAACTACAATCATGACCGACCGATCTATTATTTCGAAAACTAGAATTTTGACCAATATTCCAAATTCTCAGTACCTCACAAAGTCCGTTAATTGAGAGATCCGCTTGCTGAAGTGTGGCCAAACAACAGCAGCAAGCAGATTGTAAATCCACAATTACCAGCTCCTTAACTTCCTCGTCAACGCAATCACTGGCGCATTTGGCGTGAGTCTCGGTAAGAACGCTGATCTTGATACCGAAGACATCTACGAGGTCCTCGTCGGCGCGACCGCCGACGCGACTTCGATCTGCACCTGCGGCCCTACTACAGTGACAAAGACGAGACTGATGGCTGATGGCCTCTACTTCAAGGAAGCCAAAGACGAACCACTGCATTTCACGCGTACGCGACACTGTACGCTCGGGTTCGTAACAAACGCTACACGCTGGCGGTGCGCCGTCTTGCCGACGGCGACACTGCCAATACGTCCTCGCAGGGTTTCTCGGCCTCGTCGATAGCTTCGCTTCGAAGTCAAGCCACTCTACGTTGATAGCGAATTCCACAACGGGAAATGCCTCACGCTGATGCAGGCGCACAACCACGCCTACGTTGTTCCAGTCATCGCATGGAGATATGACATTCAACGGGAGAGTTCGGACGGATGGAGTCGTGAGATTGAACACGATCATACGACAGAATTCGACGGTAACAGTAGACCATCGAATTTCCGGTCACCATCGACTGTACCTACAAGATGGGCCGTTACGACGAACATGAAGTGGCGCGTCACGGCTGTGCCGTTGACGCGCTCTTCATCGATACAACATGACAAGCTCGCCGCCACTACAGCAAGCGGTAATCACTGAATGGAATAGGACCTCTGGTAGTGGCAACGCTATCGTGTAGGCGGTTTCCGCAGCCGACTTAGACAGCTTCGTGGCATTACTGGCTTGGAGTGATCGTCAACCGCCGTTCCAGACGTTGCCTCATGAATGAACTCACCGTCAGAAGCAGTGGCCCAAGACGCTTTGTGAGGTACTGATTCTTATACTATGCCCATTCCTTGATAAATGGCGATCAGCACGGTCGGTTTAGGCATAGCGATACATATTAGTGTTAGCTGAATATCCCTATAACAATGAGTTCATTTGACTTCCACGGTCTGACTAATGTGAAAATTCAAGGAGCTGGACCACTAGCAGACTATTTTCAAAAATTGTATTCTGAATTTAAAACGGACGAAGTAAGCAACTCTGCCGTAGACTTTCATTGCACAGTTGTGGATGAGATAGAATATTCCCCAGATGCTACATTTGGGGCACCCTTAGACCATTTTGCTCAGAAAGGGGACGATATATACTATAGGAGTGGCAATACTATTATTGAATTCACGGACGGAATGTATGATCAGATAGTCTGCGAAAAAAATAGTCATCCGCGAATCCCACAGCTACTATTGGAGTTCAAAATTCGTGAGAGTATGTTGGAACATGACTATATCATTACCCATGCCTCCTCTGTCGTTTATAAAGGCGAAACATTTGTTTTCCCAGCGTGGAGACACACTGGTAAAACAAATACTATCCTTTCTTTACTCCAAGATGGCGCTGAAGGATACTTATCTGATGACCGCGTATTTTTATCGAAAAAGGAATCAATTAAAGCCTTCCCCACTCCTATTCACTTACTTTCATATAATTTAAAATCCTTCCCTGAATTGTCGGACTTTAGTAGTGTTGATAGGTACAGAAACTGTATTAATGAAAGGATTAACACAATTGCGTCTTCGAGAGATTCGATTCTTTTACGGGGATTAAAGTTGATATCTAATACTCACTTAGCGAAAACGGATTGGACTCCAGCTGCCGAGATGTTTAATTGCGAGATTGTAGAAAAAACAAATTTCGATAAGTTGATATTCTTAGAAACTCACCCTGAGGAAGAAGTCAGTATAAGAAAATATCCTTCGAAGAAAGCCTTCCACTTCTTACGGGCCGTAAACTACCAGGAGTGGAATTCAGAAATTCAAGATATTATACAAGTGTTGGAGCTAGTGTCTGACTCTAACTCAATACAATTCAGTAATGTTAGCAAATTTGTGAAAAAAGAGACTGAGTTAGCTAGAGAATTAGTGGAAAATACAGACACATACGTTCTAGAGATTCCAGAAGAGGAGAAATGGAATAAGAGTTTGAAGAGCAAACTTATTACTAAAATTCAGAGTATATAATCTATGAGTGCGTATAAATACATAAAGCAAATAAGACTAGATATTTAAACTAAATGTCTATCCCTCATCCTGGTCGAGAAGATTGGCGGGCGTTGGTTCCAACAGTATTTGGTGGTCGATGCCTTTGTGTTTCTCCCTCAACAAAACTTCAACCTCTTCAGCTTGCCCAAGTATGTGATCATGTAGATGTCCTCCATACCGAATCGAAGGACGAGGTAAAATACTACGCTCAAGAATGGGGAATCAGAAATATTGCATTCATAGATAACGAAGTCACCTTCTCTTCCGCAATTGACCGCGGAGGATATGACTTAATATTTACATTAGTTGAGCCTGATAATGTCCAATTGACAAACGAGACTGTTTTATATAAATTTGAAGAGGAACCGTTATTCAAAAGACCAGTGAAAAAATTTTCTGGACGTAATCCGGTTGGAAGAATAATTTTGCTTCCAAATGCACAGAGGCTATCGTATGCATTTTTCTCTAGTTCAGAAAACAGCTTTGACCTTCTTGATGATTTGGTTAAGTGGCCGTTCTCCGGGAAAATAATAAATTTATTGACAAAGATAGGGATTGGAGACAGCGTATATATCTATAATACTGATACCACAATTCGCCATAATCGATTTTGTTTATCAGGGAATAGGCGCACAACAATAATAGAGGATACTAATGAAGTTCTAAAATATCCAAACCTACCTCAACATGCGGTATTTAACAGAAAGGAGTCAGAAATTACGAAGTATATATCTAACTTTCTTCCGGATGTTCACTTACCTGATGGCGAACTTCATAACTCTCTTTTTGGAGATGTATGGGTCGAAAAATATCTTAGGGGAGAAATGTTATTAGAAAATATTAGGGTAAATAGTCATACACAAAACCTGACAATACCTATTTTATTTTTAAGAACACTATGGGATGAGACCTTGGATGGGAGGTATAAATCTCGCATAGATGTAGATCTGGAAATTCCAGGGGAAGATATAGAACCTCCAATGCTCGACAGGGAAGTAAACCTGCCTCAAGTAGTCTCTCATGGAGACTACAACTTGTCAAACATTATGTTAAGACCTTCGGGTGATCCTCTGGTATTAGACTGGGAGTTCGGAAGTATAAATTCACATCCGATATTAGACCTAGGTAACTTGCTATTAACATATGTTGATTTCACCTCAGATACGTTTAAAGATGGATTCCATCACTGGTTTTTGCAAGTTAATCAAGATTCGAAGTTTTTATACAAGATATTAAGCACTTTCGCTGAAAAATATAACATCAAAAATGACTTGATAGCCCTATATATATGTAGCTCACACGTGAATAGACTTCAGATAATTGATAGATATGATGCAGGAACTGATTACACTGATGATGTCTGGCCAAGAAGAATAGAATATATATGGAATAATATGGATAAAATATCAAATAAAATAGGGGAAGAGAGTGGAAAATTCCAACCTTTAATCAAATAATGTTATAGTAAACAGGCGAAATTTGATATTATGACTCAATAGGGATTAAATAGTTGAGCGAGTTTGAGAAGCGAGTAGGTCTCAGTGAGTTCCGTTAATGAAGATGTAGACTTCCTCAGAGAAGCTTAGACGAGGACATTCAAGATGTTGGCAGAACAAGCGCACCCCGACACAGCTACAGTGGTTTGAGGTGCGTCTCCATACAGCGGGGCTGTCGATCAAGAAGGCGATGTCAATCTTAGTGTAGCTTCAGGCATTGTCTCGCTAGTTCTGGCCCATCGGAACTGGATAGAGTCCACGTAGCTTGATGCGCGCGTCATTGGTTGTGAATTGCCAGTCGATGAGTCGTTTTGTCGCGTTGCGATCATCCTGCTACGCAGCGACCTCTGAACAGAGTGTCGCTGCGTGATAGATTCGCCGATCGAGACACTGTCGCTTGAGAACGCCGAGCTCAATCTCCGCCATATTCAGCCAACTCCCGTGTTTTGGGACAAAATGAAACTCGAATCGATCGAGATATTCTTGTGCTTCGTCCGGTGGTAAGAATTGGTAGAAGTTAGCCGGATTGTGAGTGTTGAGGTGGTCTATCACAACTCGGATGCAGTCCGCATCCGGGTAGTGATTATCCGCCAGTTCGACCATTTGGTCAACCCATTCGCATGCGCGTCGTCGATCAGTGACCGCGACGGTTACCCACCCGGTCAGCGGTTCCGTGGCAAGGTGAATTTTCTTCTTTCCGTTTCGCTCGTAGTGTGTGTCGATTCGAGCGACCGATCCCGGTTCGGCCGGGATCGGGTCGCGCTTATGCCCACGAAGCGCCTTACTTGACTCGTCGAAACAGATGACCGGCCGATCCTCGTCGTACGGTTCGTGGTAGAGATCGAGGACATTGTCCATTTCGTAGACGAACTGCTTATTTTGATCAGGCCGAATCGCCCAATAGTCGTAGAGATGGGGTTTCAGGGCGTTTTTTTAGCCGCTGTCGAACGGTTTCGTGAGAGATCGACTCGAAGTCGATCTCGTCGAGTGCGACAAGTTCGTCGGCGAGGAGGTGGAGCGTCCAGCGAGCGTGTCCTTCTGGTGGATCGCTACAGGCGAGTTTGATGAGGTGGGCTTCAGCCTTGCCGTCGAGTTTGCGTTCGTACTCGCGGTCGGGCTTGCGGCGATGAATCGCCGCGAGCCCTCGCTCACAGTAGTTTTTGCGTGCGTTGTACGGTGTTCCGATTGAACAGCCGACGTGCTCACAGATTTCAGCATCTGTGAGCCCGTCGTCAGCCTTCAACAGAATTCTGGCTCGGGTATTATCCTCAGATTTTCGCTCACTGGTCGAAATGAACCACTCAAGCGTTCTGCGTTCCTCAGCAGAGAGATCGACAACGTGCTGTTTTCGTCCCATTCCTGTAAATGCGCGCTCAGAGAGCTTAAGCTAGCAAGTACAAACTTGAAGCTACACTTAGACCTGCTGGGTGTCGATCGCTCTCACGGTGCGGTCTGAAACTGGGTGCATACGTTGTCCGAAGCACAGGGTAACCCTCTGATGGCGGCGCGGTCGGCGGGCCGCGATTGGTGAGAAACAGGTCGAGGTTGATGGCAAAAGTGGCTATATGGGGCAATCGACGCAGACTCAAAACTCAGTACCTCACAAAGCATCACCAGTTGACCTGAGTTGAGTCACCTGTTCTGTTGGGATGCGTCGTCGATAGTGGTCAAAGAACGCTAATCGAAGGGGGAGCTGCCGCTGTCGGCGGCGATCAGCCGCCGACGCGGCAGCGTTGCCACTCGCAAGGCGGCGTCCTCGGTCGGTGATTACCGGTGGAACCGGTCATCTGGTGGCCGGTTCACGGGGACGGCCCGACGCACTGCGAGGGCCGTCCACGCTGCCCGACACAGCATGTTAATGAACTCCTCGAAGGACCACTTCCAGAGGCGACGCCCGCCACGGCGGGGCGTCGCCACATACTCCCAATGGAGATACCGCCAGACATTCTGCAAGAGTAGACTAACCACGACGTACAGCAGCCGTACAACCGGATTCTGTGTCGTGGTCGTTACAATGCTTTGTTCGGAGAGTCGGTAGCTGGCCTCGATACCGAAGCGTTTCGCGTAGTGGTATCGAGCATCTCGTGGTGTGTCAATGAACGGCGCGTCAGCGGCGTAGCCGTGACGCGCCACTCCGTGTTCGTCGTATCGCCCGTTTTGGTAGGTACAGTCGATGTAGACGGGAAACTCGACGGTCCAGCTGTGACCGTCGAGTTTCCCTGTCAGTTCGTGTTGGATGACGCGGCTCCATCCTTTGGAGAGTTCCTGCTTGATCGTCTTTCCCCACCGGACGATCGGCATCACGTACGCGTAGTTGTGTGCCTGGAGGAGAGTGAGACACTTGCTATCGTAGAATTCGCGGTCAAGATAGACGGCCTTGACGCTGAGGTCAAGGCCGTCAAGGATACCAAGAAACTCGGTGAGGACACTGCTGGCGGTGTCGCCGTCGACGAGACGGCGCACGCCAGCGTGTATCGCTTATTCTTCACACGCGCGTAGAGTGTCGCATAGGCGTGGAACGCGGTGGTTCCACGCTTTGCCTCTGAGTGGTAGAGGCCAGCTGTTTCGTCCTCGTCACCGTAGTAGGGCCGCAGGTGGAGGTCTGCGACGACCTCCACCTGCTCGGGAAGAACCTCTAGAACGTCCTTTTGCAGGAGTGCGTTCCCAACCTGTTCAACCGACGTTAGGTCGAACTTCTCCCGGAGGTGGTACAGAATCGTGTTTTGATGGGGAGAATTCTCACTGGTCTCGCAAAGTTCAGATATCGAGGTCCCGTCGGCGCAAGCGCCGACGAGGACCTCGTAGATATCCTCAGCACCGATTTCAGCATTAGCGCCAAGACCGAGGTCAACTTCCTCGTCAAGCGTGTTGACGAGGAAGTTAAGGAGCTGGTCTTCGTGGATTTCACCGTCTGCTTGCGGGGTTTTGGACACACTTCAGCAAGCAGACCTCTCAACTAACCGGCTTTGTGAAGTACTGAAACTACTTCTCGAACTGCGCATGTTCAGCGCCGCAGCGTAAGTCCCGCGGTGGCGTTCTTACTTCGACTCACAGAGAATCACAATCTTGCCGAGACAGAGTTTCTTGTCGATGCTAGCGACTATCTGACTGCCTTTTCACGGCTCGATTTGTGTGGTCGGCTAGATTACCGAATCCGGAAACATATCGGAAGGGGTTCCATACTGAAACCATGCGGATCGAGCGTTTTCACTCTGTCTGGCGGAGCACCACTCCAGTGCGAAACAGCGGATACGACACTTCAGACATCCCTAAAGTACGGCTCAACCAAGCACTCGACGGCAAAACACCAGCTAAGGTATTCAAGAATTAGGCAGCAACGGCTAGTTTGGTATAAATTCTGCGTTAGTAGTACACAGTATGTCCAACACCGTTCAGAGGTTTGTCGGTTATCAATACATTTTTTATTCCGCCCTTGCTCAAATCTAGTCACAATGAGTATACTAAAATCTCACCCTCGTTCAGCTATCTTAATTCATGCTTTGACTGCTGCGTATGTATCGATAGTCTACTGACGCACTTATTAGATATCAATAATGAAGGAACTCAATATCGCGGTCGTACACAATAAAATCCGGGATTATCGCAATCCACTATTCCGCAAAATTTCAGAAAACTATAATACAGACTTTTACATATTTGATGGCACAGAGGACAGTTATCCATATAACGCCTACTTCCTTTCTGGTAAAGATTTATTCCTTGAAATAGCGAGGGGAGATTATGATGTTGTTATACTCCCCGACTTTGTTTTTAAACATGCCTGGTTGGCAGGAAGTGCAGCGGTCTTGTCAGGTGCAGGTATTGTCTCATGGACCGAAGTATGGGATATGCCGCACACAAAGTTCTCAAAAACAATGATGAAGCGATTGCTAGCGTTCGGCATGGGAATTATTTCTGATACGTTTGTTGTTCCTGGAAAAAAATCTGAAGACTTTATAAAGAAAAGTTCTTTCATGAAAAGTTCTGTAATATTTACGGCACCAAATGCTCCCTACTTACCCGGAAAGGAACAATCGGTACACAAATATTATGATATTAGTGGGGACAAGGAAATTGTCTTATTTTTAGGAAGACTTATAGAAATAAAAAGGGTGGAAGACATAATTAAAGCTGTAGATATGATTGACAGTTCGGGCCAAATTCAACTACTGATTGGTGGAGAGGGAGAAGAAGAATATACAGAGTCGCTCAAGGCAATATCGAATGCAGACATAACAAATTACTTAGGATGGGTACCCAGGGAACACGTTAAAGCGTTGTATGAATTGTCAGATGTCTATGTTCTTCCAAGTTTGACAGATGCATATCCACTTACAGTCGTTGAAGCTATGTCGGTAGGGACTCCTGTCGTAATAAGCGAAGGCGTGGGAGAGGCGGGTGATATTGTTCGCCAAGGCGAGACTGGCGAAATTGTCCCGACAAAATCTCCAGAAGCTCTCGCAGATGCTATTAAGAAAATCCTCACTAACCCAAAGTATGCTGAGCGTCTTTCGGCAAAAGGCAAGAAGGTGGTCTCAGAGGAAGCAACATATGAAAAAATGCTTCAGGGATTCTCTGACGCGATAGAACGGGCTACGGAGTAAACTAAAATGTCATACACACGGGTGAAGTTCATCATATCTGTTGTTGTGTTATTATTTTCGTCGATAATAGTGGGGGTAGAGTATAGCGGAAAAATATTCCCGTTACTCCCAGCTGGTTTGGTATGTGCTATAATGGTCAGCATTGCAATCTCTAATGAGTGCAAAAATTCCTATTTCCTGTCTGTTATAGGTATTATTTCATTATCTGTTTTTTATCGAACGTATATATTTCTCTTTCCACCGGGTCTAATAGGAAAAGATCCTGACACATATGCCTACAATATCCATTCTATCATGGTATCCGGGAATATAGAATCAGTAAATATGTATTTTTATTCAGATGCCTCTTTGTTTCTTGACTTAGGAGCAATGTTTGGTATCGTTGGGGATACCACTGCTGCGGAGGCCATGATGATTTTCCCAATCGCGGTAGGGGTAGCCATTCCAACTACTACAGCTTCAATCACATACCGACTTACAGAAAATAAGCAGGCAAGTTTGTATGCAACTGCTATTGCTGCAGTAGCATCAATTTCTATCTGGTTTTCCTATTGGCCGATTCCTCAGACTCTCGCAGCTATTTTTTGGATGATATTTATCTCTTCAGCTATCTGGTATGAACAGACAGAGAAAAAAGCGTTTTTCTTGATTGCCGGCATGATGTTGTTTACACAAATATTCACTCATAAAATGCCTCTATTGATTATGTTGGCTAGTACAGGGGCGTATATATGTATCTCCTTGACCAATAATAAAATCTCTAAAGAAAACCCTCTATTGGATCAACGGTGGATTATTTTAGTATCCATGACAGCAATAGCTCTTGTACTTCAATGGACCTATCTGACAGATTTATTAATTTCGATCCGCATCCTATTTGTACGACTGCTGTCCACTGGGTCAGTTTCTCTTCAATCCACCCCAGGAGGAGATCCAAGCCATGCAATTAGAGCATACTCAGGCTTGTACGGTATTCTCATCCGTAGAGTACATGCTTTCGTATTACTTCCATTGGGGGGTATTGGATGGTTGTATCTTTTACTAAATGATTCAAAGAATCAAGTAGGATGGATAATAATTGCTGCATCCTCAACAGGAGTGGCCTTCATTAGTTTAGGCTTAATAAGCCCTAGCTTAGGGCCAATCAGGGCAGTTCTTATGACAGAACCATTCCTTGCGGTACTCGCTGCCATAGCGATTACTGGAGTATATTCTAAAGGAATACCCCACTGGCCAAATATAGCGAGGCTGCTATTAGCTATTATATTGGTATCGCAACTATCTGTAATCTATGTCTCTCCTGATCATCCTTCTCATCCAAGAATGTACCTTTCAAATGAAGAAGTTCAAGGAAAGCAATTTGGGCATGAATATGTTGATAATCCTATCTATACTGATGGGTACTTTGCTAATGAATTAACACCATATGAGATAAATCATAATCTCAAAGAGAAAAAGAGATACTCGTCATACACTCCCAAGTCTTTAAATGGTAATCTCACTAGCCATGGATACCAGCAGATAGCTTATCGTACTAATGTGGATGTCTACAGTTTGAATGGTGGCATTTGGCGATTAATTTGGGAGCCGGAAACCCACCTACGAACTCATTATAATAAGACATATTCAAATGGTGGTTTAGATATCTACTGGCAACGTCGTGGCGAATCGTCGGATGTAGCTTGATTCCATGGGTCCAGGGACTGCTTGATACTGTGAATGGCACAAGTTCGACGAGTTCACGGGATTCAAGTCTTGAAGCCATGTGTCGAACAGGAAATGTCGGGGATGGTATATGAAACTGTATTGACAAGGACCGTCGGCTTCAGCGTCAGTATGAGGTAGTCCGGATGATTTATATAGTGGCTGGATGCCGCTCGGTGATCGAAAACGTCCCATCCAGCCCTCCATGTTCGGGTGGATCGCATCTGGTTACCGACCGTGTGAGCAGTTGGTGCCAGACACGGGTTGGCACCCGCCTGAACGACAGCCACAGCGTCAAGGGTGCCGGGAACTCGGTGCGGGCTAATTGCAAGATTGCGCGCACCCAATCCATCCCCTAGCCCGATCAACCATCTCCACGTAGCTTGCGTTCATATGAACTTGGAGGAAATGTAGTGTGAGATACTTCCACCCGGCAAACCGTTTTCAACTTGGCCGCTCACCACCACTGTGGGGCTGGCCGCATAGCGCTTTTGAGCCCGTGATCAGTTATTTAATGATAAGAAAGAGTTCTTAGACACATTCCTCTCTTCGGCTTTACCCCCGCCAGTAGAGCGACGTTATTACACTGTCGTCTTCGGATTCATTATAAGCGTGGATGTCAAGATTGGTTTGAGCGAGCGAAGCATAAAAGAAATACGTCGGGAATGTCACTACGCGGTTCCGACACAACAACGATGGGCACTGTAGTTTCGCTAGACGCAACAGCTACGACTGCGTTATCTCGGTAGAAAGCGAAGAGACAGATTGGTTTGACATCCGAAATCCGTCTCTTCACTCGTGTTACGGTCGCTAAAGCTAAAGCAGTTGTCGCAAACCCGGACGAACCCGCCGACCCCGAAGGGGGTGGCGGGTTCGCCGAATGGGCGATGCTGACACTCCATGCGCTCCGTATCGAACTGAGAAAATCCTACCGCGTTGCACTTGATTTGCTGAGTGAGATGCCCGGTGTCCTTGACGAAATCGGCCTCACACGGCTGCCTCACTACACGGTTCTTCGCACGTGGTTTGAGCGGATTCCGACCGGGACATGGCGTGCGTTTCTCGGCGCGTCGGCCGAGAAACGCACCGGCCACGCTTCGATCGATGCAACAGGCTTTGATCGTGACCAACCAAGCCGACACTACGCAAACCGCACAGACTACCGCGTCCGGTCGTTGAAAGTGACTGCGCTGGTGGATGTCGAAACGCTGTACATCACCGACATCCACTCGACTACCTCGAAGAAACACGATGCCAAGATCGGCCCGCAGGTCGCCCGCCGGAACGCGGGCGACCTGCGAAGCCTCGCTGCTGACAAAGGATACGACGCGAAAGCCTTCCGCGACGAGCTCCGTCGAAACGGCATCCGCCCGCTGATCAAACACCGCCTGTTCAACTCACTCGATCACGCTCACAACGCCCGCATGGACAGTGATTGGTACCACCAACGATCCTGTCTGAAACCGTCTTCTCAAGCATCAGGCGCACGCACGGCACCGCCGAGCGTGCGCGAAGCTGGTGGCTCGAATTCCGTGAAATTATCCTCAAAGCCATCGTCTACAACCTTCGCCGGAGCGTCCGATACCCGTGAAATCCAGCGCAGTGTATCGAAACTACAGAGCCCAACGATGGGTACCTACAGCCCCTCGTTGAACCTGAATATGGGGACGACAGTCGTTTTCAATTTCACGGATATCTAAACCAAAGTAAATAAATCAAAGGAATAAGGCCGATTGTGAGTATAGCTATGAGTTATATATTACTATGATTTCCCGGAAGAATACCTTTCATTTATTTCTGAGGAATTTAGGCTTCGCGAATATAGCTTAATTTCATCTATTTGAATAGGGGCATGTTGATTGGGTCGGTAACCAATTGTTAGACTACCTCCACTGTTTATATTGTTAGTCCATGTGATGTTTTTTCTCGACTGGAGTCTGCCATTCGAATACAGACGACTTTCGGAACTGGCCCTATCAACTACAAAAACAATTTGAGTCCAATTCTTGAATTCAGTAGTCTGTATACCAAAGTTTTTATGACGTTCTGGTGACATTCCATCAATTGCGACTCCAAAATCGGTGTCACTCCGGGCCCAAATTCCGACTCTTTGATTTGAATTTCTATACTGAAGCACTGTAGGATATGTGCTCTCGGCTTCTGTAAGATTGCCCCTCAACCACAATGAAATTGTGAACGATGAATTAAGATTTATATTGTTACGGTCAGGAATTACAATTCCGTCGTCCTGTCCGTCAAACTCAAGCGCACTCCCATTTACACCATCAACGATTGTTGTATCCTTTACTATTCCTGTATGGCCACCAACTCGGTCATACACTACCGACCCGTCGCTTCGATCAAATGGCCAATGGGCTATGCCTTCGCGGTCGTGCTGAACAGTTCGAGTTCCTGACTGTATGTCATTGGTAGAAATGTTAACCTCATCCTCATCTTCAATAGTATATTGACCAGTGTAAGGAACCGTGACTGAATACAGTCCATAGGGGTTCGTCTCCGCCTTCCGGTCATAGGTAAATGTCGTTCCGTTGATCGACTTGCTGGTCGAGAGAGGGACCACAGAATCGTTTCTGACCCCAATGATAGTTGCTCCCGGAACGACCTCGGTCACCGTATGCTCATCTCCGATATAGACCGTCCTGTAATGGGACAGTCCATCACTGCCATTTGATGCACTCCCGTACTGCTCGTGAACCCGGGTTTGCAGCGAATTCTGTTTTTTTGTCTCGATTTCTCCTGTTACAATATACGTATCCCGACCGCTCAGATTCTGATACCATCTTGTTACGTTTCGAGACCTGACAAACATCTCGTAGTTATCCCGTGCGTAGCCGTACGACTCAGAATTGCCATCGAGATAATAATTGTACACTCGATTCTGGCTCCACGGACTGAAGATATACCCTTCACCGTCAGTGTCGTTTACCGTCGAACTGATCCACTTCGCCGTCTGGTATGTACCATCGTCGACGGCAATCTGTGACTGCTTCACCGGTGTCTGGAGGAAGCCGAGACTCGCCACCATCAGGAACAGGACTACAAAATAGCCGATAGTTCGCATCTCTGGTATCCTAAGTGATTCAACCCGTTCTTTCGCCGATGCGGCTTGCTGTTGGACCTTCCCGGCTACTCCCTCAGTGAGGTCGACAACAGATGCCAGATGGATGAATCCGATTCCTGCAAACACCGATGCAAACACCGACAGTGATCCGGCAAATCGAAGCTGGACGGCGCTAAGAACAATAAAATACAGGAAATATACAGTGGCGACAACCTGCACCGGCCGGTGTTCCTTGTACGCCCGCCACGTATCCATGAGGCCATATGGTAGAGCTACATAAAATACAAACCCGAGTATGAGTAGCGGCCCGACTATACCAGCATTATTAAAAAGCGATGTCGTTTCGGCAATACCGCTCTGGTTGGTCTGAGAAAGATAGTTGAGGAAGTCAGTGATAGTCTTGGACAATTCCGGAATCGTGGCCCACATACCCGTAGCGACGATCACACCGACTCCCGTCGCTGAACCAGTAACTACCTGTAGCGACCACTCACTTCGGAACGCAATTTCACCGACGAGTAACACGGCAAAAGTACCCAAAAGCAAGAGCGCGGGAGCACCGACACGCACCCACCGCATTTCCCATCCCCAGAGTGTCGCGGGAACGACAGCCAGAACTGCTGCCAAACCAAGTCCAAGAACAAGCGGCACGTTCCCGACCAGTGGTGATTGCCCAGCACGAACGTCTGAAATAGCACGGTATAGCGCGTAGCCAGCGGCTGGAATATATAGCAATGGCCCGGCTCGCCATGCAAGCGACTGGCCGGCAATCCCCACACCGAGGAGACAGATTCCAGCCCAGGTAGCTTTCGAACTTGACAAGAGCGACCGCCAATCAGTGTCCGCTTCAACTACATATTCGTCAGCGATAACGATGAGGGCGTAGGCGGTGGCGGCAACGAATACGTAGTCGAACGCGTGATGGTCACCGAAGCCGAGTGCGGTCCGGAAGGCATGCGCTGGTGTTACCGCCAGTAGCAGTACCGATGCGAGTCCGACTCGCCGATCCGCAGTCAGCCTGACTGCTATCAAATATACAAACATAGAACTCACAACCCCAGCAATGACCGGGAGCCACGCTAACGCGAGTCCAGCCGCATGTGGCGTGCCGCCAAGCACGAGGGCAAACCACCACGCAACAACGACATAGAGATGGTCCTGGGCCAGTCCAGTACCGAGATACTCGGTCAGTGTCCCAAACGCAAAGGGTGCGACATCGTTCGCTAGTATCTGTTCGACATAGTAGCGATAGCCCCAGGGGTCGTTGCTTGCGAGGACCACGTTGCCATCCCGGAACACGCGGGGCCACATGAATACGGTGCGCATGAGCGCGACGAAAACGAGCGAGCCAACCAGTGCCAGGCTGGCATTTCGATCCACGTCGGGGAGTGACAGCGTTGGCCATTCTCGCGATTCCTCTGTATCGCCAGTCTCCATGGCGTCACCAGTCACTGCGGCACTGACGGCGGCTTGGTCCGTTACCCGATAACCGTCGTCGACCTTCTCGGCGATACCACGCGAGACAATCTCACCGAACGTTCCGGAGTCGATTGAGAGGTCGTCGAACGTCCAGGGACCGCCCTCGTCGACCGCGAGGATTTCTTCCAGAGCGGATTCGGCTTCGGGTTTGTCCGCGAGGAGTTCCTCTGTCGCCTCGCGTACGTCGTTCATACGACCAGTAAGCAAAGAGATGCGAATAAAGCCATCGGAGTCAGTAATGGTGGTGAATCAGGTATCGATAGCTCACGTCTACTAGGAATTGAACACCCGGTCACGTCGCTTATTCGGACTAATCGAAGCTGCCTGTCTCAGAACTCACTAACGGGAATCCTCACCCCCGCCCAGCCACCGGCATCTCTAGGGTCACACACGTCCCCGACTCGTCGGACTCAAACTCCACCGAGCCGCCGGCAATGTCGGTCCCCCAGACCACCAGCGCAAGCCCAAAGCCGCTGCCGTGTTTCAGCGGCGTCTCGGTTCCCTCCTCGACTAGCGCGAGCTCGTGGTCCTCGATACCGGGCCCGTTGTCCGTGACGCGGACCTCGACGGTCCCCTCGTCGACCTCGACGCTAACGCGCACCCACGGCTGCGAACTGGTGTTGTGCTGGGCGGCGTTCTCGATCACGTTCGAACAGACGATGTCGAAGAGGCCGTCGACGACGATATCCTGGGGGCCGGGGTCGTAGTCGACGGTGACCTCGGGGTAGGCCTCGGCGGTCGCGTCGACACACTCCTGGAGGATGGCGTGCAGTCGCAGGTTCTCGCGGTCTTTCCGGCCCTCCTCGAAGACGTCGATTATCTCGCGGACCTTCTCGCCGGTCGCCTCTATCTCCAGGGCGTTGCGCTTGAGCGTCTCCGCTTTCGACTGGCTGTTGTGTGTCGCCAGGTAGCCGGCGTAGCCGAGGATGACCTGGATGTTGGTGCGGATGTTGTGCCGGAAGACGCGATGCAACACTTCCAGACGCTGTTGCATCCGAAAGAGGTCGCTGATGTCGTGGAGCGTGATGATGCGGCCGATGGTCCGGTCGTGAACGTCGGTGACGGGACTCTCGGAGACGTCGTAGGTCTGTCCGGTGCCCTGGGGCGTGAACACGCGCTTTTGCTGGCCCGGCGTCTCGGTGGTGGTCAGGTCGGGGCTGACGGCTTCAAGGGGCTCCCCGAGCGCCTGCTCCGGCGTCGTCCCGAGGAGGGTCGCCGCTTGGTCGTTCATGTCCACGATGGTCCCGTGGGTGTCCAGAACGAGTGCGCCCTGGTGCATCTGTTCGTACAGCGACCGCCGGGCGTGACGGATGGGCGTCGGGCTCGCGCCGAAGAGCCTGAACTGGGTCAGCGCCGAGAGATACGCGACGCCCGACAGTGTGAACGCGACCGGCGTCGGGTCGATACCGGCGGTCGGCAGGTAGCCAAACAGGTGCGTCAGGTTCGTCGCCCACGGGGCCACTAGCCCGATGAGCAGCGCGAGGCTCTGGCCGCGGAAGGACCGCACCTGGCTCGTGACGAGCTCCAGCAGCGGGACAATCCCGAGGAAGCCGAGCAGATAGGTGTAGGCCGCGATGACCCAGAACCAGGGGCCGGGAACTCGCGTCGGCGTGTCGATATAGAGCCACTGGTGATACGGGTCGGTGAGAGCGAGGAAAACCGTAATCGCGGGGACAACGGTCGCCAGTAGGATGTGTTTCCGCGTGGTGTACTCGTTGTATCCACTGTACTCCAACGAGAAGACGAGCCACGCGACGGGGATGAACGCGATGCCGATCCAGGAGATGCTGATAAAAAAGGCCCGGCCAGCCGTTGTAGTCGCCTGTATCTGGAATATCAGTGTCGCCGACCACCAGCACTGGCCTGCCATGAGGAGGACCAGCGGTACCGCCCCTGGCTTCGGCCGTTCCCGCCACGCGAGGAGCCCGGCTGTGACACCGACTGCGACCGACCCAACGAGCGCCAACTTCACGAGCACCAGTGCTACCACGACGTATGATATCTGATGGCTAAGGTTACAAATAAGATAGGGTAGATCAAGCGAAAAGAGGAGGCCTTCAACTAATACTGTTGCAGTATATGGATTGTGACATAATAAATCGAAAAAATTAGAATACTGCTGTCTATCCCCCACGACTTGGCGGTACGTTACATCAATGGTGGAAACACGAGAACGAGCAACGGGAGCCGACTACACTCGGCCGCCACGGTGAGCAGTCCGTCGTTGTCGATACGGCCGAGAGCGGCTACGACTCCGGTCAGATACAGTAGGCTGACGAGGAGCCAGACGGTCTCGCCCAGCGCGAGGAGGCCGTCGGAAAACGCGGTGACGAGCACCGCGGCACCGAGGGCCGTCACGCCGTAAAGCGCGTACCGCGTACCCCGGACACCGACGACGACCGGAAGCGTCTTGACACCTATGTCCCGGTCGCCGACGCGGTCACGGACGTTCGGTATCTCCACGTCGACGAACGTTGCCAAGAAGAAGATCAGACACACGATGCCAGCGGTCGGCGTCAGCGGTGCGCCGACGAAGGCCAGCGGCAGGAAGACGACGACGAGCGCCCAGGCGCCGGCGACGAGGGCAGAGTTGAGGACGAAGACCTGCTTGAGACGTTTCACCCGCCCGAAGCTGGGCAGCCAGTCCTGAGCGTAGCAGAGCCAGGCGGCGCCCGGGACGAGCGCCAGCGCGAAGGCGACCGGGCCGCCAAGCACCGCGAGCGCGACCGCGAGTCCGTACGCGGCGGCGGAGAGGGCGTACAGCAGCCGGTTGTAGCGCCTGACGAAGGCAGTCCGTGCCGGCGTGGTCCGCTCGTCCGTCTCGACATCGGCCACTCTGTCGTTGCCGTACACCGCGAACGTCAACAGTCCCGCGACGAGCGGCGCCGGAGTCAACGGCAAGTCGAGCAGTTCGGTGACGATGACTACCTCGGCTGCCGCGATGACCGCGAGATACGCGGAGCTAAACAGCATGAAGTTCTTGAGAAGCGTCCCGAGTCGATACAGCCTCGATGGGATCGCCCGGGGCGATACTGACGGATCGTTCGCGTTCTTCTGTGGTTTGGTTGCCATTACTGCGAGTAAATATTTACGAGATAGCGTGAAAATCACTAGCTATTTTCCCGACACAAATATGGGAAATATACGGGGCGCATCGATTTCCGGCTCACCCCTCGCTGGCGCCGGCGGCCTGGGCGACGTGTGCGAACGTCACCAGTCCGAGCCCGCCGACGAGGTTACCCGCCGTGACGACGCCGACCACGGTCCCGACTCGGACGGGGGCGACGCCCGCGCCGAAGAGGACGCCCAGAAACACGTGCAACGCCGTGACGACGACGTGTTCGAACGGGCCGAGCGCGAGCAGGACGCCGACGACGTAGGAGAGCGACAGCCGGCTCCCGTCGCTCTCGACCGAGACCAGGAGAAAGGAGAGCAGGCTCACGAGGGCGCCCCCCGCGATGGCCCGGGCGAACGAGGCCACCAGCCCCCGCGTGGCGCTCTCGGTCGCGACTGTCGCCAGCGCGTCGGTCGTGCCCGCCGGCAGGGCACCGTCGACCGCGAAGACGAGCGAGAACAGCCCGCCGCCGACCAAGTTGAACAGGAGCGTGACGACCCACAGCCGGAACAGCGCCCACACTACGCTGGGGTCGCCGCTGTCGACGGCCGCAGCGGCCGGGTCGGAAAAATTCTCGTTGAACAGCTCCGTCCGGCCCGCCACCAGAAAGACGACGCCGACGCCGAACGCGAGCGCGCCACCGAGCGCGGCGACGCCGTGGCCGACCGGTCCCAGGAGGCCCTCGACGATACCCAGCCCGACGAGCCCGAAGACGACGGTAAAGCCTGCGATGAAGCTAGTCGAGACGAGTTCGAGCAGCGACTGGTCGAGCCGGCGCTGCCCTTCCGCGACCGCCCGGTCGAATATCTCGCCCGGTGTCGGCTCGCTGGCCATACCCGGCGCTCGCCCGCGGGCCGGAAAACGCCGCCGAGCGTTCGCGGACGTAGCCGGTTCCTAGACCCGCTCTCGACTGACCCAGATATGTGTTTTTTTATACACCCTTCTCCAACCACGTTCCGATGGGTCCCCGCTTCCGCTGGCTCGGTCGCGCGAAGCGCCAGCTATACCGGGACCTCCGGACCGACCCGTATCTGAAGTATCTCCTGCTCGGGGCGCTGGTGCTGGCCGGCTTCGGCTTCTGGCACCGCATCCCCGTCTTCGTGACCTGGGACGAACACGACCGGGTGTTAGACGCCCTGGTCGCCTACGCCGAAATCGTCCACGACCCCAGCCTCCACGGCGTCCGCGAAGGCCTCTCCTGGAGTCGGGCCCCCTTCGGCGGCACGCTGTGGGTGTATCTGCTGGCGACGCTGCCGGTCGTCGTGGCAGCCGCCGCGACCGGCCAGTTAGACGCCATCGCTGCGATGCGTGACCCGGCCTACGTCTACGGCCACTACCCGCTGTGGGCGGACACGCCCCGGTGGATATGGACGTGGAGTCTCACGTTCGTCCGGCTGACGAACGTCGCCTTCGCCGTCGTGACCGTCTACCTGCTCTACCGGCTGGGTACACGGCTCGAAGACCGCACCACCGGCCGGTGGGCCGCCCTCCTGTTGGCGCTGACCTTCGGCTTCCTCAAGCTCGCCAAGGAGGGCGGCGAGGACATGCCCGCGACGATGTGTTTCGTGGGCGCGCTCTACTTCCTCGTCGGCTACGTCCGGACCGGTGAGCGCCGGCAGTTCTACGCCGCAACCGTCGCCGGCGGGCTGGCGATGGCGTTCAAACTCACGCTCGCGCTCGTGGTACCGGTCATCGTGTTGGCCTTCCTGTTGCGCGCTCGCGTGACGGACGGTCCGCTCCGGCGGGTGCTCTGGCAACCGCGGCTGCTGGTCGGCGGGGCCGCGCTGGGCGCGCTCATGATCGTCGTCGGTCACCCGACGGCGCTGGTTGGCGACTTCGAGGCCGTCTACCACCGCTGGTTCGGGCGCTTCGGTCGGCCAACCCGAGTCGTCGGGCCAACGGCGCCGACGTGGTGGTGGTTCCTGCGGACCTACGGGAGCGCCTTCGGCTGGCCGCTGTTGCTCGGTGCCATCGGCGGGCTGGTCGCAAGTGTCGTCCATCTCGCCCGCCTCGCGCCGGACCGGACGGCACTCAGAGAGCGGGTCCCGGGGTTCGACGAGCGGGCGTTGGTGGTCGGGGCGTTGCTCGTCTTCGTCCTCTTTTTCGCGCGGTGGCACGACTGGCGGGTCCACCACATCCTCCCGACGTTCCCGCTCGCGGCGCTGTTGCTCGCCGACTCGCTCCGGCGACTCGCTGCCCACCGCAGGCGGGCCGCCCGCACGGCGATGGCGTTCGTCGTCGTGACCTCGGCTATCTACGCCGGCGTCGGCGTCGGGATGTTCGCCTCGATGCCCCGGGACGAGGCGACCGAGTGGCTCAACGAAAACGCCGACGAGGACGCCACGATGGAGGTGTACTTCCACGCGTTCTTCGAGAACGCCGTCCCCCACGGCATGAACCTCAACACTCCTCCCGAAGAGAGCAGCGAGGTCGACCCCTGTCCCGAGTACATCCAGGTCGGCGACAAGGAGCTGCTCTATCTCCAGGACATCCCCGAGTCCCAGCGCAGCTCCGAGGTTGACTTCTATCCCGAGCCGCGCCAGGAGTACATCCGGGCGCTGGTAGACGGCGAGTACGACTACGAGATCGTCGCGGAGTTCGGCGAGCGCCCGCCGAACTTCGTCCCCCAGCGCCCGGAGCCGGGGTCGCTGCGCGACCTGGCACCGCTCGGCGTCTACCCCCACAGCGACCAGTACGGCGACGAAGTGGAACTCGCGAGCGACCAGTACGTCGCGATTCTACAGCGGCAGAGCGAGTGTACCGAACCGGCCGACGCGACACGCGACGCGCCGTGGTAAACTACCCTCCCCTACTTCGCTTGGGGTCGAAGGACCCGCTCGCTCGTTGAGGGAAGGGCTTTCGCGTGGACTCCTGTTCTACGCCTCAGAAGAGGCGGGAAGGTTGTACTCTCCACTCACGTTCAGCGTCCCGCGATTCAAGCGCACGTCTACGGGTGCGCCTCCGTCGTCTGCGTTTTGCCGACGCCGGAGATACTGAAGGCCGATGTTCTTGGAAGCGTTGTAGTCGGCGTGGTTCTGGTAGCCACAGTCCTGACACTCGAAGTCTTCGTCGTGGCGGTTGTCGTCGTGGGTAAATCCACAAGTCGAACACCGCTTTGACGTGTTCCGTGGGTCCACTTGCACGGCCTCGACGCCCTGCTCTCTGGCTTTGTAGGCGACGTACTCGTAGAGACGACGGAACGCCCATAGATGGTGCCACGACGCCTCTGGCACGTTCTCACGAATGTCGGTTAGGTCCTCGAACACGATATGCGAACAATCGTGTTCGGCGGCTTCGGCTACGATTTCGTTGGCGGCACGATGCAGGAATATCTCGAAGCGTCCGTCCTCTTTCCGCTTGACGCCTGTTATCGCATTATGAGCCGCTCTCGTTCCACACTGCTGGAGGCCGCCACGCCGCTTCTCGTACTCGCGTTTCCAGTGGTTGAACTCATCTGCCGACCAGAAGCGTCCGGTCGAAGCGACCGCGAGTTGGTTCACACCGAGGTCC
Organism: Haloarcula sediminis; assembly: GCF_035656455.1. Taxonomy (NCBI): domain Archaea; kingdom Methanobacteriati; phylum Methanobacteriota; class Halobacteria; order Halobacteriales; family Haloarculaceae; genus Haloarcula; species Haloarcula sediminis. The sequence goes on along the minus strand of NZ_JAYMGA010000005.1, from coordinate 338,755 downwards.
ACACCGAGGACTGTTTTGTGCCCGGTGCTGGTGTCGGTGTCGTCCTCTTTGAGCATCGACGCATGGAGAAACCAGTCGCCGTCACGCCGATGGAGTGTCGCTCGCCGAAACTCGTAGTCCTCGTCCGTGACGTACTTCGTCGGCGGCTTTTCCGCGTCGTCGGGGAGGACGTAGTCACACTCGATACGCCCGTCCGGTGTCGATAGCGAAACGTGGTCACGGTGGAATGTGGCGCTTCGCTTGTCGTAGATGGCGGTATCAGCCGTGAACGTCGGGCGAGATGTCTCTTGGTCGTTCTTGAGCCGTTCGACACCGCTTTTGATGGCTTCGACGGCTTGGCGAATCCCTTTCTGGACGAGATTCGCGGTCAACTCTGTCTCCTCGCGTAGCTGACCGTAGAGGCCGCGTTCGGCTTTGGCTTTCGAGGTAACGTGGTAGCCGTCGTCGCCGTGCCAGCACCACTCGCTTGCGGTGTTGGCACAGTATTTGAATTGCTCGACAGTTTCTCGAAGGTGTGTATCCGCGCCTTCGGGCGTGTCAAGCTTGATAACGGCGGTACGACGGTACTCCACTGTAATTTCACATACCAGTATATAGGTACTTAAAAGTTGGGGTAGGTTTGTTGTTGTCCGTATACTGTGAGAGGTACTGCCGGTTTCTTCCCCGTCCTACTCGCTCACTACGTTCGCTCCTTGAGGACGGGGCATCCACCTCGGTATTCTGGTGACGGTCGGTTACCGCTGGCCCGCTCCGGTGGTCGTCTCCTCGTACGTCTCGGCCGTCGGGTCGTCGCCGGCATAGAGGGCGACCGCCCCGATGCCGGCGACGACGGCGACGACGAGTGTCCAGAACGCCGAGAACGCCCACAGACCATCGGCGAACAGGTCGAGGGCGAACAGTGCCGTCAGGATGACGAAGCCGGCGACTGAGAACCAGCCGAACCAGCCGAGTGCGTTCCGTTCCATAGCACGTAGGGCGAGGGCGGGAATCGGGGTGAACGGACGCCTTGCCCCTGCAAGGGCTCCGGACCCGGTTGCGGCTGTGCGGACGCCGACAGTCCCGGTAGGTCAGTGATAACAAACCCTCGAAACCGCCCACCCTCGTCCGATGAGTTCGGACACACCCGCCGACCACTGTGACACCGTCATCGATACCGTCTCCAGGGCCGTCGTCGTCGACCGCGAGACCCTCGAGACCGTCCTCTCCGGGTTTCTGGCGCGCGGACACGTCCTCCTGGAGGACGTCCCCGGCACTGGCAAGACGCTGACGGCGCGCTCGCTGGCCGGGGCGCTGGGGCTCTCCTTCTCGCGCATCCAGTTCACGCCGGACCTGCTGCCCGCGGACGTGACCGGTACCTACGTCTTCGACGAGGGGTCCGGAGAGTTCCAGTTCCGGCCCGGCCCCATCTTCGGTAACGTGGTGCTGGCCGACGAGATAAACCGCGCCTCGCCCAAGACCCAGGCCGCCCTGCTGGAGGCGATGGCCGAGGGGCAGGTGACCATCGAGGGGCGGACCCACGAGCTGCCCAACCCCTTCTTCGTCATCGCGACCCAGAACCCCATCGAGCAGGACGGGACCTTCCCGCTGCCGGAGGCACAGGTCGACCGCTTCGTCGTGAAGACGAGCCTCGGCTATCCGGACGAGGCCGGCGAGCGCGAACTCGTCGACCGCCGGGCCGAACGCACCGACCCCACGCCCGGCGTCGAGGCCGGGAGCGTCGACTCGGCCGCGCTCCGGCGCGCGCCCGAGGCGGTCCACGTCGCCGACGAGGTCCGGGACTACGTGGTCGAGTTGGTCAGGGCGACCCGCGAGGACGGGCGCGTCGAGACCGGCGTCTCCCCGCGAGGGACCCAGCGGCTGTTCGAGGCGGCCCGGGCGCTCGCGGTCGTCCGCGGCCGCGACTACGTCACGCCCGACCACGTCGCCGAAATCGCGCCGGTCGTGCTGGCCCACCGGCTCGTCCTGACGCCCGACGCCCGCGTCGAGGACGTGGGGAAGGCGGCCGTCGTCGCGGATCTCCTTGAGGAGGTGCCCGTGCCGACGGTTACCTATACAAAAGCGCCAGCAGAGTGACCGCGGCGGCGAGCAGGAGAACGAGCGCGCCCAGTGAGAGCCCGGTCGCCCCGTAGTCGTACAACAGTATCGCGACGACGACTGTGGCGGCGCCGTAGGCCGACGTTGCACCGGTGTGTAGCAGCGACACCGCGCGCGTCTCGGCGTCGGTCCGGAGCTGTTCGCCGAGGCTGATGCCGTGTTCGGCGGCGTCCCAGGCGGCGATGGCGGCGGCGGTCGCCCCCAGCAGGCGCAGCGGGCCGGCGGCCTCGAAGACCCCGACCAGCGCCACGCCGACCACCATAATCGCGAGCCCGGCCGAGACGAACCGGCGGGCAAAGCGCTGCCGGACCGGGCGAACGCCGAGTCCGACGAGCGCCATCCCGACGAGGCCGGGCACCAGTTCGATGCTCTGGCGGGGGTCGGCGAGGGTCTCGCCTCGGAGAATCGCCCCGAGGACGAGCGCCGCGCCAAGCGCCGTCCACACCGTTCCCTGCGGGAGCGGGACCTCGAACTCGCGACCGCCGGCGACGACGAGGCCGACGCCGACGAGAGCGGCGAGGATGGTGACGCGCTGGCCGACCGTCGGCGCGAGTATCGCCGTCGAGACGGCAGCGAGCAGGAGGGCCAGCCCGCTTGCCAGCGGCGTCGGGCGGTGGCTGACGGTCACGCGGACCACCGCCGTCGCTGCTCGGCGAGGAGGACGGTCCCCAGCGGGGTCGTCGGGTCCCAGTCGATAACCGGGATATCGGCTCCCCGGAGGGCGCGCAGTCGCAGGGTCCGCTCCCGGCGGGCCAGCCGCTGGCCGAGGCTCCCCTCGGCGGTCACGTCCGGGCTGATGACCGTCGTGGTGTGGCCGGCCGCGGCGAGGGTGCGGACCGTCTCGACGATACGCTCGTCCGCGAGCGGCGAGAGGACGACGACCTGCGTGTCGGTCCCGAGCTGTTTCCGCAGCAGGGTCGCCTGTCGGTCGAGGTCGTCGTCGCCGTCGGTCACGCCCTGTGTTCGGACCGTCCCGGGCGGCGTCGCGTCGAATGCCGGGTGGGCCGCGAGCAGGCGCCACAGCGCCGTCTCGTGGTCGGTGCCGACGCCGGGGGCGCGGAAACACAGCTCCCGGCCGAAGGCGGCCAGCCCGACGGCGTCCCGGGTGTCCGATAGCGCCGAGATTAGTTGTTCGACCCCGGCGAGGCAGTGGGCGACCGCGTTGGGCCGGTCCTCGGCCGCGGCCCGGTAGGCCGCCGTGCGGGCGTCGACCAGCAGGCAGACCGAGGTGGGCCGCTCCTCGCGGAACTCGACGGTGGTCAGCTCGCCGGTCCTGGCCCACCGTTTCGAGTCGATGCGGCTCATCGGGTCGCCAGGACGGTACTCCCGGACCGAGTGGAACTCGATACCGCTGCCGCCCTCGTCCGTGACCAGCCGGCCCGCATGACCGTCGGGCGCCGGGCGGACCGGGAGCTCGGGGACAGCGTCCTCGACCTGTATCTCCGTGCTGTCGGCGACCGTCGTCTCGACCTCGTGGGTGCCGGTGACGTCCCGGGCGATGACCGTCGCCGGGTCGAACTGGTGGCGGCCGGCCCCGCTCTCGACGGCGTAGCTAAACTCGGTTGTCTCGCCGGGGCGGAGGACAGCGGCGTGGCGCGGGCTGCCCTCGGCGACCGAGAGTGTCGCCGGGACGCCGTCGACAATTCTGCAATCGGCGAGCGTCCGGCCGCCGGTGTTCGTGACGCTGGTCGTGACGGTCACCGGCTCGCCCCGGGCCGGTCGTGCCTCGCCCAGCCGCCGGTCCAAGTCCAGCTCGACCGTCGGCGGACGCGACAGCTTCGGATAGGTCGCAAGCCCTGCGCCGACGACGCCGACCAGCAGCGTCGCGGGGCGCTCGGTCAGAACGCCCACAGCGACGAAAAACAGCGCGACGGCGACGAGACCGCGCCAGCGCCCGGTCGTCCGGAGGGTCACCGATCCGTCCCTCCGTCAACGAGCGCCCCGACGGTCCGACGGGCACCGTGTTGGGTCCAGGAGTCGATCCGCAGCCCGAGACGCAGACGCTCGGTCACCGTGGGTCCGCCCGACTCGGCCAGGAAGCGGGCCGCGACCGGGTCCTCGGTCCAGGCTCCCACCTCGACGCGCTTCCTGGCGGCTGCCTTGCTCCGGCCTTCGGCGAGTTCGCCGTAGACGGCTGCGGTCCGGAGCCGGTCGCGCAGATACTCCCGGTCGCTCCGGTCTATGCGCCACGGCCACCGGGACAGCAGGGTATCGACTCGCTCGCCAGGCCGCGGGGCGTCGGGAACCGTTTCCGGGTCCGGTGGGACCGCCTGATCGACCTGTCCCGTCGCGCGCCGGGCAACCATCCAGCTCAAAACTACGAGCGCGACGCCGCCGAAGGCACCAAGCAGGAAGTAGTCGTTGCCGAGCCAGGCAAGGACCGCCTCGACCGGCAACAGCGCCGCGATGCCGGGGACCAGCGCCAGCGCGAAGGCCGCGACGCCGCTGGCGGCGAGCGCGAGCCAACCCAGCCGGCGGGCAGTCGTGCTCACGCGCGCTCACCGTCGAGGCGAGCGAGACTTTCGCGGGCGAGGCGGGCCTGCTCATCGGTTGGCGGTGTTGTCCCGTACTGGACGTCCTCGAAGGTCCGCCGGAGCCGGTCGACCTGACTTGCGTCAAAGCCCTGCTCGACCGCGCGACGGGCGCAGTCTCTGGGCGTCCGTGTCCGGGGCCGGTCGACGCTCGCCTGCGCGACCAGTTCGGCCCAGGCCCGCTCTACGTCGTTGTTCGGGGCTGGCGAGAGTGAGTCGGCCGCCGGGCCGTCGCCGTCGGGACCGAGCGCGATACGGAGCTCGCGGTAGGCCAGGAAGACGAACGTGAGCGGGACGAAAAGCCACAGGAACAGCGTCCACGGTGGCCCGGCCGGAGACAGACCGCTGTCGCTGGCCGAGTCCGACTGGGCGCCGCCACCGGCCGGTGTGTCGGCGTCACCCGCGCTCTCGTCCTGCGGGTCGCCGGCTTCGTCACCGGCCTGTTGTGGCTCGGCTGTCCCGTCACCCGCCTGTGTATTCTGCGCCTGGGTATCCCCGGCTTTCCCTCCCTGGCTGTCGGTGTCACCACCGTCGCCGCTCTGGCGGTACGTTTCGTCGAGCTTTTCGGCAGCCCCCTCGATGTCTCCCTGGCTGTCCTCACCCAGCGGCAGTGCATCCCACTGGACATCGACCGCGTCGGCCGGGTCCGTCGACATTGATGTTTCAAGCGTCGACGCCGAGAGACCCACGGCGGCGATAACGACGATAGCTACTCCGGCCGAGAGGAGCCGTTCAGTGTGCATTCAACGTGTCCCGGCTGGAACGTAACTGTGCCTTGTTATAGACCGACTACCGGTCCGTAGTGGCCCCAGCCACCAACCCGTCCCTCCCTGACACACCGCCACATGCCCAGCCGAAGGACCCGAATTCTCATCACCCGTGGCGGCGAAGTCGGGAGCGATGAACGTCAGTATCGTCGGCAGCGGCTACGTCGGCACCACGGTCGCGGCGTGTCTGGCCGACCTCGGACACGAGGTCACGGCGATAGATATCGACGAGGGCATCGTCGACGCGATCAACGATGGCGAGACGCCGATTCACGAGCCCGGACTGGACGAACTGGTCGCCGAACACGGCGGCGGCCGGTTGCAGGCGACCACCGACTACGACGCCATCCTGGACACCGACCTCACGATGCTCGCCCTGCCCACGCCCTCGAACGACGACGGCAGCATCGACCTCGGGTACATGGAGGCCGGCGCGGCGAGCGTCGGCGAGGCGCTGGCCGGGGGCGACAACGGGGACACTCCCCATCTCGTCGTCACCAAATCGACCGTCATCCCCCGGACGACCGACGAGCGACTCGCCCCCCGCATCGCCGAGGCCGGTCTAGAACGGGGCGCGGACTTCCTCGTCGCGTCGAACCCCGAGTTCCAGCGCGAGGGCACCGCCGTCGCGGACTTCCTGAACCCCGACAAGCTCGTCTTCGGCGCTGACGACGAGCGGGCCTTCGAGACGCTTGGGAAGCTGTACGCGCCCCTCCGGGCGGCCGCCGACGGCGACGTACCCGTCGTCGAAACCGGTATCGCCGAGGCCGAGATGATAAAGTACGCCAACAACACCTTCCTCGCCTCGAAGGTCTCGCTCATCAACGACATCGGCAACGTCTGCAAGGAGTTCGGCGTCGACGCCTACGAGGTGGCCGAGGCCATCGGGCTTGACGACCGCATCGGCGAGCGGTTCCTCCGGAGCGGCGTGGGATGGGGGGGCAGCTGTCTCACGGGTGACCAGCGTGTGCTAGCGAAAGACGATTCGGGCACGAAACTCCTCACGCTTGCGGAGTTCTTCGACCACTACGCCGCCGACGGTGCGGTTGACGACGTATCGGTCCTCAGCCGCAACATAGATGGCAATTTCTCCTTTGAGCCCGTTCTCGCCGCAACGCGTCGGGAGTTCCAGGGCGACCTCTACGATATCGGGACGAAAATGAACAAGCAGGTAACCGTCACCGACGACCATCCCATGCTCGTCGTCGAAGACGGCGAAGCAGTGCCACGCGAAGCATCAACGCTTCGGACGGGTGACGAGCTGCCAGTTCAGACTGAACTCCCATCGGACCCAGTCGAGTCGTTCGATATCATCGATCTCGTCGACTCGGCGGCGGCGTTCGACAACGAATCGGTATATCTGAAACCCTCGTTTGAAATATCAGAAATAAAACAAGAGCTGCGCAAGGTGCTGTCCACGTACAACGACCGGTTCACGTACGACAAGGTCCACGAATTCACGCGCAACAACTACATCGGACTTGATACGTTCCTCGAATTCGAGTCGGAACTACCGATAAACCGCGCCGACGTAGCGATTTACACTACCGTTGGTGGTGGGCAGACCTATATTCCAGCTACCATTTCGGCCGACGCAGACTTCTGGCGTTTCGTCGGCTACTACCTCAGCGAAGGACATATCAACGAGGACGACTCTGGCAACGGCTCAACGACGCGAAAACGGGTCTGTCTGAGCTTCCATCCGAGCGACGAACAGGCCTACGTTGACGATGTCGAATCGTATCTCGACAGTATCGGCGTTCGGTACCGCACCTCGACACAGGAAACGGCCACCCAGATAGAGATTTCGAGCCGTGTGTTCGCGTACTTTGTCGACTGGCTCGGCTGTGGCAGCGGCTCGTATTCGGCAGCGATTCCGAACCGTGCCTATCAAGAGCCCCCGAAACACCGCGAGTCGTTGCTCGCAGGCCTGTTTCGTGGTGACGGGCATATTGAATACACGAGCCACTCAAACGCGGTCGTGTACGATTACGGCTCTGTGAGCGAGGAACTGATACAGGGTATGCAGTTCCTCCTGCACAGCCTCGGAATCGTTCCCAGCTACAAGACCTCTCAGTCCGAGAAATCGACTCGACCGGCTCACTTCCTGCGTATCAGTTCGAAGAGACACATCGCGGCGTTGAAACACCTTTTCCTGCCGTCTGAGCAGGAGAAAATCGAACAGCGTCTCGAGAGCTACGAACGGGATATTCAACCGTCCAGTCACAGTATCGGCGTGGAGAACACCACTGTTGAGGTCAGTGATATCTCGGTCACAGAGGCCGAAACAGATGTCTACTCGCTCGAAGTCAGTGATACCCACACGTTTGTCACAACTGACGCTCTAGTCGTCCATAACTGCTTCCCGAAAGACACCGACGCCATCATCGCCGCCGCCCGTGAGCAGGGGTACGACCCCGCGGTCCTCTCCGCTGCGGTCGAACTCAACGACGCCCAGCCCGAGCGCCTGCTCGCCCTGCTCGACGACCACGCCGACGTGGCTGGCAAGCGCATCGCCGTGTTGGGCCTGGCGTTCAAACCCGGTACCGACGACATTCGCAACACCCGAGCGGTACCGGTCATCGAGGGGCTGCGCAACCGGGGCGCCGAAATCGTCGCCTACGACCCCGTCGCGACCGAGAACATGCGCGAGAAGTACCCCAACATCGAGTACGCCGACTCGGCCGCGAGCGCCCTGGAGGGGGCCTCTGGCGCCGTCGTCGTCACCGACTGGGACGAGTTCGCCGCACTCGACGGCGAGTTCGATGCAATGGCCGACCCGGTCGTTGTGGACGGTCGGCGGATAATCGAACGGCGGGACGGTCTCACCTACGAGGGGCTGACCTGGTAGGCTACTCGTCGGCGATGTGTCGGTCGACAGCGACCACGACGGCCGCGAACGCGAGCGCCGCGACGAGAACCAGCGGGTCCGAGGAGACGTAGAGGCTCGGCGTCGGCGGTCGCCAGTTCGTCAGGGGGTACAGGTACGCCGAGGCACGCCCGTCGGCGTATGCTCGCATCCCGTCGCCGAGGAGCGAGAGGACGCCGCCGGTTACTACGAGCCCGTACACCCGTCGCCACCGGTCGCGCCCGAAGGCGAGGGTGATAAGGCCGGCGACCAGCAACACACCGCCCAGCGTCGACAGCGGTGTGTAAGAGAACGGGACCCCGAGCGCGCTTTCGACCGTCACTTCGGGGAGTACGAGGCCGACTTTCACGAGGTCGGGAATCGCTGCGCCACCAGTTCCGACGACGACCCAGCGACGGTCTAGCCACTTGACCCGCCACGACGCGACGGTAAAGAGCGAAAACGCCACCAGGAGGTGGGAGAGCAGATCAGCCATTCCGGGCCTCCAGCGTCCACGTCTCGCGGTCGAGTCGCCACTGTTGCAGGAAGGCGACGAGGAACCCGAGGGCACCGACGACCGACACGCCGTACTTGTACCATTCCGCCCCGCCGCTGTCGTTGACGACGACGAGTTTCTGGGCCACGATCTCCTGTTCGGGCCGGAGTTCGCCGTACACCTGCACGAGGCCGCCCGGTTCCACGGCGGCCGACACGCCGGTGACACGGAGGTCGATATTGACACCCTCCGATTCGGACTCGATGCTGATGGCGTTCCCGTCGACGCCGGTCACCCTCCCGAACACCACCACCGTCTCGCCGACATAGCCGTCGTAGTCGGCCGCCAGTTCGTGGGGTTCCGGGTACGGCGTCCGCGCCCCGCTCGTCGCGTCCTCGTGGACGAACAGCACGCCAAGCGCTGACAACAACAGCGCCGCGACGAGGAGCCGCTTCCACGTGTCCATCGCTATACGGCCACCTGTATCGTCCTGCGTAATCAGTTGTCCGCCTCGAAGCTCTCGCGGACGACCGATTCCACGTCGTATCTGGTCTCCCAGCCCAGCCGCTCTCGCGCGGCGGTCGTGTCGACCGGGAACTCCGAGACGAGCGTCTCCTCGCCGGCACGCGGGTTCTCGACGAGTTCGACGTCGACCTCGCGGCCGTGTTCGGCCGCGACGGACTGGACGAGCTCGGCGACGGTCTCGACGCCGGGGTCCTCGTCGCTGGCGATTTCGTACTTCTCGACGCCGGTCTCGCCCGCCTCGAGCTGTTCGACCAGCCGCTCGGCGCTGCGGAGGTAGGCCCGGGCCACGTCCTTGACGTGGACGAAGTTCCGACACTGGGTACCCGGTTCGTACACCGTCAGCGTCTCGCCCGCGTTCGCCCGCGAGAGGAAGAAGTTGATGACGGTCCCCTTGGATATCTCCCGGCCGCCGATCTCGTGGCCGCCGTAGAGGTTGGAGATCATGAACTGGTGAGCCGGGAAGGCGCCGTCGGCAAAGTCCTCGATGGCCCGCTCGCTGAGGAGCTTCGTGCGGCCGTACCAGTTCATCGGGTCGCGGGGATGGTCGACCGTGATGGGGAACTCCGTCGGGTCCCCGAGTACGGCCATCGAGAAAGGGAAGATCATCGCGGCGCCGGTCTTGCGGCAGAACCACGCGACGTTTTCGGTCCCCTGGACGTTACACTCGTAGGCGAGGTCCTGCTTTGCTTCGCAGTCGTCGACGCCCGAGATGGCCGCCAGATGCATGACGACGTCGGCGCCCGCCAGCGTCTCTTCGAGGCGGTCGCGGTTCCGGATGTCGATGTGTTCGACCTCGACGTCGCCCACCGAGCGGACGTCGCCGAGATAGAAGTTGTCGAGCGCCGTTATCTCCCAGTCGGGGTGCTGTTCCTGTAGTTCGACGAGAACGCGGCTGCCGATGTAGCCGGCCGCGCCCGTGAGAGCGATGTGTGTCTCAGCCATTGGTGAATCGGTCTGCGATGTCACGGACCCCCTCGCGGAGGGTGGTCTGTGGTTCAAAGCCTGTGCCCGCCAGTCGGTCGAAGTTGACGTGATACGAGGGGCCGGGGTGTTCGTCCTCCAGATAGGTGATATCGACCGCGCCGACCTCGTCGTCGACGATGTCGGCGATCTCCGATATCTGGTAGTTGGCGTCGTTGCTCCCGACGTTGTAGACGCGCCGGTCCCAGGCGTCGGGCTCCAGGGCGGCGTGCTTGTACGCTCGCGCGGCGTCGCTGACGTGGATGAACGGCCGCCAGTTCGAGCCGTCGCCGTACACCGTCAGCGTGCGCCCGGTCAGCGCCCGGAAGACAAAGTAGTTCACGACGAGGTTGAACCGGACCCCCGGCGAGTAGCCGAAGTTCGTCGCCATCCGCAGGGCGGTGCCGTCCATCCCGAACTCCTCGCAAGCTTCCCGGAGGAGCGTCTCCGAATCGAGCTTCGTCTCCGCATAGGGGTTGATCGGGTCGGGGTCGACGGTCTCGTCGATATCGGTGCTGGTCGCGCGGCCGTAGACGTTACACGAGGAGGCGAAGACGACGTTCTCGACGCCGAGCTTGCCGGCGGCGGTGAGGACGTTCTCGGTGCCGTCGTAGTTGACCGCGACGGTCTCCTCGCGGCGGTCGTGGGTGCTGGCCGCGCCGGTGATGGCCGCCAGATGGACGACGGTGTCGACGCCCCGCATCGCGCTCTCGACGTCGCCGTACTCCCGGACGTCGCCCCGGCGAAACTGTAGTTTGCCGTTGACCGCGCCCATCAGCGCCCGTGGCGAGCCGGATTCGAGGCTGTCCAGGACGACCACGTCGCCGACCCGGTCGTCGTCGGCCAGCCGCGGGATCAGGTCGCTCCCGATGTAGCCACAGCCGCCCGTGACCAGCACGTCGGTCGTCATTCGTCGACGAGCACGCCCGGCAGGAAGCGGTCCTCGTGGGACTCGATGGTACCGGCGTGGCTGGTCAGCGTCTCGAAGATGTCCGCGACGCCGTCCTCGAAGGTCTGGTCTTGCTCGCCGATGAGGTCCATATACTGGTCCTTCTCTATCTCCATCTTGTGGGTCTCGTCCTCGTCACGGGGGTTCTCGAAGTGTTCGACGGCCACGTCGAGGTCGAACTGCTCGCCCACGTCGGCGATGGTCTCGGCGATCTCGACGATGCTGATGGCGCGGGTGACCTGGTTGTACACCGTGAGCCCGTCCGGCCGGTCGCCGGCGTCGCCCAGCGCCAGCTGGGCCAGCCCTTCGACGGCGTCCTCAAGCGAGACAAAGGGTTTGCGCTGCTCGCCCTTGCCGTAGACGGTCACCGGGTAGCCCGCGACGGCCTGCGCACAGAAGCGGTGGGTGACCGTCCCGAAGTAGTAGTCGAAGTCAAAGCGGGTCTTGAGCCGGTCGTCCTCGCGCGTCTCTTCGGTCTCGGTCCCGTAGGTGATGGCCGTGCGCACGTCCGAGACGGGGATGTCGAACTGCTTGTGCGCCAGGCGCATGTTCGCCGCGTCGTGGGACTTCGTGAGGTGGTACCAGCTCCCGGCCATCGCCGGGAACGGCACATCGTCGGCCTCGCCCTGGTTCTCCATCGTCGCGCCGCCCTCGGGGATGGGGAACTCCGGCGCGCCATAGACGCCCGTCGTCGTCGTCTCGATGAAGTGGGTGTCCGTGAGGTCGTGCTCTTCGAGCCCCCACAGGAGGTTTCGGGTGGACTGGAGGTTGTTGTGCTGGGTGTAGTTGGCCCGCTCGCCGTTTATCTGGGAGTACGGCGCCGAGGGCTGGGCGGCCGCGTGGACGACGGTGTCGGGCTCGTGGACCTGGAGCAGCTCGTCGACGAAGTCCTTCTCGACGAGGTCGCCCTCGACGAAGGACATGTTGGTGATGCCAAGCGTCTCTTCGGCGGCGTCGAGACGCTCGTCGATAGAGGCGACCGGCACCGCGCTGGTCGAACCGATCTCCTCGACCCACTCCCGTCGGCCGAAGTTGTCGACCAGCAGAACGCGGTCGTCCGTTCGCGACGCGATGCGCAGCGCTGTGGGCCAGCCGATGTAACCGTCTGCCCCGGTGACGAGTATCGTCATTAGTTACTCGGCTCGTGAGTAACTCGCGAGCGATATATATTTTCTGTACTTCGGCCAGCGGGAATGGAGACTGCTTGAATCGTCACCGCGCTGTTGGCGACTGAAAGGCGCTGGGCGCCCGGGGAGTTCTGGCTGTCGTAATGCCAGTCCCTCTCCATGTCCCTTGTTTCTCCAACGGTCGCTTCCGGAAAGGTTAAAAATCGCCCTCACCATTTTCCTCTTGCTATCGCACGGGCCGGTGGGGTAGCCTGGTATCCTTCGGCCTTCGGGTGGCCGTAACCGCGATTCGAATTCGCGCCGGCCCATAGCGTATAAACCCCTTTTCCCGGGTTTCCTAACCATTAGCGGCCGGTTTAGGGAGTGGTCGCTGTGAGCCGTGCACAGGCCGACCGCCGGCTCATCTGCGATTACTGCGGCGAGTGGATAACTGAGCCCGACCAGCGGTGCCCCGCGCTTGACGAGGGGGTCTGCCGCCCATGAGTCGGACCGCCGCGACGGGTCAGGAGCCCGACACCGATACCGGCGTTCGGAACCGCTCACAGTACGCCGACACGCTCCACCGTCTCGACCCCAACGCCGACGAGCCCCGGCCCGCCTGTCCCGAGGCCGACTATCGGCCTGACACCGAGTTCACCGACGTTCCCCTGGCTGCCTATCGGCCGCACTACAAGCTCTGTGGGAATCCGGAGTGTTTCGGAGGTGACTGGCGGTGACTGAGTTCGTCCGGGCGACGCGTCTCTACGACGTGGAGGCCGGCGAGCCCGTCGCCTTCGACTGGGCGAAACTCCAGCCCATCGCCGAGAGCCAGGCCGAAATCGAGCGTGCAGTAGCCGCCATCGAGGACCGGAGATAGGGATGTCTCGGCAGCTCAAGTGCGCCCCTCATGAGGGCGACGTGCGCTTTACGATTGGGGTCCACCCCGACCCTGGAGTCCCTGACTACGGCCTGAAGCCCTACTACGCGATGGACTCGCTCATCAAGGAGTGGGGCGACCGCTGGGAAACCGACGGGAAGCCGACCGAAGACATCGAGTTCGCTGGCGAGACATGGGCCACCTGTTTCGACTACTCCAAGAGCGGCTTTGACCCCTGGGACAACCCCGAGTTCCAGATTCAGCAGGTGCGTGAGTTCCAGTTCTATTTCGTCTCGAAGGATTCGCCTGAGTACCGCGGCGAGCGTGCTGACCAGGACCCGCGCGTCAAAGGTGGGACGATTACCGTCCGCCCACGTTGGCCGAATATCACGTCGGACGGTGAGCCGGTGTCGGTTCCACAGTACGGCGCGCCGTACATCGACGTGCAGGTGCAGGCTTCGAATCTCCCCCACGAGAGATACCTGTCGCTCGTGAAGCGCGTGATGGACGCCTACGGCATCGCTGCGCGATACTTCGACCAGCCACACCCAGATAGTCACATCAACGACCTCGCGTACTACGTGCGCCTGTACCGGGGCGACAGTGGCCCACTGCACGCTGCTGACGGACCGATAGCCCGCGCACATACGCTCATCCAGGGTGACCGGACTGGCTACCGGAAGCACGAGGAGGACAACACCAAGATACCGGGCTACTTGGTGAAGTCTGTCGTCGAGGACGAGAAGGCGGGGGAACTCATCCGTGGACACCGGCTGGGGAAAGAGTTGAAACACTACTACCCCCGCGACCCTGAGAGTCACGAGCCTGACGAGGCTCCGTATCATCCGAAGTTCGAAGTGTCGTACCAGACTTCCCGGACCGACGAGACCGTCCGGTGGGACGACCTCGACGACGTGCGCCGGGAGCTGGAGGAGACGATACTGAACTGTCTCGACTGGTGTGGGCTGGCAACCAGCGCCGAGAGTAGCGTGTTTGTCGACTTTGATTCGTACTGGGACGTACGGAACACCACAGAGGCTCGAAAGCTCGTCCCCTGCCCACTGCCGGAGATTGAAGACGAGCAGGAACACCGAGTGATGCAACTGTGGGGCGATATGACCGACGCTGACCGGGACGTGACGGAGTTGCTACTGACCGACGGCGGGAAGGTCTCGCCCCAGGAGGCCGCGGAGAAGACCGGCTACACGTACCGAACCGTTCGGACCGTTGTTGACCGGTTGGAGGGCCTGATTCGACATACCTACGGTGAGTTAGAACTGGAGTCGAAGAAGGTTCAGCAGGAACTTCTGAAGCGGGTTCGGGCTGCCGGTGACCGATTCCAGCAGGAGATTGGGAGTGCGACGATGGAACTGGCCGACGCCGCCGAGGAGCGGGTCCGGTCACGATGGGCTCGCGTTCGCCGGGAGTACGCGGTCTCGGAGGTAGAGACTGACGACTGCCGGAAACTGCTGAAGGTGGGCTACACGGCGGAGGACTTCACCGAGGCGAAGGCCATCGTCCGCGAGCTTCGGACGGCGTATGCTGAGTGCGTGGAGGCGAACACCTTCGGCGTTCACGTCGTCGTAGAGACGGCCGAGACGGGGCGTGAGCGATTCCGGGACCTCCGCAACGTGTTCCAGAAGGGCTACCGCCGGGACGACTACACGAGCCGCGAGGAGCAGGAACGGCGAAACGCGGGCTTCGACTTCGAGGCCTGGAAAGAGGCCGGATACCCGCTCGCTGACGAGTGGGACGGCGGGTAGCGCCGGCCCCTGAGTAGAGGCATCACTGTCAAACACACCGATTTAGCGGCAATTCTGTATTCTTTCTCCGGAAATTCGCGCGTCGCGCGGCTGGGTTCGCTCCCGTCGGTCACGTCACCCAGCCGCGCGACCAGGGGGAACCCGGAAAGCGAGTTTCCGGGTTCCCCTTAGTCGTGTGGCTAAGGCCACATCACCAAAATACACCGCACAGCGTTGCTGTAGCGGTCGCGAAACAGCCCCGCAGGGGCTAGCGAAAATTTTCAGAAGCGGTCCGCTATCTCGGCCGCTCGCTCGGGACCGACGTTCGGGACAGATTGCAGCTCGTCGACGCCGGCGCGGCGGAGGTCGTCGACGCTCTCGAACGACAGCGCCACCTCCCGCGCGGTGACCGGGCCGACGCCGGCGACCTGTTCGACGTGCTCGCGTATCTGGTCGGCGCGCGGGTCCATCTCCAGCGACAGCCGGCGCTCTAACTCCTGCTCGTCTATCTCGTCGCTCTTGTATAGCTCGTGCAGCCGCTCCACCGGGTCCGGCGCTCTCCACTCCCTCACACGCTCTCTGAGCCGGCTGCTGCCGGCCCATAGCCCATAGCCCACAGCTAAAACCAGCAGTACCCTCGGGTCGCTCTCTCCCCCGTACATCAGAATATCTCGTCTATCCCGATTTTGGCCTGCTGCGCGTCCCGGTGCGACCCGCCACCGTGCCACTCCAGGCGGGGGAGTCGGGACGAGTGACGCATCTCCCACTTGAGGACCTGAACCCCGCGACCGCGCACTCGGTAGGCTCCGAACACGTAGTACCCGCCGGCGTCCCGGAGTTCGTCGTGATACTGGTCGTATACCTTGAAGTTGCCCGGCTGGCCGTCGGCGTGCTGAATCATCGCGCTCTTGATTTCGACGGGCGTCCCGTCGTCCCTCCTGGCGTCGTGCCAGCTGGCGCGCTCCAGGTCGAAGCCGTAGCGGTCGGCGGCCTGCCGCTCGACCAGCGTCCCGTAGTGGTTTGCTCTATGGCTCGGCATCTTTCTCGCCTCCGTCGGCTGCGACCGGCTGCGTCTCGTGTACTTCTGTACTGAGGTAGTGGTCTATATCTTCGACTACCTCGCTCGCGGTCGCACCGGTCAACCGCCACCATTGCTGAATCCAGACGACGGCGATGACGTACCACACCCAGAGAGGTAGTCTGAGTGCCGGGGTCCACGACAGCGGCACGGCGAACAGGTTCAGTTTGATAGCGAGGACGATACGGGCGAGAGTGACCGCATCGACGCCCGGCCCGACAGACAGCAGTGCCAGGAGGTACGCGACGACTATCTCGGTGACCGTCGTGGAGACGTGAGAGATGAGTCGATTCAGGTTCATCGCGCACCTCGCGCGTTTTTATATATACACTCCTCTCGTCGCTCAGACTGCGCGCCCATCGGTTCCCTCTCGGTCACTACGTGACGAGAGGGAGGCTGTGGGCCAGTAGTAAAGGGGGGACGATGGACGTGGACAGCCGGACAGTGCCGCGCCGTCATGCGGTTACACTCCGGACTCTGTCCATGGCTCTATCGTGGTCTCCGTCCTGTATCTCGGGCCACCGCTTCCCGACCCAGGACTTCCCGAACGGGACGTATTTCGCCGTCTGTCGGTGCGTTAGGCCGTCTTCCTTGCATCTTCGAACGGTCCACAGCGCCACGTCATAGGCTACTTCGTCCGGGTCGGGTTCCTCGCCTTCCTCGCCGTCTGTCCACGACCACGTACTCGCTTCTTTGTCGTGGTAGCGCCAGTCTGTCGGCGGAATTCCTTCAATCTCCATGAAGGTGTCTTTCAGCTGGCCGTTCTTGATTCGGTCAGCGACGACGGCCTCCTTCTGCGAGGTCTTCTTGATGATGACGCCCAGCCGCCAGAGCAGCGGATGAATGCTGCTCTCGTCGTGAGCGATGTAGATGAGCAGGCCGTTGTACTTCCGAATCTTGTAGACGAGAGGCCCCATTTTCTGCCGGGTCAGGTGGCCCATCTTCCCGGTGCCGCCGGCCTTGCTGCTAAACTCGTCTCCGATGAACAGCTTCGCCTGCTGCGGGTGGTCCAGGGGGTCGCCGTCCTGCTCGACCCACTGCTCTAGCGTGTGGTGGTTCGGGACGTAGCCGTTCCGAACCTCTCCTTCGCTATCGACCCACTCAGTCGTTTCACTGAGTGACTTGATGTTGCTGGCGACCTGCTCGACGCCCAGCAGGTGCTTGGCCCGCTGGCCGATGAGGCCGGCCATGTTCGTCTTGCCGGCCCCCATCTCACCGAGTAGCACAATCACCGGCGCGGGCGATTCGATAATCTGGTCTATCTTGCTGATAGCCTTCATACCGGAAATATCGGCCCGCTGGTCCTGCTGTCCGGTGAGGTGCTTCAGGCTGGTCATGTCGCCGTTCTCCAGGGCCTCGCGGGCTGTCTCGGTGGCCGCTATCCCGCGCATCTGCTGGACTTCGGTGAGGTTCCTGGCCTGTCCCGGCATCCGGCCGGGCGCGTCGGCCTCGTCGGGGTCGTAGTGCTGTTCTTGGACGGCGAGATACCGAGAGACGAGCGGGTCCCGAACTATCCCTGCGTGGGGGGCCGCATCCGGGTCCCTCTCCTGATAGCCGTCCTGATGCTCTCGAAATCCGGCGACTGTATAGACGTCATTGTCGTCGCTCATGGCTGGCTCCCGTTCGTCTGCGGACCGGTTGACTGCTGCCCATGCCCATCGCCCATATGCTGGCGTTCATCTTCCGCTAGATCACGCTCGCTCGCTTCGAGAATCTCGTCGCGCTCTTCCTCGATGTTCCCGCGCATCTCCTGCCAGGTGTCAGAGGCCGCGGTGTCGTCCAACATGAGGCCGCGCTCGCGGGCCTCCGCGCCGGTGTTGATGAGCTTCTCCTGTAGCGTCACCGCGTTGTCGGACCACTCGCCGCGCAGCTGGGCGAGCTTCGCGGCCTTGTCGAGTAGCGAGTCGTGAACCCGCTCCATGTGCGCTTTCGCGGTGATGAGTTCGGAGTCCTTCGCCGCGCCCATCCAGGTGCCAGTGACTTCCAGGGCTTCAACATCTTCGAGCCATTCCATCTCGCGCACCTCGTAGGCGTCGCCGTCGTTGACGAGATTCGGCGCGGCGTCGACGTTCTCCCGGTCCTTCCACGTCTCCGGCGGGACCTTGTACTTCTCCCGCTCGCCGGTGACCGAGTTGATGTGAAAGACCGTCTCCCAATTCCGATAGTGCAGCCAGCGGGCGATTTTGAGGCCCACAAGGTAGCACGGCATCCCGAGCAGCATCCAGCCGGCCAGGACCGCGGGTATCCAGTTCGGCAGGTCCGGGGCCTGGGGCTGGTAGTAGACGATGAGCGCGATACCACCGAGTAGCAGCCCCATCACGAGCAGTTTGTATTCGGCCAGCAGGTACGTCACGCGGTCCTGCCACGAGGCAAAGGTCGGGTGGCTCACGTCGCCACCTCCGGGGCGTTCCCGTAGCGACGCATCACCGTGTAGCCGGCGAGCCCCATCCAGGTGAACGCGACGAACGCGCCAGCGAACCACGCTTGCACCGAGGTGAGCGCGCCGAGTACGTCGAGGCCGCCAGACTCCTGACTGGGGCGCTGTAGTACCTCCGCGTAGAGGTCGGTGTTCTCTGTCGAGATACCGACCGCGACGTACCCGTTCGCTCGGGTCACGGGCATCTCGACAGTCGTAGTCTCACCGCGTCCAAGGTTCACACTGCGGGTCGGCACGTCACCGCCTTTGAGGAACCGGCCACTGTCGCTCAGAGTGGCGGTCTGGACCGCGGTCGAGCGGAGGGTGATGACGGCGGTCGTGCTGTTGTTGTCTGTCCGCACGTTCGAGGAGACGATGACGGTCTGATTGTCGATGCGCTCGGGTCCGGTTTGCGCCGTGGGTTGTGGGCTGGGAGTCTGGGTAGCGGACTGTGCGGCGGCCGGAGTGCTGCCGACGAGCGCAAGGCTCACGACGAGCAGCACGGCGAAAGATGCGTGTCTCATGGGTGTTACGGTCGGCTCTTGCTAAGAACGTTCAGCAGGACGATGGCGATTAGAACGGTGGCGACGACGAAGGTGGGCACCTGTTGACCGTCCAGCGACCAGGGGATACCGCCGCCACCGATGCTGGCGTTTACCGGCTCAACAGGTGTGGGCGGCCGATAGTTCTCACTCACGTTCCGTCGATACTGGAGCAAGTCCCGCACTTCTTCAGCGGTGAAAGTGGCATTCGCGGTTCTGACTGAGTGGTCTCGGGTTGTCGTTGACTCGACTTCTTCGCCCGTGTCAGGATTTGTTAGAGAGATTATCTTAATCTCTCCATCAAGTGCTACCAGTTGTGAGCCACCGGATGCATTCACTACCTCGGTATTATTGCTGGTCTGTGCTACATACAAGACCTGACTGTCCGCATTAGCAGTATCGTAGGTAGCACCGCTTTCCCATGACCCGTTTGTGGAGGCCGGTTTCCAGTTAGTCATCAGGCCACCCTCTAGGAGAGTAGTATTGCTGCTATCAAGTGAGCCATTCACTCGCGGGGTATATGCAATGCTGAAACTGGTGTTAGCGTTGCTGTCAAAGCCTAACAATCCAATTCCAGCCCTCAGTTCTGCATAGCTGCCGGTGGTAGTCGTGTCGGTGGAAAATTGAGCGAGCGAACAGGCGGATGATAGTTCTTTTCGCTCCTCGATTGTGAGTCCGGTATCCCCGTCATCACCATACTGAGCGTACATCTCTTTCGTCCATTGGGTCGTTTGACCCTGCATACTGTCCCGAGTCTCGATTAGCTCACGGTAATTGTGTTCGATTCTGGTACTGTTGTAAACAGTTCTCCACTGTCCATTTGCGGGGTTTTTCACCCCTATCCGTCCGTGGCTATCGTAATCTTTCGGCCACTCTGCCGAGTACCGATAGCCTCCCCAAAACGGCTCAGTCGTTCCGTAGCTGCTCGAACCTTCGAGGTAGACATCCCCCTGATATGGAGTACCATTCACGTACCTGTTCCCGTTTATCTCGGTCGGGAGACTGACGTTCCCTCCCCAGTTGCTCCGGGTCTCGATAGTCGATAGCGGGTTGCGTCGAGTGCTGTAATCTTCGACAGCGCTAGCGGTCCCGACCGATTCCATGCCAGTTACGTGGATTCCCTGGTCGCGTGCTGATTTGCTGACATAGTGGATTTGTAACAGGGCTGATTTGACAGTGTTAACATAATTATACTGGTGTCCGGCAAACGCTTTGTCGACAGTCCGGTTTTTTTCCTCAAGGGCAGTCTGGAGAGATTCGCCGTTTTGGAGGCTCTCAGTCGTGTTTGCCCGCGCCCTGCACCATGTGAGCGAGCGAGTTGCCTCCATTTGATTCTCTGTCGATGCTGCCAAATAATCGGTTTGGTATCCGACACTTCTGGCATTTGCATACAGGTCAGCACGACTTGCATTATTCACTTCTTGCGGGGTAGCACATTGTTCGATATAGGCGTTCGGCGCGAGGTCAGCGACAGCCCGGAGAGTACACTCAGCCCCCTGAGCAGCGTCGTCAACTGTCCCCGCTGCTGCCGCCTGTCCGGTCGCACCTATCAAGAATGCCGACACCACCAGCAGCGCGAGGGCGACGCGCCTAGCTGCGCGCCGGGTCATCGGCTCCCCTCCCGCCCATGCCCATCGGGGTACACGTCGGTCAGTCCGTCGCGGTCGTCGTCGAGGCCGTCGTCGCGCTCGTTGGTGACGACGTGGTGCAGCGCCACCAGGACGGCCGCGCCGACGGCGGGGATGACGACGGGCACCGGGTCACCGGCGACAGCCGCGGCGACGGTCGTCCCACTCAGTCCGACGACTAGCAGCGTCGCGTACGCAAAAAAACGGTCCATCGCTCAGAAGCCTCCGACGTAGGCGAGCGCCGTCGCGGTCGCGCCGACCGTGCCGGCCGCGGCACCGACGGCGAACATCACGAGCGAGCGCGGGTCAGTCAAGCGTGGGCTGGCGCGGGCCGGCATGGTGGGATAGTTGTGCCGCATCGGTCACCCCATCCACGAGAAGACGTAGTAGCCGCCCATCTGCGTCCCGGTGACGATGTAGCCGTAGACCCAGTGTGAGTTGACGAACCCGTTGAAACCGAGGACGTTGAAGCCTGAGAGTATCACGAGCGCCAGAGTGGCACCGGCGATATACGTCTCGTAGGAGGCCGCGCCCTTGACGATATCACCGATGTCGGTGTTGACGCTCATGTCCGGCCCCTTCTTGCCGTCGTCAAGGCGGTTGGTCCCGTAGGCGACCGCGATGGTCGTAATCGAGAACACGAATGCGAGCGTGATAGCCGTCCCGCCCGCCGTGTAAATCGGGTCCCCGAGTGCGAAGTTCCCCGGCTGAAGCCGGGCACCGGCGTAGATACCGGTCTGTGATGCTGAGGCGAGCGTGAAAAGCGCGCCCATCAATGCGTCCACGAAGTCGATTTTTCCGAGCATAGTTGCACTGGCCGCGCGTGCGGCCATGCCGGCGGTCTCGGGTGGTTCGCCATAAGACAGGTCGTCACTTCTCGACGATGACGCTCTCTTCGACCTCGATTTCATAGGTTCCGGGCACCCGGAGCGTCTCGGCAATCTCCCGTTTCTGCCGAGCGGTGAGGTCCTCGCGAGCAAGCACGTCCCGGATTCGTTCGTCGATTCGCCAGGAGAATTCAGCCGAGCGCATGAGCGCCTTCGTCTTGTTGCAGTTCCAGAACTCGGCGGCCTGCTCGATGGTGTCGGTTCGGTGGGCGTGTTTCCCGTCTTCGCGGATTCGCATACCGCCCGCTCGTGAACACGAGGGTAAAATACTGGTCTGCTGGACGAACTGGAACGTGGATTACTTTTCAATTCCCCCGCGGCCCACAGCTCACCGCACTCGAAACCGGGTATGGAGCCCTCCCCGGGCACCGAATATGCACACGGTCAGATTCCGCTTGTGTGCATATCGCGTCGAAGCCAATTATAGAGCTGTGACCCCGTGGTGTAAGCTTGGATAAGAAGGTCGAAAAGTAAGATATTAACGCGTTAGCACTCGGCGACGATATTTGAGCCGCTGCCGTCTGGATTATCCCAGCGGAGTTGTTCGTCGCCATCGATATCTGCGCTACTGTTCAGTAGGTTCTGTCCCGCGGAGATTGTCTGTGGTGATTTTACACCGCCTGCGGCTGCATTCAGCAACGTTAGTTGCCCAGTATCCACATCATCTCCACCTTCATGAATCATCTCATTAGCATCAACATTGCAACTGACACTGAACTGCGGGGCAGCGTCCCCGGCAGAATCGCCCAAACCGAGCACGAAGCTCGCGATGACGGCCGCGAGTATGACCGTGATTGCGACCATCAGGATAACACCGATGACAGGCGAAACTGCACTGTCGTCGTTGAAGAGGTTCTTAATATTCATTCTTAGCTCACTTCATAAGTACTGAGGACTGACGAGGAGTCGCTTTCCGGACTGTACCAGACAAGGCGTACCTCGCCGGTACTATCCACGCCAATATCTGCACTGTCGCCTGCTGAAATCGGGTCAGAAAACGCGTCTGACCCTTGTACCGTATTAGTCCCATCCGTGATATTGATATTTGCAGGGTCGATATCGTCCCCACCATCATGGGACAGCGTGACGTTCCCCTCTCCCGTTCCGCCAAGTTGCAGGTCACTGTTGGTGGGTGAGGCCGCATCGGGATTGTGTGACCAGCTCCAGCTTGCTTGGGGAGTCTGCTGTCCGGTCTGGTCACCCAGCCCGAGTACGAACGATGCGATTACTGCTGCGAGTATGACCGTGATTGCGACCATGAGGATGACGCCGATGACCGGTGAGACAGCATCGTCATCATGGAGGAGTTTCTTGAGGTCCATCCAATAACTCGATGGATAGTATATGACATAAACCCGTCTTACCTTTTGAGCCAGCCGAACCAAATCAAGGCCGTGCTGAGACTTTCAACACGGCCTTGAACGGTGTGTTGGCGCTTGAGGCGGCCTTGTTGAAGCCCGCGGAACTACCCGCGTATTCACCCCAAGTAGGGCCTTTTGGCCCCATCTAAGGAATCTCACGTCTGAGAATAAGTTTTACGCATCAGTTGAATAGCAGTCTCAGCCGTGTCATCGAAGAGTGAATATTTTAACCAAATTGAAACTACTCGTTGTCGGGCTGGAGGTCGTCGGCGTCAAGCTCGCCCGCGAGGTAGTCGCGCCCCATCTCAGTCACCCGATAAGCAGCAGTCTCCTCATGCCTCTCTAAGAGCCCATTTTGTGAGAGGACTTTGCATCGACGGGCAATGTGCTCTCTCGTATATGGGATGTTGAGACAGAGGGTAGCTGGCTTCATCCAACCACCGTAATCTTCAATCTCAGAGATTATTGTCCAATCTGACGGTTTCAGCCAGTCTACCCGGCTGTGCATTTCGTTTTCGCTATCGCGAGACCTTGTCATAGTTAGTCCGGTCGGATATTTTTGAACGTGTTCTATGCATCATTGATTACGATATCACGGTTAGACTTAAGTCAGGTTGTTACAATGTACGTACCAAGAGCGATGGACCGGCCTGTGTGGGAAGCAGGAAGGGATGAGAAGGTGTTGGGAGCCGACGACGAACCGCCGGCCGGGGTGTCGCTCTGCCTAACGACATCATGAACACCGCTGCACGCCGCCATAAGCCAGGTGGCACGACTGACCGGCTGCGCCCCGGTTTCACTTTCACCGGCCGAGTCGCCCGATTCGGCGGGACGGGGCGGCAAACCGACTACTTTCACTTTCACTCCCCGCGTGTGGGTTTCCCCCTTTATACCCCATGCCGTCAGTCCCGACTGGCTATGTCGGATGAGAAGGAGACTGTCGAGATAGAGAACCGGACGGACCGGTGGCGGTTCGTCTGCCCACGGGGCCACCGGTCGTGGGAGCCCACGAACCACCATTTCTGGTGTGCGAAGTGTGCCCGGCGCGACGACGTGGACGGTGTGTTCCACAGGCTGCGCGACCGCCGCGACGGTGGGCTGCTTGAGCGTGACCAGGTGCGACTGCTGACGCCCGTGGGTCCGTACGACCGCGACCTCGACCGGAGGGAATCGGCGTGACCGGCCGCCGCCGCCGTAGACCCGACCCCGAAGATTTGTCGCCGAGCGAGGCCGTCGAGCGGTATCTCCGGCGGCGTCGCTCAGATGCGACGAAAGAGAGTATCGAGGGGTGGAGCTACCGACTGAAGCTATTCGTCGAGTGGTGTGAGTCGGTCGGCATCGAGACCGTCGGCCAGCTGCGCCGCTACGACATCGATGAGTTCTACGAGTACCGGAGTGCCGATGTCAAGGCGGTCACGCTGGAGGGGGAGATGTGGACCCTCCGCGTGTTCGCGGAGTT
Source organism: Haloarcula sediminis (assembly GCF_035656455.1). Lineage (NCBI taxonomy): Archaea > Methanobacteriati > Methanobacteriota > Halobacteria > Halobacteriales > Haloarculaceae > Haloarcula > Haloarcula sediminis. The sequence goes on along the minus strand of NZ_JAYMGA010000005.1, from coordinate 314,489 downwards.
CCTCGAAGACATCGGTGCCGTCGACGATGGGCTCGCCGAGTCGGTCCGCATCCCTGATATCGACCCGGCCGACCGCTCCAGTGATACGAAGCTGTCAGCCGACGCTGCGCGGTCGCTGCTGTCTTACTATCGGCAGTCAGACAGCGACTACGGTACTCGCCAGCACGCGCTGCTGGAGTTGCTGTGGTTCACTGGAGCCCGCCAGGGGAGTATTCGCGGGCTCGACGTTCGGGACGCCCATCTCGACGGGTCGCCTTACGTGATGTTCCGGCACCGGCCGGATACGGGCACGCCGCTCAAGAACAAGCTCGAAGGCGAGCGGCCGGTGGCGCTGCCCGAGCCGGCCGGCGACGTACTCCGGACCTATATCGCGGAGTATCGCTACGACACGCGGGACGACCACGGCCGCCAGCCACTCATCGCGAGTACCCAGGGCCGACCGACGAGTGACACGGTTCGGGTCTGGTGCTATCTGGCGACGCTGCCGTGTACCCACAACTACTGTCCCCACGAGAAGGATATCGCGGCCTGCCAGTGGACGGAGCGGAACCACGCCAGTAAGTGCCCCTCATCGCGGGCGCCTCACCATATCCGCACTGGAACGATTACCTGGCTGTTGAACATCGGCTGGCCGCCCCAGGACGTTGCCGAGCGGGTCAACGCGACGCGGAAGACAATTGAACAGCACTACGACAAAGCGAGTCCCGAGCAGCGACGCGAACGCCTCCGTGAGCGCATGGAGGACCGCCGCCGCTCGCTCGTCGACAACCTCGATTTCGATACCGATGATTAACACGAATCAGAAACCGACCGGAGAGCGTACTGAGACGCCTACGAGACCGATTAAATCTGAATCGCGCCGGCCCATACCATACAACCCTTTTTGTGGCGTTCTATAACACTTAGCGGCCGGTATAGGCTCCAGTCGTTGCGAGCGGTAAACCCCCAGTGATTGCGTCAACCGTGCGAGCTTTTCGAACATAGTTGCCCAGGCCGTTCGTAGGGCCATACCCGCCGGTCCCGGGTGGTCCGGTAACAGATCGGTCTCATCCGGGTACTCTCCCGAACTCTTATGCTGTAGATTCACCTACTAAATAGTATGAGTACAGGACGGGAGATTCGTCTTATTGAGGAAGACGACGGCGGTTGGTCGGCAGTCGACGAGGAGACGGGCGTAGCTAGCCAAGGCGAGACGCGCCGAGAAGCGCTGTCGAATCTCGATGAAGCTGTCGAACTCACCAAAGAGGCCCGTGCTGACGAGTCGGACGCACCGACGCCGGATGCGCCTTGGTTTGACTCGTGACGGGGCCGCCACGGGACTTCTCGGGTGAGGAAATCGTCTCCGTTCTGACGAGCTTCGGCTATGCTCGGGACCGCCAGCGCGGCAGTCATGCAGTACTCAAGTATCGTAATCCCGACACTGGCGAGGGACGGACGGTGACCGTTCCGATGCACGACCGGATCAGAATAGGGACGCTCCAGTCTATCGCCGAACAGTGTGGGGCCGAGGATTTCGGCGAGTGGTGTTACTGGATAGACGAACATCGCTGACTCCGACCCGTGGGGTCACAGCTCTAAGATCGTCCTCGACGAGCTGGACGACGCCCGCTGGTTAGCGACCTAGGGCGGCGTTGCCGTCCAAGGCCACAGCGAGAGCGGCGGAAGCGGCCACCGAGTACTGCCGGACGATTTCGACGACGGGCGATGAACGGGGGTATCACGACCTCGGTGTGTGATTCGCGCCGGCCCACTTCTCCACGACGCTGTAACCACGAGCGACAGGGCCGATTACGGTGCTATTCGGACCGATCTGATTCGGATCAACAATATTATGCGTATCCTTACACTGCCGGAAGTATATGCGACTGACTCGGTACTGGAAGCTCTTGCTGGTGGCTCTCTGTGCCTCTGTGGCCGTTCAGGTCGCGTACCTCCACAGCCACGAGTTCCCGGCACTTCTGGGTGGGCTCTTTCTGCAGATGGCGTCGGCCGTCGCCGAATCCGGCACGTTGCCGGTGACGATTCAGGGATTCACGACCGAGGGTATCCCCTTCGCCTACCCACCGCTGGGATTTTACATCATGGCCGTCTTCCTGCGGCTGGGCGTCGACGGCGCGGCGCTACTCCGGTTTGGGTCGCCGGTCGTTCTCCTGGGCATCGTCGCGCTGCTGTATCACCTCACGGTGGTGCTCACCGACAGCCCCGAGACGGGGTGTCTCGCCGGCGTCATCGCCGGCACGCACGTCACGCTGAACGTGTTCCTCGTCGGGGCCAGCGGCTTCGTCCGGGGGCTGGGATTCCTGTTCATGCTGGTCGCACTGCTGGGGGCCTACCAGCACTTCGCGAACGGCGGCGGTCGGCGGGCGCTGGCGACCGCGACCGTCGGCTGGGGACTGGTCGTCCTGACCCATCCCGTCCACGCCGCGGCGGCGGGGGCGGGCGTCGCCGCCGCGTGGCTCGTCTGGGACCGGTCGCCGCGGGGGCTCGCGGCCGGTGTGGCTGTCGCCGTCGGTGGGCTGGTCATCGCCAGCCCGTGGTGGCTCACCGTCGCCACGACCCACGGCCCGGGGATCTTCTTCAACGGCGCGGGCTCACATGGCTCGGTGAATCACAGTCTCTCCGACCTGGGCGCGCTAGCGAATTGGTTTCTGGACGGCGGCTACGTCCTGAACTGGCCCGCCGTCTTCGCGGTATTTGGCACCGTTGTGGCGGTCGCTCGGGGGAACTGGCAACTGCCCGCCTGGCTGGCCGCCCCCGTCGTCCTCCTGGTGCCGCCCCACGGCCGCCTCGGGCTCGTCTTTATCGCGCCGCTCGGCGCGATGGGGCTTGCGGTCACCTACTCCCTGCTCGCGGGGCTTGACCTCGACCGGCTGGACCTGCCCGACTGGGGCGACGCTGTCCCGGACCGCGTGACCCAGCGGTTCGACCCGCCTGACCTGTCCGCCCAGCAGGTGGTCGCCATCGCGTTCGTCGTCGTCCTCGTCGGGCCGTTCGTGGCCCAGAACATGGTCGCGGCGTCGGGTACGAGCCCGAACAGCCCGCTGCCGGTGTACGCCGACTCGGACGACCGGACGGCGATGGAGTGGATAGAAAACGAGACCGCCACGGACGCCCGGGTCGCCGTCATCGGCGGGTCGAGCGAGTGGTTCCCGTATCTGGCGAACCGCACGTCGGTCATCGTGAAGTACGGGACCGAGTGGTCGGGCGGGGGGACGTTCGACAGACACGAGTCGGCCCAGAACCGGCTCACGGACTGCTGGAACGCCTTGTGTGTGGCCGGGACGCTTACCGAGTACGAGTTCGCCTCGGAGGTCGATTACGTCTACGTCCCCCGGGGCTGGTTCGTCTCCGGCCGGGGCGGGGCGACGATTTCGCCGGCGCTCCACGAGTCCATGCGTGCCAGCGACCGGTTCACCCCGGTGTACCACAACAGCGGTGTCGGCGTCTACGAGTACAACCGAACCCAGCGGTGAGCGTGTTGCGAGCGGCTACGGGGTGAGCATCGGGCAGTCGGAACGTGTGGCATCTCCCCGCGCTCCGAGCCGAAAACCTACCATCCCCGACCCCGAAGGGCCGCCAATGCACGCAGGGGACATCGCCAGCCGACTTGACGAGGAACTCGACACAGAGGCGTACGCCGACATCGACGCCAGCCCGAACGGGCTCCAGGTCGGACCCGCCGACAGGGAGGTCGAGACTGTCGCGGTCGCGGTCGACGCCGCGGTCGAGACCATCGAGCGGGCGAGCGAGGCCGGCGCGGACCTGCTCGTGACCCACCACGGCATCGTCTGGGGCTCTATCGAGCGTGTCACCGACTCGAACTACCGACGTATCGCGCCGCTTATCGAGAGCGACCTCGCGCTGTACGTCGCCCACCTCCCCCTTGATGGCCACCAGCGGCTTGGCAACGCCGCCGGGCTGGCGGACCTGCTGGACCTGGGGAACCGGGCGCCGTTCGGCCGGATGGGCGGGGAATACATCGGCCAGCGGGGCCGCCTGGCCGAGGCGACGGCACTCTCGGAGCTGGCGGCCGACCTGGAGGCCGGCCTCGCCACCGGCGGCCAGTCGGTCCAGACGCTCGATTTCGGCCCTGAGACCGTCGAAGACGTCGCCATCGTCACCGGCAGCGGCGTCGACTGGCTCGGTGAGGCCGCCGACGCCGGCGCGGACGTGTTAATTACCGGCGAGGGGAAACAGCAGGCCTACCACGAGGCCCGGGAAGCCGGCATCAACGTCGTCCTCGCGGGCCACTACGCCACCGAGACGTTCGGCGTCGAGGCGCTTGCGTCACTGCTCGAAGCGTGGGGCCCGGAGACGACCTACATCGACTGTCCGACCGGGCTGTGACGGACAACGTGGCGTACGCGGCCGTCGAGACGGACGCGGAGGTCGTCGCCTGGTCGCGGCGCTACTGCCGCGAGGTCCGCCGCGAGCGCGGCGTCGACGTGCGCTTTGACCTCGTCGAGTGGGACGTTTCCCACCGGGCCAAGCGCCGTGCCGCGGCGGTCAAGCGGCCGAAACTCCCCGACGCCGCCGTTGGAGAGCCCTACGACTGGGACGCTGTCGACGGGGCCGACGGCCGTCCCCTCCCGTGTACGCTTTCGCTCACCCGAGAGGCGTTCGATACGTTCGACCGGGCCGAGTGGGCGGCGACGCTGCGTCACGAACTCATCCACGTCGAGCAGTACCAGCGCGACGGGACGACCGACCACGGCGCGGCTTTCCGCGAGCGCGCGGCCGAACTGGACACCGACGTTCACTGTCCGGCCTTCGCGGACGCAAAATACGTGCTCACCTGCGAAGCGTGTGGCGGGCTGGTCGCCCGGCGCTACCGGGACTGCAAGCTGGTCCGCGAGCGCGACCGTTACCGTTCGGACTGCTGTGGGGCGCCCCTGGCGCTTGCCTAGTGTGCCCTCACCGCTTGCGGATGGCATAGCCGGTCACGCCCAGCCCGAGACTGGAGACGCCGGCGACCGACGCAAACACCGGGGCCCACGTTGCCGGCAGCAGGACGAACCCGGCGATACCCGTGAGGAGGGCCAGGGAAAACACCACGAGCATCGTGAGAAGTGCGGTCTCCACGCCGTAGATAACTGGCATTCGGATGAAAAGGATTCTGGCCGTTGTTGGGGTGTGGCCGATGTGGCTGGACGCGACGCCGACTACCGCCGGAGCGAGGCCGCCCCGAGCCCGAGGGCGGCGAGTCCGGCGGTCACACCGGCGACGGCGAACACGCCGCGGACGCCGACGACGGGGACCAGCGGGCCGAACATGAGCGGCGAGAGGAACTGCCCGGTGTAGCCAAAGGAGGCGACGTAGGCGCTGAACTGCCCCTGTCGGTCCGGCGGGGCGAACTGCTCGACCCAGGCGAACGTCGAGGGAAAGACCAGTCCGATACCGAGACCGAGGAGGACGACCGGAACCACCGCGGCCGCCGCCGTCCGGACCACTGTCGCCGCCCCGAAGCTCACAAGCCAGAGCAGGAAGGCGACGCCGACGAGCGTGGTCCGCCCGGCGCGGTCTATGAGCCGGTCGTACACCGCCGCCGAGACGCCGCCGGCGACGCCGTTGGCGGCCAGATAGAGGCTGATGGCGAACGAGGAGCTGACGCCTATCGACGGCAGGAACTGCGGGTAGAACACCACGACGGCATAGAGGAGCGCGTTCGCGCCGAAGTAGAGCAGATAGACCAGCAGGAGCGGCGGTTGCCGGCGGAAGACCGCAAGCGTCGCTCGGAGCCGGTCGCTGAGGGCGGAGTCCGAGTCGTCGCCGTTGGCTTCCGTCTCGGCCGCGCTATCGCGCGTCTCCGGAATCGTCAGGACCGCGACCAGCCCGAGCGGGACAGCGATGAGATAGACGCCGAAGGGGAGGTTCCAGGCCACTGCGCCGGCCGCGCCGCCGACGAGGGGCCACACCGCGGCCCCGGCGCTGTTGGCGCCGCTGCGGTAGCCCAGCGCCCGCTCCATCGACTGGCCCTCGTACAGTTCGTAGATGAGCACCGTAATCGCGGTGTACACCGCCGCCGTCCCGACGCCGAGGACGACCCGCGAGAGCAGGAGCGGGACGAAGCTGTCGATGACCAGTCCCGCGCCCCCGCCGACGCCGTAGACGAAGAGGCCGCCGACGAAGGGGCGGCGCGGCCCGACCCGGTCGACGAGCGACCCCATCAGCGGGCTCGCGAGGACGATGACCCCGCCGTGGGTCGTGATGATGAGCCCGGCGGCCGTCCCCGAGACGCCGAGTTCGGCCTGTATCCGGGGGACGACCGGTCCGAGTACCGCCCCGGCCATCACCGTCAGCGTCGCCGCCGCGACGATGACCCAGAGGGACCGCCGTCGGCTTGTCGATGCGGACACACTGGTGGCCTTGCGGGCCAGGGTGTCGACGGTTACGGTTCCGGTCCGAAACCACGCCGTTGAAGCCCGCCGCCCCACCACACAGTGCCAATGAGCGACCACGAGGACCGAGAGACGTTCTGTCACGACCCCATCGGCCACGCCGAGGCGCGCGCCGGGATGACCGTCGGCGAACTGGCCGACAGCTACGGCCAGGCGGGTATCGGCGCCGCTGACCTCCACGAGGCCGTCGACATCTACGCCGAGATGCTCGACGACGACGTGACGACCTTCGTCGGGCTGGCCGGCGCGATGGTCCCCACGGGGATGCGCGCTGTCGTCTCCGAACTCATCCGGGACGGCCACGTCGACGTGCTCGTCACGACCGGGGCCAACTGCACCCACGACACCATCGAGGCCATCGGCGGCAAACACCACCACGGCGAGGTCACCGCCGAGGGTCACACCGAGCGCGAACACGACGAGACGCTGCGCGACGAGGGCGTCGACCGCATCTACAACGTCTACCTCCCACAGGAGCACTTCGCGCTGTTCGAGAACCACCTCCGCGAGGAGGTCTTTACCGTCCTCGAAGACGAGGGCGCGGTCTCCATCCAGCGCATGACCGAGGAACTGGGCCGGGCAAACGCCGAGGTCAACGAGGCAGAGGGAATCGCCGAGGACGCCGGGGTGCTGGCCGCCGCCTACGAGAACGACGTGCCGGTGTACTGTCCCGCCTTCCAGGACTCCGTCCTGGGGCTGCAGGCCTGGATGTACTCCCAGACGAGCGACTTTACCGTCGACGCGCTCGCGGACATGACCGATATCACCGATATCGCCTACGAGGCCGACAGCGCCGGTGCGCTCGTAGTGGGCGGGGGCGTCCCGAAGAACTACGTCCTCCAGACGATGCTGGTCTCGCCCGACGCCTACGACTACGCCGTCCAGCTGACGATGGACCCGGCAAACACCGGCGGGCTCTCGGGCGCGACGCTGGACGAGGCCCGGTCGTGGGGGAAGTTAGAGAAAGACGCCCGGAACGTCTCCGTCTACGCCGACGCGACCATCACGCTGCCGCTGGTGGTCGCTGCGGCCCGCGAGCGGGTCGGGGAGTGAGGATGACGTCGGCCAGCCGGGACGTGACCGTCATCGCCCACCGCGGGTTCGCCGGTCGGTACCCCGAGAACACCGTGGCAGCCGTCGAGGCGGCCGCAAACGGCGGGCCGGACGCAGGCCACGCTCCCGCCGATATGGTCGAGATAGACGTGGTTCCGACGGCGGACGGTACCCCGGTCGTCTTCCACGACGACACTCTCGGTGGACGCGCCGACGGCGGGCTGACGGACCGCTCGGGCACCGTCTGGGAGACCGACACCGAGACCGTGACCGGTGCGAGGGTGCTGGGAACCGGGCAGACGGTCCCGACGCTCACCGAGGTGCTGGACGCGATTCCGGCGAGCGTGGGGGTCAACGTCGAGTTCAAGAACCCGGGCAGCGACGACCTGGCGTTCGAGACGGTCCTCTCGGGCGAGGCCCTGGCGGTCCAGGCGGACATCTGGCGGCCCTTCACCGAGCGCGTCCTTGACATCGTCTTCGAGTACGACAACGACGTTCTGGTCTCCTCGTTCTACGAGGCCGCGCTCTCGACCGTCCACGAGCAAGACAGGTCGGTTCCGCTCGCCGTCCTCGTCGCCTCGGACGCCCGGGCCGGGCTGGACATCGCCCGCCGGTACGACTGTGATGCGATACACGTCGCGCTCGATACGGTGCCGGGGACGCCCTTTTTCGACGACGCGTCCCACGCGGTCGATGATCTCGTTGCGGTCGCTCACGACGAGAGCCGGGAGCTGAACGCATACACTGTCCGGACCTGGTACCAGGCCCGGCGACTTGTTGGGGCGGGTGTCGACGGTCTCATCGCCGACTATCCGGGACTGCTGGGGTCCGAGGCCTGATTTGCCGCTGTCGTGGCCGGCGGGTACGCCCGGCTCGATGGCGCACGAGGGATTGGCGGCTGCGGGCCGCCGGCCCCCTACTCCTGGTGCCAGATGAGCTGGTCGTCGTCGACCAGCCGTTCGAAGCGGCCCTGCTGGAGATAGCCGCCGAAGACGAGGACGACGACGCCGATAGCGCCGAGCAGCGTCGCGAACGCCGCGCTCGCGCCGCTGACGACGACCGAGGTCGCCGCCGCGAAACACAGCGCTCCGGTCGCGACGGTAATCGCGAACAGGACGCTCCGGCGGGTACCCGTCTCCGAGCTGTCGAAGAGCTGTCGATCCATCTGTGTTCGACAGGACGATTCGAGCGGAACGCCTTATGTATAATGGCCATCCGCCGGTTCCGAACACGCCCGCCCGACCGCTTGTTTGCGACTCTCACACGCTCTCGTCACGTTTGCCAACGCTTTAGCCGCTCTCTGTACTCCTTCCCGCAATGAGCTACAAGATCGGACTCGTCGGCAAGCCACCGTCGGACCGCCGGTCCGACGAGGATCGCGAACCTACGGTTCGCTCACCCTCTGTCGGCAAGTCCACCTTCTTCAACGCTGCCGTCAGAGCAAAGCTCTGACGAGCCGCAAAATCGCAGCGCGATTTTGCGACGGCGACGATGAACGACGTACTCTCTGCCCCTTTCTGCCCGCTTGTTTGCGACTCTCACACGCTCTCGGTCCGTTTGACAACGCTTTAGCCGCTCTCTGTACTCCTTCCCGCAATGAGCTACAAGATCGGACTCGTCGGCAAGCCCTCTGTCGGCAAGTCCACCTTCTTCAACGCGGCGACGATGAACGACGTGCCCGAGGGCGCGTACCCGTTTACCACCATTGACCCCTCGATGGGCGAGGCCTACGTCCGCGTCGACTGTGCGGCCCCGGAGTTCGAACACTCCTGTACGCCAAACCACGGCTACTGTGACGACGGCGTTCGGTTCGTGCCGACGAAACTCGTCGACGTGGCCGGGCTGGTCCCGGGCGCCCACGAGGGCAAGGGCCTGGGCAACCAGTTCCTCTCGGACCTCAACGAGGCCGACGTGCTCATCCACGTCGTCGACTTCACGGGGGAGACGGACCTCGAAGGCGAACCCACGGAGGACCACGACCCCCGCGAGGACATCGACTTCCTTGAGAACGAACTGGACATGTGGTATCTCGACGTGCTGGAGAAAGGCATCGAGCGCTACCGTTCGGGCTACCACGGCGAGGAGAAAGACGTCGAGGACGACCTCGCCGAACAGATGTCCGCCTTCGGCATCAACGCCGACGAAATCAAGCAGGTCGTCCTCTCGCTCGACCTGGAACTGGACCCCGACGCGTGGGACGACGACGACCGCGAAGCCCTCGCTCGGGAGATACGCATCCGGACGAAGCCGATGGTCATCGCGGCCAACAAGATGGACACCGAGGCCGCACAGGACAACTGGGAGCCGATTACGACCGACCCCGACTACGAGCACCTCACGTTCGTTCCCGTCTCGGCTCACGCCGAGAAGGCGCTCAAGAACGGCGCCGAACAGGACGTTCTCGACTACCGGCCGGGCGACACCGACTTCGAGATTCTGGCGGACCTGCCCGAGGAGAAAGCCGCCGGCCTCGAACAGATACGCGAGTTCGTCGATGCCTTCGACGGCACCGGCGTCCAGCGGGCCCTGGAGACTGCGCTGTTCGAGGAACTCGAAGCCATCGCGGTGTTCCCCGGCGCGCGGAAACCACAGGACGACGGCACCTTCCTGCAGGACTGTTTCGTCCTCCCCGACGGCTCGACCGCCGAGGACTTCGCCTACTTCCTGCACACCGACATCGGCGAGGGGTTCCTCCACGCCCACGACGTGCGCTCCCAGCGCCAGATCGGCGCCGACACGGAACTGGACCACCGCGACGTGGTCGAGATCACGACGACGAACTAGAAGCGACGACACCGACGCCGCCTGTCGTCGGGTTCGACCATCCGAAAGGACCAACGGGCAGCCGCGGGTACACTGAGCCGGCCGATGACGAGCCGGTGTTCCGAGCCGGGGTGACTCCCCGGCGGTGACGAACCCTATGAGTGCCGAGGCCGCTATTTTTCGGGGCAGAAGACGTCTCTAAAGGTGTCTGGCCGTAGCCACAGTAGACATAGGCCCCGGTCAGCTCATCGTCAGGGGCAGACACGGATTTAAGAACGTTGCCGAACAATCACCCAGTATGGCCGCCGAAATTTCCGACCGAGTTCAAGAAATCGCGAAGGCGCGTGGCCTTCCCGAGTCTGAGGTTTTCGAGCGGGCACTTGAACGTGGTCTTGAAGACCTCTGGGAGGACCTCGTGCTCGCACAGTACCTCGACGGAGAACTCGAGAGAGATGAAGCCATCGAGCGCGTCGGTCGGACGAAAGTCGAACGAGCGGAGCGGGAGCGCGAGGTCGTCGAGGAGGACATCGGTTGGGGCGTGAACGCGTGACGCTTGGGGCCGTTTCGGATGCGGGACCGCTGATTCACCTCGCCGAAATCGATTCACTTGAACTACTGTCAGCGTTCGATACGCTCCTGATTCCGGAGGCAGTCTACGATGAAATCCAGAGGGGTGGCGTTCCGGATGAGATCTCTGACATCTCATACGAACTCGTTGAGGCGGACGAAGATAGAATTGAGTCCGGAGAACGCGCCGCGATTGCGGTTGCGAAAGAGTCGGGAACCGTTCTCTTGACTGACGACCTCGCCGCCCGAGAGGCGGCATCCGAGGGGGATATCGACGTGCACGGTTCTATCGGCGTCATCGCGCTCGGGCACGGCCGCGGATTGCTCGACAAAGATGAAGCGGCGTCGCGTATGCAGGCACTTCAGCGTGAAACTAGTCTCTTCGTGACCGAAGCAGTCGTGGAGCGTGGCATCCGGATGCTGGATGAAAAGTAACAGAACGAGCGGGCTCTATAGACACGCTAAGCATACCCACTATGGATCGATTGTGAGTGTGAGTGCCGAGGCTAGCTTTCTACGGCTAGAGCGCGCTCTGAGAGCTCACATAGGCCCTGCATACGACGCCGCTCGCAGTCGTCCGCGACTGTCGGTACGAACGTACAGCCGGCAGTATCAGCCGCCGTCGATACCGACTGGCTCCCCGAGACGGATGCCCATCGGCGGCGGGCCGGGGAGGGGGTCGCCCCGTGCCGCGCCGACGTAGAGCGCGCTGTTGACGAGGCCGATGTGGCTGAAGGCCTGCGGGTAGTTCCCGAGGTAGGTCCCGTCGGCGGGGTCGAGTTCCTCGGCGACGAGTCCGAGCGAGTTGACGTACTCGACCAGCGTCGCCAGCCGGTTGGCGGCTTCCCCGGCGCGGCCCGACAGGGCCAGCGCGTCGACGAGCCAGCACGCACAGAGGACGAACGCGCCCTCGTCGCCGGGGAGCCCGTCGTCGCCGTCGTAGCGCCTGACCAGCGCTTCGCCTTCCAGGAGCCGGGCCTCGACGGCGTCGATGGTCCCCCGGACGCGCTCGTCGTCGAAGGGGAGGAAACCGACCACGGGGATGAGCAGTCCGGTCGCGTCCAGCGTTTGCCCGTCGCCGTAGGTCTGGACGAAGGCGCCGAGGTCGTCGTCGTACCCCTCCGTCAGGACGGACTCGCGAATCACCGCCTGTGTCTCCCGCCACGTCTCGACTGGGGCGTCGTAACCGTGGGCGTTCGCGAGGGCGATACCGCGGTCGAGCGCGGTCCAGCAGAGCACCTTCGAGTAGACGAACTGTTTCGGGCCGTCCCGGACCTCCCAGATGCCGGCGTCGGGCTCGTCCCAGACCTCGGTGACGTAGTTGACGATGTTCCGGACGACGGTCCACGTCTCGTCCGAGAGACCGCGGTCGTGGCTGTGGAGCTCGTCCACCGCAAGCAGGAGCTCGCCGTAGATATCGAGCTGGCGCTGGTCGGCGGCGCCGTTCCCGACCCGGACCGGCCGCGAATCGCGGTAGCCCGAGAGGTGGTCGAGTTCGCGTTCGGGCAGTTCGGTCTCGCCGTGGAGGCCGTACAGCGGCTGGATCGACCCCGGGTCCGAAGCCGAGCAGAGGTCGACGAACCACGAGACGTAGTCCACTGCGGCCCCGACGTGGCCGAGGTTCGACAGCGCCTGGACGGTGAAGCCGGCGTCACGCAGCCAGTTGTACCGGTAGTCCCAGTTCCGAACGCCGCCGATGTCCTCGGGGAGGGAGGTCGTCGGCGCGGCGGCGATAGCCCCCGACTCGGCGTGTGTGAGCAGCTTCAACGTCAGCCCGGAGCGGACGACGTGGTCGTGCCAGGGGCCGCCGAAGACACACCCCTCCGAGGGGCAGTCGTGACACCAGTCGCGCCAGTAGTCGACCGTGTCCGAGAGCGCCGCTGCGGGATCGCCGGCAGCGTCCTCGGCGCCGGTACAGCGCAACAGCACCCACTCGGTCGTTCCCGGGTCGAGGGTCGCCGTTCCCGTGGCCAGGCCCGCGTCGCGGTCGAGTTCCAGGTCGAACGCCGATTCGAGCGTCATCCGCTCCGCCGGACCGGACGCGCGGAGTCCGCCCCCGGTCCGTTCGAAGGTCGCCTCGGCCCGGCCGTAGTCGAAGGCGGGGTCGAACACGAGTTCGACCTGGACCGGGTCCCCCTCGCAGTCGAGCCGTCGGTAGAGCACCCGACTCGGGTGGTCGACGGCGTCGGCCGGCGGCATGAAATCGGTCACGGTCAGGGTGCCGCCGCCGGTCTCGAACCGCGTTTCGAGGACGTTCGTCCCGTCACGGTAGCGCTGTGTACCCGTCCGCTCGTCGGTCGGACCGACGCGGAACCGCCCGCCCCGCTCGGCGTCGAGAATCGCGGCGAAGAGGCTCGGCGACTCGACGTGGGGAAACGGGAACCAGTCGACCGAGCCGTCGGTGCCGACGAGTGCGGCGGTCTCTACGTTCCCGACGAGCCCGTACGCCGATATCGGCTTGTAGTCGCCGTCACTCATCGGCCCGCCTCCCGCTGGGGCCACCGCAGTCGAAACATTGCATGATTGATGGGTCCTGCACGTGGCTACGTCCGGCAGCCGGAAAAGCGACCGCCGGCACAAGAGTCACCCCGCAGAAGGTACAACTAATTGATACGATGCCAGATTACGACATCACCGTGCTCGGCGGCGGGACCGGCAACCTGGTCGCCGCCGCGGCGGCCGACGCGGGGCTGGAGACGGCCCTCGTCGAGCGCGGGCGGCTGGGCGGCACCTGTCTGAACCGCGGCTGTAACCCCTCGAAGAAGCTCATCCGTCGTGCGGACATCGTCGAGGCGGTCCGCCACGCCGCCGAGCTCGGTATCGACGCCTCTGTCGACGGCGTCGCGTTCGCGGACATCGTGGACGACGTGACCGCGACCGTCACCGAGGAGGCCGAAGCGAAGGCCCGTCGGGCACGCGAGCGCGACGGGCCCACCGTATACCGGGCCGAGGGCCGCTTCGTCGGCCCCCGGACGGTGGCGGTCGACACTGAGGGTTCCGACGGCGACCGGTTCACGGCCGACCGAATCGTCCTCGCCGGCGGCTCCCGGCCGGTGGTTCCCGAGTCGATAGCGGGGACCGACGAGACGCCCTTTCTCACGAGCGACGAGGCGCTCCGTCTCGACAGCGTCCCCGACCGGCTGGTGGTGGTCGGCGGGGGCTACATCGCCGTCGAGTTGAGCCACTTCTTCGGCCAGATGGGGAGCGACGTGACTATCGTCGGCCACGGCGACGTGCTCCTCGACCGGGAGGACTCGGACATCGCTGAGCGCCTCACCGAGGCCTACCGTGAGAAACACGACCTGCAGCTGGGCTTCTCGGTGACGGCCATCGCGGACGACGGCGGCGAGCGCGTGGTCACGGCCGAGTCCGAGAGCGGGGAGCAAATCGAGCGCCGCGGCGACCGGCTCCTCGTGGCGACCGGACGCCAACCTAACAGCGACCTCTGGAACGTCTCGGCGGCCGGCACGAGACCGACGACAGGGGGTTCGTCGAGACCGACGACCGCCTCCGCACGTCGGTCGACGGCGTCTACGCCATCGGCGACATCGCGGGCAACTACATGTTCAAACATTCCGGCGACAAGGAGGCCGAGTACGCCGTCGAGAACGCCGTCCGCGGGAACGAGCGGCCCGTCGAATACCCGGGGATGGCCCACGCCGTCTTCGGGTCGCCACACGTCGCCGGTCTCGGCCAGACGGAGGGCGACGTGGACGGCGAGTACGCGGTCGGGACCTGCGCCTACGATGACACGGCCCTCGGGGCGGCCCTGCGCGACGAGGGCGGCTTCGCGAAGGCTATCGTCGGCACGGACGGCGAGGTACTTGGCTGTCACGTCGTCGGTCCGGATGCCGCGACGCTGATTCACGAGGTGAGCACGGCCGTCGCGGCCGGGGCCGACGCTCGGGGGATTGCGGAGACGATACACGTCCACCCCGCGCTCTCGGAGGTCGTTCAGGGCGCGTTCCGCGCCGCCGTCGACTACGGGCTCCCCGGTCTCTGAACGATGTTCGCCCGGGAATCCGACCGCACAGTCAGGCCGTGGGCCTACAAGTATAGATTATCTAACACTCTCATGGTCCGAATCGCACTCACCGGGGCGGCGGGCAACGTCGGCCGCGAGCTCGTCAACGCCTTCGGCGACGCCGACGTGACGCCGTTCACCCACTCCGAGACCGACGACATCGACGGCGAGTTGCTCGATGTGACCGATGCAGACGGCGTACTTACCAAACTCGACGGCTACGACGCCGTCGTCCACCTCGCGGGGGCGTCCTCGCCCGAGGCCGAGTGGGAGACGGTCTCGGAGACGAACGTCCAGGGGACGAAACACGTCCTCGACGCCGCCGTCGAGAACGGTATCGACCGCGTCGTCTTCGCCTCCTCGAACCACGCCGTCGGCGCCTACAACTCGACCGACCGCGACCCGGAGACGGCGACACTCGCCGACGCCCGCCCCGTCCGGGGCGACGCGCCCGCCGCGCCCGACTCCGTCTACGGCGTGAGCAAGGCCGCCTGCGAGGCCCTGACGAAGTACTACGCCGAGCGACACGGTCTCGAAGTCGTCAACCTCCGAATCGGCTGGTACATGAGCGAGGCTGACCTCCGTGAGGCGACCGGCGACGGCGTCGAGCCGGGCCGGGACCGCTTTGCGCGAGCGACGTGGCTGAGCCCGCGGGACTGTCGGGCCGTCCACCGGCGGGCGGTGACGGCCGACCTCCCCGAGACCCCCGTCACCGTCAACGCTGTCTCGCGCAACGACCGGCGGTACTTCACGCTCACTGAGACGATGCAGACGCTCGGCTACCAGCCCCGGGACAACGCCGAGGAAGTGCTCGACCGGTGACGCCGATGAGACGACAGCCGCTCACGAGAACGACGGCAGCACTTCCGCTTCGTACATCTCCGTCAGCGCCGCTTGGTCGTCCCCGATCTGCATGGCATAGACGTGGTCGTAGCCGGCGTCGACGGCCGTTTCGATGGCGTCGATGTGGGCCTGCGGGTCGGGGTTGGTGATGACGCTCCCCTCGGCGATGTCCTCCTTCGAGACCATCTCGGTCGCCTGCTCGAACAGCGCCGGCGTCGCCAGCTCGGCGCTCAGCTCGCCCGGTAGGGCGGAGTTGGGCCACTTCTCGTAGGCGGTCTCGACCGCTTCGTCCTCGGTCGCCGCCACACACGCCTGCAGCTGACAGAATCGGGGCCCCTCGCCGCCGTGGTCTTCCCAGACCCCGACGGCCTCCTGCGGGCCGACCGACCAGAACCCGTCGCCGATGTCGGCCGCCGTGCGGGCGGCCCGCTCGCCGTACGCGGAGACACAGATCGGCGGCGTCTCCTCGGGCAGCGTGTACAGCCGCGCGTTCTCGACGGTGTAGTGGTCCCCGTAGTGGCTGACCTCCTCGCCGCTCCAGAGCCTTCGTATCACGTCGACGGCCTCTTCGAGCATCTCCAGGCGGACGGCGTGTGCGGGCCAGCGGTCGCCCAGCACGTGTTCGTTCAGGTTCTCGCCGGTGCCGACGCCGGCGTAGAACTCGCGGTCGTCGAACATCGCGGCGGCGGTGGCGGCGGCCTGCGCGTAGATGGCCGGGTGAACGCGCTGTATCGGCGCTGAGACGCCGACGCCGACGTCGATGTCCTCGGTCGCGGTGGCGACTCCGCCCAGCGTCGACCAGACGAAGGGCGCGTGGCCCTGCTCGCGGACCCACGGGTGGTAGTGGTCAGAGATGGAGAGGAAGTCGAAGCCGGCCGACTCCCCTCGCCGGGCGTACTCGATCAGGTCGGCGGGGCTGTGCTCCTCGCTCGAAAGCGTGTATCCGATTGCTGTCATCGTCGGGGCGGTAGGCGGGATATAGCTCGTCGGCCGGCCGGCCACTGGTACCACTGCCGGCAGGTGAAAGGGCGCTTTGTGGCCGCAGCCGCTCCCTGGCTGCCCGTGACGGCGCCGACGTGTACGGTCCCGTGGACGACTGTCTCCCGGCGTTCGCCGAAGGGGTCAGCTGTCGCCCAGCGCTACACGGCGGTAACAGGTGTAGAACCGACGTAGCGGCATATCTGCGACCGGCCTGCAGATACAGCCCGACGGTCCATTGACTCGATGGTCGACCGGCGCGTGACCGCGAGCGAACGAGCCCGCGCCCGTCAGGGTCGGTCGAGGAACAGCGTCAGGTGGCTGACGATGGTCCGGCTCTCCAGGCCGCCCGCGAGCGCCCCCGACAGCACGCCGATGGTGCTGATGAACGCGCCGGTCCGGACGAGGTCGAGCAAGCCGACGCTTGGCTCTTCTAGGCTCGGCCAGTTCGACATCAGGTTGGGCGGGAAGACAACCAGCTCGATGACGAGCATCACGCCCCAGACGAGGACGAACAGCCCGGTCATCGCCAGCACGAGCACGAGGAAGACGGTGACGTTGACAAGCGCCGTGTGCTCGGTGACGACCCGGTGGCGCTTGCGGGGAAAGGAGAGGTTCTGGGCGAAAAAGACATACATGGCGGCGACGAGGACGCTGGCGGCCGCGAACAGCGCCGCGGTGAGGTTCCCCATGTGAAAGCCCACGTCCCAGGACTCGGCGCTGAAGACGATGACCAGCGTCGGCGCCACCGCCGCGGTCGACAGCTTCGGCAGCGACAGCGGGAGCAGCGGGGCGCGGCTGTTGGCCAGCGCCCGCAGGACCCGCCCGGGGTTCCGGACGGCGCTGGCCGCGTGGAAGGCGAGACGCGATACCGCGCCCCGGGGCCGGCTCTCGTCGGCAGGTATCTCGCCCGCGACCCGGCGGAGCGACGCCGCTACGTCGGCGTCCATCGGCGGGACCGTCCGCCTGTCGGGCCGGAACTCGAAGGCCGACATGACGCCGCCGTCAGCGTCGCCGTGGCGAGCGCTCAGGACGTGCCCGAGGAGATGGACCAGCAGCGTCGCCCCGTTCCAGCGGACGGCGGCGTCGTCGAGCGGGCGCGTCGGCTGGCCCCGTGGCGCCCGGCGGAGGTTCCGCGTCGAAAGCACCGTCACGCGGGCAAGCGGCGAGGCCAGCCCGGGGACGAACCGCTCGCGTCGGGAGACGAGCGGGGCGTCGGTTACCACCAGGACCATATCGTAGGGCCCCTCGGCCATCTCGTGGGTGGCCCGGTCGAGAAACTCCGAGGGACGGCGCCGGTCGGCGTCGGCCAGTCGCTGTGACGGTTCGAGGAAAAACCGCCAGGAGACGGCCGTCGCCGCGGCGAACCCCTCGACGGCGTCCGCGACGGCCTGTGAAGCGAACGACTCCAGGCGGTCCGGGTCGGCCCCCGGCCCGTGAGCGACGAACACGCCCACGTCGACTCGCAGATCCGTCGTCCCCTCACACTTGGCGGCCACCAGCGCGGGCTCCGCTTGGGACTCACTCATCACGAAAAAGTTAAACTCCACGACACTTCTGCGTTTGCCCCGCTGCCGGCCGCGAGAGGCGTGAGTCTGGTCGCCAAAGCCCCGGTGTAGGGACACAGGCGGTTCGCGTGTGAGTCGGGGTGGGTTGGGGTTGCCGGGACGGCCTTTGGGTCACGCGGCTGCAGATTAAATATTCCCCCTCCCACCGAAAGTATAATATTTTGACAATTGGTATATAGTACCAATGGCCAACTGGATTTACGCTGGGATTGGGGGAGTTTCCGCAGTGGCCGGCCTGTTCTTCCTGCTGAGCGGTGTCGGCCGGTTGCGCGCGTGGAAAACGCTTCGTGACACCTCGGCAGGCGCGGTGACGGGACCCGGCGCCGTCGAGGTCGAGGGCGTCGCAAAACCGCACCGGGAGACCATCGACCCGCCACGCGAGACGGCCGACTCGCTGGCCTACAGGTACGAAGTCGAGGAGCGCAGGAACCAGGACGACGACCAAATAGGGAACAAATGGAAGACCGTCGACGACGGCCGTGACTCGGTCCCGTTCGTGGCCGAAGACGGGGGCGACGAACTGCTCGTCGACTCCGAGGGCGCCGACTTTCTCTTCGGGGAGGACATCCACGCGCAACCTGATCGAGAACGGCGCTACAAGGTCGGCCGAGTCGACGTCGGCGAACAGGTGTACGTTGCCGGGGAAGCGGTCCCGGCGGCCGAGGCCGACGTGACCCCGGACGGCCAGCGGTACGTCGTCACGGACACCCGGTCGCCGCTGGCGAAAAAGCTCGGCGGGCTCACCGGTACGCCGTTCGTCATCTCCGATAGTGGCTAGGAGAGGGCCGAGGCCCGACTGATACGACGTGCGCTCCTGTATCTCATCGTCGGGGTGGGCCTGCTCGGTATGCTCGGAGTGGCATTGTTCGTAATCGGCTGAGACGGATTGGCCAACCAGTATGTAACCTCGACTCCACCACTCCTTATGGACAAGCAGGCGATTCGCGAGCGGGTGTGGGACCGGCTGGAAGCGGACGGCATCGCCCGGTTCCCCTTCCCGCCCCACGACCGAATCCCGAACTACAAGGGCGCCGCCGACGCCGCCCGGCGGGTGACCGAAACCGATGTCTGGGCGCGGGCCGAGACGGTCAAGGCCAATCCCGACTCGCCACAGCTCCCGCTGCGCCGGGCGGCGCTCCGGGCGGGCAAGACGGTGTACATGGCGGTCCCGCGGCTGCGTGACCGGCGCTGTTTCTACGAGCTGGACCCGGCCGAACTCGACGACATCGAGGCCGCGCCGGCCGTCTCGAACGTCGCCGACCATGCCAGACAGGTCGGGCCCGAGGCCGTCCCGGGTATCGACCTCGTCGTCTCGGGGTCGGTAGCGGTCACCGAAGACGGGGCCCGCATCGGTAAGGGCGAGGGGTACAGCGACCTGGAGTACGCCGTCCTGTGTGAGCTGGGGCTGGTTGAGGAGGCGACGCCGGTCCTGACGACGGTCCACGAACTGCAGGTAATCGATGGCCCCGAAAGCGCTGTCCCGGGCGCGAGCGTCCCAGTCGACGCCCACGACGTGCCGATGGACTACGTCGTGACGCCCGAGCGGACCGTCGAGACGGGGACCCCGTATCCGCGCCCCGGCGGTGTCGACTGGGCGGCGCTGGGCGACGACCGTCTGACTGCGATACCGGTACTGGCCGAGCGCGCCCCGGAGTGAGCGCGAGCCACTGACAGCGGCCGGCGTCCCCGCCGCTCCCGCGGTCACGTTCCGCCGTACTCGGCACCTGCGGCCGGTCCCGGCCACCGGGGGCGACGGGCGGCACGCGCTTCGGGATACTTATAGAAGTGTAGAATTTACAATATTATATGGCACACACGCCAGAGCGACCCAAGGAGTTCGTCTGTGAGAACTGCAACAACATCGTCGCGGGCGTCGTCGACGGCGAGCCGCCGGACCACACCTACCAACCGCCGCGGGACTGTCGGGCCTGTGGGAACTCCGAGTTCGTCGAGCTGGACCGCTACCCCTCGACGCCACAGCAGTAGCGGCTCACTCCGCCAGTTGCGTGACGCAGTCCTGCACCAGGCCGTCGAGGTTCTCCGGCAGCGTCGGGTGGTAGGCGCGGTCGGGGATCTCACGCACGTCGAGTCCCAGTTCGACGACGACCTGGAGCGTCTTCGCGAATGTATCGGCGTGGTAGTGGAGTCCCTGCCATCCCAGCACCGTGCCGTCGCCGGCGTCGACCACGAGCTTCGCGAGCCCCTCGGGGACGTCCTTGGACTTGAACACGCCGTCGTCGCCGGCCTGTCGCGTCGCCGTGACCACCTCCAGCCCGGCCGCCCGCGCGCTCGCCTCGCTGTGGCCGACGCGGGCGAAGGGGTAGACGCCCAGCCCCGAGAAGATGACGTGATGGTGGACGTTCTCGTAGGGCTGTGTCTCGGCGCCCGCTTCCTGGCGTCGGATGTTCTCGGCGGCGGTGACCCCTTGCTCCTTGGCGACGTGGAGGATGGGCTCTTTGCCGTTGACGTCGCCGACGGCGTAGACGTGGTCGGCGTCGACGGTCTGCATCGTCTCACGGACCCACTCGCCCTCTGTCGATATCCCGGTCCGCTCTAGCCCCAGTCCGTCGAGCGTTGGTCGCCGGCCGGTGAAACAGAACAGCTGGTCGGCCTCGTAGGAGGCCTCGCGCCCGTCGTCAAACTCCACGTACAGCCGAACGCCGCCATCGTCGGTCGGTTCCAGGCGTTGCTCGTGGCAGTTCGTCGGGATCTCGATGTCCCAGTTTTCCTCGTATATCTCGCGGGCGGCGTCCCCAAACTCCGGGTCGGCCTCGTCGATGGGTCGGGCGTCGTGTTCGACGACGGTGAGGTCCATCCCCCCGGCCTCCGCGAGATAGGGCACGAGTTCCATCCCGATGTAGCCAAACCCCAGCACGAGACCCGAGTCGGGCAGTTCCGTCGCGTCGAGCACGTCGGCGCTGGTCATGTAGTCGATGTCTTCGATACCGGGCGTGTCGGGGACGTTCACCGTCGAGCCGGTGGCGACGACGATGTAGTCCGCGTCGAAGGTCCGCCCGCCCGCGCGGACGGTGTGGTCGTCGACGAACTCGGCGGTCGCGTGGACGAACTCGACGCCCTCCCGGTCGGCCAGGTCGTGGATTCCCTCGCGGCGGTGTTTGGCCCACCCCAGCACGTTGTCGTCCTTTCGCTCGACCGTCGCTTCGAGGTCGACCGCCGGCGGGTCACCGACGAGGCGCTCGTCGTGGCGCGCCTGGAACCGGTGGGCGCCGGCCGACAGCACCTCTTTGGAGGGCATACACCCCTTGAGGATGCAGAGTCCGCCGCCGGGCTCCCCGTCGTCGATGAGCGTGAGGTCGATTCCGTCTAGGGGGGCGAGTTCGCCAGCGACGGCCGCGCCGGCGCTGCCGTAGGCGCCGATGATGACGACGTGGGTCATAGCTGGTCACTAGCCACCCGGTCTGATAAAGGCATCCGCGCCGTGTTCGTCCCGAACACGACCGCTCTCGTTGTACCCGGCGTGCAGTACACACCGACAGCACCGCTTTCGGACAGCCCGGCGCTCCGCGGTCGGCCCGAAGCCGCGTTCGCTCGGCCGAACAGCTATAGTAGCCATTGAAAATCAATGCACACCCGACCGCACGACAGCAGTGCGGTCGGTGTGTAAATCGTTTCAATTGTTACTATAGTCGTCGCCCGGAGATGGGTTCCGGCGTCACCTGAGGCTCCCGAAGCCGGGCCAGACGTTGGTCGCGCGGTGCCAGACCACCAGCGTCGACGGGAGGACCAGCAGGGAGGTAAAGAAGGCGTAGACGATAGACAGCGCCGTCAGGATGCCGAACTGGCCGATGGCGG
The DNA here is from genome assembly GCF_035656455.1 of Haloarcula sediminis. Taxonomy (NCBI): domain Archaea; kingdom Methanobacteriati; phylum Methanobacteriota; class Halobacteria; order Halobacteriales; family Haloarculaceae; genus Haloarcula; species Haloarcula sediminis. The sequence goes on along the minus strand of NZ_JAYMGA010000005.1, from coordinate 292,482 downwards.
GGAAGACGGCGAGCGCGAGGACGCCGATGCCAAAGACAGTGGTGAGCATACTGCCAAAGAGCGCGCCGCCGGTGCCCCGAACCGTGCGGTCCAGCGCGGTCACGAGGTCGTACTCGTGGTACTCGTCGGCAAAGCGGTGGACGACGTGGACGGAGTAGTCAACCCCCAGCCCGATAGTCAGGGCCAGCATCGTCCCCGTGATGGCGTTGAGCGGGATGCCCAGATACCGCATCGTCCCGGCGAGCAGGGCGACGGTGACGACGACGGGGACGATGTTCACGATGCCGAGCGAGGCCCGCCCCTCGATGACCCAGTAGATGAAAAGCAGGAAGACGGCGGTACCCGAGAGCGCGATGGTCAGCGAGACGATGGCCGACTCGAAGATGACGTCCGAGACAGCCTGGAAGACGACGGTACTGCCCGTCGCCGTCGCCTCGAAGCGGAACCGGTCGGCGACGTCCTGCGCGTCGCTGGTCACCTCGCCGTCGCTTGCGTCGGCCTCGACCTCGTAGGTGATGCGGGCACTCCGGTAGTCCTCGGTGATGTAGTTGAGCGCGGCGTCGCGCGAGGACGACGACAGCAGGTAGTCGTATATCTCTTCGAGGTTGTCGTCGGGGACGCCGTTGTCGTTCCGGTCGTTGCGGGAAACGAGTGCCCGGAACTGCGGGTCCTGCTCGGTGCGGTCCTGGATGACGGTGACGATCGAACTCGACTCGGCCCGGCTGTCCTCGCGGACGAACGACTCCGGGGGGTCATCGCCGGCCCGATATATCTGTTCCAAGGCGTCGTCCTGTCGCATCGGCCCCTCGACGTACACCGTTACCCCGCCGCCCTGTGTCGTGGTGAACCGCTCGTCTAAGAAGTTCGTCGTCTCGGTGACGGTGTACTCGCTGGGGGCGAAGGGCTCGGGCAGCGACTCGATCCAGTCGGGGTTGTCCTCGGGCGGGAGGAAGTCGTCCTGGGAGAACGACGTCGAGATGCCGGTCGCGTACACCCCGGCCCCGGCCGTCACGACGAGTATCACCAGCAGGAAGGCGACGGGGGTGCGCTCGGCGATGGCGACGCCGCCCCGCAACACGTCGCCGAGCCGGGACCCCTCCGAGCCGAGCGGGCGCTGGCTGAACGTGGGGATCGGGTACGCCTCGCGCAGTCGGTCGAGTTCCACTTTCGCGGCGGGGAGAAAGACCCCGAAGATGAGGAACGTGAAGACGATGCCGACGGCGGCGACGTAGCCGAAGTCGCGGATGGGCGGGAGATCACTGGAGAGGTTCGCGAGGAAGCCGATGACTGTCGTCCCGGTGACGATACCGAAGGCCACCAGCAGCTGGTCGGTCGTGATGCGCATCGACTGCTCGATGCCGGTCCCGCCCTCCCGCTCCTCGCGGTAGCGGTTGACCGCGTGGATGCCGAAGTCGATGCCGACCGCAAGCAGGAGCGGTGGCACCGCGATGAGCATCTGTGAGAACGGGATGCCGGCAAGGCCCATGAAGCCGAAGGTCCAGACGATGGCCATGAACAGGGCGCCAAGTCCCAGCGCCATGTCGGCCAGGTCGCGGTAGGCGATAGCGAGGAAAAAGAGGATAAACAGTATCGCGGCGGGGACCGTCAGAATCAGCGAGTCGGCGACGACGTTGGAGAACTCGTCCGCGAGGATGCCCGACCCGAACACCGTTATCGACCCGCCGCCCGCCGCCTCGACGGTGAACTGTGACTGGCGCTGGATGTCGGTCAGGGGGCTGGTCCCGCCCTGGCCCGACCCCGAGGAGAGCCCGGCCGGCAGCTCGTGAGTGACGACGCCGATGGTGGCCGACGCCGACGCCGACTCCCGGTTGAAGTCGTTGCTGAGCAGCGACGTGAACCGCGGGTTGTCGGCGGCCCGCCCAACGGCGGCGTCTATCTCGCTGTCAGTGGCCCGTTCGATGGTCCGAATCTGTGCCTCCGTGGTCGTCGCCGACGGGTCCAGCTGGCGGGCGACGATAGCGGCCGCGCTCGATGTCGAGGTCACCCTGAGGTCCTCGTGTTTCTCCAGGGACTCCTGTGCCCGGAGCATCCGCAACATCGCGGGCTTGCCCAGCACGTTCGACTCCTCCTGTATCAGCTGGGTGCGCCCGGTATCCGCCGAGAAGGCGGGCGAGAACTCGGTGTTGACCTGTTCGAAGGCCTCCTCGGCCGGCAGCCCGGTCGTGAACTGCTGGGTCCCGGCGTTCGTCGAGATGTTGCCGAGCCCGGCGCTAAAGACGAGTGTCACGACCAGAAAAGTCAGGACTACCTTGCGGGAGTCCTCGACGATGCGGTCGTCGGCCCAGTCGATGTATCGTTGGTAGTTCATATCGTTGGTTCCGTTCCGGCTGTGTCGTCGGGTCGTTCGTTACGTCTCGGGTAGGGGGCGGACGTGGATAAACGCCGTCTCCCGCCCCTCATTTCTCACCGCCCGACGCCGCTTTCGGAGGGCGCTGGTCCGTGGTCACGCCGGGCTCGTCGGTCCACGGGAAGACGGTGTCGGCGACGGTCCCGCTGGCGCCGTCGTAGCGCCGGAGCCGGTCCCACAGGACAAGCACCGACGGGAGGATGAACATCGATGCCAGGTAGGCGTAGACGACCGACAGCGCCGTCAGGAGCCCGAAGTTCCCGATGACGGGGTTTAACGCGAGTACGAGGACGCCGATACCGCCGACAGTCGTGAGCATGCTGCCGGTCAGCGCACCGCCGGTGCCGACGACGGTCCGGCGCAGCGCGGGCTCCAGTGCCCGCTGCTCGCGCTCGTCGGCAAAGCGGTGGACGACGTGGACGGCGTAGTCGGTCCCCAGCCCGACGGTGATGGCGAGGATGCCCCCGTTGATGGCGTTGAAGTCGATACCGAGATAGCGCATCGTCGCGACGAGGCCGATGATGGCCACCACGATGGGGATGACGTTCACCACGCCAAGGCTCGGTTTCCCTTCGAGCACCCAGTAGATGCCGACCAGGAACAGCGACGAGCCCACGAGCGTTATCAGCAGGCTCTGGAGGACCGTATCGAGGATGAGCGCCCCCGCGTCGTTGAACACGATGGCGATACCGGTCGGCGAGGCGTCGGCCCGGTACCCGTCGGCGACTGTGTCACCGGCCGCCGCTATCTCGCCGTTCGTCGCGGTCCCATCGGCCGTGTAGATGACCTGCGTGCTCCGGCGGTCCTCGCTGAGATACCCCTCCAGCTGGCCGCTCTCCGCGAGCGCGTCGTAGATGACCGGGAGGTTGTCGTCGGGGATGCCGTTGTCGTTCCGGTCGTTGCGGGAGACGAGTGCCCGGAACTGCGGGTCCCGCTCGGCGCGGTCCCGGATGAGCGTCACGAGGCTCGTGACCTCCGCCTCCCGCCCCTCGGCGTCGATCGTCTCTGGGGGGTCCTGGCTGGCCCGGTGGAGCGATTCGAGGGCGTCGTCCCGGCGCATGTTCCCCTCGACGTAGAGTATCACCTGTTCCTCCTGGTCGAAGTGACGGTCACGGAGGTTGCGGTTCTCGATGGACTGGAACGTCTCGGGCGGCGCGAGCGGCCCCAGATACTGCAGGAAGTCCGGGGTCTCCTCCTCGGGGAGGAAGTCGTCGCTGTCAAATTCGGTGCTGACGCCGGTGGCGTAGCCGCCGGCGGCGGCCGTGGCCACCAGCACGACGAGCAGGAAGATGACGGGCGTGCGCTGGGCGACGGTGACGCCCCCGGAGAGCAGCCGGCCGAAGGCCGACTCCTCGGAGCTAAACGGAGCCTGGCTGAAGACAGGGATGGGATAGCGTTCGCTCAGCCGGTCGACGTACACCTTCGCGGCCGGCAGGAACACCCCGAAGATGAGGAAGGTAAAGACGATACCGATGGCGGCGACGATACCGAAGTCGCGGTTGGGCGGAAACGCGCTGACGAGGTTCGAGAGGAAGCCGATGACGGTCGTCCCGGTGACGATGCCAAAGGCGACCAGCACCTGGCTGTTGGTCACGTCCATCGCGGGGACGATGTCCCGGCCTTCGGCACGGGCCTCGCGGTAGCGGTTGACGACGTGGATACCGAAGTCGATACCCACGGCTATCAGCAGCGGCGGCACCGACACCAGCAGCGGGTTGAAGGGGATGTCGGCGAACCCGATAAAGCCGAAAGTCCAGATGAGCGCCATCACGATTGCGACGACACCCAGCGCGAGGTCGACGAGGTCACGGTAGGCGACGAGCAGGAACACGACGATGAGGACAAACGCCGCCGGCAACACGATTCCCAGCGACGTGGTGATGGTGTCCGGGGTGCTCCCGAGTACGCGGATATCACCGCCGACGGTGTCGACGATGTCCCTGACCCGCTCCTCGCGGTTGTCTATCTCCGCGGCGTCGTGGGTCACAGTCGACTCGGTCACCGTGGCCGACGCCGCCTGCCGGTTGAAGTCCTCGCCCACCGACGAGGTAAACGCCGGGTTCTCGTCGGCGGTCGTCCGTATGGCCCGGTCTATCTCGCGCTCGGTCGCGCCTTCGAGGACCGTTATCTGCGCGCCAAGCGTCGTTGCGTCGGGGTCGAGCGTTCGAGCTACCTGTCGTGCGGGCGAACTCGTGTCCGAGACGCGCATCCCGTCGGCGTCGGCGATCCGCTCCTGTGCCCGCAGCGACCGCACCAGCGACTGTTTCGACAGCGCGTTACTCTCCTTCTGGAGCAGCGTCGTCGTGGTCGTCGACTCGCTGAAGGAGGCGCCAAAGTCCCGCTGGATGTCCTCGAACGTCTGGTAGGAGTCTAAGTCCTCGATGAACTGCTCCTGTCCCGTCTCGGTTTCTATCGCGCCCAGCCCGCCGGTAAAGGCGACTGTGACGACCAGAAACAGGAGGACGATCCGACCGGGGTGGGTGGCGACCTGCTCGTTTACCCAGTCGATGTAACGCTGGTGGCCCATCCGTGGCTACCGGAACCGTATGTACCCACCCACGGCCAGCACCAGGACGAGCACGACGCCGCCGATGGCCGCAAGCGGCAGGCCGCCGCCGTTGCTCTCGTCAGTGACCTCGATGGGGACCCGGTAGGTGTCGGAGATGGCCGAGTCGCCGTCGGGTTCCTCGTACCGGAAGTCGAGCGAGATGGGGTAGGCCTTCTGGAGGGCGCTGCCGCCGGCGCTGACGCTGAACGTTATCGTCTCGGACTCGCCGGGTTCGAGCGCGTCGATGTAGGACTCGTCGTCGTCGGCGCTGATGGGCGAGGAGGTAAACACCTTCGCCGTGATGTCAGAGAGGGTCTGGTTCCGGGTGTTCGTCACCGTAATCTCGATGTTGCCCGACTGGCCGACGCCGATCGAGGTGTTGGCCGAGTCGACGTTGAACTCGTCCTGGTCGGGCCTGAGCTGGGCCTGTGCTTCCAGGGTGTCGCTCTCCTCGCGGTCACCGTCGGTGGTCCGGTAGCTCGCGGTGAAGTCGAACTGTTTCGTGCCCGCCTGGGCGCTGTCGGTGGCGTCGACGGTGAAGGTCACCGCCGTCGAGTCACCGGCGGCGAGGTTCCCGACCGCGACCTGGGTCTCCTGTGGCGAGAGGTCGCTCTTGTCGCTGGCCCAGTTGACGACGACGTTGTCGACTGCTCGCGGGCCGTCGTTGGTCACGGTCGCGGTGATGGTCCCCTCGTCGCCGGCCCGGAGCGAACTCTCGACCTCGGAGAGGGAGAAGGTCTGCTCGGGGTCGGGCGTGATGCTCACCGAGGTGCCGGTGGACTCCTTGCGGACCCCGTCGGGGTTGTCGAAGGCGACGTTGAGCTGGAACGGATAGGACTCGACCTGGGCGTCCTCGGTCGCGGAGATGTCGTACCTGAACGTCCGGCTCTCGTCCGGGGCCCACGACTCGACCGAGCGGGTGCTCTCGGTTCGCTCGCCGAAGGTCAGCTCCCCGTTCTGGCTCGCCAGCGTGACGTCGCTGTTGTTTGCGGCCGTCTGTCCGGTGTTCTCGACGGTGACGGCGACGGTCCCGCTGGAGCCGACCTGGGCGTTCGAGTCGACGTTCGTCACGTCGAAGGTGGCGTCGTCGCTGACGGTGACGGTCACCGTTCGGGTCCGCGTGACGCTGCTTTCCTGTCGCACACCGCCGGATATCTGGCTGTAGTGGTCGTAGCTCACTTCCACCGGCACGTCGTAGGTGCCGGGCTCGGCGTTCTCGTCGACGCTGATGTCGAAACTCGCCGTGGTCGGAGCGCCGGTCGGGAGGCTCCCGAGCGACCGCGTGCCGGTCGTGACCGATATCGGGGCTCCGCCGTCCCTGACGTCGACGGTCAGCCCGCGTGCGGTCGTCACCTCGCTGTTCAGGGACGGGTTCTGCTGGTCACCCAGGTCCAGGTCGCCGCTGTTGACGAGCACCACGTCGAGCGTGGTCTCATCGCCTGCGGCGACGGTGTCGTCTTGGAGTGTGGCGGTGATGTCCGGACTCCCCCGTGCGACGGCGGTGGCGGTTCCGGCAGCGAGCACGAGCGCGGCAACGACCAGTAACAGCGCGAGTGAGCGTTTGTTCATTGGATAGCGGGTAGGGCAGTCTTGGGGGTCGTTCTACGGCGACCGACGCGCACCCCCGCGGTTCGTCGGTCCGGATTTGAGCGGCTACTCAGTCAGCTACAACTGAGGCGCAGTCCATTAATTAGCCTTGTGATTTCCCCGTCCACGAGTGGCCTCTCGGGGTCCCTCCCGACGACTTACTCGGATTTCTGCGCGCGGCCGCCGGGGGCAGTAGTGTCCCCGTAGTCCTACCCTAACTTTAATGTACTAAACGAACGTTCGTTCGACTACGCGGCCGAACGTACGTTCGGTTGCGCGGAGTCGAAGACACAATGACAGCAGACACATACGTCGGTGCGATCGATCAGGGGACGACCGGAACCCGCTTTATGGTATTCGACCACAGCGGGCAGGCCGTCGCCAACGCCTACGAGAAACACGAACAGATCTACCCGGAGCCCGGCTGGGTCGAGCACGACCCGATGGAGATATGGGAAAACACCAAAGACGTCGTGACGACGGGTCTCGACGAGGCCGACCTCGACCCCGAGCAACTCGAGGCCATCGGGATCACGAACCAGCGCGAGACCACAATCGTGTGGGACGCTGAGACGGGAAAACCCGTTCACAACGCGCTGGTCTGGCAGGACCGCCGGACGACCGACCGCGTCGAGGAGATTCAGGAAGAGGGCAAAGTCGAGTGGATCCGCGAGAAGACGGGTCTGGAATGTGACGCGTACTTCTCGGCGACCAAGACCGAGTGGATCCTCGACAACGCCGAACCGCTGAAGATGGAAGCCTCTCGGGGCGAAGCTCTCCGAGACCGTGCCGAGCAGGGGGAACTCCGCATGGGGACCATCGACAGCTGGCTCATTTACAACCTCACCGGCAACCACATCACGGACGTCTCGAACGCCTCCCGGACGATGCTGTACAACATCCGGGACCTCGAGTGGGACGACGAACTCCTCGATGAGTTCAACGTGCCCGAGGCGATGGTCCCGGAGGTACGGCCGTCCTCCGACGAGAACCTGTACGGCCACACCGACGCCGACGGGTTCCTTGGCGCGGAAGTGCCGGTCGCGGGCGCGCTGGGTGACCAGCAGGCCGCGCTGTTCGGCCAGACCTGTTTCGACGCGGGCGACGCGAAGAACACCTACGGGACCGGTTCGTTCTACCTGATGAACACCGGCAACGAGGCCGTCGAATCAGACCATGGTCTGTTGACGACCATCGGGTTCCAGATGTCGGGCGAGCCGGTCCAGTACGCGCTGGAGGGCTCGATTTTCATCACCGGTGCGGCGATCGAGTGGCTCGAAGACGTGGACCTCATCAACAACGCCGCCCAGACGGCGGAACTGGCCCGCTCCGTGGACTCCACGGACGGCGTCTACATGGTGCCGGCCTTCACCGGCCTGGGCGCCCCCCACTGGGACGGCCGCGCCCGCGGGACCATCGTCGGCATGACTCGTGGCACCCGCAAAGAGCACATCGTCCGTGCGACGCTGGAATCTATCGCCTACCAGACCCGCGATGTCGCGGAAGCGATGGAAGCGGATTCGGGCGTCGAGACGACGACGCTCCGGGTCGACGGCGGTGCAGTCAAGAACAACTTCCTCTGTCAGCTCCAGTCCGACATCATCCAGACGGACATCGCGCGACCGGAAGTCGACGAAACCACCGCCCTGGGCTCGGCATATGCCGCCGGCCTGGCCGTGGGCTACTGGGACACCGTCGACGAACTCCGTGACAACTGGCAGATCGACCGCGAGTTCAGCCCCGAGATGGACAGTTCCAAGGCGGACAAGCTCTACAGCCGCTGGGACGACGCCGTCGAGAAGGCCCGCGACTGGGCCAAGGAGGGAGGTGACTGACGATGGCGCTCATCTGGGGGTTCGAGGCCGCCCAGCTCGCCGCCTTGCTCATCTGCGGGTTCGCCGGCGGCGCGTTCGGAGCGGCCATCGGCGCGCTCCCGGCGTTCTGTTTCACCGGCTTCATGGTGCTCGTCGGCGAGGCCGGGAACGTCCTCGGCATCACCGCGGCCGACGGCGCCGCGGCTGACGCCGCCGGCCTCGCTATCTCCGGCGGCGGTATCACGGGCAGTCTCGCGTTCGGCCCCGTCTTCGGGCCCCACGTCGGATTCGCGGGCGGCGTCGCAGCGGCCGCCTACGCCGCGAAACACGACGGGATGCCCGTGCCCGACGAGGGCGAATACCACCCCGCGAAAGACATCGCTTACGCGCTGGGGACCCGTCCGGACATCCTCGCCGTCGGCGGCGTCTTCGGTATCCTCGGTGTCGCCTTCCGCTGGACCTCCCAGGCGACGCTGGTCCTGCCGGTCGACCCGCCCGCGGTCGGCGTCATCGGCACCGCCGTCGTCGCGCGCCTCGTCTTTGGCTACCCCCTCGTCGGGTCGGCCCGCGGTAGCGGCCTGCTGGACATGTCGCCGTTCGAGAACGGGACGATGCGGACCTCCACCGACGGCGGCGAGGTCCAGACCGACGGCGGCACGGCGGAGTCCTACCGCCTGGCCGTCGAGCCGTGGCTCCCCCACCAGTACAAGTGGTCCGGCGTCGCGATGATCGGTCTCGTCGCCGGCATCCTCGGGGGCTACATCGCCATCGTCACCGGCAGCCCCGTGCTGGCTTTCGGTGTCTCCGCGGCGAGCCTTACCTTCCTCAACCTCGGCGTGGCGAAGTTCCCGGTGACCCACCACATGACCCTGCCCGGGAGCTTCCTCGCGATAATGCTCACCACCCCAGCCAGCGAGACTTCCGCCTCGCTTGCCGGCTTCTCCGACCCGGCCGCCCTCATCGCCGCGGGCGCTATCGGCGCCCTGGGGGCGCTCGTCGGCGAGGTCGTCCAGCGCGTCTTCTACGCGCACTCTGACACCCACTTCGACCCGCCCGCGGCCGCCATCATCGTGACGACACTGCTGCTTGGGCTACTGTCGTATGCCGGTATCCTGGCCGGCATCGGGAACATCCCCGGCACGGTCTGAGCGGTCCCGTGACGCACAGCTAGCCGACCACCCTTTCCGTACACACAATGGAACCCGACCGCCACACCGCCCGCACGTGCCCATGACGGCGATGGACCTCCGGACGCGGATGGAGCGCCGACGGCGGGACACCGACGGACTCGTCGTCGACTACGAGGCGATCAGTCCGGCCGCACACGTCGCAGAGCCCGTCGGCCGCGGCCCCGTGTTCGAGACGCTGCTGGACCACCTCGACCCGGTGCTCGACGGCGACCTGCCGCCCGACGCCTACGTCTGGGGTCCGCCCGGTGCCGGCAAGTCCGCCGTCATCACCGCCCTCTTCGCGCACCTTCCCCCCCGACGCTCCCGAGTCGGCGCAATCGTCCACACGGCGACCCGTCCGCGTCCAGACCGGGAATCTCCGGTGTCGTTCGTCTACGTCGACGGCCGGACCGCGACTACCGACTTCGGCCTCTATCACGCCGTCCTCGATGGCCTCGTCGACGAGTCGGTCCCGACCCAGGGGGTCCCCACGGAGGCGCTGGTCGAGCGGCTCCGGGACACGCTCGCGCCGCCGTCCCGCCGGGCCGTCGTCGCTGTCGACCACGTCGGGGAGCCCGAGACCTACTCGCTGTCGGCGCTCGCTGACAGGCTCGACGGCCTGTCCGACTCGCTCGCGTGGCTGGCCGTCGGCCGTACCCACCCGACCGACCTCGACACTCCGGCGAAACCCGTGGAGCTACCGGTCTACGACCTCGGGACCCTCGCCGATATCGTCACCAGCCGGGCGATGTCAGGACTCGACGCCCCCGTGCTCACCCACCAGCAATGTCGCGACATCGCCGCGTGGGCCGACGGAAACGCCCACGACGCGCTGGCCGCGCTGTTTGCCGCCGCCGACCGAGCGACCGACTGCGGGCAGTCGACCGTCACCGACGCGACGCTCGGCCGCGCCCTCGATGAGGTTCCCCGCGGCGCCGTGCCGCTGGCACAGGTGCTCACGCTCCCGCCCAACCGCCAGCGGGTCCTGCGGGCGCTCCTCGAGGTCGACTCGGACGACCGCGCATCGGTCGACAGCACGGCCGACGCTATCGCTGCCGACGTCGACCTCTCGGCGGGGACGGTCAGGCGCTATCTGTACGAACTCGCAGACGACGGCGTCGTCGAGCGGGTCCGGGCGGACGGGCCGACGAGCGGCCGGCCGCCGAGTCGCGTCGAACCGCGGTTCCCGACGCGGGTGTTCCGACGGCTCCACGGGCGGGGCGCTCCCGCGTGACCCGTCACTGCCGACCGTCGACGTGTCCGGCCGTTCACCGCTGCCGGACCGTTCATCCATCACGAAAGTATTTCACCGTCAGTGGAATAAGAGACACGTATGGCCGGTGACGTTGCGTTCGGGGGCGAGGCCGCCGATACGCGCGAGAAGATAATGCACGCCACCTACGCCGCCCTGAAAAAACACGGCTACGCGGGCATCTCCATCTCCAGGCTCGCCGAGGAGGCCGACCTCTCGAAGTCCTCGTTTTACCACCACTTCGACGGGAAAGACGACATCCTGCTGTCCTTTGCGGAGTACACCATCGAGGAGTTCAACCGCGGGTTCGACGTCGAGTCCACCGGGGACCCGGTCGAGGACCTCTATGCGTTTCTCAACATCCTGGTCGCCGTCCACCCGACCGAACGCGACTCGCGCGACTCCGTCGAGCGGATGGGTATCTGGATGGAGCTCCGTTCCCAGGGCATCCACGACTCGGCCTACAGAGAGCAGTTCACCGAGACCACCGACCGGTACATCGACCAGCTCACCGGGATAATCGAGGCCGGTATCGAACAGGGGGCCTTCCGGCCGGTTGACGCGGAGCAGACCGCGATATTTCTGCTGACGATCGTCGAGGGCGTGTTCGTGACGGCGACCACGCGGACCGACGACCTCCGGCCCGTCATCTGGGAGGCGATGGAAGCGTACATCGACGACCACCTCATCAGCGACGCCGTCCGACCCGTCGAGGGGTACCAGTTCGGCGACACCGCAAGCTCGCGGGACAGCCGCCCGAGCCGCTGGACCTCCCTTCGACCGACTGACGACCCGTATGTCCCCCCGGACGCACTGGAGAAGAACCTGCGCGAGCACGACGCCGGCGACGGCACGGAGTAGCCGGTCGCGCTGTTACCGCCGCCCACCCGACTCCGTCGGTTCGCCGACCGGTCGACTATCGCTTGGACCCCTACTCGCCGCTGCGCTCGATGGACCGGTACGTCTCGACGATGGTGTCGAACTCGTCCATCTCGTCACGGAGTGTCGCTTCGAGTTCCTCGGCCCGCGCTTTCAGGGCCGCGTACTCGCTGCTGTCCGCGAGTCCTTCCGTGGACCGCTGTGCTTCCAGCACCTGTAACTTCGACGTTACACGGAGGAACTCGTTCAGGCGGTCGTCTCCCCCGTCCAGGTGCTGTTCCAGCGTCGAGAGCAGTAGCTCCCCGTCGACGGGTTTCTGGAGGTAGTCGTCGAAGTCCATCTCGATGATGTTGAGGTCCGGGTCGACGGCGGTCAGCATGATGACGACGCCCTCGTAGCCGCGGTCCCGGAGCCTGGCCAGTACCTCGTCGCCGTGACAGTCCGGCATCCGGCGGTCGAGCAGTATCGCGTCGACCCCCGGACCGGCCTGTTCGAGTGCCGCCTCGCCGCTGTAGGCGACGCTGGTCTCGTAGGTCGTGCCGATTCTGAGCGCCTGTGTCTCGGCCACGTCGCGCTCGTCGTCGACCACGAGGACGTGCGCCCGCCGGTCCGTATCGTGTGGCACCGGTCGTAGTTGCGCCCGGAGGAAGTTACCTCTTTGCGAGGAACGCGACGAACGCCGACGGCCTCGCTGCCCTGTCCCGAAAGAAGTTAACAGATGGACCGAACACTCCCACTCGAATGAGCGAGCAGTCAAACGGGGAGGCGGGTGAGAGCCCACAGCTCGGCGGCCTCCTGACTGTCGTCGGGTGGATCGCGGTCGGCGCGGTGTCGCTCGCCACCGCGCTGGCCGTGCTCGATACCGTCGTGGTGCTTCCGTTTTCGCGGGAAGTGGCAGTCGGCCTCGGCCTCGCGTTGGGCGGCGGTACCGGCGGCGTTGCCCGCCTCTTCCGGCCCGACACCCGCACCGAATCACCCGACCAGACGATAACGGTCGACGCCCCGGAGACGCCGTCGCCGGAGCCGGCGGACCTCTTCGATGGCCACCCGGACCCAGTGCTGTACTACGTCGCCGAGGGTCACGGGCCCGTCGTCCGGGCGGTCAACGGGGCATTCGGCGAGACGTTCGACGTTCCGACGGACCGAATCGAGGGAACTCCACTCTCTGAGGCTCTCTTAGTCAGCGGCGAGGAAACAGTCGACGCTGAGGCGGTCACGGCCGGCGGACTCGACCGCGTCGTCGACTGCGAGACGACGGCCGGGACCGAGCGGTTCCGGCTCAGAACTGTCGAAAGCGGCGAGACCGGCTACCTGCTGTACACGCCCCAGCAATAGTCAGCTCGGTCGGCGCGTGATATCCCGGAACGCGGTGTCGATGTCCTCGAACTCCGAGAGCGCCTCGTCCATCTCCGCCTGCAGCGTCTCGGCCCGGCGTTCGAGCGACTCGACGCCCTCGTTTCCGTCGAGCGTCTGGGCCGTCTTCTCCCCCTTCAGCAGGGCGAGTTTCGACGTGACCTCCAGATACTCCGCGAGCCGGTCGTCGTACCGCCGGGCGGTCAGCTGCTGGTCGATGGCCGCCACCAGATCCGACTTCTCGACGGGCTTGCAGAGGTAGTCGTCGAAGGGCATATCGATGATGTCGAAGTCGGGGTCCACTGCCGTTATCATGATAACCCGCGTCGAGATACCCCGCTCCCGTATCTCTTCCAGTACCTCGTCGCCGCCGATGTCGGGCATCCGCCGGTCGAGCAACACCACGTCGATATCGTCGTCCAGCTTGTCGAGTGCGGCCCCACCGCCGTAGGCCGTCTCCGTCTCGTACCGGTCGCGGAGACGCAACGCGTAGACGTCAGCTACTTCCGCCTCGTCGTCCACGACGAGGACAGTTGCGTCCGCAGTAGACTCTGACACAGTAGGCTATACTGGCGGGAGCGTGCATATAATTATTGCGTGGGGCGCGATTTCGGCCCGTCTGCCTGTCCTGACGAGGCACGTAACGGAACTTTAAAGATTGCGTCACGGCCAGATTCATTATAGGAATGCTCGCGCCACCGCTGCAAGTCATCGACGGCTTTCTGCTGAACTACACCATCGGTGATGTCCTGTTGCTCGGGTTCGTCCTCGGTGCCGTCGGCATCCTGCCGACGCGCTCGCTGAAAATGCTGGGGGTACACACCGTCTCAATCGGCGTGTTGTTGCTGTTGCTGCCCGCGTCGATGCTGGCCCCGAACGCCGGCAGTCTGCTCGGGTCCTCCTTCGCGTACAAACTGGTCGGCCTCGTCCTGCTCGCGCTCGCGCCGATCCTGTACTCGGTCGGCCGGAAGTAACTACCCCAGTTTCTCCAGGGCGGTAAAGAAATCGAGCGGTGGGCCGGCCAGCCGGATCGGTTCGTTCGCCCGCGTCACCGTCACCCGTTCGGGCGGCGATAGCTCGGCTCTGATACGGCCGTCGCTGACGACGACGCCCTCGTCGGCGGCCGAGACCGACACCGTCACGTCGCTGTCGACGTCGGCGACGAGCGGCGGCATCCCGTCGGTCTGTGCCATCCCGGTGATGACGATCCCCCCGACCGCGGGGTGGACGAGCGGCCCGCCCTCGCTCAGATTGTAGGCCGTCGACCCGGTCGGCGTGGCGACGAGCACGCCGTCGGCGTGGCCGCTGGTGTACAGCGAGCCGTCGACGCGGACCTCGAACTCGGCGCCGCCACCGCTCCCGCGATGGGTGCCCTGGACGACGACCTCGTTGAGCGCGGGCGAGAGTCCCCACCCGTCGCCGGTCGCCCGAAGCCGCGGCAGGGCCCTTGTCCGTGCGCTGCCGGTCCGCTGGATGTGTTCGACCTCGGCGACGACCGTCTCGACGGCCTCCTCGGGCGCCAGCGCGTTCAGAAAGCCGACCTCGCCCAGATTGACGCCCATGATGGGGGTCGAGCCGGCGCCGCGGGCCGCATAGAGGAACGTCCCGTCGCCGCCGATGCTGACAACCAGTTCACACGCTCCCATCTCGTCGACCGGGCGCGTCAGCGGCGTGGGGGCGTCCCACGCCTCGTGGTCCGAAAGCGCCCCGCCGGTGGTCTCGTCGACGGCGACCGTCGCCGAGACCGCGCTGAGCCGCTCGGTCAACGTGCTCGCGAGCGCCATCGCCCGGTCGTTGTCCCGCTGTACGACGATCCCGACAGTCATTGGAGGCGCTTCCCGCCCGGCGACCATAAACCCTCCACGACGGCAAGCTTATATCCGTCCCCAAGAGTTTGCAAGCCATGGCTGTCTGTGGCCGGTGGTCGCGCGAATGAGCGACGGCGAGGACGACCGTGACGACGACTGGTTCGAGAGTGCGTTCGAAGACGGGGTCGACGATGAGACCGACGACCGCGAGCCGCCGTCCGACGACGCGGGGGATGGTTCACCGTTCGCGGACGCGGCCGACACTGCTGACGACGGCGGGAGTCCGTTCGACGATGACGATGGAAGTCCGTTTGACGACGATGGTGACGGGAGTCCGTTCGACGACGACGATGGAAGTCCGTTTGACGACGACGGCGGCGGGAGTCCCTTTGACGACGGTGAGTCGGATGCCGACGACGACGGGAGCCTCTTTGGCGACGACTTCGCGACGGCGTTCGAGTCCGCCGGCAGTCCCGGCGACGGTGGCGGTTCCGGCACCGAGTTCGAGGACGAGGACTTCGACTCCGACATCCCCCGCATCGACGTGGGGATCGAGGGGTTAGACCGGATGATACAGGGCGGCATTCCGCGTCGCCACCTCATCGTCGCCATCGGCTCAGCGGGGACCGGGAAGACCACCTTCGGGCTGCAGTTTCTCCACCACGGGCTGGAGACAGGCGAGAACTGCGTCTTCATCACGCTCGAACAGTCCCACGCGGCGATCATGGACACCGCCAACGACCGCGACTGGGAGTTCGACAAGTACGAGGACAACGACCAGCTTGCCGTCGTCGACCTGGACCCGGTCGAGATGGCAAACAGCCTCGACAACATCCGCGGCGAGCTCCCCGGCCTCATCGAGGACTTCGACGCCGACCGCCTCGTCCTCGACTCCGTCTCCCTGCTGGAGATGATGTACGACAACCCCGCCAACCGCCGCACCGAGGTGTTCGACTTCACCCGGTCGCTGAAGGCCGCCGGCGTCACGACGATGCTTACCTCCGAGGCCAGCGAGGACAACCCCTACGCCTCCCGCCACGGCATCATCGAGTACCTGACCGACGCGGTCTTTGTCCTCCAGTATGTCCGCTCTGAGACCCGGGAGACCCGACTCGCCGTCGAGATACAGAAGATACGCAACGCCAACCACTCCCGCGAGACCAAACCCTACGAGATAACGATGGACGGCATCAGCGTCTACCAGCAGGCCAACATCTTCTGACGGTCACCGGGTGAGTGGTCCCCGGGGAGTTGACAACACCCGCCTATCGAGATGTGCGGCGAAACAATCATTTATCCGGCCGACCGGCGAACGCTCTGACATGACATTGCTCGTCCCATTCGACGGTTCGGAGCTCTCGGAAGCCGCCCTCGAACGCGCCACGGACTTTTCGGAGTTCACCGGCGAGGACGTGCTCGCGCTGACAGTCGTGCCCGACCAGCCGGAGTACGCGCTCTCGCGGAACTGGGTCGACGCCGAGGAGCCGTTCGACCCCGACGCCGTCGCCGAGCGGTTCCGCGAGCGCGTCGCCGACATCGCCCCCGAAGCCAAGTTCCGCTACGAAGTCCCCGAGGACGTGAGTTCGATGGCCTCTATCACGACCGACGTGACTCGGACCATCCGCGCGATCGCCCACGAGGTCGACGCCTCCGTCGTCTTCATCGGCAGCGAGAACGCCGGCCGCGTCTCCTCGCCGGTGTCGAGCGTTGGCGCCCCGGTCTCCGAGGACCCGGGGTACGACGTTTACATCATCAGGCACGCCTGAGGCCGGCAATTCGGCCGGCCGCGGCACGTGTGAGCGCGGCAGTTCAGCCGCGCTCTCCCACGCCGACGCGGCAATCCAGCCGGTTTTAGCACGCCGACGTGGCAGTCCAGCCGCATACGGGGACTCGATAGCATGGCCGCCCGGACGCCCGCTGTCTCACCGCACGACGGTCACCGGAACAGTCGCCCGCCGGACGACGGTTTCGGCGACGCTGCCCAGCAGGATGCGGGACATGCCCGAGCGGCCGTGACTCCCCATCACGATCTGGCTGATGTCGTTGTCGTCGGCGTAGTCGACGATGGTCTTGGTCGGCCGGCCGACCTCGATGACCGTCTCGACGGTCCCGACGCCGGCCCTGCGGACGACGCTTTCGAGTTCGTCGAACCGATCCTCGGCCTCGGTCTGTCGCTGTTTGTACCACTCCTCCGAGAAGGAGGGGACCGACGCCTGCGCGCTGTAGCCGGCCTCGGCGGGGTTGATGACGTGCAGGAGCACCAGCGCGTCGTCGGTGAAGGTCTCGGCCGCGAACTTGGCGGCCGCTCTGGCCTGTTCGGAACCGTCGACCGGGACGAGAATCCGGTTTGGCATACGTATTATGGCAGCGGCTGCGGGCTTGAATCTTCGGCCCGCTGTACCGGCCGTGTTTACTTAGCGAATTGGACCGCGAACAGCCAGAAAGCCCCGGCCAGCTACACTCGGGGGACTCGCTGCGCCCTTCCTTCGCTACGCTCAGTCCAGTGCTTACGTCGCCCGCCTTGGTGTAGCAAGCGAGGTCGGCATAGCCGACCTCGGAAAACGTGGCGGCTTCGCCGTCACGCGGCCGCCCCTTTCTGGCTGTTGGAACACTAATGCTCCTAACTAAACACCATCGCTGCAACCATTTCGGTCAGGCGTCGAGCAGTTCGAGGATGCGAAGCACCCAGATGAGGACGTTGACGAACACGCCCATGACGGCGGCGTAGATGCCGATAGCGTTGCGGAGGTCGCTCGCGTAGCGGTTCTCCTTGACCGCCCATATCTCGTAGGCCAGGCTCACGACGAAGGCGGCAAAGAAGACGAGACTGGCAAGCAGGATGAGCGGCTGGAAGATGAAGAAGCCGACGGCGCCGAGGGCGAAGCCGCCGATAAACAGGTAAAAGGAGTAGTTCTGCCAGCTGGAGAAGTCCCTGCCCGTCGTGAACACGATGTACGCTACCGCGGCGGTAATGGCGCCGGTGACGACAACGGAGATGCCGATGGCGAGGAGGCGAAGGGCAGCGGCCGCGAGGCCGAGCGCCGTCGCGCCGAAGAGGGCGTAGCCGAGCTGTGTCAGCGTGACGCCGACCCCCGCCAGCGGGAGACTCCCGCGCTGGGTCCCCTTGCTCGCGACCCACGAACCGCCACCGACGGTGACCGCGAAGACGGCGATGCCGATGAAGAAGTTCCCGAACAGGACCGAACCCAGACCGACGACTGACGGGACGAACGACAGCGCCAGCATCGCCAGGATGTTGACCGCGATGAGCCCCGTCGAGATGCCGATTATCTTCGTGAGGTTCCGGTCGACGGCCCCCGTCGCTGTGCGCTTGACCCGACCGAATGACCCGCTCATGTCAGGATGAGAGACGACTACGACGGATGATTCTTTCCATCGTCGCTGTCGCGGGAGAACCGAGCCCGCCTCGCTGCTGCTCCGTGGCTCCCGATGGTCGCCGCTCCGTCGAGGGATCTCCCTGCGGTCGATTCCTCACTACTCCGTCGCGGGTCGCTATTCTCCTCCGGTACGCGGTGCTTCGCTGCGTCAGCGCCGCGCTACTCCCGGCCGTGCCGGGTCACACACGTCGAGAGCCCGATGAGCTCGACGGGTTCGGAGTTGTCCGGCGAGTACACCACCCGTTGACCCTTCTCCATGTAGGGGACCTTCGACTCCAGGTTGTTCGGGATGTTGACGGCCTTGATCGCGTCCTCGTCGCCCAGGTTCAGCACCATCGTGGTGTTGATCTGCTTGAACACGGGGTCGGCGATGTCCTGTGGGTCCTGCGTGATGAGATAGAGCCCGAGCCGCTCCTTGCGGCCCTGCTTTGCGGCCTCCGTGAACTTCCCGATGACCTTCCGGCCCTGGACGCTGTCGGCGTCGGTGAGGAAGTTGTGGGCCTCGTCCATCCCCAAAACGAGGGGCGTCTCCTTGATGCGGTCGTAGGCGGGGTCGTTCGACAGTTTCTGGTCGATGAGCAGGCTCGACACGGCGAGGACGATGGTCGAGGCCGTTCGGGAGTCCGTGATGTGGTAGGTGGGAATCACGGTCAGCCCGCCGGCCCGCACGAGCTGGGATATCTGGTCGGTGATGGGGCGGGCGTCCTGGTCGAAGACGCCGCCGAAGCCCCGGACCCGCCGTTTCACGGCGTCGAAGGTGGCCTCGTGGATGTCGCCGGTCTCGTCGAGTTCCTCCTTGAGCGCGGGGTCTGACAGGAAGGTCGTGAACTGGTCGTAGGTGCCGCCCCGGCCGAACTCCCGCTTGAACCGCGGGAGCAGGGTGTTGACGAGGGCGCCGTACTGGTTGTCGTTGAGGCTGGAGCCGGCGATGAGCCACGGGTTCGAGTGGACAAGCGAGAAGGGGATGGTGAACTCGACCTGCTCGGCGCGGTGGTGGCTGGCGCTGTACTCGGCGCCCGCGACCTTCGGCACGAACGCGATGGTGTCGTCGTGACCGCCGGTCTTGACCCCCTCGCGCTCGCAGCGACGGGCGAACTCGTCGGTCATCTTCGGGTTGTCGTCGTGCATCTGGGCGTACTCGTCCTGGGGGTCGAACTGGACGACGGCGAGTTCGGGCGTGCGCCCGTCGCCCATCTCGTAGGTCCGCCCGAGATACTGCCGGAGGACGTTCTTCGAGCTGTGGGTCTTCCCGGAGCCGGTGCCGCCGGCCACCAGCGTGTGCCGGAAGACGAGCGGGTCGCCCGACTCGTAGTCGTCTTTCAGCCGGTAGTCGATGGTGGGGGGCTGGGCGCCGGTCCTGACCTTCTCGCCGCCGACGGAGAGGTGGCCCAGAAAGACGCCGTCCTCGGGAATCTTCAGCCCGGTCTTGATTTCGGATTTGTCCGTCGCCTCGCGGACGACGGTCTCGGGCTTGGGGACGCGGTCGGTCATCCGCCGTTTGAGATCGCCGTCGTCTGAATAGAGGACCGCGATGGGGTCCAGCGACGCCATGAACTTGAAGTCCTGCTCGTCGATGCTCGACTCCCGCATCGCGCGGCGGGCGTGGATTTCGGTGGCGTCGTCGGCGCGGAACTCCTGGGCGTACTCCAGGGCCGAGATGCGACAGAAGAGCCGCTCACCGTCGGGATACGGAACCAGGAGGTACTTCCCCAGACGGACCCGCGAGCGGTTCTGGACGGTGACGTAGGCCCGGAGATTGCACTCGTCGTCGTCCTCGCTGATCCGGAGCCCGTCGGCCGCCGAGAGGACCCCCAGCCCGCTGTCGGTCCCGGCCGGCGCCACGTCCACGCTCTGGAAGTCGTCGTCGGTGGCGGGCTGAGCGTCCCCGCTGGCGCCGTCGTCGCTCGCGACGGACTCGTCGCTCTCGTCGCCCCCGCCGTCGAAGTCAGTGAAATCCCCGAGGTCGGACATACAGCCACCCACGGTAGCCGGGGATTAACACCTTTCCCCGGCACGGCGGAAGTGGAACGCTTACCCTTCTGGCCCACAGAGCGACCCACATGAACCCGGTGCGGCTGATGTCGTTCAACGTCCGCTACGACACCGCGGCGGACGGCGTCCACAACTGGGCCCACCGCCGGCGGCTGGTGGCCGACACCATCCGGTACCACGACCCGGACGTGGTGGGCGTTCAGGAAGCGATGACCCACCAGCTCCGCGAGCTAGAGACCATGCTCCCGGGCTACGAGTGGGTCGGCGACGCCCGCGATACGGCCGCACCGAGCGGGGAACACACCGCCGTCGGCTACCGGCGGCGCCGCTTTACCGTCGAGGGGACCGACACGTTCTGGCTCTCGGAGACGCCGGAGACGGCGGGGTCCGTCGGCTGGGACGCCCGCCACCCGCGGGTCGCGACCTGGGTCCGCCTGCGCGAGCCCGAGGCCGACCGCGACCTGGTCGTGCTGAACACCCATCTGGACCACCACGGCGAGCGCGCCCGGCGGGAGGGCATCGCGCTGGCCCTTTCGCGGCTGGCTGCTCTCGTCGACGACGAGGCGGTCGTCGTCTGCGGGGACTTCAACTGCGTCGTCGGCGGGCCGGCCCACGCCGCCGCCAGCGGCTACGACCTGGGTGGCGGGCGCCGGCTCCGCGACAGCCGCGAGCTGGTGTCGAGCCGTCACGGCCCGACGACGACCCGGACCGACTTCGAGGACCTGCTGCCGGGGATGGGTATCGACCACGTCTTCCTCAGCGACGACGCCGCTGTCACCGGCTGGTCGTCCGTCACCGACCGCGACGACGACCACTACGCGTCGGACCACCTGCCGGTCGTCGTCGACTGTGAGTTCTGACACTGCGTGCTGTCTAGGGGCAGTGACGCTTTTGCCGGTCGGCAACCTACGTCCAGTTATGTTACTCGTTTCCGGCACTGCGGGCGAGGCCGGGCTGACCGGGACGCTGTACGAACCCGGCGAAGCGCCGCCGTCGTACCGCGGAGCGCCCGAGGAGGGGTCCCCCTACGTCTGGGTGTGTGACGCCTTCTACGAGGTCGAGAGCGGGGGGAAACCACAGACCATCGGCGACCGCGACCTCCGGGTCGCCTTCGAGTCACCGGCGCCCCGTGGGTTCCCGGACCAGACGGCGGCGCTGTCGGCCGCGAAAGACCACATCCGCACCCAGTTCGCCCGGCTGGGCGTCCCCGAACGCGAGGTCGACATTACGGTCGAACAGCCCGCCGACGCCTAGAACTTCTCCTCGATGGCGCCCCAGCGGAGGTCGTTGTAGGAGGCGTCGCGGTCCATCCCGAACTCCCGCTCGATGCGGCGGGTGAGCTCCTCGCTGCCCTGGCGGTCGATGCTGGCGAGTTCGTCGGCCTTCGCGACCGCCAGGGGCGGTCCCTGTTCGGCGGCCACGTCGTGTAACAGCTGGCGCGTGAGCCGGTCCCGGCACTCGGGGTCTTTCGTGAACGCGTAGGGCGCTTCCACCCGGAAGACGAGGTCGGTTCGGGGGTCGTAGACGACGAAGAAGGTCACTTCGTAGGCCTCGGGGTCGAGCTCGCGGTCGATGCCCAGCGCGTCGCCGTCGGCGGCCAGCATGCCGTCGGTGCCCGCCCGCGAGCGGAACCAGTTGGTACAGGTCAGCGCGTCCGTCAGTCGCTCGCCGTCCCGGCGTTCGAGTATGTGACGGAAGAAGGCGCTGTCGCTGTTCCAGGGCGCCGCCGTCTTCCTGCGGACGACGCGGGTCAGAGGTTTGCGCGAGGAGCTCTTTACGAACCCGACCATGGGGATGTCCCGTTCGACGAACCGCTCGACGAGTTCGACGTAGTTGCCCACGACGGACTTGGGCCGGTCGTCCTCGGCCAGCAGGTCGGCGAGTTCGCTGTCCCGGTCGGCCCACCGGAGCAGGCCGGTGGGGTAGATGGGGCCATCGAGCACGAACAGGTCCTCGACGGCGTCGGCGTTCAGAAGGGCGTGTTCGCTCTCGGTCAGATACAGTGCCAGCGCGTGGACGACCCGTTGCTCGAAGCGGTCGACCTGGGGGGCGTCGAGCACTCTGCGACGGGCGTAGCCGCGGTCGTCGGCCCGCCACTCGTCGTCGAAGGTAAGCGTCGCGTCGTTCGAGTGGACCGCCATGATGATGGTCCGGCCGCGGTGGAGGTCAACGTCCGAGGGCGTCGCGCTCATCGCGGCCTGGGCCACGTCCAGTACTAGCCCGTTCTTGAACGTCGTCGGGTTGATGGTGCCCGAGTCCAGGCCGTGCTGGGTCGGGAACGGCGGGTCCTCAAGGGCGATGTCCTCGATGGGGACTTTCCGGCGGCGTTGCTCGCCCAGCGGGACGAGTATCTCGCGGCCGTCGGTGTCGTACAGCGGGTCGAGAAACGACGCCCACACGTCCTCGGCGGCGGCGCCCTGGTCGCTCGTCTCGACGGTCGCCCCTACCTGACCGGCCAGCTGGGCGATTCCGTCGACGTGCACCGGGTCCAGCGTCATGTGCGTGGGTTCGCCGGTGTCGGTATAACTCTGGTGGGCTGGGGGAACAGTTAGGGGCGTCCTGTCGCTATGCTACAGCAGTGCCACCGCAACTGCGTCCACGCCGTCCCGTCGGGGGCGACTGATGGTCCTCTTTGACGTGCTCTACGTCGGCGTCGCCGTCGTCGCGCTGTGGTTCGGCGCCGACCAGTTCGTCACCGGGGCCTCGCGGGTCGCCCGTCGGCTCGGCGTCCCGGGGCTCGTCGTCGGGCTCACCGTCGTCGCCTTCGGCACCTCGGCCCCGGAGTTCGCGGTGACGATAGACGCCGCCTTGGCCGGCCAGTCGGACATCTCCGTGGCCAACGTCGTCGGCTCCAACATCCTGAACCTGGGCTTTATCCTCGGCGGCGTCGCGCTGGTCCGGGCCATGGCGACGACCCGGACGCTCGTCCGACGGGACGGCCTCCTGCTTGTCGCTTCGACCGCGCTCTTGCTCGTCGTCGCCGTTGACGGTCGCCTCTCCGCGGCCGAGGGCGCGCTGCTGTTCGGGACGCTGCTTGTGTATCTGGTCGTGCTCGCCCGCGCCGGCTCGGAGGGTGCGACGACAGCGGCCGACCCGTTCCACCCGCCCGACGCCCTCCGATTGCTCGTCGGCCTCGCGCTGGTCGTCGGCGGCGGGCACCTGCTTGTCGGTTCCGCCGCCGACATCGCGCGGGCCGCCGGCATCTCCGAGTGGGTCATCGGGCTCACAATCGTCGCCGCGGGCACCTCGCTGCCGGAGTTTGCCACCTCGCTGGCCGCCGCCAGGGCCGGACGGACGGGTATCTCGGCGGGGAATCTGGTCGGTAGCTGCATCTTCAACGCGCTCGGCGTGCTCGGGCTGGCCGCCGTTGTTCAGCCGCTGTCCGTCTCCCCCGCCGGCGTCGAGGGGGCGGCGTGGCTGCTGGGTACTACCGTGCTCGTTCTGGTACTGTTCTACACCGAAGAAACGCTCGGCCGGCTGGAAGGTGCCCTGCTGGTCGCGCTCAACGCCGCGAACTGGCTCCTGAATCTGCTGTGACTACTCCTTGCCCGACTCCTGCAGGAGCCGCTCGATGGCCTCGGCGATCTCCTCGTAGGAGCTCATCGAGAGGCCGTCGGTGGTGATGAGCACGCCCTGGCGGTCCGTGGTCGCCCGGAGCAGGTAGCCGTTCTCGAAGGCCCGGACGGTGAACCGGTAGTCGCCGAGTTCGGACTCCTGGTAGGCGTTCTTGGTCTGTTTGTACCCCTGCCACTCGTGACCGACGAAGTCGTTGAGGTCCGCGTCCCGCTGTAAGTCCTCCCGGAGATAGAGCTGCTCGAAGTTCGCCCGCGTGAAGTAGGTCACCGACCGCAGCGAGTCGCCCGTCGCCGTCCGCGCTGTCGTGACGATGCTGTCGGCCAGATCGTCCGAGAGGATGTTTCGCGTCATGCCAGTAGGGTGACGGGCCACCCTCTTAACCTCCGGGTTCCCGGTATCGAAGGTGAGAGCGAGCCCTCCGGACCGAAGGGCTATTACCCCGTTCGTGTGACCGTTCGGATATGCAAGTCGGGCTCGTAATCCTCGACGGCTGGGGGCTGAATCCGGACGAGAACGCGCGGGACGCCGTGGCCGCGGCCGAGACACCGAGCTTCGACCGGTACCGCGAGGCCGGCGCGGACTCGACGCTTTCGACACACGGCCGCCGGGTCGGGTTGCCCGAAGGCCAGATGGGCAACAGCGAGGTCGGCCACCTCAACATCGGCGCCGGCCGCGTCGTCAAGCAGGACTCGGCCCGGGTCTCGGACGCCGTCGCCCGCTCGCGCGGCAATAGCCCGCCGGACGGCGACGATCAGGACCCGCCCTTCTTCGAGAACGACGAGCTTCTCTCCGCCTTCGACTACGCCGAGACCAACGACGGCAAGGTCCACTTCATGGGCCTCGTGTCGGACGGCGGCGTCCACTCGTATCAGGACCACCTCCACGCGCTCATCGAACTCGCCGACGAGCGTGGGACCGACGCCGTGACCCACGCTTTCACCGACGGCCGCGACACCTCGCCCAGGGGCGGCGAGGGGTATCTCTCCGAGCTGGCCGCTCACGCCGAGACACACGGCACCGGCCATGTCGCGACGGTGACGGGCCGGTACTACGCGATGGACCGCGACCAGAACTGGGAGCGGACCCGCCGGGCCTACGACGCCGTCGTCGACGCCGAGGGGGACCACGAGGTCGAAACGGCCGTCACTGCCGCCACCGAATCGTACGCCCGCGACACCACCGACGAGTTCATCGAGCCGACCGTCGTCGGCGACTACGGGGGGATGGACGACGGCGACGCCGCTATCTTCTTCAACTTCCGGTCGGACCGCGCTCGCCAGCTCACCCGGATGCTCGCGAACATCCGGCCCGACGCCTGGGGCGCCGACACCGAGCCCCCGACCATCCGCATGGTCACGATGACCCAGTACGACAGTACCTTCGACCTCCCGGTCGCCTTCCCACCGAACCAGCCCGCCGACACCTACGGCGAGGTCCTCTCCGAGGCCGGGCTGACGCAACTGCGGCTGGCCGAATCGGAGAAGTACCCCCACGTCACCTACTTCCTCAACGGCGGGCGCGAGGTGGAGTTCGAGGGCGAACGCCGGGAAATCGTCCAGAGTCCGGACGTGCCTACCTACGACCGCCAACCCGAGATGAGCGCGGCCGGAGTGACCGACACCGCCGTTTCGGTTATCGAATCCGACGACCCGGACGCCCTCGTCCTGAACTACGCCAACCCCGACATGGTGGGCCATACCGGCGACTTCGACGCCGCCGTCGCGGCCGTCGAGGCCGTCGACGAGCAGCTGGGCCGACTGGTCGAGGCCATCCACGACGCCGGCGGCCACGTGCTCGTCTGTGCCGACCACGGCAACGCCGACGACATGGGGACCGAGGACGACCCCCACACCGCCCACACGACGAACCCGGTGCCGTTCATCTACGTCTCGCCGGACGGGACCGCGGCCGGGCTGGAGGCCCGCGACGGCGGCACGCTGGCCGACCTCGCGCCCACGATGCTTGACCTCATCGACGTCGACCGGCCCGACGCGATGACGGGCGAGCCGCTGGTCGAGTAACTACTTCTCCAGTCGGCCGAGATACGCCGGCGGGACGCGCTCGGTCGTGTAGGTCGCCTCGCCACGCTTTGCGATGTCGTGGCCGTCCCGCTCCATTCCCGCC
The DNA here is from genome assembly GCF_035656455.1 of Haloarcula sediminis. NCBI lineage: Archaea > Methanobacteriati > Methanobacteriota > Halobacteria > Halobacteriales > Haloarculaceae > Haloarcula > Haloarcula sediminis. The sequence continues at coordinate 266,614 of NZ_JAYMGA010000005.1, read as the reverse complement.
GCGTCGACTTCGAGGACGACGGGCTCGCTGGCGTGGCGACTGCCCACCTCCCGCGCCGTCTCGACGGTCTCCGAGAGGTGGACCTGCTGGCGGGTCATCGGTCGCAGCCCCTCTTCGCTGATAGCGTCGACGTTCCGCGGCGCGGTGCCGTGATAGAGCGTGTCCGGTATCGGCCCGTCGCCGCCGTCGAGGGTCACCTCGACCGAGTGGCCGTAGGCCGCCCGGACGCGGTCTGGCTCGCCGCCGGTCCCCGGGGTGCGTTCGAACCGGCCCTTCGGGTCCGTCGCCAGGACCCCCTCGACTATCTCCCGGTCGGCCCAGTCGTACTTCGACTCGACGGCGTCGACGAGGACCGGCAGCGGCGTCCAGCCCGCCCCGTCGAGAGCCAGCCCGGCGTCGTTCGGGAAGTGCCGCAGGGCGCCCGACATGAACTTCGAGAGCTGTCGGCGGCGGCCGCCGTCGGCGATTTGCTCGGCGGCGTCGCCACAGCGCGGACACGCCGCGCCCTCGAAGAAGCCGTGGTCGTCACAGTGGCGAACGTCCTCGGGCATGGTGTCCCGTCGGCGGTCCCGGCTGAAAAGGCTTCCCGGCGTCCGGTGGCTACCCGGTCCGAAAGGACAGATCGAGCGTCGGCGCTGAGTGGGTTAGCGACCCCATCGAGACGATGTCGACGCCGGTCGCGGCGTAGTCCCGCACCGAGTCGACCGTGATACCGCCGCTGGCCTCGGTGAGCGTCTCGCCGCCGGCCCCGGTCACGAGTTCGACTGCCCGCCCGGTCTCGGCGGGGGTCATGTTGTCGAGCAGGACGATGTCCGCGCCCAGTTCGGCGGCTCTGGGGGCGTCCTCGACGGACTCGACCTCCACGTCGAGTTTCGTGGCGAAGGAGGTCCGCTCGCGGAAGTGGTCGATAGCGCCCGCCAGCCCCATCTCCGCGACGTGGTTGTCCTTGACCATCACCATATGCGAGAGGTCGAGCCGGTGGGTGTCCCCGCCGCCGGCCGCGACGGCGCGCTTCTCGACGCCCCGGAGCCCGGGGGTCGTCTTGCGGGTGCCGGCGACAGCGGTGTCATGGTCGCCGACGGCCTCGACGGCCGCCGCCGTCTCCGTGGCGATACCCGAGGCGTGGCCGACGACGTTGACGGCGACGCGCTCGCCACGCAGCACGTCGCGAGCGGGCCCCGCGACTTCGAGGACAGCGTCACCGGGTTCGATTCGGTCGCCATCGGCGAACTGCTCGGCGGTTCCACCGCCTCGCTTCGGGGTGCGCCGCACCTCACAGCCCAGATAGTCAAACACCGCTCGCGCGGCGTCCAGCCCGGCTATCGTCCCGGCCTCCTTGGCCACCAGCCGGCCCTCGGTGTCGCCGGGCACGTCGTTGGTCACGTCGTGGTGGCCCACGTCCTCCCGCAGCCACCGCTCGACATCGGCGTCGGTAATCATCAGTCCGCGGTGGGCTCCGGGGGGCTCCCGACGAGGTTGTGGGTCCCCACGGACTCGTCGTTCTCGCTGGCGTGTCGGGCCACGAGCAGCGCCGTCACGCTGGCGTTGCGGAGCTCGTACAGCGCCCGACTCGTGCGCGTACGAACGTATGCGTCAACCTCGCCTTTCAGCCGGCGCAGCGACGCCATCGCCCGGCCGAGCTCGTCGGGGTCCCGTTCCACGCCGAGCTGTTCGTCCATCACGCGGCGCAGCCGGTGCATCTTGTCGGCCGCGAACCGGTCGGGGAGGTCGGGGTCCCGTTCCAGCAGGTCCGGGGCCTCGATGGGTTGGACGGACTTGCCGGCAGCGTCCTCGCCGGCCCGGAGCCCCCAGACCAGCCCTTCCAGCAGGGAGGTCGAGGCCAGGCGGTTGGCGCCGTGGACGCCGGTCCGGGAACACTCCCCGACGGCGTAGAGCCTGTCGAGCGTGGTCCGGCCGCGGTCGTCGACCGCGACCCCGCCACAGAGGAAGTGTTCGGCCGGTGCGACCGGGATACCTCGCTCGTAGTCGATGCCGTGGTCCTCACACCGCTGTGCGAGTCCGGGGAACTCCCCGGCGAAATCGAGCGGCGAGACATCGAGTCGGACCTCTCCCGTCGCTTCGCGTTCGGCAGCCACCGCGCGGGCGACCACGTCCCGGGGCGCGAGCTCGGCGTCGTCGTGGTACGCCGGCATGAACCGCTCGCCACCGGGAGACTCCGTCTCCCGAGCCTCCGAGTCTCCCGACTTGGAGACGTCGCCGTTTCTGAGCAGGGCGCCCTCGCCGCGGACGGCCTCGCTGACGAGGAAGACACCGTCGTCCCCGGCTCCGTCGTGCGCTGTGGTTTCACCGCTTCGCTTCGAGGCCTGTCCGGCCTCGCCGGGAACTGCGACTGTCGGGTGGAACTGGACGTACTCCATGTCTTCCACGTCCGCGCCCGCCAGCGCGGCCATGGCGATACCGTCGCCGGTGGCCATGTCGGGGTTCGTCGTCCGCGGGTAGAGCTCGCCGATGCCGCCGGTGGCGAGGACGACGCTCCCGGCGTAGTGGGGCCGGACCTCGCCGTCGGATTCGAGCATCGCGCCGTGAACGCGGCCCTCGTGGCGAATCAGTTCCAGCGCGGCGGTGTCGTCCAGTATCTCGACGTCGCCGTGGTCGCCCAGATAGTTCAGGAACGGGACGTGGATGTGCCTGCCAGTCGCGGCGTCGACGTGGAGGATGCGGTCTTCAGTGTGAGCGGCCTCGCGGGCGAAGTCGAGGTCGGCGCCGTTCTGGTCAAATTCGACTTCTAAGGTATCCAGCAATACGTCCTCGACGGCGTCGTTGGCGTTCTCGACGAGCACGTCGACGGCCTCGGGGTCGGCGGTGCCGTCGCTCGCGGTCAGGATGTCCTGTTTGAACTGCTCGGGGTGGTCCCGGGAGACGGCGATGCCCCCCTGGGCCCACCAGGAGGAGGCACCCTCCGGGCGCGTCGCCTTGGTCGCGACGGTCACGTCACAGCCCTGACGAACTGCGCCCAGTGCGGCCGCCAGCCCGGCGATGCCGGAGCCGACGACGAGCACGTCGGACGTTTCACTCATGGTTATATCTCCAGCATGCGGTCGAGGGCGACCTGGGCCAGTTCCTTCTCCTCGGGGGCCACTTCGATGACGTTGCGCTCCCGTCCCTCGACGAGTTCCTCCAGCACCCACGCGAGGTAGTTCGGGTCGATCTGTCGCATCGCGTTGCAGTCCATGCAGGCGTCGCCACAGAGCGGGACGACGTTCACCTCGGGATGCCACCGCTGGAGGTGGTGGGTCAGATGTATCTCGGTGCCGATAGCCCACGTGTCGCCGGGGTCGGCCTCGGCGACCTTCTCACAGATGGTCGCCGTCGACCCGCTCACGTCGGCCGCCTCGACGACCTCGCGGCGGCACTCGGGGTGGACGATGACGTTGGCGTCGGGGTGCTCTTTTCGCACCTGGTCGATGTGGGCCTCGCGGAACCGCTCGTGGACCTGGCAGTAGCCCTCCCAGAGGATGACGTCGTTGTCGACGGCCTCGGCCGCGGTCGTCCCGTCGGGGTCCCACGGGTCCCAGTCGACGATTTCGTCTTCCAGCCCCAGGCGGTGGGCGGTGTTTTCACCCAGGTGCTTGTCCGGGAGAAAGAGGACCTTATCGCCCCGCTCGAAGGCGTACTCGAAGGCCTCGTGGGCGTTCGAGGACGTACAGACCAGCCCGCCCTGCTGGGCGCAGAAGGCCTTCAGGTCGGCGTAGCTGTTCATGTACGTGATGGGAACGATCTCCTCGTCGGTCGCCGCGGTGAGTTCGGCCCACGCGGTGTCGACCTGGAGTGCCTCGGCCATCCCGGCCATCGGGCAGGACGCCTCCATCGAGGGGAGGATGACACTTTGCGAGTCGTCCGTGATGATGTCGGCGGACTCGGCCATGAACGTCACCCCGCCGAAGATGACGTAGTCGGCGTCGGCGGCGGCGGCCTCCTTCGACAGCTGGTAGGAGTCCCCGATGAAGTCCGCGTGTTCGACGATCTCGCGGCGCTGGTAGTTGTGGCCCAGAACGACCACGTCGTCGCCCAGTTCTTCGAGCGCCGCTTCGATGCGCTCGGTCCGTTCGTCCGCCCCCAGCTCCCGGTAGGCCGGTGGGAGCTGTTCGAGGTTGTCGTATTTGAAGAGACTGAGGTCGGTTTCGAACCCAGCCGTTTCCATTTCGGGCAATTGTGTCCCTCCTATGGGTAACTATTCGTTCAGTTCTCGCTATTGAAAAAATTTTGCCTTCAATATGCGACGATGGGGAGATTCGTGGGTCAGTGATGGGTTTTGTTAAGATATGGTGTGTGTTGCCGTGGGACATGGGCTCCGGCGACGGGACACACAGCCGCCCGCCTGAGCGCCAAGAGCAACTGTTAGGGGGCCGGCCCGCAACCGACCTGTATGACCGACACCGACGCCGCGACCCTCGCCGAGCGGGTCCGCGAGGGGGAACTGCGCCTCTATGAACTCGAAGACCACGCCGACGCGGAGACGGCCGCCGCCGCCCGTCGTCACCTCCTGCGGGAAGAAGTTGGTGCCGACCTCGACACGGTCGGCGACTACGCCTTCGACGCGGCCGACGCCGAGCCCAACATCGAGAACATGGTCGGCGCCGCCCAGATTCCGATGGGCGTCGTCGGGCCCCTCCCCGTCGACGGCGGCGCGGCCGAGGGCGACCACTACCTCCCGCTGGCGACGACGGAGGGCGCCCTGCTCGCCTCCGTCAACCGCGGGGTCTCGACGATTCGCCACGCCGGCGGGGCGACCGCACGGGTGCTCAAAAACGGAATGACGCGCGCGCCGGTCTTCCGGGTCGAGGACGTGGCCGAGGCCGGCGAGGTGTCCGCGTGGGTCCGCGAACACGTCGACGAGCTGGCCGAGGCCGCCGAGTCGACGACGAGCCACGGCGAACTGCAGGACGTGACACCCTACGTCGTCGGCGACAGCGTCTTCCTGCGATTCGCCTACGACACCAAGGACGCGATGGGGATGAACATGGCCACCATCGCCACCGAGGCGGCCTGCGAAGTCGTCGAGGCCGAGACGCCGGCGGATCTGGTCGCCCTCTCCGGGAATCTCTGTTCCGATAAGAAGCCCGCGGCCATCAACGCCGTCGAGGGCCGCGGCCGCACGGTCTCGGCGGACGTGTTGATTCCCCACGAGCAGGTCGAGGAGCGCCTGGACACGACGACGGCGGCCATCGCGGAGGCAAACACCCGGAAGAACCTGGTCGGCTCGGCGAAGGCGGGCGCGCTGGGCTTTAACGCCCACGCGGCCAACGTCGTCGCCGCCGCCTTCCTCGCGCTGGGCCAGGACGCAGCCCAGGTCGTCGAGGGCTCGAACACCATCACGACCGTCGACGCCCGGGAAGAGGGGCTCTACGCCTCTGTCACGCTGGCGTCGCTGGAAGTTGGGACCGTCGGCGGCGGCACCTCGCTGCCGACCCAGTCCGAAGCCCTGGACGTGCTGGGGTATGCCGGCGGGGGCGACCCGGCCGGGAGCAACGCCGACGCGCTCGCGGAGGTCATCGCCGCCGGCGTCCTCGCGGGGGAGCTCTCCTTGCTGGCGGCGCTGTCCTCGCGGCATCTCTCCTCGGCACACGCCGAACTCGGGCGGTAAGCCGCCGGGAGCGAGTCCCGCTCGAATCACGAACTTTTGTGTCAACGCCCCGTAAACGGAGGGCATGGCCGATTCGGAGTACCCGATAGACGATCTCGACCGACAGATTATCCACGCGCTCCAGGGTGACGCCCGCCACACGTCAGCCAGCGAAATCGCCGAGTCCCTGGATGTCTCGGCCCGCACTGTTCGCAACCGAATCAGCAAGCTGGAGGAGGCCGATGTCATCCGTGGGTACGACGTGGACGTGGACTACGAGGCCGCGGGGTACCAGCTCCACACGCTCATCGTCTGTACGGCGCCGATTCACGAGCGCGAGGAGATAGCCAAGCGGGCGCTCGACGTGGACGGCGTCGTCGCCATTCAGGAAGTGATGACCGGCGCCGACAACGTCCACGTCGAGGTCGTCGGCGTCGACGGCAACGACCTCAGCCGTATCGGTCGCGACCTGAACGACATCGGACTCGAAGTCGTCGACGAGGACCTCATCCGCAACGAGTACACGCGCCCGTTCTCCCAGTTCAGTCCGGAAACCGTTAGCGATGATAAATGAGGATATAGTTCCGACAGTTGTATATATAGTTCCTTAATTTCCGAATCAGGATTCAAAACCAACTCCTTATCAGATTCCGGAATATATTGGCGGGTAGTACCCGGGCGGTACGACGGCGTCCAGCCGTCCCGCGACCGCCGGCGATCACAGCACATGACGCTCCGAACCCGTCTGGAAGACACGCTCGACCGCTCCCCGGCAGCGCCGTCGTTGCTCGTCGTCAGCGATAGCCACGTCGGCTCCACGCTCGCGACCGAGTTCGCCGCCACGGCCGACACCAGTCTCGTCGCCGACAGCGAACGCGTCGCGGCACGGACGCCCGACAGCGTCCGGACGATAGCCGGCGACGTGACGGACCGCGACACGCTCGCGGCCGCCGCCGTCGACGGGGCTGTCGCGGTGGTCGCCCTGCGACGTGACCGGCGAGCGCTGCTGGTGGCGCAGCTACTGTGGACACACGCCGACATCCGTGACTGTATCCTGTTGCTCAACGACCCCCAGCGCCACGACGCGGTCGCGGATGTCTCGACCGCCGTCGTCTGCGGGTCGAGCTGTCTCTCCTCGGCGCTCGGTGACGCGGTCGAACAGACGCTTTCGGAACACACCGAACCCCATTCATGACGAAAGACCTCGAACGAGACCTCGGCCTCCCCTCCGTCCTGGCTATCAGTATCGGCGCGATGATCGGCAGCGGCATCTTCATCCTCCCGGCGCTGGCGCTGGAGATCGCCGGGCCGGCGGTCATTGTGGCCTACGCGCTTGCCGGCTTGCTCGTGGTGCCCGCCGCCCTCTCGAAATCGGAGATGGCGACCGCGATGCCCGAAGCCGGCGGGACCTACATCTACATCGAACGCGGAATGGGACCGCTGCTTGGCACCATCGCCGGCGTCGGGACGTGGTTTTCGCTGTCGTTCAAGGGCGCGCTCGCCCTGGTCGGCGGCGTCCCCTACCTCCTCTTGCTCTTTGACCTCCCGCTGAAACCGGTCGCGCTGGCGCTTGCCGGAGTGCTCATCCTCATCAACATCGTCGGGGCCAAACAGACGGGCCGGCTTCAGGTGGGCATCGTCGTCGTGATGCTCGCGGCGCTTGGCTGGTTCGCCGCCGGCAGCGCCCCGAGCGTGCAGTCGGCCAACTACGCGAACTTCTTCGCCGACGGCATCGGCGGCCTGCTGGCGGCCACCGGGCTCGTGTTCGTCTCGTATGCCGGCGTCACCAAAGTCGCAAGCGTCGCCGAGGAGGTCGAAGACCCGGGCAAGAACATCCCGCTCGGAATCCTGGGGTCGCTCGTGTTCACGACGCTGCTGTACGTCGGTATCGTGGCCGTACTCGTCGGCGTGACCGACGCCGGTACCGTCGCGGGTTCGCTGACACCCGTCGCCGACGCCGCCGAGGTGACGATGGGTCAGGCCGGCGTCATCGCCGTCATCCTCGCGGCCATTCTCGCCCTGATATCGACGGCCAACGCGGGCATCCTCTCGTCGTCGCGCTACCCCTTCGCGATGAGCCGCGACCAGCTCGCGCCGCCGTCGCTGTCGGAAGTCAGCGAGCGGTTCGGCACGCCGCTGAACTCCATCACGCTGACCGGCGCGGTGTTGCTGGTGCTTATCGCCTTCGTCCCGATACTGGATATCGCGAAACTCGCCAGCGCGTTCCAGATTATCGTGTTCGCGCTCATCAACGTCGCCGTCGTCGCCTTCCGCGAGGGGTCGGCGGAGTACGAGCCGGAGTTCACCTCGCCGCTGTACCCGTGGATGCAGATATTCGGGGCGATAACCGGGTTCCTGTTGCTGACCCAGATGGGGACCGTCGCGCTGCAGGGGGCGGTCGTCATCACCGTCGGCAGCGTCGTCTGGTACTTCGCTTACGTCCGAAAGCGGGTCAACCGGGAGGGCGCGGCGACCGACGCCATCCGCCGGCAGGTCGGCCGCGAGGCGCTCACCGACGTCGAGTCCGAGATAGCACGGGACGCAAACGAGGTCCTCGTCGCCCTGACGAAAAGCGACGGGAGCGCGCGCGAACGGGCCCTTATCGCCCTCGCGGCGGACCTGGTCCGGTCCGACGACGGTCGCGTCGTCGCCGTCCGGTTCGAGGAGGTCCCCGACCAGGTGCCACTGACCGACGACATGACGACCCAGTCGGAGGCCGACCTCTCCTTCGAGACGCGGACCGAGGCGCTGTCCGACGAGCTCGGCGTCGACGTGGAGGCCGACGAGATCGTCAGCCACGACACCAAACACGCCATCGTCAACTTCGCCGAGGCCCGGGGCGTCGACACCATCGTGGCCGAACACGAACCGCTCCGGCTCCGCTCGCGGCTGGGCGGCGACCCCATCGACTGGGTTGTCAGACACGCCACCTGTGACGTGTTGCTCGTGGACAACCTCGGCTACGACGAACCGGAACACATCGCGCTTTCGGGCGATGGCGGCCCGTATCCGCCGCTGGCCGTGAAAGTCGCCGGCGCCATCGCCGAGGCCAACGACGGCAACATCTCGATGTGGCATCCCGGAAACGGCTCCGACGAGCAACAGCAAACTATCGACGACTATCAGGCCGAACTGTCGTCGATGCTTTCGGTCCCGGTGCAGTCGACGGCGTTCCGGACCGACGGCGGGGCTCCGCCCCGACCGGACCTGCTGGTGCGCCGCGGGGCCGACGACCGCGTCCGCAACGCGGTGCTGGACGACGGCCCGACCGTCCCGAACCCCGGCTGTACGACTATCACAGTCTACCCCCACGAGTCGCGCCGCCCGCCGCTCGCCCGGCGGCTGCTCGAACGTGTCACGTTCTAGACGACCGGTATCTTTTCGGGTGCGCCACTCCCGATAGACGTATGGACAGCCGCGAGTACGAATTCGAGGGAGCCACGCCCGACATCCACGGATACGCACACGTCAGCCGGGAGGCGACTGTCGTCGGCGACGTGCACATCGGCCCGAACGCCAACGTCTGGCCGGGGGCGGTGCTCCGGGGTGATGTCGGCGCTGTCGAGGTCGGCCGCGAGTCGGCTATCGGCGACGGCGCCGTCCTCCACGTCTCGACCGTCGGTGAGAAGGTGATGGTCGGCCACGGCGCCGTGTTGAACGACGCCGAGGTGCGAGACGGCGCCCTGGTGGGGTTCAACTCCACTGTCAGTGACGCCGTCATCGGCCAGGGCTCCATCGTCGCCATGGGTACCGTCGTCCCGCCGGGCTACGAGGTCCCAGCCGAGTCGTTCGTCCGGGGCAGCCCGGCACAGGTTACACCGCTCTCGGAGACGACTATCGACCCCGACGAGGTGTTCGAGGCCTTCTCGTCGGGCGACTACGCGAATCTGGCGGCGCGACACGAGGACCTGTTTGAATAGACACACCGGGCACGCGTGCCTAGCGATTCAAAAATGGCACTGCCAGCTTAGTCAATAGGGGCGATATACCGGCCGAATCAAGGTTTGGGGACAGGTCGTCACTGCGTATTCTGGCGGCGAAATCACTAACCTACTCGAATACGTTGTATTCGACATGAGCTCGTCAATCCGAATTTCGGATGAAACGAAAGCGAAGCTAGAAGCGGTGAAGCGTGAAGACGAAACGTTCGACGAGTTACTGGACCGGCTCGCAATCACTCGGACCGAGGAAGACGTCCGTGACATGGCTGGATTCGCTGAGGAGGGACTCGAGGAACACATGGAACAGAAACGTGAGGACCTCAACGACTCGTTTGAGGCCCGGACAACGGGCGCGGAATGATCCTCCTCGACAACAACATCATCCGAAAGTACGCCCGCCCGGACCCGGATGAAGCTGTTCTCAACTATCTGTCCGACCATCGAACTGAACCGTGGGGTATCTCAGCAATCGTCCTCTTCGAGTTTCTGTCCTACTACGACACGGAGTCAAAACAGCGCACGCGGCGAAGCCAGCTGACACAGGCTGTCGACGACGTGATCAGCTTCGACGGTGATACTGCTGCTGAGGCGGCCAGCATGGAGACCTCGCTCGAAGCTGCCGGTGTCTCGCTCGACGGTGTCGATTTGCTCATAGCCGCGACAGCGCGCCAACACCAAGCGACGCTCGTGACTGCCGATAAGAACGATTTCGACAAGACGCCGTTACACGAACTCATGGATGTTGACATCGTCAATACTTCCTAACGCTACTGTTTCGCACCAAAGCTTTCGAGCCATCCGCTCACTACGAGGACAGACCGAGCGGTTGATTCAGCCAGCAATACCCAAACGAAACAACGTGCAGTACTGACTATATTTAGCACGACCGGGAAACATGTTCGAGGGTCCCGGCGGAGTCACCAGCCAGACAGTCCCTCTCTGCTCCCGACTCTCGTACCGTGCCCCGAAAACCCGTCACTGGACGGGGCACTTATAATGCAAGAGCCGCCACAGTTGCTCCATGGACGATATCGTCGACCTGGTGCGCCGTTCGCTGGCCGACGCGACCTACGGGGAGTTCACCGACCGGGTCGACGCGCAGGCCGAGGAGCTTCGCCGGGCCATCGCCGCCGGCGAGTTCGACAACGAGGCCTTCTCGGTCGGCCTGGAGGTCGAGTTGTACGCGATAAACAGCGTGCCGGAGCCGCCTGAGCCCGGCGAGGAAGACGACGCCGAGGACGCCACCGAACAGGACGAGAGCGCCCTTGACGACGACCTCTCGGGCGGTGGCGGCGGGTCGTCGTGGGACGGCTCGCTGGAGCCACAGTCGGCGTCCGGTGGGAGCGGCGCCTCCCTGGAGCCGGACAACGAGACGCCGCCGCCCGACAAACTCGACGGCGCCGAGACTGCGGGTGAAACGGGCGACGGCGACGACTTCGGTCCCGGCGAGGGGCCCTCGCTGGACGTCGACCCGGACAGCCCGCTCGCGCCCGACGACCCCGAGGACGCCGAACCCGACGAACCCGAGCCCGCCGTCGAGGCCGAAGCCGAGAGCGAGGGCGAGCCCTACATGGACCCGGAGGAGTGGGAGGGACGGCTCACCCGGCTCCCGGACGTGGTGTTCGAGGGCGAGGCCAACAAGGAACTGGGGCTGCACAATGCCGAGATAAACACGGCGCCAAACACCTTCGACGGCGCGGGAATGGAAGTCCAGACCACGGCCGTCGAGATGCACACCAAGCAGGCCCGCCAGCAGGCCGCGAAACACAACTGCGAGCTGGTGCTGGACGCGATGTGGACCATTCCGCCCGAGGAGGGCGGCGAGTCGTACCTCTCGGCCCACGAGGCCCGCGACGGCGTCGTCCTGGCCGACAACATGCGCCAGGCGCCCCGCTACGTCGCGCTGGACAACGAGGCGCTCCAGCACGCCGGTGGCTCCATCGACTTCTCGGTGCCCGGCTACGAGGGGTCCTTTCCCACCATCCTGTTTGAGTCCCTGGCCACGTCGATTCAGCCCCATCTCCAGATTCCCGACAGCGACGCGTTCCCGTCGTACTACAACGCCGCCATCCGCACCCTCGGCCCGCTGCTTGCGCTGTCGGTGAACTCGCCGTTCCTGCCCGCCGACTTCTACCCCGAGGACACCGACGGCGAGTGGCTCTGTGCCAACACCGACCACGAGCTGCGCATCGCGGCGTTCGAGCAGTCGGTCAACACGAGCGAGAACCCGAAGGTACGGGTCCCTCGCGATATCGACACCGTGGAAGACGTCGTCGACCGCGTCGTCGCCGACGACTGCTTCGGTCCGTTCCTCCGGGAGTGGCTCGACGACAGCGAGCGGGGGAGTCTCGAAGACCGCATCTGGGAGTTCGACCACAAGCGGGGCACCTACTGGCGGTGGCTCCGCTGTGTCATCGGCGGCACGCCGGTCGAGGGCGCCAGCGACGACCGCTCCCTGCGAATCGAGTACCGCCCGCTGCCGACCCAGCCCCACGTCAAGGACATGATCGGCCTGCAGGCGCTGACCGTCGGGCTCATCCGCGGGCTCGTCGTCGCCGACCACCCCGTGACGGAACTGCCGTGGCAGGAGGCCGAGCGGAGCTTCTATGCCGCCGCCGCCGACGGGCTGGACGCCGACCTCTCGTGGGTGACCGTCCACGGCGAGCGAACCGCCGACCACGGGGTCATCTTCGACGAGGTATTCCGATTCGCCCGCCTCGGGCTGGAGGAACAGGAGCTCCCCGATGCCCGCATCGACGAGTATCTCGACCCCATCGAGGACCGCTACGCCGCCGGGGAGACGCCGAGTTCCTGGAAGATAGACCGCGTGCGTGCGGGTCTCGACGACGGGCTCGAACTCGACGCGGCTATCGCCGAGATGCAACGGGCGTACTTCGAGCGGTCCCGAGAGCACCACGCCTTCGCGGAGTGGCTGTGACTACGTCGCCCGCTCGGTGAACCACTCCGGCATCGCCACGGTCCCCTCGCCGGTCCAGACCCGGAAGCGCAGCGTCCGGACGGTGCCGCCGGCGTAGCGCTCCCGGTGGTCCATCGCGCGGACGATACCGTTCCCGTCGACGTACAGCGTCGAGTCGGCCGCGACCACCGTCCGGGACCCGGGCCGCGAGATAGTCGAGTCGGTCGTGTTCGCCCGCAACACCGCCACTCTGGTCCCGTTGCGGGTGACCGTGTCCGTCCGGTTGTAGACGAGCCCGGCGACGTGGCGCTGGAGGACGAACCGGCCGGAGGCGCTGTCGACGTACGGGAGCTCCCAGCCCCCGGAGGTGACCCGGACAGTCCCGTTCGCGCGGCGCTCGTAGCGGCGGCCGTCGGCCACCACCGCCTCGTCGGTCGTGCCGGTCACACACCGGACGCGGGTCCGCCTTGCGTCGCGGTCGACCCACACGTCGGTCGTCGAGCGGTTCCCGTCGACCACCACGCGTCGGTGGAAGTCCCGGGTCGACAGCGCCGCCCGGTGGTCCGCGATAATGCGGCCCACTGCGGGCGTCCCGTCGGCGGTCTGTGGGAGCGAAAGCTCCGCGGCCGACGCCGTCGGGACGGGCGCCGGCGTGACCGCCGGGGTGTCGGACGGGGCGTCGCCGCCGAAGACGCCGCTACAGCCGGCCAGGACGACGACGGCGAGGACGACCGCTCGGCGCACGTCCGTGTTCTGGGCCCGCGAGACGAAGTAGCCCGCGGAAGCGGGCAGTTCGCGCCGACGGACGACCATTTATCCGGGACCCGTACTTACGAGAACTCGATGGTATCCACAGGCGATTCCGCACCCGATATCTCCGCGACGATTGCGAACGGAGAGGTAGAGGCGTTCGAACTGTCCGACCACCTGGGCGATGGCCCGGTCGTGCTCGCGTTCTTCCCCGGCGCGTTCACGCCGCCGTGTTCCAACGAGATGGTGGCGCTGCAGGAACACCTCGACGACTTCGAGGCCGCCGGCGCGACGATTCTGGGGGTCAGCGCCGACTCGGCGTTCTCGCAGAACGCCTTCCGCGAGGAACACGGGCTGGACTTTTCGCTGGTCAGTGACATGGGTCGCGACGCCATCGACGACTACGGCGTCCGGATCGATATCGAGGACCTCGGACTGCTCGGGGTCGCCAACCGATCGGTGTTCGTCCTCGACGACGACGGCGAGGTCACCTACAGCTGGGTCGCCGACGACCCGACCAACGAGCCGGACTACGAGGAGCTGCTCGAAGCCGCCGAGAGCGCCTGAAAAGCTCGCGCCACTTTTTTATGGGTCGCTAGAGGTCGATGTCGACCGCCTCTTGGCCGTCGAGCCCGTCGACGGTGAGCGTCGCCTGTCCGGGGCCGGTCTTTTCGACCTCGATGTGGGCCGCGAAGGATGTCTGGAGGCCGCTGACGGTGCTCGACATGTCGGCGCCGATGTCGGCGCTGGTGTCCAGCGCACAGACGCCGATACCGTCGCCCCGCCGGAGTTCGGTCAGGAAGTTCGAGTTGAGAAAGCGGTACAGCGACCGGGTGTCGTCGACCTCGCCCGCGATAGTCGAACAGAGCATGATACCCGAGCGGAACCGGTCCGAGTGTTGCTGGGCCGACGCGACGAGCGTCGAGAAGTCCATCCCCAGTCGGGTGAGGTCGCTGATGTCCTCGACGGACTGGATGTCGTCGCCGGCCGCAGGCCCCTCGCAGGTCAGCACCGAGGCCCGGTTGCCGGCCCCCGTCCGGGCGCTGTTCAGGTCCCGCTGGACGGCCCGGCCGCCGCTGCCCGTCGAGAGGACGATGGAGCGCTCGTCGTCGTCGGCCGCCACGAGCCGTGAGAAGACGGACTGCAGGGCGTCTGCGTCTTCGCCGGTCAGGAGCACACTGGTCCCGCTTTCGATGGGGTCGAGCGAGAGCGAATCGACGGCGAACCCGCCGGTCGCGAGGCTCATCGGCCCGCCTCCTCACCGCGGGCGTCGCGAAGCGACTTCCGCAGGTCCAGAATCTCCATGGCCGTCTCGGCGAAATCCTGCAGTTCGGCGCGCTCCTCGGCGTCGTAGTGTCGTTCCTCGAAGTCGATGGCACACACCTGACCGATGACCTGGCCGTCGGGGGCAGTCATGTTCGCCCCGGCATAGGAGACGATGCCGAGGTTCTCGAGCTGTTCGTTCTTGTTGAACCGGTTGTCGTCGGCGATATCCTCGATGACCATGACGTCTTCCTGGAGCATGCTGTGGGTACAGATCGTCTCCTCGCGGGTCATCGAACCGAAGTCACCGCCGTGACAGGCTAGGAAGCTCTCTTCGTCCTCCTCGATGAGCCCGATAAACGCGACACCGACGTCGAAGTGGCTCGCGATGAGGTCGGTGAGCCTCTCGAAGCTCTCCTTGATGGGCAACTCGTCGATGTCGTAGCCGGCGAGCGTGTCCAGGCGCTCCGCCTCGTCGTCGGGCCGGAGGAAGCCGACCTGTGCGCTGTGTTCGATGACGTCGGTCGTGACGAAGCCGAGTCGGTCGTGAGCGTCCGGGAGGTCCCGATTGAGGTACTCGACGATGGTCTCCTCGAAGGAGGCCGTATCGATGTCCTGTGGCGGTCGGGCCGTAAAGAGGACACTCGGCACTTGTGGGGCGTGTTCGCGTACAGCGCGGATGACGTCCATCCCGGTTCCGTCGGACAGCTCGTAGCTCGTGACCACACAGACGACCGATTCCTCCCGGAGCAGTTCGGTCGCGCCTTCGACGGTGGTCGCCTCGACGGCGCCGAGCGTGCCCTCGGCGTCGATGGCCGCGGTCACATCGTCGATTCGCTGTTCGTCGTCCACGCACAGCACCGTTCGTGAGAGGTCGCTCGCTTGCTCTGTTGTCGCTTTGGACATACGCTGCTCTTCGGAAACCGACGTATAGCTCTAGGCGACCGGTTATCAGACATGATTTGCCAAGCGTTCATATAAATAAGGTAGGTGCCAACGACGCACCCTTCAAGTGACAGTATCGGTCGGCGTTAGCCCCGTTTTACCCCCTTTAACGCCGGCGCGCACCTGTTCCCGCCGACACCCGTTGGAGGTCGAACCGGTCGCCGTCGATGGGCACCCCCTCGAAGGGGTCCGCCCCGAGCAAGAGCGCCCCGTCGAGGTCGGCGTAATCGACGAGCGGCGCGAGGTGGACGGCGGCGGCGAGCGAGGCGCTGGACTCGACCATACAGCCAAGCATCGTCGCGAGCCCGTGGGCGTCGGCCGCGTAGACGAGCCGTCGGGCCGCCCGCGGCCCGCCGCATTTCGTGAGTTTGGCGTTGACGACGTCACAGGCGTCCGCGAGGCGGGCCACGTCCGCCGCCGTCCGGCAGGCCTCGTCGGCACACACAGCCATCGTCGTCGCGTCGGTGACCCGTGCGAGCCCGTCTATCTCGTCGGCGGTGACGGGCTGTTCGAGCAACGTCCCGCCGCCGGCCTCCAGCCAGCCGGCCTTCTCTAGGGCCTCGTCGACGCTCCAGGCCGCGTTGGCGTCGATCCGCAACTCCGCGTCGGGGGCGGCCTCACGGACGGCTTCGAAGCGACCCCGGTCGTCGCCGCTGCCGAGTTTCACCTTCAGTATCGAGAAACCGGCTTCGACGGCCGCCCGCGCCTTCTCGGCCATCCGCTCGGGCGGGTCCAGACCGATCGTGTAGGTCGTCGGTGGCACCCCGTCGGGGTCCAGTCCCCACTGGCGGTACAGCGGGACGCCCAGCTTGCGGGCGGCGAGGTCGGCGACCGCGGTGCCGACGGCGCTGCGGGCCGCCGGCTGGTCGGGTGCCGCCTCGCGGAGCCGTCGCTCGATGCGCTGGCCGGCGTGGGGGCTCCCGACCTCTCCGACGGTATCGAGCAGGTCCGGGAGCGTCGCCGCGACCGTTTCCGCCGTCTCGCCGAAGTACGCCGACGGGGTGGCCGCGCCGTAGCCCGTGACTCCGTCGTGGGTAATCTCGACGACGACTGTCTCGCAGACCTCGCTGGTCCCGCGAGCGATACCGAAAGGCGTCGACAGCGGCAGGTCGTGGTGCTCGACGCGCCAGTTCATAGTATCGCGTCCAACACGTCGTCGGGAATCCCGTCCCGGACCGGGTCGGTCGCCGGCGCGCCGATAGCGTCGCCGTAGGCCGCCACGGCGTCGGCGGCCGCGTCGTCGTCCAGGGCCCGCGTGTTCAGCGCGCCGGCGGCGACGGAGGCGCCGGAAACCGGCGCGGCGACCCGCTCGTAGAGGTCGGCGTAGTCGGCGAGTGGCGGCAGTTCGAACGACTCGTAGCCGTGGACGACCTCGCGGCCGGCCTCGTGACACATGACCAGCGCGTCGGGCGCCGAGCCGTGGAGGATGCTCGTCGTCACGCCCGAGTACGCCGGATGGGCCAGCGCCCCCTGTCCCTCGACCACGACGAGGTCCATCCCGACTGGGGTCTCGACAAGCCGCTCGACCGCGCCGGCGGCGTAGTCCGAGATGACGCGGTCGACAACGATTCCCCATCCCTCGATGGCGACGCCGGTCTGGCCCGTCGGCACGACGGCGGCGTCGAGCCCCCGCTCGCGGGCGGCGTCGCGAAGTTCGTAGGCCGTTGTCATTTTCCCCGTCGAGCAGTCGGTGCCGACGGTGGTGACGACGGTCGCGTCGACCCCGCCGGCGGTCCCCTCGGCCACGGCGAGGTCCGCGGGCGGTTTTCGCAGGTCGACGAGTTCCCCGCCGTGGGCCTCGGCCAGCGCGGCGAACTCCTCGTCGTCGGCGAGGTAGTAGTGCAGACCCGAGAGAATGTCCGACCCCCGCTCCAGTGCCGCCCGGACGTCGGGCCGCCAGGACTCGTCGAACTCGCCGCCGATCGGCGCGATACCGATGACGAGGGCGTCGACGTCGGGGACAGCCTCCATCGAGGCGACGATAGGGGCGTCCTGTCCGTCCGGGATGTGGTCGGTGACCCGCGTGCCCGCGCTGGTCCGGTCCAGTACCGCCCGGACCTCGTGGTCGCCGTAGCGCAACAGCCCGACCGCCGTCTTGGCGCGGTCGGGGAACGACTCGTGGGCGAGGACGGCGACCTGCATACCGGACCGGTCGCGTGGCGAGCGCCTAAAGCTAGGGTCTCGCTCACGGCGCGACCAGCCGCACGGTCCACAGCGACCGCACGGCGTCGGCAAGCGCCGCTTCCGGGTCGCCAGTGGCGTCGACTGCCTTCGTCACCGTCGCCCGGTCGTCGAACCGATGGATGACCGACCCCTCCCCGACGACGTACAGCCGCTCGGGGTCGACCTCGTCGATGGCGGCCCGGCAGCGCTCGACGTGGGTCGCTATCTGCTGGTCGCGCAGGCGCTCGAACCGCGACTGGGAGAAGCCGCCCTTCGAGTGTTGGCTCTTGAGCTCGGAGTCAAAGCCGTGAAACGCCGTCCGCTCGCGGCCGTCGTACTCACCGAGCGCGAACAGGTCCGAGCGGACGAGTGCGACCGTATGGGTCCCGACGGGCTCGAACCACGACCGCTCGAACTGGACGCGCTCGTCCCAGCCGGCGAACGGTTCGGGCGCAACGGGCACCGAGAGACAGACCGACAGCAGCCCCGCGTCGTCGGTGACCGCCAGACACGGGGCGGCCCCGCTCACGGCCTCGGCGCGGTCGCCGAAGGCCTCGCGGACCGCGTCGGGCACGTCGTGCTCGTCGGCCACGTAGGCGGTGAACACGCCCTCCCGCTCGGTCTCGAACGACGCCAGCCGGTCGAGGACCTCGGCGACGCGCGCTCCGTGGAGGCGTTCGGCCTCGCGGTCCCCGGCGCCGCCGTCAGCCGACTGCAGCCGCTCGACGCGGTCTTCGAGCTCGGTGACGCGGTCCTCCAGCCGGTTGGCCCGCTCCTCGGCCCGCTGGCGGTCGGTGGCCGCGTCGGCGCGGCGCTCCTCCTCCGCTTCGAGCTGGCGTTCGAGGTGGCGGTTTGCCTCTTCGAGCTCGGCGACGCGCTCTTTCAGGGACGCCCGCCCCAGCAGCCGGTCAAGCATGGGTGCTACTGGCTCCGTCGACCGGCTTAAAAGTGGCTGCCGGCGTCGGGCTACACCGCGCTGTCCGGCACGGCGTCGCCCGTGTCCGCGACCGACAGCAACCGGGCCGCGTGGTCGGCCTTCGCGAGGAACACCTCGCACAGACTCGGTGGGTTCCGGACGTCGGCGGACTCCAGGACCGTCTCGGGAACAGCGAGGGTGTCGGCCGGCACCTCCTCGTCGCCTCGGACGGGGAAGTGGCGCCGACCCAGCTTCATCACAAGCGGCAGGTCTGTCCGTGTTACCCCTTCGTCGCCGTACAGCTGTTGATTCACTCGCTCGTGCTGGTCCCGACACATCGCGGCCCCGCCCTCGCGTGGCTCGACGTAGAGACGGCCGAGGTAGTAGCCGCGTGAGAACTGTTCGAACATCGGTACGCGTGAACGATGCGCATGCATATATAAAAGCCTTCGGCGAAATCCTCTTGTCGGCGGGCTATTCCAGCGATATCAGATCGACTGAAGTCGCTCCGGTTCCCGGCCGCAGGGCCCGGACTCTCGCGGTGATGCGGGCCGGCCGGACGCAAGCGAGCGGGCAGTTCGGCGTGCCTGGTTAAACGCCGGCCCGCCTTTTTATATTGGTATCATGAATGGTAATGGACGATACCGGAACATTTGAGTGAAAAAACGCCGCGATGGGGACCATGGAGAGTACCGAGCCCAGATATTCGGTCCCCGAGTCAGTCCTCGAACACTTGTGGGCCGCCCACGATACCGCAGGTGACGACGGCGCGCTGTATCACCTCCGCGAAGCGATACAGATAGCCGAGAGCGAGGTCGAGGCCGTCACCGAAATTGAGGAAGTCGTCGAGTAGCCTCGGCCGCGGTCGGACGCCTGTTCCGGCCGGGAACACGCGTCAGTTGGCGGCCGACGCGGCTGTCACGCTCACAACGAGCGGACCGACAGTGTTTCCGACCGTCGTATCGCAGTGGGTGTATGGACAAGCGGGGACCGCTCCCACGGACGTACGCGCGGTACTATCTGGAGAACGCGCCGAGCCTGGTGTGGCTGGTCGTCGCCAACGCCGTGGCCGTCCTCGTGGGGGTCCGCTACTACGTCGAGACCATGCCTGGCGTCTCGACGTTCCTCTGGCCGCTGTATGCCGACTCGCCGACCGCGCTCGCCCTGATGACGCTGTCGCTGGTGACGCTGTGGCCGTTCCTCGGTGACTCGCTGGACGACGTGCCGATGAACCGCCCCCTGGCCTATCTACACACCATCGCTCTGGTGTGGCTGGTGAAGATGGGCGTCTGGACGGTCGTCGCACTGAACCTCGGGTTCGACGTGTACTTCCCCGCGCTGTGGGCCTACTTCGGCATCATCGTCACGCACGTCGGGTTCGTCGCCGAGGGGGCGCTGGTCCCACACTACGCCCGGACGACTCGCGGGGCGCTGGCGACGGCGCTGGTTCTGGCGCTTGGCAACGACCTGTTGGACTACGGCTTTGGGTACTATCCGCCGCTGCGCTACGACCCCGGCCCCGCGCTTGTCGTCGCTACTGTGGCGCTGTCGGTCTGTTCGGTGGCGCTGGCGTCCCGCTGGTTACCCCGACTCGATGAGAACAGCGTATAAACGCTTTTGGACCAGCTTGGACGGTTTCACGGTCGAGTGAACGGCGCGAACGAACGACCCGCTTTTTATTTCGGGGCGGCCATATACCGGTAGATGACTCACCGGCACACGCTGTTTGTCGTGTTGGTCGCCCTCGCGCTCCTCGTCTCACCCACTATCTTGGCTCAGGAGACCGCGACGGCGACCCGGAACACGACCAACGAGAGCGGGGAGACCGCTGGCATGGGGGCGCAGGTGACAGCGTTCACCCAGTCGACGTCCACCGCGGTGAACGAATCCGTCGAGAACGGGATGTGGAAGGCGGGATTCAACCAGTCCAACGCCAGCGACAGGGCACGGCTCGTGCGGGACCGGACCGGGACGCTCGAACAGCGACTGGAGCGGCTCCGGCGCCAGAACGAGAGTCTGACAGAGCGATACGAGAACGGGCCGATTCGGGAGCCGGCCTACATCGCGCGACAGAGCAGCCTCAGCGCCCGTATCGACGCGTTGCGGACGGCGGTAAACGACACCGATGCGGCCGCGACCCGGGCCGGCGTGAACGATAGCCGGCTGGACCGGCTCCGGCAGAACGCGTCCAACCTGACGGGCCCGGAGGTTGCGGCCATCGCTCGCGGACTGGGCGGCGGGCCGCCCGACGCCCGGGGCCCTCCTGCGGACCGAGGCCCACCTGCGGACCGGGGCGAGCGCGGGCCGCCAGCGAACCGGACGGGAGATGACCAAGCCGGCGAGCGCGGGCCGCCAGCGAACCGGACTGGGGGTGACCAAGCCGGCGAGCGCGGGCCCCCAGCGAATCGGACTGGGGGTGACCAAGCCGGCGAGCGCGGGCCCCCAGCGAATCGGACTGGTGGCGGCGACCCACCGGGTGCGGACAATGCTCCGGACGGCAGACAATCGGGACCCTCGAACCCAGGTAACGGCAGTGATTCGGCGCGGGGCGGGAACGGCGGCGGGTCGAACGCTGGAAACGGTGGTTCGGGGACTGGGAACGGTGGCGACGGTTCTGATGCTGGGAACGGTGGCGGCGGTTCTGATACTGGGAACGGTGGTTCTGATACTGGGAACAGTGGCGGCGGTTCTGATGCTGGGAACGGTGGTTCTGATACTGGGAACAGTGGCGGCGGTTCGGATGCGGGAAACAGTGGCAGCGGTTCTGATGCCGGGAACGGTGGCAGCGGTTCTGATGCCGGGAACGGTGGCGGCGGTTCGGACGCTGGGAACAGTGGAAACGGTTCTGATGCTGGGAACGATGGCGGTTCGGATGCTGAAAACGGTGGTTCGGACGCTGGGAACAGTGGAAACGGTTCTGATGCTGGGAACGATGGCGGTTCGGATGCTGAAAACGGTGGTTCTGATGCCGGGAACAGTGGAAACGGTTCTGATGCTGGGAACGATGGCGGTTCGGATGCTGAAAACGGTGGTTCTGATGCCGGGAACAGTGGAAGCGGTTCTGATGCCGGGAACGGCGGTTCGGACGCCGGGAACGGTGGTTCGAACGCTGGAAACGGCAGCGGCGACGCGCCCGGTCGGTCCGGAAACTGACGAGTAGTTGAGGGTCAGCCTTTTTAACTACGACCCATTACGTCAGGTGAATGGACTCCGCCGAGTTGCTAGACCTGCTTGGAAACGCCAACCGACGGCGGATTCTGCGCCTGCTCGCACACAAGCCCTGTTACGTCACCGAGATAAGCGAGTACCTCGGTGTCAGCCCGAAAGCCGTCATCGACCACCTCAAAAAGCTAGAGGAGGCGGGGCTGGTAGACTCGCGTACCGACGACCAGCGGCGGAAGTACTTTTCCATCTCACGGAACCTCCGGCTTGAGGTTCGCGTCTCGCCCTACGAGTTCGGGACCAAGAGTGCGTATCCGGCCAGCAAGGGGATGGACATCTCCACGTGTCGGCACCTCTCCATCGAGGTCGAGGACCAGGACGGTGGCGACCTCCGGGACATGGCCCGACAGCTCGCCCGGCTCGAACAGCTGGAAAACGAGCTATCGCTGGCCCAGCGGTGGGTTCAGGGCCGAGTGACCGACGTCCGGGACCGGTTCGACGACGCCGTCGAGGACGGCGAGGGGCGGCTGTACGCGGAACTTGTGAGCGCGCTCACTCCCGGCCCGATGTCCGTCCAGTCGCTGGCCCGCGAGGTCGAGGCCCCGCCGGAACTCGTCGAGAAGGCACTCGGCCAGCTCGCCGAGGAGGATGTCGTCGAGCGGACCGACGACGGCTGGCAGCTGCGCTAGAGCTCGCGGGTCAGCCCGGCACGGAGGTCACGGCCGAAGTAGTGACCGACTAGGGACAGTACCAGCCCGACAGCAGCGGCAATGGCGAACAGCCGCGTCCCGTCCAGGCCGGCAAGCAGCTGCGGGAGCAACGAGGTGACGACCGACAGGCCGGCCAGCAGTCCGCCGGCGACGGCCGTCTCGACGTAGCGGCGCTCGCGGTCCAACAGCCCGTGGAGAAACGACCCGACCGGGATGCCCGCGAACGCGGTAAACGGAACCATCGGGATGAGGCTGCCAAGCGTCATCCCGCCGCCGATGGCGACAAAGGCCACCACCAGCGCCCGGACCGAGACGTAACTGCCGCCGGATTCCTCGGCCTCGTCGGTCAGCGAGCCGGTGTCGGTGACCGTCGACGCCGCCGAGTCGGCGTCCGCGTCCGAGTCGCGGGTGCGCTCCGCCGTTCGTTCGGCCATACGTCGTCCTCTGGGCGCTGGACGTATGTCAGTTATGGGCACGTCTGACGCGTGTCTGTCGCGAGGGGACGCCGGCAGCGGTCCGGCCGGGCCGAACGAGTGGGTTCAAGTCACGCCGGCCAGAACTGGCGGGCATGAACGCAGGCGACCGGGTCCGCGTCGACCGCGCGGACCAGCGCTACGAGGGCGTCTTGCTCCCCTCCAGTACGGACGACCACCTTGTGGTCAAGCTCGACGGGGGGTACAACGTGGGTATCGACCGCGACGCCGCGAGCGTCGACGTGCTCGAATCGGACGTTTACGACGTCGAGAGCGCCCAAGACGAGTCGGACAGCTCCGAGATCGAGTTCGACGACGACCTCCCGACGGTGTCGCTCATCTCGACCGGCGGGACCATCGCCTCGACCGTCGACTACCGCACCGGCGCGGTGACGGCGCAGTTCGACGCCGAGGACGTGCTCCGGGCGGTGCCGGACCTGGCGGGAATGGCAAACTACCGGGGACGGGTCGTCGCCAACATTCTCTCGGAGAACATGACGCCCGACGTGTGGCAGGAACTCGCACGCGCCGTTCGCGACGAGATCGAGGCCGGCGCGGACGGCGTCGTCGTCATGCACGGCACCGACACGATGCAGTTTTCGGCCTCGGCGATGGCCTTCATGCTCGATACGCCTGTCCCGATCGTCTTCACCGGCAGCCAGCGGTCGGCCGACCGCCCCTCCTCGGACAACGTCATGAACGCCGTCTCCGCGGTCGAGGCGGCCAAAAGCGACTGCGCGGAGGTGCTGGTCTGCATGCACGCCGAGGAGTCCGACGACCGCTGTGCACTCCACCGGGGCACCCGCGTCCGGAAGAACCACACCTCCCGCCGGGACGCCTTCGAGACGGTGGGCGCACAGCCGTTGGGAACCGTCGACTACGACACCGACGGCGAGAGTGCGGTGTCGTTCCGGCGGGAGTACGAGTCCCGCGGCAAGACGGAGCTGGCGCTGCAGGACGACCTCGCGACCGACGTCGAACTCATCAAGTTCACGCCGGGGATGGACACCGGACTGCTCGAAGCCGCGGCCGAGGGCAGCGACGGCCTCGTCATCGAAGGGACGGGGCTGGGCCACGTCAACACCGACTGGATATCGGTCATCGAGGACCTCGATATCCCGGTCGTGATGACTAGCCAGTGTCTCGAAGGCCGGGTGTGTGACCGGGTCTACGACACGGGCCGTGACCTGCTCGACGCGGGCGTCATCGAGGGCGAGGACATGCTGCCCGGCACCGCGAAGGTAAAGCTGATGTGGGCGCTCGCAAACAGCGAGGACGCCGCCGACACGATGGCCACGCCGCTGGCCGGCGAGATATCCCAGCGGTCGACGCCGTGGCTGTGAGGGCGCCGTAGCTCTCGCCGGGTCGACCGTGCGACATGGCGTCGCCAGTCAGCCGCCGCAGTCGTTATCAGTGCTTGTAATCCCCCCACAGTACTCAAATGTTTGAGCGACTAGTTACGGCATAGATGGCCCTGTTTGGCGTTTCGTCTGCGTTCCTCGCATACACGTTCACCTACGCGTTCGCCACGCTTGGCTGTGGCGTCGCCCTGGTTCGCGCTCGGCGGGTCACCGACCCGGACACCCGACGGGGACTGGTTGGGCTCCTGGCCGCCAGCGGCGGGTGGGCCGCCCTGGAACTGGCCTTTCTGGTCGCGCCGACGCCCGCGACGGCGTACGCGGCGTACACGCTCAGTCTCATCGTCGGGCTGACGACCGTCGGCGCCTGGCTCTACTTCTGTTCGGCCTACACCGGCCGCTCGTTTCATCGCGACCGGCTCTACCGGCGCCTCTCGGTCGCCGTCTATCTCGCCATCGTCGCGGTGAAACTGACGAACCCGATCCACGGGCTGTATTTCGACACCGCTTTCGTCACGACGCCGTTCCCGCATCTGACGATTGCCCACGACCTGTTCCACTGGCTCGTCTCCGGGCTCTCGTATGCGCTCGTTGCGGTCGGTTTCTTCATGCTGTACGAGATGTTCCTCGACGCGGACTTCGATACGAGACCGCTAGCAGCCCTCGTCGGCGTCACGGGGCTCCCGGTCGCGCTCGATGTCGTCGGCTTCGCCAGCGACTACCTCATCGACATCAACTACGAACCCATCGGGGTCGCCGTGTTCGCGGTCGGGACTCTCTATGTGTTCCAGTCGGAGTTTCTGGCCGTCCAACTCACCGACGGCGTCGACGACCCCGTTATCTACCTGGACGGTGACGTGATACGCCAGTACAACGGCATGGCCGAACGGCTCTTCCCGGCCCTGTCTGGCTCAGTCGGCGAGTCGTTCGCGTCGGTCGCCCCCGACGCCGCCGCAGCGCTCGATACCGACACGCAGATACTCGAACGGTCCCGGGACGGGGCGCCGGCGTACTATCTCGTTAGCGACACCACGTTCGCGCTCGGCCAGGCCGACATCGGTCGACTCGTCGTCTTCACCGAGGTGACCGAGACCGAGACCCAGCGCCGGGAGCTACGGCGACAGAACGAGCAACTCGAAGGGTTCGCCGCCGCCGTCAGACACGAGTTGCTCAACACGCTGCAGGTCCTCGGAGCGAGGGTCGATATCGCCGGCGAGGCGCTTGACGACGGCGACCTGACCGCGGCCAGGGACTCGCTGCAAACCGCCTCGTCGACGACGGACCGAATGGCGTCGGTCGTCGACGACCTCGCGACCCTCGCGAGACACGGCCAGACAGTCGAGTCGGCGGAGACGGAGCGGGTACCCCTCGCCGATATCGCCGGCGAGGCGTGGGAGCGAGCCGACTCCGGCGCGATGACACTCGCTGTCGACGGCGCCGCCACCCTCGTCGCCGACCCGGAGCGACTTCGGTCGCTGTTCGTCGACGCGTTCGATTTCGCGGCACACAACGGTGCCACGACGGTGACCGTCCGACCGGCCGACGACGGGTTCACTGTCACCGACGACGGGGCCCCGGTCGGCGACACCGATCCGGACGAATTCTTCGAGTACGGCAGTGCCATCCCCGACGCCGAGGCCGGACTGGACCTGCCGAACGTCCGGATGCTCGCCGAGACTCACGGCTGGGACGTGACACTCGATACGGCGTACCGAGACGGTATCAGAATCGTCGTCGGCGCGGTTGCGACGCTACAGACTGCTGACGACGCTGCTGCCGAATCGGCTGTCAGCCGCCGCTGACTGGCGGGAAGAGCGCGAGTTCTGTGTCGGCCGCCACCTCAGTTGCGAGCCCCTCCCGCTCGGTGAAGGCGTCCTCGCCGTCGACCAGCAGGTGGATGTGGTCGGCTAGGTCGCCGTCCTCGAACAGCTCCGCGCGCAGCGCCGGCTCGGCTTCGACCAGCGCGGCGAGGGCTGCCTCGACGGTCCCGGGGGTCTCGACATCGACGCTGACCGTCTCGGCGCCGGCCGCGTCGCGGAGGTGTGCAAACAGCTTCCACTCCATACGGGACCCCGGAGAGCGCTCGACTTGAGCGTTGTGCCACCGCGGCCGGTCAGTTCCGCGCGTCCCCGTCTGTCGGTCCGGTGTCCTCGTCCGCCGGTTCCGCGACGCTGTCGTCGGACGCATCGACACTGTCGCCGTCCCCGATGAGGTCGCCGTCGGTCGTGTCCTCGTCGGTCGCCGGCTCCTCGGGTGGCCGAACCCGGCCCGCAGCCGTCTCGACCCGTCTGAGCGCCTCCGGTGTGGCGATGGCGTAGATGACGTCACCGCCGTCGAGCACCCTGTCCCGCGAGGGAATCGGCTCCGGCGGGCTGTCGGGCCGCGTGATGGCCGCGACCGTGACCCCGAGCTCGCCGATGGGCGTGCCGGCGAGTTCGCTGCCCGCGGGGACGGTGATAGTCCCCATCGTCTCGTCGGCGGCCCGGAGCAGCGAGGCGAACTCCCGGTCGGGCCGGTCCTGGACGGGGAGCGTGACCAGCTTGTACTGCTTGTTCGGGTCGAGCTTGGGCGTGTCGGCCGCGTCGATGGCGACGGTGACCACGTCACCCGCGACACCGCGCAGTTCGCCGGTCACCACCCGCTCGGCGGGGTCGGTGTCCCACACCTGCACGAGGTCGCCCGAGCTGGCGGCGTGAGCCGGGTCGGCCCGCACCGCGACGGCGTTGGTCGCCGGCGGGAGCGTGGGGCCGATACCGGCCGCCCGCGAACCGACGGCGATGTACTCGACGGTGCCGTCGTCCTGGAGTTCGAGGTCGACGTGCCCGACGCCGTAGTCGGTCTTGAGCCGGCTGACGAGCCGCTCCCGGAGCTCGGTCTTCGTCAGCCGGCGGGGGAACAGAAACCGCTTGCCGGCGAGCGTCTGTTTCGTCTCCTCGGGCATCGGGTCGTAGCCGACGATATCGTCGACGTCCTCGGGCAGTTTCACCGAGGTGACCCGGCCCACTGTCTGGACGATTTCGCTCACGTCCGCGTCGACGGTCCGGCCGCCGGTCGCGGCAAAGAGGTCCGTCCCGACGGCGTCACCGACCCGGATGCCGACCGAGGAGCCGGCGGCCCCGAGCGCGAAGGCGCCGAGGTTCGGGAGCACATCGCCCGCCTGGAGGATAGCCTCCTCGGCCTGTGGGTCCGAGATGACGGCGCCCAGCGCCCCGGTCGCCCCGACGTACACCGAGACGACGGTCAGCCCGAAGAGGACGCCCAGGCCGGTCGGGACCTGCTCGCGGACGTACCAGCGGTAGACGAGTGCAACGAGGCCGGCCGCGATCGCGGCGGCGAGGCCAACGCCCACGAGCCACGCCGCAAGCAGTATCGGGTCCTCTATGGTCGGGTTGCGCTGGAACTGTCCCAGCTGCAACGGCCCGACCGCCGCGCCGACGCTCATGCGACCACCGCCTCGAAGCTGTCAAGCGCGTCCCTGGTCCCGACGACGTACAGCTCCTCGCCGGCGACGAGTTCGGTGTCGCCCCGGGGCGCGAGCCGCCAGCCGCCAGGTTTCCGGACGGCCAGTACCGCGATGCCGTGGGTCTCGCGGACGCGCGCCGCACGGAGCGTGCTGCCGGCGAGTTCGCTCTCGGCGTCGAGGGTCAGCCGTCGGAAGCGGTTGCCGGCGCGGCGCAGCAGGGAGATGAGCTCGTACTCGCGGCGGGTCCCCCGAGGTTCGACGACCACCTTCGCGCTGTCGGCCTGCAGGAGCGGTCCCGCGTCGGTCCGGTTCACCGCGACGGTCAGCCGGCCCTCGCCGCCCGATGTCGTCGGTGCCCGCACGGCCGGCGGCGGGCTCTCGGTGTCGGCCGGGTCCGGTGTCGCCGGCGTCTCGACGGCCTTCTCGGTGTCTTTCTCAGCGTTTTTCGTCCGTCCGCTGACGACGGTCCCCCGGACTTCGGCGTCGGGGGTCAGCACTGTCACCTCGTCGTTGCGCGCGAGCCCGGTCGGGAGCAGGGCGTCGACGGACACCGCGTGGCGTCCGTCGCTGATTCGCTTCGAGAGCCCCGAGAACGGCGGCGCGGCGGTGATGGCCGCCCGCCCCTTCTCGTCGATGCTGACGGCCACGTCGCCGAGGTCGAACTCCGTCTTCAGTCGCTCTTCCAGCCGCGCTTCGAGTTCGCCGATGCGGAGGTCGACGGGGAAGGTCCACTCCCCGTCCCGTATCTCGGCCCGCAGCGGCTCGGGCAGGGGCGGATACCCCTCCATGTCGGCCACGTCGCCGGCCGCGCGGATGCGGACCTCGTCGCGCCCGCCGACCAGCTCCACGACGTCAGCCGAGAGGCGCTTGTCCCGTAGTCCCCGAAGCGAGAGCCGCCGCGGGAACTCCGCACCCATCTTGTCGCCCTTGCTGTGGGCATACAGCGACACCATCCCGACCAGGAGGATAGCGGTGACGACGCGCTCGGCGTTGGGGGCCGACGTGATGGACTTGTCGGCAAGCGCCAGCAGGCCGCCGCTGACGCCGGCCAGCGCGATAGCCAGCACGACGACACCTAACCCGGGGATGGACACCCCGGTGAAGTACTTGAACGCAAAGCCAAGCGCCCAGGAGACAAGCGCCGGGATGACGCCCACGAGCAGCCCCAGATAGATACCGAGCAGGATCTCGACCGGGAGGGAAGCCATGTGCCCACGGAACCGTCCGGACAGTAAAGTGTTTGCGACGCGGCCTGTGGTGGCAAAGCCCCCGTGTGGCCCTCAGCGGCCTGTCTCACCGTGTGTCCTCGCCAGGCGGCTGGGCCAGCGTCGGGCGCGGCGGCCGGGCTATGGGGCGTGACAGCGAAAAAACGGGTGTCGGGAGATCGCGGCCGCGAAGGCCTGCTCGATTACGCGAACGCCTCGTCCCGTCGGCGTCGGGAAACTGTCCTCAGGACAGCTTCTCGATGTTCTCGACCACGGCGTCGGCGTACTCGGAGGTCGAGAGCTTCTCGCCGCCCTCGATCTGCCGTTCGAGGTCGTAGGTGACCTTGCCGCTGGAGATGGTCTCCTCGACGGCGTCGCGCACGAGCTGGCCGGCGTCCTTCCAGCCCATGTACTCGAGCATCAGGCGACCCGACAGAATCATCGCGGTCGGGTTGACCTTGTTCTCGCCGGCGTACTTGGGGGCCGAGCCGTGGACGGGTTCGGCCAGACAGCGGGCCTCGCCGAAGTTCGCGCCGGGGGCGATGCCCAGGCCGCCGATCTGTGCGCCGGCGGCGTCGGACATGTAGTCCCCGTTGAGGTTCATCGTCGCGATGACGTCGTACTCGTCGGTGCGGGTCAGGAGCTGCTGGAGCATGTTGTCGGCGATGCGGTCGTTGACGACCAGCGTGCCCTCGGGGGCCTCGCCGTCGTACTCCTCCCAGAGCTCGTCCTCGGTGATGACTGAGTCGTCGTACTCCTCTTCGGCGACCTCGTAGCCCCAGTCGCGGAAGGCGCCCTCGGTGAACTTCATGATGTTGCCCTTGTGGACCAGGGTGACCGAGTCGCGGTCCTCCTCGATGGCGTAGTCGATGGCCTCACGGACCAGCCGCTTGGTCCCGAACTCGGTGATCGGCTTGATGCCGATGCCGACCGGGCCGTCGTGGATGGTCGAGTCGTAGCCCATGTCCTCCTCGACGAACTCCTTGACCTCCTGGACCTCGTCGGTGCCGGCCTCCCACTCGATGCCGGCGTAGACGTCCTCGGTGTTCTCCCGGAAGGTGACCATGTCCATCTCGCCGGGGTTCTTCACGGGGGAGGGGACGCCGTCGAGGTGGTAGGTCGGTCGGACGTTCGCATAGAGGTCAAGCGTCTTCCGGAGCGCGACGTTCAGCGAGCGGAAGCCGGCGCCGACGGGGGTCGTCAGCGGCCCCTTGATGGCGACGTTGAACTCCTTGATGGCCTCGACGGTGTCGTCGGGGAGGTTCTCGTCGTACATCTCGCGGGCGCTGGAGCCGGCGTAGACGCGCATCCAGGAGATGTCGCGGCCGGTGGCCTCGGCGGCCGCTTCGAGGACCTTCTGGGCGGCCGGACCCACGTCCGTCCCGATACCGTCCCCGTGGATGATGGGGATAATCGGGTTCTCGGGAACGTCGAGTTCGTCGTCGTCTGTCACTTCGATCTGCTGTCCCTCGTCCGGGACATCCACCTTGTCGTAGTCGTAGCCCATATCGCGCCTGATGATAGTTGTCCCTAAATGATTGCCGTTTTTCTATAAACTTGGTAACGTACACCACCCGAGGCGAGGCGGTATTATCCGGCGGCGTCGACTATCGCTTTCGGTTCTCTCGGGGGGACTGAGACGGGGAATATGTTTTCCGTCCGACAGTCGAACCGGACAGTATGCACGTGGCAGTCCACGGTGGCGCCGGGAGCACGTCCGAGGCACCGGCCGACCGACAGCGGACACTCGCCGACGCGGCCACGGCCGCAAGCGGCGCCGACGCGCCCCTCGACGCCGTCCGCGAGGCCGTCCGCCCGCTGGAGCGCGACCCCGCGTTCAACGCCGGCATCGGCGGTGCGGTCCAGAGCGACGGCGTCGTCCGCACCGAGGCCGGCGTGATGACCGACGACGGGGTCACTGGGGCCGCGGCGGGGCTGACGGGCGTGGCCCGCGCCGCCGACGTGGCCGCTGTCGTCGCCCGCGAGACACCCCACCTGCTGGTGGCCGGCGACCCGGCGGTCGAACTGGCCGCCGCGAGCGGCATCGAGACGGGCGCGGAGCTGCTGACCGACGGGACGCGACGGCGCTACGCGGAGGCCGACCCGCCCGACCGTGGGACCGACGCCCACCTCGACTGGGTCCGGGCGCACTTCGGCGGCACCGACACCGTCGGCGCGGTGGCGACCGACGGCGAGCAGATGGCGGCGGCGACCTCGACTGCCGGTCGCTGGTTCGCGCTGGCGGGCCGCGTCGGCGACGTGCCACAGCGGGGGGCCGGCTTCTTCGCCGACGGCCGCGGCGGTGCCAGCGCCACCGGCGAGGGCGAGGCCATCGCCCGGTTCGGGCTGGCCCGGCGAGCGGTCGAACTGCTCGACACCTTCGGTCCCCGGGAGGCGGCCGACACGGCTATCGCCGAGTTCGAGGCCGAAACCGGCGGGCGGGCCGGCGTGCTCGTGTTGGACCACGCGGGCCGGGTCGGCAGCGAACGCAACACCGCCGTGATGCAGACGGCCCGCGAGTCGGGCGACTGACACGCCGTCCGAAACGTCGGGCTCGCGCCGGCCCGATGGAAATTCATTTGCCGGCCACACCCGAACCAGTCGGATATGAGTGATGTGGACTTCGAGGCCGAGCAGTACGAGAAGTGTCGCGAGGCCGGCGAGATACTCGCGCAGGTGCGCGACGAGGCGGCCGAACGCGTCGAGGTGGGCGTCTCCCACCTCGAAGTCGCCGAGTGGGCGGAGAACAAAATCCGGGAGCTGGGCGGCGAGCCCGCCTTCCCGGTCAACATCTCCATCGACGAGGAGGCCGCCCACGCCACGCCCGAGCGTGACGACGACAGCACGTTCGGCGAGGAGATGGTCAACCTGGACATCGGCGTCCACGTCGACGGCTGGCTGGCCGACACCGCGGTGACGGTCGACCTCTCGGGCCGGGACGAACTGGCCGACGCCTCCGCGGAGGCGCTGGACGCGGCCCTCGACGTCGCTGGCCCGGGCGTCGACGTGGGCGAGATCGGTGCTGCGGTCGAGGACGTCATCGAGGGGTATGGCTTCAACCCCGTCGTCAACCTCACCGGCCACGGGCTCGGTCACTGGGAGCAACACACCGCGCCGAACATCCCGAACCGCGAGGTGGCCCAGGGGGCGACACTGTCGCCGGGCGACGTGGTCGCCATCGAACCGTTCGCGACGGACGGCCGCGGCAAGGTCAAGGAGGGGGCCAGCGAGGAGATATTCGCCTTGGAACGGGAGGGGTCGGTGCGGGACCGCAACGCCCGCCAGGTGCTGGACCAGATCACCGAGGAGTTCAAGACCCTGCCCTTCGCCGCCCGCTGGCTCGACTCCCCGCGGGCGAAAATGGCGCTGCGACGGCTCACCCAGCAGGACATCGTCCACGGCTACCCCGTCCTGAAGGAGGAAGACGGGAAATTCGTCAGCCAGAAGGAACACACCGTCATCGTGACCGAAGACGGCGTGGAAGTGACGACACGGTCGCGGTAGCGCGGTCAGTTGTCCGGGCGCCGGAGGCGCCCGGTTCGCGGGACCGAACGGAGTGAGGGCCCGGTTTTTCGCCCACGTTTTTCGAGGAGTGGTCCGCGAGCACAGCGAGCGTGGCTCGCGGTCGCGAGACGTATTTACGGTGCGCAAAGTGCACCCGAATCGGAAAACGGTGCTAGGCGTTGTTCATCCGCGTGCTCGTCGTCGCGCCACAGACCTGGCACTCGCTGACCCGGTACGGCTCGCGTGAGAACTCGGCGTTCTCGGATTTCGTGCTCTCGGTCTGTATCTGGACGCTGACCGCGTGGGGCGTATCCCGTCCGCAGTCCGAACACGTCTCCGACATATCGACCCCGTCGTTTGTCGTAGCCATTCTACCTGATACTCCCCGCGATAACTGCATAAAAACCCGATACCGTTCCGGCCGTTCAGACCGTTTATCGCCGGAAAGAAGGCGTCCGTGACGGGCGGCGGTTGCCGCCCTCGACAGCGCGTTTCGGCGCCGTTCTCACCGCGTGATATTCGGTTCAGGAGCGTGAACGGCCGATAGATTTAAATATGAGCTATGCTCGGTCGAAGTCGTTTTGCACCGGGGCCCGGAGCCACGTGTATGGACAGCGTCTTCGCGCCGTGGCGCATCGAGTGGGTCGAACGGGACGAAAAGAACCCCGACGCCGACTGTGTCTTCTGTGCGTTCCGGGACGACGAGGCCGACCGGGAGAACCGTGTCGTCGCCCGCAGCGACCACGCGTTCGTCCTGCTGAACAACTACCCGTACAATCCCGGGCACGTGATGGTCATTCCCCACGCCCACACCGGGGAGTACGGCGCCCTCGACGACGAGACGCTGCTCGACCACGCCCGGCTCAAACAGCGGGCCTTCGACGCGCTGGAGCGGGGGCTGGGGCCCGACGCGTTCAACGCCGGGCTGAACCTGGGCGGGAAGGCGGCCGGCGGCTCCATCGACGACCACCTCCACACCCACGTCGTCCCGCGCTGGGACGGCGACACCAACTTCATGCCCGTGGTCGGGGACACGCAGGTCATCGTCGAGGCCGTCGACGACAGCTACGACCGGATACGCGACGCCTTCGCCGAGCAGGACGGCACCAGCGTCCCCGGGCCCGACGCCGCCGTCCGGGTCGAGGCGCCTCCGAAGGGGCTTTAGTCGCCACCGACAACTCCAGGGTAGATGTCTCGCCGCGGCACACTCCGGCGGGTCGGGCTCCTCGTGCTGGGTGTCAACCTCGCGCTGGTGGCGCTGAAAGGCGCCGTCTGGCTCGCTACTGGGAGCCTGGCCATCCAGAGCGAGGCGGTAAACAGCGCCGCCGACACCGCCTACTCGCTGGTCATCGTCGCGGGGCTCTACCTGACGACCCGCCCGCCCGATTTCGAACACCCACACGGCCACGAGCGCATCGAGCCGTTTGTCTCGCTGTTTGTCGCCGCGGGTATCTTCGCCGCGGGCGGTATCGTGCTCTTTCAGGCCGGCCGGGCGCTGCTCTCGGGCACTGTCGCCGTCACGCAGGGGCCCTACGCCGTCGGCGTGCTCGTGCTCTCGGCGGTCGCGAAGTACGGCCTCTACCGGTACTGTCTCGCGGCCGGCGACGACGCCAACTCGCCGGCGCTGATCGCGACGGCGATGGACAACCGCAACGACATCCTGACCGCCGGCGCGGCGCTGGTCGGTGTCGTCGGCGCGTCGGCCGGCTACCCGCTCGCGGACCCGCTGGCCGCTGTCGTTGTCGCTGCCGGTATCCTCTACACCGGCTACGAGGTCGTCCGGGACAACGTCGCCTACCTCGTGGGCGCCGCGCCGCCCGAGGACCTCCGGCGGGAGATTCTCGAACGCGCCTTGGAGCACCCACAGGTGCGGGGCGCCCACGACGTCATCGCCCACTACGTCGGCCCCGAAATCGACGTGAGCCTCCACATCGAGGTCGAGGGCGAGTTGACGCTGTATGAGGCCCACGACATCGAGACCGAGGTCATCCAGTCGATACAGGCGCTGCCGGAGGTCGACGACGTGTTCGTCCACGTCGACCCGAAGGAGCTGGGCGAGTGGAAAGACGACGACGAGGTCGAACGGCTCGCAGACCTCGAATGACACCCACGGGTGTTTCCCGCTTCGGCCCGTACGTCTGGGAACATGGCACATATGACAGCTGAGCTCGACGACGGAACCGAAATCAAAGGCATCGAAGAGGTCGTCGAAGGGTCACACGGCGTCCATCTGAAAAAGGAGGTCAAGAGCAACAGCGTCGAGCGCATCGCCTACATCCCCTACCCGAACCTGGTCTACGTCTATCACGACCAGTAGCGTCGTGGCGAGCCGGATTTTATTACCAGTGCCGCCCTGTGTTGTGACATGACAGACGACACCGGCAGTGACAGCGCGAAATCAAGCGTCGGGCGGCTCCTGTTCGGGCTCGGGCTGGCACTCCAGGCCTCCGAGGACTTCCGGGACATGGACGACACCGTCGAGTACGCCGAGTCGGCGGGGGTCCCGTTCCCGGACCTGCTGGCGCCGATGGCCTCGGGGATGATGCTCGTCGGCGGGCTCGGGGTCGCGTTCTGGCGCCTGCCCCGTGTCGCGACCGGCGCGGTCACCAGCTTTCTGGCAGTGGTGACTCTGACGATGCATGACTTCTGGAACGCCGACCCCGAGGACCGCGACGGCGAGCGGTTGGCCTTCTTTGGCAACCTGGCGATGTTCGGCGCCGCCGTCGCGTTCCTGCGCGAGGCCTGGCGCTCGTAGTCCGCCGGGGTCAGTCCGCCAGCGGCGCTCGCTCGACCGGCTCGCCGAAGGCGTAGACGGTGCTGTGGCTCGTGATCTCCACGTCGACGAAGTCACCGACTTCGAGCCCGCGTTCCTCGGCGTCGACGATGACGACCTGGCGGTAGGCCTCGTCGTAGCCCACCAGCGACTCGTCGGTGCCGTCCTCGACCAGCAACACCGAGGAGGTCCGGCCGACCATCTCCTCGTGGGCCCGACCGACCACGTCCATCTTGAGCTCGGACATGGCCTTCGAGCGGTCCTTTTTCGTCTGGCCGCCCAGCCCCTTCATCTCGGCGGCGTCGGTCCCGGGGCGCTTCGAGAACCGGGTGACGTTGATCTTCTCGGGAGTCGTCGCCCGGAGCAACTCCATCGACTGCTCGTGGTCGGCGGGGTCCTCGGTCGGGAAGCCGACGATGAAGTCCGTCGAGAGCGTCCAGTAGGAAAGCGCGTCGTCGAAGGCATCGACGACTTCGAGATACTCGTCGACGCTGTGCTGGCGGCGCATGTCCGCGAGTACGTCGTCTGAGCCCGACTGGACGGGCGCGTGGATGAAGTTGTACAGCTCGTCGTGCTCGGCGAAGACGGCGGCGAGTTCCTCGCGCACGCCGTGCAGTCCCTTCGGGTTTGCCATCCCGACCCGCACGCGGAACTCCCCGTCGATCTCGGTGCAGATGCGGTCCAGTAGCTCCGGCAGCAGGCTCGTCCCCTGGTTGGTGTCCCAGCCGTAGACGCCGGTGTCCTGGCCCGTGATGCGAATCTCCTTCGCGCCGGCGTGGACCAGCGCGCGGGCCTTCTCGACGTTCTCGGCGACCGACGGCGACTCGATGCGGCCCGTCGCCTGCTTGGTGATGCAGTACGAGCAGTCGGACATACAGCCCCGCGCGATGGGGAGGATACCGACGACGCCGTTGATGACCGTCTCCGTGTCGGGCGTGACCGTCGGACACTCCCCGTTGAGGACGTACTGGGGCACGTCGTCCCAGTGGAGGACCTCGGCGTCGACGTCGGCCTCGCGGAACTGCTCGCCCTGGGCCAGCGCCATACAGCCCGTGACGACCAGGTCGGCCGGGGTCTCGGCGTCCAGCTCTTTGGCCCGACTGAGCATGTTGCGCTCGGTCTTTTCCAGTACCGTGCAGGTGTTGAGGATGGCCACGTCGGCCGACTCGGCGCTGTCGGCCGGGTGGTGGCCCCCCTCGCGGAGCGCCTGCTCTATCTGCTGGGTCTCACCTCTGTTGGAGGTGCACCCGTACGTCTCGATGTGATAGCGGGCCATTCGCTTGGTAGGACTCAGTGGGCTGGGAGCAAAAAGGGCGACGGATTGACCCTCCGTCGGGAGTGGACGTGCGTGGTCGGGGGCGCCGACGACCGCCCCGCTGTTGCACTCTTGCTCACCAGAACGTCAGAAGTTCAAACACCACCCGGAGGAGCGGGAACTGTCGCTCCTCCGTCCGGAATCGCAGACTCAGCATTGTCCCGGCTGCGAGGGTGGCCAGCCCGGCGAGCGGCCCGACCAGCAGGGGCGGCAGCGTCTCGCCGACGGTTGCCGCCCACGTCGCGGCGATGGCCACTATCAGGGCGAGCGGTGTCGCGTCGGCGAGCGCTCGCAAGAAGGTCACTTGTCACCACGCCGCTCGCGCCACTCCTCGACGATGACGTCACCGCTCGATGCACCGATGCGCTCGGCTCCGGCCTCGAAC
Organism: Haloarcula sediminis; assembly: GCF_035656455.1. NCBI lineage: Archaea > Methanobacteriati > Methanobacteriota > Halobacteria > Halobacteriales > Haloarculaceae > Haloarcula > Haloarcula sediminis. Next base: position 229,787 of record NZ_JAYMGA010000005.1, on the reverse strand, counting down.
ATCGCCTCGGCTTCGGCCCACGAACCGATGCCGCCGCTGGCTTTGACGGGCCGGTACTGGCTCAGGAGCTCGACGTCTTCGACGGTCGCACCGCCCTCGGAAAACCCGGTCGCAGTCTTGAGGTAGGCGGCGCCGGCGTCGGCGACCAGCTCCCCGACGCGGTGGAGCTCCGACTCGGACAGCAGCGGCGCTTCGACGATGACCTTCACCGGAATCGGGACGGCGGCGACGACCTCCGAGAGGTGGTCGCGGACGGCGGCGTCCTCCCCGGCCTTGAGCCGGCCGACGTTACACACCACGTCGAGCTCGTCGGCCCCCTCGTCCCACGCGGTCCGGGCCGCCGAACAGACGGCATCGGTCGCCCCCTGGCCGTGCGGGAAATCTATCACCGCGGTCAGGGGGACGTTCGCGTACTCGGTCGCCAGCCCGAGCGCCCACGGCGGGAGACAGGCCCGCATCCCGTACTGCAGCGCAGCGTCCAGACAGCGACGGACCGCGTCGGGCCCCGTTGTCGGTCCCAGCACCGTGTGCTCGATACGGTCGGGTACGTCGTCCATACCCGGTATGCAGATGGCACGCACCTAAACGTCCCGGCACGGAGGTCGGAAGCTTTTCCTCGCCCGGGGGCGCCGTGAGGGATATGGTACTGCCGTCGGGGTTCGGGTTGCCGCCGCTGCCGTATCTGGTCGTGCTCGTCGGTGGAGCTTTTCTCATCGCCGCGCTGCTGGTCGCGCTTGAGCCACCCGTCGACCAGCGGACCGTCGTCGCCCTGGCGCCATGGATGGCCCTCGGCGGTGCCCTGCACGCGCTCAACCAGCCCCCCATCGAGCTCTACGACGCGGCGCTTGCCCCCCTGTTTGGCACGCCGTCTGTGTATCTCACCACGTTCAACGTCATGGGGGCGGTGTGGCTCCTGCTCTCGTTTTTCGGCGTCCGGACCGGTCACGACGATAACATCCCGCGTAACCTCGGGCTGGTCGGGACGGGCGTCCTGACGGTCATCCTCCTGCTGTCTGCCGTCACCGCCCTCCGCTCGGGCCTCATCGACCCGGTCTGGCCCGCCCTCTCGGTGCTGCTCTCGCTGTTTGTCGCCGCCATCACCGTGCTCGCGGTGGCGCTCTGGCGGACCCCCCTCGTCGTCCGGGCGCGCTATGCCGCGCCGACCGTCGTCTTCGCCCACGCCTTCGACGGCATCTCGACGGCTATCGGCACCGACGTACTCGGCGTCGGCGAGCGTTCCCCCCTCCCGCGAGCCATCATGGACTTTGCCGGTGGACTGCCGACGGCCTCGGCTATCGGGAGCGGGTGGCTGTTCGTCCTCGTGAAGCTGGTCGTCGCGGTCGCCGTCGTCGTCCTCATGGACGACTACCTCAACGACGAGCCCGTCGAGGCGAGTCTCGTCCTCTCGCTGGTGGCCGCCGTCGGGCTCGGGCCGGCGACGAACAACGTCGTCCTGTTTCTCTTTGCCGGGTGATGCGTTTCACTCCTCCTGGGCCAGCCGCTTCGAGAGGTTGCGGTACATGATACCGTAGAGAAACGCCGCCGCCAGCAGCCCGAGCACGACCCCGAGAAGCAGAGACTGGCCCGTCCCGTCCGTGATCCGCTGGGCGCCCACCGCCAGAAAGCCAAGCACCAGACCGAACACCAGCGCGATGAGCCCCGGCTTTCGCATCCGCGGGTGGAACGGGGAGATGTCGTCGCTCATGACTGGGCTGTTGCGACGGACCCACGTCATTGTTCCGGAGAATCCCCGGCGGTTTTACCCCCCGGCATCGAACGGTCGGCATGGCCAAGCAGCCCCACCTGCTGGTAGAACCGGGCGACCTGCACGACGTCGTGTTGCTGCCCGGCGACCCCGGTCGCGTCGACCGCATCGCCGGCCACTGCGAGGACAGCGAGGTCGTCGCACAGAACCGCGAGTACAAGCTCGTAAACGCCACCTACGAGGGCCACGACCTGACTATCTGTTCGACCGGTATCGGCTCGCCTTCGGCCGCCATCGCCGTCGAGGAACTCGCCGCCGTCGGCTGTGAGACGTTCGTCCGCGTCGGCACGACCGGCGCGCTCCAGTCCGACATCGACATCGGCGACATGGTCGTCGCCACCGGCGCGGCCAAGGACGAGGGGACGACCGAACGCTACGAGGACACGGCCGTCCCGGCGGTGCCGTCCTACGACGCGCTGACGGCCCTGGTCGACGCGGCCGAGGCGAACGGCGAAGACGTCCACGTCGGCCCGGTCGCCACGGACGACGCCTTCTACGCGGAGACCGACGAGTACGTCGAGGACTGGGAGGCCGCCGGCCTGCAGTGCGTCGAGATGGAGGCCGCCGCCATCTTCGCGCTGGCCCGCCGGAAGGGGCTGGCTGCGGGGGCAATTTGCACCGTCGACGGCAACCTCATCGAGGGGACCCAGAAGGGCGAGACCGACGACGAGGAACTCCCCGAGAAAGCCAGAAACAACGTCGAGCGAGCCATCGACATCGCCCTGACCGCGGCGACGACGCTCTGAACGCCGCCGCTGTGGCGACGGGCCGGTGTGCTTAGGGAGGGCGGGAACACACGCCTATGTATGTTCGACGAGTTCGCCCGGCGGATTCGGACCCTCCTTCGACGGCTCCGCCGTGCCGAACGGCGGGAGCTACGGGAGTTTCGCCGCTGGGCGGAGACGACTGACCGGCTCGTCCACCTCTCGGTGCTGGTGTTTGTCCCGCTGCTCATCGGGCTGGTGACGCTGCTGTCGAACGCCGTTCCGGCGCTTTCGTTCCTGCTCTTTCCGCCGCTGGCCTCGGGCAGCTACACGCTGTTTGTAGACCCCCGCGGGAAGTACGCCGACCCCGGTCAGTTCGTCGCCGGCCTGACCATCGGCGCCGCCTGTGGTCTGGGGGCGCTGTGGGTGTCAAGCGCGTTTCTCACGGCCCCTGCGGGACAGTTTCGGGTCGCCGCGGGCGCGGCCGTCCTGGCGACTCTCACCACGGGCCTCATCACCTGGCCCTTCGACATCGAGGAGCCGTCGGCGTACTCGACGGCGCTGCTTGCGCTGCTGGTCCAGCCGGCCCAGCGGCTGACGTTCCTGGGCAGTATCTTCCTCGCGAGTTCCCTCGTCGCCGTCGTCTTCGTCGTCTGGCGCAACCGCTTCTATGACCGCCGGGCAACGGTGCTGTACGAGTCGACGACCGGCGACGACCACGTGCTGGTCCCGATGCGGGGCGACCACGCCCACGCGACGGCGATGCTCGCCGCCCGTCTGGCGGCGGCCCACGAAGCCGGCAAGGTCGTCCTGCTCGACATCGTCGCGGACACCGACGCTGCCGAGGCCGAGCGGGCGATGCTGAACGGCGGCGTCGCGGCCACCGATACCGAACCGGACGGCGCCGACCGCGAGGGCAGCGACCCGCACCGCGAACGGGTCGAGCGGCTGGAATCGCGGGCCGCGACCGTCGAGACGCGGGTCGGGGTCCCCTGTCAGGTCGTCGTCGCCGCCGGGGAGGATCCGGCGGTGGCGACGCTCCAGGCCGCCGAGTCGACGAACTGCGACCTCATCGCCGCCCCCTACGAGAGCGAACACGGCGCTCTGACGGCGTATCTCCGCCAGCTGTTCCGCGGGCGGTCGGACGTGCTCGTCCACCGCTCGCGCAACGGCCGCACCCGGTGGCGCCGGGTCCTGGTCCCGGTCAGGCGGGCCAGCGATGTGGCCCACCACATGGTCGATTTCGCCGTGCGGCTCGCCGGCGCCAGCGGCCGTATCGCGGTCGCGACCTGCATCGGCGAGGGCGGTGACAGACGGCGCGCCGAGTCCATGCTGGCCGACCTCGTCGAGCCGTTCGCGGGCGGTATCGAGACCCGTGTCAGCGGCGCCGACATCCACTCGTTTCTTGCCGGCACGGCCGAGGCGTACGACCTCGTCGTCATCGGCGCGAGCCGGGACCGGAGCGCGGCCTCCCGACTCGTCGCGCCGCCGACCTTCGAACGGCTGGACGACATCGAGACGGACGTCGCTATCGTCGACCGGAGCCGCTGACGGGCGCCTGACTGACCTCACGGCTGCTCTCCGGCTCACTCCGTTCGCCGGTTCGCTTTCGAGGGCTCTTCCGGTCGCCCTCGCTACAGGTCCCCGTGGTCCTCGACGTCCAGCAGGTGGTCGGCGACGGACTCCATCCCCTCGCGGCCCAGCGCCGACTGGACGAGCAGGTGGCCGCCGATGACGGCCGGGCTGATGACGGTGTCGGCGCCCGCCCGGCGGAGCTTCTCTACGTTCTCGCGGTCGGTCGCGGCGGCGACGATGTTGAGATCGGGGTTGAGCGCGCGGGCCGTCAGGATGGCGAGTGCATCCTGGGCGTCGTCGTTCGTGGCGGCGACGACTGCCCGCGCGTCGTTGATACCGGCCCGCTCCAGGGGGGCCTCGTCGCTGGGGTCGTCGGTCAGCACGGCGATGTCGCGCTGCTGGAGGCGGGACGCCTTCTCCGGGTCCGGGGTCACGACGACGAAGTCCGTCGCCCCGCCCAGCTCGTCGATTATCGGTTCCGTCAGGTCGCCAAAGCCAAGAACCACCACGTGGTTCTCGAGCAGGTCGAGTTGAGCATCAGTCATGTTACCGAGTGCCTCCGAGAGGCGTTTTTCGATGGCGGGGCCCAGCAGTGTCCCCAGCGCGATGGCGAAACTGGCCGTCCCCAGCAGCACTACCGACATCCCAAACAGCGTCGCCCGCTCGGTCGCCGGCGTCACGTCGCCGTAGCCGACCGTGCTGGCCGTGACGAGCGTGTAATAAAAGGCGTCGGTCAGCGTCGAGACGCCGTTGAACTCCTCGCGCAGCGCCCACGTCCCGACGGTGCCGTACACCTGTGCGCCAAGCAGCGCGGCCCCGGCCGCCAGCTGGGCCGTCGAGAGGTCGAACTCGCGGTCGAAGCGGTGGCGGTTGACCAGCAGCGTCGGGAGCGCCACAAGCGAGAAGATGACAAGCGGCAGGGAGAGCACGGAGAGCCGCGAGGTCTGTGCCACGCCCTGGACCGCCGCCACCGGGAGCAGGGTGACCATCAGGTACCAGGCCGCCCGGAGCCGACGCCGAAGCCCCGTCACGCCGACGAGCAGGGTAAAACCCGTCAGCGCGCCGGTAAACCCCACTGCCAGCTGGAAGCTCTCGGGGATGTACCGAGCGAGGAAGCCGCCCACCGGCGCGGTGATGTTGGCCACACCAGTGGCAAAGGACAGCACCGCTACCGCCGTGGGCAACAGAATCGTCGCCCGGGCGCTGAGCCACTCCCGCGACCAGTTCATACCCCTCTGTCAGTATGGGACGGGGTAAATGTACTGTCCCGTCCTCACCTGTGACAGAGCGTACCAATCCGAACGTTCAACCCCGAACCAGCCCTACCGACGTGCATGTACGCGGTCGTCGGCTGTAGCGAGTGCAGCGCCCTCTGGATCGTCGAGGGGCGGCCGGAGACGAGCCAGTGCCCCCGCTGTGGCGGGCGGCGCCAGTACGCCAAACGCCGGAAGTTCGTCGAGACCGACGACGAGGACCACGCCCGCGAGGTCCGGGCGTCGATGCTCGCCAACCGGCAGGACCACGGGGAGGCCTTCGCCGAACTCGACTCCTTTGCCGAACTGGACCGCCAGGTTGACGACGCGGGCGTCGACGACGAGACCTACCTCGAAGCGTCGGGCGTCGACAGCGACGCCGTCGCCGCGGCCGGTGACCGCGCCGAACAGGGAGCCGGCAGCGGTCGGAGCCGCAAGGAGACCGTTCTGGCGGCCCTGCGGGACCTGGAGGCGCCAACGGAGGCCGACGTGGTCGCCTACGCCGCGGAACGCGACGTGTCGGCCGACTACACGCACAAGACACTGGAGAAGCTCGTCCGGGCCGGCCGGGCCAGCGAGTCCGGCGGGAGCTACCGGCTCCTATGACCGGCCTGGACCTCGAAGCCGGGCCGGTCGCCGTCGGGTCGCTCGTCGGGCTGGCGGGGCTGCTCTTTCTCGCTGCGCCGGTTGTCGCGCCGGTTCCCGTCGGCGGGCTGGCCGTCAGCCCCGTCGCGCTCTCGGCGGTCACGCTCACCGCCGCGTTCGCCCTTGGAACCGTCGTCTTCGCCCTGCGGGGCCGGCGGCTGTTCGCGCTGGCCCACGGTGTCTTCGCCGTCGCGTGGGCGCTGCTCGTGGCCGGGCCGCTGTTCGGGAACGGCGACCTGCTGCTTGCCGGCGTGGTCGTGTTGGTGGCCGGCGTCGGTTTCCTGGCGAGCCAGGCCCGCTGATCGGCTGTCTCCGCGCGAGTCACAACCACGGGCGCGCCCGTCCGGACGGGAGAACAGGACGGGCCGGCCACACAGCGGCGGTACAACCGGTCGGTTACGTCAGGTCGACGGCGTCGTCGAACAGCGGCTTCAGGCGGCTGATGGTCTGTTGGTCGTGGGCGCCCGGGTCCAGGTGGAAGTGGGAGACGGCGTCGGCGTCCCGGAGCTGCCCGGCGAACATGTGGAGGAACTTGAAGACGGGTTTGAGCTCCGCGAACTGCAGCATCTCCGTCATCGAGTCGAAACAGGCGACGAGCTGGCTGCCGTCGTCGCGGTCGTTGAGGTAGTTGTTGAGCCGCATCCCGAGCCCCGTGATGTCGTTCGGGTTCGCCGTCGTGACGAAGACGTTCTCGGGGATTTCGTCGTCGCCCGCGCGCCCGCCGGGCTGGTCGCCGACGACGACGATGCCCATCCGGCCCGGCAGGTCGCCGTGGTGGTCGCGCCACTGGCCGACGAGTTCCGCGGGGGTGCCGGAGTAGGTGACATACAGCACGTCGAGGCGTTCGTCTGGGCCGGCCTCCTGCAGGTCGAGACAGGTCTCTTCTTTCCCGTCGCTGAGCGAGGGGGCCATCACGATGACGTTGGTTCCGGGTGGCGGGATGTCGGTCGCCATCACCGCCCTCCCGTGCCGAGTGTCGATTCGGTGCTGCCCGCGCCCGGTGGTTGCTGGATTCGCATGTATGGTTCTTCTTCGATATACTCGACGAGGCGGGTCGACCCCATAAAGCCACTCGGCGATTTCTGGAGCTCGATGTACTGCAGCCCCTTGTCGGTCACCCACGTTTCGAGGGTCTGCCAGGCGCCGTTCTCGTAGAACGCGGCGAGTCCGTCGTCCAGTGTCGCCGGGTTGAAGATGTACAGCGAGGTGTCGCCGGGCCGATGGAGGTTTTCTTCCTCCCAGAACCGTATCTGGCGGAGCTCGTCGTCGGAGAGGACGGGGAGCTGAGCCTCGACGTTGAGGGCGCTGAACATCGGCCGGTCGCCCCGGCGGTCGTCGATGGTCCGGAAGACTGCGGCGGGGTTGTCGGTGTCGTGCTCCTGGGGTTTGAACACGTTCCGTTTGGTGTTCTCCCAGATGTTGGCGAAGTCGACGAGGAAGAGCTGGTCGCTTGCCAACATCTCCTCCATGTCGCCGATGCGCTCGTCGATGATGGTCCGCAGGCGCTTTGGCGGCAGTTCGACCGGCGGAACGATGGTTATCGGCATCCCGTTCTCGTTGGCCTGGACCATGAGGTTCGTCAGGATAGAGTGTGGACTGGCCTGGCCGTCGTGTTCCAGGAGTAACGTCCCGCCCTTGACGATACCCCCGCCCATGAGGTCGTCAAGGCCGTCGATACCGGTCGACATGTGGTCCGAGGGGACGAACTCCCCGGGATGGGTCCGCAGCCGCGGCGAGATGCGCAGCCCCTCGTGAGTGAAGGTTATCTCGTGGACGCGGGTGTCGTGGTCGACGCCGCGCATCTTCACGACCTCGATGAAGCGGTGGTAGTCGCCGCCGACGTTCTCCCGCCAGAGCCGGAGGACGCCGTGGGTGTTGAACTGGACGGCGTCGCTGGCGGCGACGGTCTTGACGTCGCCGGTGGGGTCGGGCTGGGACTCCTCGGCGGTAAACAGCGCCGTCGCGCCGAACTCGTCGTTGAGCAGGCGGATGAAATCGAGCAGCGTCCGCCGGAACACGTTCTGGTCCTCGCCGATGGCCGACAGGCCAGACACCGAATCGAGGACCACCCGGTCGGCGGGGGCGAACCGTTCGAGGTACTGGGTGATGTACTTTGACTCGAAGGGCGCCGAGTACTCCCCGCCGAGCATCTTCCCGCCCTCCAGTGTCTCCAAGGTGAGCTCGCGCTCGTCGCCGCTATCGACGGTCTGGCCGGGCGTCGCGTGTAGCGACGTGACGGTGAGGTTCTCGTGTTCGAGGTCAAAGGCGAAGTCGGCGAAGGCGTCGGCGAGCTCCTCGAAGGTCTGTTCGGTGCTGATATAGAGGCAGCCCTCGCCGCTTGCCAGTCCCTCTGTGAGGAACTGCATGGCGAGCGTCGATTTCCCCGTGCCCGGACCGCCGGTGACCAGCACCGTCCGGTTCTCGGGGAGTCCGCCGTCGAGGATGCTGTCGAGCGTCTCACTGCCGGTCGAGACGGGCATAGATGTGTCTGCCCGGAGTTTGCGACCTCGGTATAAAGCCGTGATGCCGACAGTATCAGTCCTGAGACTCCACTAGTCGATGTGGACGACGAGGACCGGAACGGGCGAGTTCTCGACGACGCGCTCGGTGACGCTACCCAGGTTGGCCACCCGGTCGCGGCCGGTCCGGCCGTGGGTCCCCATCACCACGAGGTCGATTCCCTGTTCGTCGGCGTAGTCCACGATGAGCTTGTGGGGGATGCCCTCTTCCATCCGCGTCTCGACCGATAGACCGGCCTCCTCCCCGCCGACGGCGATGTCGTCGAGCGCGACCTCGCCCTCTTCCTCTAGGGACTGGCGCACGTCGTCTTGCGTGTCTTTCTCGGCGGCCAGCACCAGCCGCCTGTCGACGACGTAGAGCCCGTGTAACACCGCGTCGTTGTCGCGGGCGATGGAGACGGCGTGGGCCAGCGTCTCCGTCGTCCCGGCGCTTCCGTCGGTCGCGACCAGCACGTTGTCGTACATCCCGTGGAACTGCGTCCCGACGGTACATAGTACTCCCTGTTGGCACGCCACACGCAGCCCACCGCTTCGCTTCGGGACCGCGGCCTTCAGTCGGGGCCTCGCTACTCATGGCACACACTTTTGCTCTCGCCGGTCGTCATTTCTGACTGTCATGAGCGGTGAGCGACAACTGGTGGCCGACCGGGCGGAGCTGTACGTCCGGTCGTTGCTGCCGGAGGGATACAGCAAGCAACAGGGGGCGACACTGGAGACGGTCGGCGATCTCGTCGCGGAGGGGGTCATCGGGGAGCGGCGGGTCCAGCTGTGTGGACACCAGATACCGGTCTCCGTCGACGCGACCCGGACCGCGGTCGGCGAACACCTCGTCACCAGACTGGCCGCCTTTCAGGAGTGGGCACGGCGCAACGACTGCTCGCTTGCGCCCGCGATGGAGATACACAAAGTGGACGGGTCGCTGGCCGACGCCAGTTACCGGGCGCTGCGTCTCCCGTCGGTACTGCTTGCGGAGTACCGCGACGGCGACCTCAGCTGTGTCACGCCCCACCACGACGGCGAGACCGTCCGTTGTGTCGAGGACCGCCTGGACGAGCTGGCGTCGGGTGAACCGGCGACCTTCGAGCCGGTGGGACACACGCCGTCGGTCACGCCCGCGGTAACTATCGACACCGCACCCGAGGGCACCGAGACGGGCGATGCCGACACCGGGGAGCCCGCGCCCCTCCAGCGTCGGTAGTGTCCCCTCGCACCCATCTCAATACACTTATCCCCGGCCGCTGACGTAGCGTGGGTATGAGCACGGTCACGGTCACTCTGCCGGACGGGTCCACGCTCTCGATGGACGAAGGCAGCACGGTCGAGGACGTCGCCTACGAAATCGGACCGGGACTCGGTTCGGACACCGTCGCGGGCGTCGTGGACGGCGACCTGGTGGACAAACACACCCCCCTCACCGAGGACGTCGAACTGGTCATCGTCACACCGCAAAGCGACGAGTACGTCGACGTGTTGCGCCACTCGGCCGCCCACGTTTTCGCCCAGGCGCTCCAGCGGGAGTTCCCCGAGGCGACACTGACCATCGGACCGTGGACCGACGACGGCTTCTACTACGACATCACCGGGGTCGACTTAGACGAGGACGACCTCGAAGACATAGCGGCCGAGGCCGAGGAGATAATCGAGGCCGACTACGACATCGTCCGCGAGGAGGTCTCCCGTGAGGACGCCTTCGAGCGATACGAGGACAACCCGTTCAAGCAGGACATCCTAGAGACCGAGGCCGCCGACGAGGACCCCGTCTCCTTCTACCGGCAGGACGACTTCTACGACCTCTGTCAGGGCCCCCACGTCGAGTCGACGGGCGAGATCGGCGGCTTCGCGCTGCTTGAGATCTCCGCCTCGTTCTGGCGCGGCGACGAGGACAACGAGACGCTGACCCGGGTGTACGGCACCGCCTTCCCGACCGAAGACGGCCTCGAAGAGTACCTGGAGATGCGAAAGCAGGCCCAAGAGCGGGACCACCGGAAGATCGGCCAGGAGATGGACTTGTTCTCCATCGACGAGACCACGGGGCCGGGGCTCCCGCTGTACGAGCCAAACGGCAAGAAGATACTCAACGAGCTCTCCGATTACGTCGGCCAGCTCAACCGCGACGCCGGCTACGACGAGATAGAGACGCCCCACGTCTTCCGCACCGAGCTCTGGAAGAAGTCGGGCCACTACGAGAACTACGTCGACGACATGTTCCTCCTCGATGTGAACGACGAGGAGTACGGGCTCAAGCCGATGAACTGCCCGGGCCACGCGACCATCTTCGACCAGAAATCCTGGTCCTACCGGGACCTCCCCGTGCGGTACTTCGAGGACGGGAAGGTCTACCGCAAGGAACAGCGCGGCGAGCTATCGGGCCTCTCTCGCACCTGGGCCTTTACTATCGACGACGGCCACCTGTTCGTCCGGCCCGACCAGATAGAACAGGAGGTGCTGGCGACCGTCGACATCATCCTCGACACGCTGGATACCTTCAACCTCGATTACACCGTCCAGTTCGCCACCCGCCCCGAGAAGAGCGTCGGCGGCGACGAGATATGGGAGAAAGCCGAAGACCAGCTCGAATCCGTCCTCGACGAGCAGGGCATCGACTACGTCGTCGAGGAGGGCGACGGCGCCTTCTACGGCCCGAAGATCGACTTCGCCTTCGAGGACGCGCTCGGCCGGAACTGGGACGGCCCCACGGTCCAGCTCGATTTCAACATGCCCGAGCGGTTCGATCTGACCTACACCGGCGAGGACAACGAGGACCACCGCCCGGTGATGATACACCGCGCGCTGTATGGCAGCTACGAGCGCTTTTTCATGGTGTTGACCGAACACTACAACGGGAAGTTCCCGCCGTGGCTCGCCCCCGAGCAGGTCCGCATCCTCCCGGTCAGCGACGACAACATCCCCTACTGCGAGCAGTTGCGGGACGAACTCGGCGACTACCGCGTCGAGATAGAGGACCGCTCCTGGACCGTCGGCAAGAAGATTCAGGTCGCCCACGACGACCGCGTCCCCTACATGCTCATCATCGGCGACAACGAGGAGGAAGCCGGCACCATCTCGGTCCGGGACCGCAAGGAGCGCGAGGAGAAGGACATCGAACTCGACGAGTTCGCCGACCACCTCGAAACCGAGGTCGAACAACAGCGGACCGCCGTCACCTTCCTCGCTGGTCGGTAACCCCGTTCGCCGCGTTTCGCTCTCTCCTGTCGGCGTAAAACCATTTTCCGGCCCCACTGGGATTTATCCCGCCGTCTCCCGTCGAGTTGCCACAATGGCAGCACTCTCCACGGGGGCGCTCGTCGTTTTCGCACTCATCGCTGTCGCCCTGACTCTCTTCGTCACCGAGTGGCTCCCGCCGGATATGACCGCACTGGGGGTGCTCGTCTCGCTTGCCGTCCTCGAACCCTACACCGGCGTCCCGGCCCGCGAGGCCATCGCCGGCTTTGCCAGTCCCGCCGTCATCACTATCGTCGCGATGTATATCCTCAGTGCGGGCGTCGAGGCGGCCGGGCTGGTCGACTGGCTCGGCGGGAAGCTGGCCGAGCTGACCGGCGGCGACGAAGGGCGCCTGCTCGCGGCCATCGTCGGAACGACCGGTGTCAGCGCCGGCTTCGTCAACAACACGCCCGTCGTGGCCGTGTTCATCCCGCTCGTGACCGGGCTCTCGGACCGATACGGCATCTCCCCGTCGAAGCTCCTCCTGCCGCTTTCCTTCGCCGCGATGCTGGGCGGGACGCTGACGCTCGTGGGGACCTCGACGAACCTGCTCGCGAGTGACGTCTCCCGGGAGCTTCTCGGTCGGCCGCTCGCGATGTTCACGCTGACGCCGGTCGGGGTCGTCGTGTTGCTGGTGGGAGTCGCCTACCTCCTCACCGTCGGCCGCGCGCTCGTTCCCGAGCGCGTCCCCCCGTCCCAGGACTTCACCGAGGAGTTCGACATGGACCGGCACCTGGCCAGGCTGACGGTCCGCTCGGAGTCGCCGCTGGTCGGGGCTACGGTCGGCGAGACGCTGGATGGCGGCGACCTCCTCGTCGACGACGGCCAGCTCATCACGGACGGCGGACCCGAGGGCGACATCGACGTGGATGTCCTCCAGATAGACCGCGACGGCGAGTCCTTTTTCGCGACGGCGACGGACCGCTCGCTCTCGCCCGGCGACGTACTCACCGTCCGCGGGAGCCGGCAGGCAGTCAACCGGTTCGCCGAGCGGTTCGACCTCCGACAGCTCTCCCGGGACCCGGTCACCGAGTCGATACTGCTCGACCCGGACCACGACGGCGTGCTCGCAGAGGCCGTCGTCCACGCCGAGTCGCGGCTGCTCGGTCGGGAACTGGGCGACATCGACCTGCGCTCGCGGTTCGATACGACCGTCCTGGCCGTCCGCCGCGGGGAGACGGTCATCCGCGAGGCGCTCGACGGCGTCACGCTGGCCGCCGGTGACACGCTGTTGCTCCAGACCCCCGTCGACAAGGTCGGCCATCTGGAGGAGGAGGGGTATCTCCTGCTCACCGACGGGCCGCCTGCGCTGTTCGACGTACACGCCGACGACGGGGCGCCGTCGCTGTCCCCGCAGGCGCTCGTCCCGGTCGGCATCCTCGTCGCCGTCATCGCCCTGGCGGCGGTCGACCTGGTCGACATCTACATCGCCGCGCTGGGCGGCGTCGTCGCGACGGTCGCGACGGGCGCGCTGACGACCGCTCGCGCCTACGACGCCGTCAGCTGGAACGTTATCTTCCTGCTGGCCGGACTGCTCCCGCTCGGCACGGCGATGCAGGCCACGGGCGGGTCGGCGTACGTCGGCGAGTTACTGGCCGGCGCGGCCGGCGTGCTCCCGCCGCTGGCGCTGCTCGCTCTGTTTTACCTGCTGACGGCGGTGCTTGCGAGCATCATCACGCCGGTCGCTACTATCGTCCTGATGGCGCCCATCGCCGTCGCGACGGCACAGGGCGCCGACGTCGCCGGCTTCCCGGTCCTCGTGATGGTGACTTTCGCCGTCGCGACGGCGTTTCTCACGCCCATTGGCTACCAGACGAACCTCATGGTGTATGGCCCCGGGGGGTACCGGTTCACCGACTACGCCCGCGTTGGCGCGCCGCTGCAACTGCTGCTCTGTGCTGTGACGACGCTGTCGGTGGCCGCTATCTGGCCCCCGTAAACGGCGGTGCAGGTCCGCGCGCCCGGTCGGTCGCTATCCCGACTGTTCGTCCTCTTTCAGCTCGTCCAGCTCCGCCTCGACCTCGCTGTCGTCGACGCTGCTGACGGCGTCGTCCTCTAGCTCCGCCTCCAGTTCCGTCTCGACGGCCTCGTCGCCGGCTCCGTCGTCCGTCGTCGCGCTCTCCTCGCCCATCTCGGCTTTCAGCGTGTCCAGCTCGGCGTCGACCTCGCCGCCCTGCTGGACCGCCTCCAGTTCCTTGTCCAGCTGGCTGCGGTCGTCGAGCTGGTTTTCCAGCACGCCGTCCTCGCGGAGCTCGTCCATCGCCTGCGAGCGGGCTTCCATGTCCTCGGTGCGCTCCTCGGCGCGCTCGATGGCCCGGCTCACGTCCTCCATCTCGTCGCCCGCGCCGGTCATGGCCTCGTTGACCCGCACGGAGGCCTTGGCGGCCTCGTGGCGGGCTTTCATCGTCTCCTTTTTGGTCCGGAACTGCTCTATCTGGCGCTGGAGCTCGTCTTTCTGCTCGACCAGCTGGTCCTGCTGGGACTGGAGCTGGGTTATCTGACCGTCCAGCTCCTCTATCTGGCTCATCTTCTGCTTTTTCTTCTCTAGGGCCTTCCGGGCGAGGTCGTCGCGGTCCTGCTCGACGGCCTGGCGGGCCTGGTCGTTGTGCTTCTCGACGTTCTCCTCCAGGCGGCGCTTCTGGATCTCCAGGCGTTTTTTCTGTGTCGTCAGGTCCGCGATGCCCTGCTTGACGTCCTGCAGTTCGTCCCGGAGCTGCTCGTAGCTGTAGTCCAGCGTCTCGGTCGGGTCTTCCGAGCGGTTCAGGACCGCGTTCACCTTCGACCTGATGACGTACGATGCGCGCGAGAGGATTCCCATGACCCACAGTTCGGGTCTCTGACCTTAAACTTCTTTCATGGGTGCGGGTCGACAGCTACACGGCCCTCGTGGCCGACAGCCGAGCCATGAGCGACCCCGTCGTCGTCCCCGGCGGCCGCGATGTCCGCGGGCGCCTCGACAGCTCCGAGGCCGACAGCGCCGTCGTCGCCTGTCCGCCCCATCCGCGACACGGCGGCTCCCGTTCGGACCCGCGGCTCCGGGCGGTGAGCGACGCGCTGGCGCCCGACATCGCCTGTCTCCGGTTCGACTACGGCCCCTGGGACGACCAGCGGGGGCCGGCGCTGTGTGCCGGCGACGCCGAGCACGCCCTCGCCTGGGCCGGGGACCGCTACGACCGCCTCGGCCTGTTCGGCTACAGCTTCGGCGGCGGTGTGGCGCTGCGGGCAGCCGCCCGCACCGACGCGACGCTGGCCGCCTGCTCGGTCCTGGCACCGGCCGCCGAGGCCGACGCGCTCGACGGGGTCGACTGCCCGCTGCAGGTCGTCGTCGGCGAGCGCGACACCGCCGTCGACCCAGCGCCGGTGGCCGACCGCGCGAAGGAGCTGGGTCACACCGTCGAGCGCCGCCCGTCGGGCCACGCCTTCCACGGTGACCACGACCGGGTCGGCCGCCTCGTTGGTGCGTTCTTGAGAGCGCGGCTGTGACGTGGGGGCCGCAGTTGCCGGCCGTGTATTTATTGTTCTATAGTGCACAATAGCGGTATATGTCAACCGCCGACCCGGCCGTCGAGCGGGCGAGCCACGGGGCGGTGTCCCTCGCCGCCGGTTTCCTGGCCGGTTTCGCGCTGTTTCTCGCCATCGGCGCCTCGACGGGCGATGCGGCGTTTTCGGCGCTGGCGCTGGCGGCGCTGGTCGCAGTCACCCGGTTGCTGAGCCGCGGTAGCTGAACCGTGCGTATCCGCTCGACATGCGACGAGCAAGTGGCCTAAAGACTGACTATGGCGGTCGTGCTACCCTAAGTGAGGTGTTTCCGTGAACAGTGGTTCTACAACGAAATCAGACGACGAGACGGAGCTGTCCGAAGACCGTATTTTCACACTCCTATCGATGGGGCGGCGACGCGAACTGCTCCGGACCGTCGACCGGCTCGGCGGGGAGGCGGCCGTCGGCGACGTCACGGCCGAGATAGCCACTGGGGAACACGGCGAGGGCGCGGCGGCTAGCGAACAAAAGGCGGTGTACGTCTCCCTCCACCAGACACATATCCCGCGGCTAGTCGAGGCCGGCGTCTTGGTCACCGACGCCCGTGAGGGGTCCGTGCGGCTGACCGACCGCGGGGACGTGCTGCTCGCGTACCTCCGGTTCGACCCGTCGACACCGAAGGCGGGGCTGCTCTCGCGGGTCCTGCGACCGGGTCGGCACGGGCGGGCGAAGTGACCCGGCGACCCGGACAGTGCCACTCGCTGGCGAAGATGGCGGGGTCCGAAACCGTTTTGAGGGCACGGGAGCCACCGACAGTATGCCGACCGAACCCGAAACGGACTACGACCCGGAACTGGGTCGCAAGTTCATCTTCGTCACCGGCGGCGTGATGTCTGGTCTGGGGAAAGGCATCACCGCCGCAAGCACGGGCCGCCTTCTGAAAAACGCCGGGTTCGACGTGACTGCGGTCAAGATTGACCCGTATCTCAACGTCGACGCCGGGACGATGAACCCCTTCCAGCACGGCGAGGTGTACGTGCTCAAGGACGGTGGGGAGGTCGACCTCGACCTGGGGAACTACGAGCGGTTCCTCGACATCGACATGACCTTCGACCACAACATCACGACGGGCAAGACCTACCAGCACGTCATCGAGAAGGAACGCGCCGGCGATTACCTGGGTCGGACGGTCCAGATTATCCCGCACATCACCGACGACATCAAGCGACGCATCCGGGAGGCCGCCGAGGGCAACGACGTCTGTATCATCGAGGTCGGGGGGACCGTCGGGGACATCGAGGGGATGCCCTACCTCGAAGCGCTGCGCCAGTTCGCACACGAGGAAGACGAGGAGGACATCCTCTTTACCCACGTGACGCTGGTGCCGTACTCGAAAAACGGCGAGCAGAAGACCAAACCGACCCAGCACTCGGTGAAGGAACTCCGGTCTATCGGGCTCCAGCCCGACGTGCTGGTCGGTCGCTGTTCGGACAAGCTCGACATCGACACCAAAGAGAAGATCGCGCTGTTCTGTGACGTCCCCACCGAGGCCGTCTTCTCGAACCCCGACGTCGACGACGTCTATCACGTCCCGCTGATGGTCGAGGAGGAGGGGCTAGACGAGTACGTCATGGAGCGACTCGACATCAAAGACGAGGCCCTGCCCGAGAGCGAGCGGGAGAACCGCTGGCGTAACCTCGTCACCCAGCAGACCGAGGGCGAAGTCGACGTGGCGCTCGTCGGCAAGTACGACCTCGAGGACGCCTACATGTCCGTCCACGAGGCGCTGAAACACGCCGGCCTGGAGAAAAACGTCGACGTCAACGTCGACTGGGTCAACTCCGAGAAGATGCCCGACCACCACGAGTCCCGGATGCGCGAGGCCGACGCCATCGTCGTCCCCGGCGGCTTTGGCACCCGCGGGACCGAGGGCAAGATCGAAGCCATCCGGTACGCCCGCGAGAACGACGTGCCCTACCTGGGGCTGTGTCTGGGCTTCCAGCTTGCGGTCATCGAGTACGCCCGCAACGTCCTGGGGCTTGAGGGGGCCCACTCGGCGGAACTCGACGAGGAGACGCCCCACCCCGTCATCGACATCCTGCCCGAGCAGTACGAGGTCGAGGACATGGGCGGGACGATGCGGCTTGGCGCCCACGAGACCGACATCGAACCGGACACGCTGGCCGCGGCGCTGTACGGCGGCGACTCCTGTACGGAACGCCACCGGCACCGCTACGAGGTGAATCCGGAGTACTTCGAGGAACTGGAGTCCGCCGGGCTGAAGTTCTCCGGACGCTCTGCCAATCGCATGGAGATACTCGAACTCGCGCCCGAGGAGCATCCGTACTTCATCGGCACGCAGTTCCACCCCGAGTTCCGGTCCCGACCCACGAGAGCGAGCCCGCCCTTCGTCGGCCTCCTCGAGGCCGTCGTCGGCGACGAACCGCACGTGTCTGACGACACGGGGACCACGGAGGTGAGCCACTGATGGTCAACCCCGATGAGTTCATCGACGAGAAGATCGAGGAGATAGCCGACGCGGTCGGCGAGAAAAACGCCGTCATCGGCCTCTCCGGTGGCGTCGACTCCTCGACGGCCGCGGCGCTGGCCTACGAGGCCATCGGCGACCAGCTCACCGCCGTCTACGTCGACACCGGCCTCATGCGGAAAGGCGAGACCGACGAGATTCGCGACACGTTCGACTACATGGACTCGCTGCGTATCGTCGACGCGAAAGACCGCTTTCTCGACGAACTCGAAGGCGAGACCGACCCCGAGGAGAAGCGCCACATCATCGGCGAGCAGTTCATCCGGGAGTTCGAGAAGGTCGCCCGCGAGGTCGACGCCGACTACCTCGTCCAGGGGACCATCTACCCCGACCGCATCGAATCGGAGGGGACCATCAAGTCCCACCACAACGTCGGCGGGCTCCCCGAGCGCATCGACTTCGACGGTATCGTCGAGCCGATGCGGGACCTCTACAAGGACGAGGTCCGCGAGGTCGCTCGCGCGCTCGACTTAGAGGAGATAATCTCCGAGCGGATGCCCTTCCCCGGCCCCGGGCTGGCGGTGCGCATCATCGGGGAGGTCACCGAGGAGAAACTGGAGGTGGCCCGCGAGGCCAACCACGTCGTCGAAGAGGAGCTAGAGGAGTACGAACCCTGGCAGGCCCTGGCCGCCGTCATCGGCAAGGCCACGGGCGTCAAGGGCGACAACCGCGTCCACGGCTGGGTCGTCGCCGTCCGCTCCGTCGAATCGCGCGACGGGATGACTGCCCGCGCACAGGAACTCGACTGGGACACCCTCCAGCGGATGCAATCGCGCATCACGGGCGCCCACGAGAACGTCGCCCGCGTCGTCTACGACGTGACACACAAACCGCCCGCGACAATCGAGTACGAATGAACGTCGTCCTCGTCGGGGACGACCCCGAACGGATGCGCGAGGCGCTTGAAAGCGAGGGCTACACGGTCACCGTCGCCGACGTGGGCAACCGCCCCGGCCTGGAGGAGGCCGGCGTCATGGACGCCGAGGTGTACCTGCTGACCGAGATGGCCCAGGCCACCTCTATCGCAGTCGCGAAGGACCTCAACCCCGACTTGCGGGTCGTCGTCTACGCCGAGGGGTCGCTGCCCGACTTCGCCTCCCGCCAGACCGACCTCGTCGTCGACCCCGGCCTGCTGGGGCCCGACGCGGTCGCAGAGGAGCTGTAGCGGCTCGCCGCGCCTGTTTTCAGAGCCGTCCCACCACGTCCGCCAGCCGCTCGCTTCCGCCCGTCTTGAACGGGACGCCGTGGCCCATCCCGGCGATCTCGAACTCGGGCGCCCGTTCGACCAGCGACCGGATGCTCCGCTCGACGTCGTCGGTGTCGTAGCTCAACAGCCACGGCGACGGATGGAAGCGTCCGTCGGCCCGTTCGACGACGAGGTCCCCCAGAAACGCCGCCGAAAGCGTCTCGCTGACGTAGCAGACGTGACCCGGCGTGTGTCCGGGCGTCTCGTAGACGGTGAACGACCCCACGGTGTCGCCGTCTGTCAGCGGCTCGACCGGGTTGTCGGGCGGCGAGACGAGCGGGCGGCCGAGTCGCTGGATGAACCCCTTGTGGTTCGACAGCGGCGCCGTCCGGTCGCCGGTGACGAAGGGAGTGTCTCCCGCACCGACGTAGATGGTCAGGTCGGCGCCGTCGAACGCCGAGAGCCCGCCGACGTGGTCCACGTCGTAGTGTGTGAGCAAAACCCGGTCCAGGTCCCGGAGTTCGAAGCCCGCGTCCCGGAGCCCGCCGATGAGGGCGCTGGCGTGAAAGCGCGTCCCGGTGTCGACCAGCGTCAGGGCGTCGTCGTCGACCAGATAGGCGTTGGTTCCACTGAGGTCGTACCACCACACGTCCTCGGAGAGCGGGGTGACCATAGCGGCCGTTCGGCCTCCGGGTGGAAAATTCGCCCGAAACGCTGGTCAGAACGGCAGCTGCGACCGGACGAACTGGTAGGCCGTCTTCCCCTTCGAGGGGTTGCGAATCCACGCTAGCTCCTCGTCGGTCAGCTCGAAGTCGAATATCGCCATGTTCGCCTCCAGATGCTCGCGGCTCGACGCCTTGGGGATGGCGGCGACGCCCTCCTGCTGGACCAGCCAGCGCAGCGCGACCTGGGCCGGCGACTTGCCGTAGCGGTTGCCGATAGTGACCAGCGCGGGGTCGTCAAGCACGCCCCCGCGTGCCAGCGGGCTGTAAGCCGTCAGCAGGACGTCGTGGATGCGACAGTAGTCCAGTAGTTGCCGCTGGTCCCAGTAGGGGTGGTACTGGACTTGGTCGGTGAGTATCGGGGCGTCCGAGAGCTCGCGGGCCCGGTCGAGGCGGGCCGGTGAGAAGTTGCTGACGCCGATGTGCTCGACCAGCCCGTCGTCGACGAGGTCGTTCATCGCGTCGAGGGTCTCGGAGAGGGGCGCCATCCACGGGGTGTTGGGCCAGTGGATGAGCAGGCAGTCGAGGTAGTCGGTACCGAGGTCGTGCAGGCTCTTGCGGACCGACCGGCGGACGCTTCTGGCGTCCCGGTTGGAACCGTCGAGTTTGGTCACGAGGAACACGTCCTCCCGATCGACGTCGGCGGCCTCGATGCCCCGACCGACCCGGCGCTCGTTGCCGTAGGCCTGTGCGGTGTCGACGTGGCGGTACCCAAGCTCCAGGGCCGTCTCGACCGTCTCGGTACACGCCGGGCCGGTCAGCTGCCAGGTGCCCAGTCCGAGCGCGGGGACCGAGGCGTTCTGGACCTCGATAGCGTCCATACGACACCTACTCCTGCCAGCGGGATAACGGCGACGCCAAAACCGGCGCTATCGTTCGAGGACGGTCCCGCCCGCGCCGACGGCAACGTCAGTGGCGCCGCGGACGACGGCCTGCAGGTTCGCGCCGGTCGGGGTCTGGCGCTGTGTCCAGCCGTCGGCCAGTTCGTACACCGCGCCGCCCCCGCCGACCGTCAGGCCGGCGCCGTCGGCGTCAGTCACCTCGATGTCCCGTAGCCCGGCGTCGCCGGTGTCGGTCGGGGTCCACTCGCTGCCGTCCCAGCGGAAGACCATCCCGCCGCCGCCGCCGGAGACCCGGACGTCGTCGAACCCGTCGCTATCGACGCCGTAGAAGTTGACGTTGGCGTCGGCGAGGCCGGTCTTGTTCCACGTCGAACCGTCCTTTGTTCGGAAGACGGACTTGTTGCCGTCGACGATGTGGCCCGAGCGCTCGTCGCAGAAGTCGACGGCGTTGATGGCCGACCCGGAGCCCGGCGTCACGTAGTCCCACGTCTGGCTCGCGCCGTTCTCGAAGGAGTAGTACAGCTTCCCGGAGTCGCCGGCGACGTAGACGTTCGCCTCGCCGGCCGCGCCGGTCACCGCGACGTCGTTGAAGTTGTTGGTCACGTCGTTGGGCGCGCTGTGGTCGGTGACGACGCCCGTCGAGACGTCGTACTCGCCGATGGCGCCGGAGCTACCGACGAACCACAGCGCCCGCCCGTCGTCGGTGACGTCCGCGCCGTAGAGGTTGTTGCCGTTGCCGGTCGGCCCGCCGTCGAGGACCTTCCTCCAGCCCTCGGCGGCGCGTTCGAGGACGATACCGCCGCCGCCGACGGCGTAGGCGCCCGCGTCGGTGTATTCGACGTCGTGGAGCGTGTTCCCCGTGGGGGCCTCGACGGACTCCCAGCCGCCGGCCGCCAGAGCACTCCCGGGGAGTGCCGTCGTGCCTATCGCCGCTGTCAGTGACGCGCCGATACCTCGGAGGACGTTGCGTCGAGTCGGAGAGCGGTCGGACATTGCACTCGGAGCGTGTGGGGAGTAACACTTGAAGGGGGTTCGTGGTTAATGCCGATTCAGACCGTTTGTACGCTTTGGGGCCGGGATTTCGACGGTTTGAGCCACTCACACCGCTGGAACCAGTACACGCCCGGTCGTCGGGATAAACCGGCCTAAAACGAGTAAAGCGTGACGGCAAAACCGAGTCTGAGCGACAGTCACCCGTCGAGCTGGTCGACCAGCACCGGGGCTTCGGTCGCCAGAATCTCCCTGACCGCCAGCTCGGCCGCCCCGGCGTCGCCGGGCAGACAGAAGACGAGCGTCCCGTCGCTGACGCCGGCCGTCGACCGGACGCCAACGATGCCGGTGCCGACGTGGTCGGCCAGCCGGGCGCGAAACGCCTCGCCAAAGCCCGGCAGCGCCTTCTCCAGCAGCGGATGGACCGCCTCGACGGCCATGTCGTCGGCCGTCAGCCCGACGCCCCCGACCGTGACGACCACGTCGACGGCCTCGCGACCGACCAGCGTGTCGACCATCTCCTGGATGCCGTCGTAGCCGCCACGCAGCCGCTCGCGCCGCACGACCGCGTGTCCGGCCGCCTCGAACGCCGCTGTCACGGTGTCTTCGAGCGCGTCCCGGTCGCCGGACACCGTCACCACAGCCACGTCGACGGACCGACTCGGCGTGGCCCGTGGCGGCGCTTCGGCCGCTGTCTGTTCCGGCTCGCTTTCCGTGAGGGCTTTTTCGGTCTCGGCCGGCTCGTCTCGCCCGGCCGTCTCCCCGAGTGGGTCGGCCGCCTCCGCGTCGGCCGCGTGGGCAGTGGCGTCTGCTGACCGGGACTTGTCCCTGCCTGTCTCGGCCGCCCCCGCCTCGTTCGGGCCCGCATCTTCGGCCAGCGGGTCCGTGCCCGCGGCGTCGGCCGTCTCGGTGACGGCGTCCTCGTCCGGTTCCGCGGTCCTCTCCGCCCCAGCGTCGTCCTCCTCGGAGGCAGCGCCCTCGGCCAGCGGATCGTCGGTCCCCTCCGCCCCAGCGTCGGCCGTCTCGGCGACGGCGTCCTCGTCCGGTTCCGCGGCTTCCTCGTCCCCATCCGTGGCGTCGTCCTTGCTTGCGTCTGTGGTCTCCGACGACGAGTCCGCGTCGTCGGTGGGGCCACGGCGCGTATCGCGGGACTGGAAATCGACCATGCCGGGACAACGGCCTACGCCGAGTAAACGCTTCCCCCGGCGTGACGGGCGCTCCCGACGGACGATAGTTCTGGGGACTAATACGGAAAATTTATGGCGGTTTTGGACGAGAAATAGCGTATGCAAGGGGTCATCCACGTAGTGTGTCACGAATGCCCGTTCGAGGGGCTCTACGCGTCGCCGAGGGCCGCCACGGGGAAACGCGAGGCCCACGAACACGAGCACGACCACCGTGTCAGTCACCTCGAAATCAGCCGTCCGGAGCCGCTGACAGACGCCTGAGTGTGGCCGCCGCCCGAGTCACGGGGCATGTCCCGGACCGCCAGTGTTTTGCGCCCGCTGACCCGACGGTGAGCCATGCAGGCAGTACACCGGGTCCCGGCGCTCGTGCGGCCCACTCGCTCGTTTCAGCGGCCAGCAACGCAGGCGGGTGCGTTCGATGGGTAGCGACGCGACCGACGACGACGACTACGTCCACCGGCCAAGCGGTGAACCGCCCCGCCAGGCGGAGACCGGCGAGGAGTTCGGCACGGAGGGGTGGATACTCGTCGGTATGATTCTCCTTGGCTTTCTCGTCGTCCCCGTCGCCATCTTGCTCCTGCCGGCCGCACAGGGTGTCGTCCGGTCGCTCGGGCTGACACTCCGGGCCGCCTATCTGGCCCTGCCGCTGGTCCCGGCGTTCCTGCTTGGGGCCGTCGCGGTGTGGTCGGCGCTGCGCTCGCGCCGGTCGTAGGCGCGGCCCGCCGTTCGCGAGACCACTGTGACAGGCCGTAGTATCGGAGGCGATACTGGGCCGCGAACGTTTATACCGGCGTCTACCCACCACAAAAGCAAATGGTCTCCGCGCCCCTCGCGGCGGTTCTGCTGGCCGCCGTGGTCGGGATGGGTGTGGCCGTTCTGGCCTGGCTCCACCGCGACCGACCGGGTGCCGGCCCGCTGGCGGCCTTCGTCGTCGCGGCCAGTCTCTGGGCCGTCGCACACGGGCTCGAACTCGTGGTCCCCGGCGTGGTGTTGATGGAGCGACTGCTCCAGATACAGCTCACGCTCTCGGTCGTCGTCCCCGTCGCGTGGCTCGTGACGGTGCTTGAGTACACCGGCCACCCCTACTGGCTCTCCCCCAGACGCGCCGCGCTGTTGTTGATAGAGCCCGCCGTCTTCGTCACGCTGGTGTGGTCGAACGTCACACACCAGTACGTCTGGTACGACGTGACGGTCGTGACCGCCGCCGAGACCTCCACGCTCGTCCCGGTCTGGGGACTGGCTCGCTGGGGGCACCTCGCGTACATGCTCGTGTTGATACTGGCCGGCGGCGTCCTCCTCATCCGGACCATGCTGCGGACTAGCGACCGCTTTCAGGGACAGGTGCTCGCACTGCTGGTCGCCATCACCGTCCCGACGGTCGGCCACTCGATCCACGCGTTCAATCTGGTGCCCGCGCGCTTTGACCCGACGAGCCTGGGATACGTCGTCTCCGGTGTGGTGCTGTCAGGGGCGATGCTCCGCGGTCAGCTGCTAGACGTCGCTCCGATCACGCGCGACCTGGGCCGGGAGGCGGTGTTTGCCGAGATAGATGACGCGGTCATCATCGTCGATGGGTCGGGCCGCATCGTCGACGTCAACGCCGCCGCCACCGTGTTCTTCTCGGAGGCCCCCGCGGCGCTCTCGGGGCGGGAACTGGCCGCCGAGCTGCCCGAACTGGCCGAGACCGTGCCCGAGGAAGGCGAGCGCGCCCAGACGGAGACCCGTCTGGAACACAGCGGCGCCGTCCGATACTACGACGTCCGTATCACGCCGCTGTACCGGTCCTACGGCGTCGTCTCGGGCCACCTCGTCAGCCTCCGGGACGTGACGGACCGCCGCCAGCGCGAGCAGCGCATCGACGTGCTCAACCGACTGCTCAGACACAACATCCGCAACGAGATGAACGTGGTCCGGGGCAACGCCGACCTACTGGCCGACAGCGTCGACCCGGACGAACGGGACCGCATCGACCGCATCGTCCGGACCGTCGACAGCATCGTCGACCGGAGCAACAAGATCGGTCGCGTCTCCGAGGCCCTCGAAAGCGAGCGCGCCGAACCGGTCCGACTTCCGGAGCTACTGGCGACCGCGGTCGCCGAGGCCCGGGACCGCTACCCCCAGGCCGACATCACGCTCGACTGCCCCGAGGAGTGCTGGGTCGACGGCTCGCCGGCGCTCTCGCTCGCGTTCGAGGAACTGCTGGATAACGCTGTAGAGCACAGTGAGGGGGCGCCGACCGTCGACATCACGGTCTCCGTGCGGGACGAGGGTGTCGCCGTCCGCGTCAGTGACGACGGTCCCGGCATCGCCGACCACGAACAGGCCGTTATCCTGGCCGGGGAGGAGACGCCGCTCCAGCACGGTTCCGGCGTCGGGCTCTGGCTCGTCAAATGGCTCGTCCGCAACGTCGGCGGCACGCTCTCCTTTGTCGGCGGCCCGGGGACGACCGTCGAGATAGCGCTTCCGGCGGCGACGCGTCCGGCGGCTGTAGACGGCCAGTCGGCGGTGGACGATACACCACTGGACGATTCGACGGCGGGTAACTCAGCGACGGACGATTCGACGGCGGACGGTCCGTCGACAGTCTGAGCTACCGTTCCTCGTCGCGCCGCATCGCGATTTCGAACCACGGACACAGCCGGAGCTGCCGGTAGTACTCCGGGTGTTCGTCCAGCCGGTCGTAGGGCACCCACATGAGCCCGTCTACCTCCTCGGGGTTGGGAGCAAGCGACGTGTCGGTCAGCGTCGCCTGCAGGACCGCACACACCTCCCACTCCAGGCCGGCGTTCTCGTAGTAGCGTTTGTACTCGAAGCGGTCGGTCACCCGGAGGTCCCCGTACTGGTCCGGAGTGACGCCGAGTTCCTCTTCGAGGCGTTCCTCGGTCGCCTCGACCTGTGTCTGGCCCTCGACGGGATGGGAGGCCACGGTACCGTCCCAGTGGGTGTCCCAGAGGCGTTTGTCGGCCGCCCGCTGGGCCAGCAGGATGCGGTCGTCCTCGTCGAACAGCAGCGCGGTGAACGCCCGATGGCGGATGCCGTCGCCGGTGTGGGCGTCCAGCCGGTTGACAGTCCCCTGTGGGTTGTCGTCGGCGTCGACCGCGATGACATCTTGTTCGGCGTTCCTGTGTGTCTCGGCGGCGTCGGAGGTCATAGCTGCTAGCACACCCGGTGGTGTCTTACGCGCTTCGACTTGCTACGGGGCTCGGGCGGGCAAATACGCCAGGCCCCGCCGCCGAACGCCCGGGGGCCGGCCGACGCTGTGCGCTCGGCCGCGGCAAAACACGCGCGACCGGTGTCAGTCCCAGCGGTCCCCGTCGGTCGGGTCCGGACCGCTGGCGTCGCCGTCCGCGTCGCCTGACTCGCTGGGCCCGCTGGCGATGTCCTCCGGCGTGCCGCTGGTGGCCGTCGTGTCGCCGGCCGCGGTGCGCTGGACGACTTCCATCTTGGTCGGCCCGTCCGGAATCGCCGGCAACTCGCCGATCTCTTCGCGGTAGGCGTCCGCGAAGCCGGTCGCCCAGATGTATGCGACTGCCGACAGCCCGACAAACGTCACGACGAACCCTATCGGAGCGCCGATGATGGTGACTCCTAGGACACCGCTGACGACGCCGACCGCGAAGTTGACCACGACTGCCAGCCCCACGGCCCGCAGCATCACCCTGTTGGTGATAAACGTCCGCAACACGTCGATATCGAAGCCGGCGCTCAGGTCGTCTTTGATGATGAAGTTACAGATCATTATCGGCGCGACGATAGCGATGGCGACGACCCCAACCAGATAGAGGACGCCACCGATGAGCGTCCCGAGCGCCGCGATGGTGCCACTCCCTAAGAGGGCCCCCAGCAGGAGCAACACCCCGGCCGGCAGGAGCGTGACGACCCCGACGACGAGGCCGTATACGAACAGGATGGCGAAGCCCTTCGCGCCGTTGATACTTAGCTGGACGATGTCGTAATCGCCCCATTCCGGCGGCGTCTCGGTGTCCCCCCGCAGGACTCGCCGCATGACCTCCAGTATGTAGCCATACACCGTGAATATCGGGAGGAAGATGAGGAAAGCCAGCAACATCGCCACGCCACCGATCGCGACCCGTTTGACCCAGTCTTCGCCCTGTGTCTGGTAGCGAAGTGCCGCTTCGATCATGTCGTCGTAGCAATTCGCTAATGTCTGTAAATAACTTGTGTCTGTCAGAGACCACTCCCGTCTGCGACTGGGATACGCCTTGGCGGTCTCGATAACGTGATTTATCTCAAACTAGGCGTTGTCTCTCAGTTCTCGCCCTCTGGGGGGTCCTCGACATGGGTCCGTTCCGTCGCTCCGGACACCAACAGCTCGGGACTGTTCGGACCGAAGATGAAGTGGCCGGGGAGTTTTGACCCCAATGACGGCCGGGCCGTCGGTTGGAGTGGGCCAACTCGGATTTGAACCGAGAGCCTCCCGGTTATCAGCCGAGCGCTCAACCTGATTGAGCTATTGGCCCAGGTGAGCGCATTCGATTATTCCCGAGGGGTATAGAAAAGGGTGACGTTTCATCACTGGTAGTGTGAAACCGCCACAGGGGAGTCTGCTGTCGAACGAGTGTCAGCTGTCCTCGCGCTCCTCGAAGTCCACGTCGGTCGCCTTATCGGGGTCGAAGCCGCTGCCGTCGCCACCGGCCGAGCCGCTCGGCCCGGAAGCGCCGGTGTCGGCCGCGCTGTCCTGGTTGGGGAACCCGCCGATGTACACCTGGCCGGAGGCGAAGCCGCCGGTCTTGGCGTCGATGTAGGGGCGGACGGCCCACCGGCGCACCGCCGCCCGAATCGGGATGCGGGTGATGGGAACCGCAAGCAGCAGGCCGACGAAGTCGGTGACGAGCCCGGGCGTGAGGAAGAACGCGCCGGCGGCGACGAGCAGCCCGCCGTCGATGAGTTCGTCGGTCGGGACCTCGCCGGTCGCGAGCTTCTGCTGTATCTTCCGGAGCGTGGTCCGGCCCTCAGCGCGCACGAGCAACATACCGACGAGGGCGGTGAGGACGACCAGCGCCACGATGACCAGCGGTGGGACCGGATAGACGACGCCCGTCGCGAGCGCAACGAGCAGTACCGCGTCGAACAGCGGAATGAGCAACAACAGGGCGATAGCCCGGAGCATACCCCAGATTGCAGGGCCTAGCTCAAACGCTTTTGGATAGCGAGACCGACCAGCGGGAGGTCTCGACAAAGCGCAGCGGCGAGTGTAACGAGCCGCGAGCAGCGAGGTGTCGAACGGAGTGACACCTCGGATTGCGAGCGGGGAACGGAGTGAGCCGCGAGCAGCGAGGCGTTCGTTGTGCTCACGCCTCGAACCGTTACAGTGACCGAAGGGAGCCGTGGAGCGACCGTCGCTACCGCTCGTGAACGCGGACCTCGACGGGGTCGGTCGGCGAGAGCGTGATGCGCATCGCGAGGTCGAGCGGCGGCTCGGTGACGGTCTCGAATCGGTAGCGACCCGCGAGCGTGGCGATGGCGAGTTTCGCTTCCATCCGGGCGAATCGCATCCCGATGCAGTGCCGTGGGCCGCCGCCGAAGGGGTAGTAGGCGTAGTCCGGTAGCTGGGCCTCGAAATCGTCTGTCCAGCGCTCGGGGCGGAAGGCGTCGGGGTCGTCGTACCAGCGGCCGTCGCGGTGGACGAGCCACTGGGGAATCGTCAGCTGGGCGTCCGAGCCGATGTCGTAGCCCCCGAGGGTCACCGGTCGAGTGGGCTGGCGGAAGGTCGTGAACGCGGGCGGATACAGCCGGAGCACTTCGGTCAGTACGTCGTCGAGATACGGCAACTCGAAGAGGTCCTCGGGGGTCGGGTCCGCGCCGTCCAGCACCGAGTCGAGTTCGTCGTGGAGTTTCCGCTGGCGCTCGGGGTGATGGCCCAGCAGGAACCACGCGTAGGTCAGGGTCAGCGCCGTCGTGTCGTGGCCAGCCACCAGAAAGGTAAGCAGCTGGTGGCCCAGCCGTTTCCGGCTCATCGTCGCCTCGTCCAGCGACAGCAACAGCGAGAGGACGTCGTCGCGGGCCTCGCGCTCTTTGGCGCTCTCGGCCCGGCGCTCGGCGATGATGTCGTCGAGCGTCGCCTCGAAGTCCGCGCGGGCCGAGCGGACCCGGCGGTTCGTCGGCGTCGGCACCGCGAGCGGGACGTAGGCCGACAGCGACCGCGGGTCGAGTCGCTCCCGCAACGCCGACAGCAGCGGTTCCAGGGTCCCGGC
Organism: Haloarcula sediminis; assembly: GCF_035656455.1. Lineage (NCBI taxonomy): Archaea > Methanobacteriati > Methanobacteriota > Halobacteria > Halobacteriales > Haloarculaceae > Haloarcula > Haloarcula sediminis. The sequence goes on along the minus strand of NZ_JAYMGA010000005.1, from coordinate 200,934 downwards.
GGTGCGGTCGATGTCCACGTCGAGCAGCGTCTTCCCCAGCACGCGCAGGGTGTACTCGCGCATCTCGGGCAGCACGTCGACGCGCTCGCCGTCGGCCCAGCCGTCGCCGGTCGCGGCGGCGAAGTCCGTCATCGAGTCGCCGTAGGCCGCTATCTTCTCCCGGTAGAAGGCGGGCTGGAGCGCGGTGCGTTGCTCTTTCCACTCCTCGCCCTCAAGCAGAAAGAGCCCCTCGCCGACGTACTCCCCGAGCGCCCGCTGGAGCAGCGCGCCCTTCTCGTAGTTGCCCGGGTTCGTCACCAGTATCTGCTCGACGAGGTCGGGGTGTGTCACGAAGTAACCGGTCGTCCCCGCGACGTTGTACCCCACCACGTCGGCGTCCATCGCGCCCACGCGGTCGTAAAAGCCAAGCGGGTCCCGCAGCATCGAGAGCGTGTTGTCGAGGACGGGTACGCGGCCCGGGCGTGGCGGCTCGTCACCGGGCGTGACCGGGCCCGGCCGGTCCGCCTCCTGGGTTGCCATTGTATGGGCTTGGGACGGTGGACAGTTCGGTCTTTCGTCCTAGCAACTGTGGTCACAACCATTGTGTCCGTACTCAAACATACTAACAGCCAGAAAGCCCCGAACCGTTCGACTCGGGGTGCTCGCTGCGCTCCTCGCTCGTTACACTCGCTGTGGTGCTTACGTCGCCCGCCTTCGTCGAACGGTTCGCCCCTTTCAGTCCCGCCCGTAGCCGGTTGACCAAACAGTGCTCGGTGGGACTGAAAGGGGCGGCTGGCTTCGGGAACCCCGACGACGCAAGCACCACAGGAACGAACGGAGTGAGTGACGAGGAGCGTGGTTCGAAAGGCGCGCAGCGCCTTTCGTCATCACGAGAGAGCTTCGCTCTCTCGAACGACAGCGAGTCGCGGGACCGAAGCCAGCCGGGGCTTTCTGGCTGTAGACACCAGCGTTGCCGATAGCAACTGAAGTTACCAGTCGACAGACACCCTTCGTTCATCCTAGCCGCACATTTTGTCCAGAGTGACAGCCCCTATGTGTGCCCGTCACCGAGAGCGGGTATGGACGAGTTCGCAGCTGAGACAAAGGTGGAGTGGCGCGAGTGGGGGCCCGAGGCGTTCGAGCGGGCCGCCGACAGCGACAAGCCACTTCTGCTCTCGCTGACGGTCCCCTGGAGCCCGGAGTGTCGGGCGATGGACCGTGGCGTCTTCGGCGAGCCACGCATCGCGGCCAACATCAACGACGGGTTCGTGCCGGTCCGGGTCAACGCCGACCGGAACCCGCTGGTCAGGGAACGCTACACCATGGGCGGGTTCCCGTCGACGGTGTTCCTGACGCCGGCGGGCGAGGTCATCAGCGGCTCGACGTTCCTGGGGCCCGACGGCTTTCGCGGCATTCTCGATTCGGTGCGGGAGTCGTGGGACGCCAAGGGGGCCGCCGCCGGCTCGGTCCCGCGCCAGCTACAGGACGAGGCGCCGCCGGCCGGCAAACTGCGCCCGCGCATCGAGGAGCACATGGTCGAACAGCTGTTGGGGTCGTTCGACGAGGAGTTTGGCGGCTGGGGCTCGGACGTGAAGTTCCCGCTGGCCCGGACCGTCGAGTTCGCGCTGGTGCGGGCCCGCGACCAGGCCACACGCACCCTGGAAGCCATCCAGACCCACCTGCTCGACACCTATGACGGCGGCTTCTACCGCTACGCGACGGGGCGGGACTGGTCGAACCCGCGCAGGGAGAAGCTGTTGGACGAGAACGCGGCGCTGGTACGTGCCTTCGCCCACGGCTACCGCTACACCGGCACCGAGGCCTACCGGGACACGGCCATGCGGACCATAGAGTACTTGACGACCGACCTCTGGACCGGGGACGCCTTCGCGGGCAGCCAGGCCGGCGACGACGACTACTACCAGGCGAGCCCGACCGACCGGGAGGACGCCGACGCCCCACACGTCGACGAGACGGTCTTCGCCGACCGGAACGGCCTCGCCGTCGACGGCCTGCTGTGGGCCCACGCCTACACGGACGACGAGCGGGCAAAGCGCCACGCCCGGCGCGCGCGTGAGTACGTCTGCACACAGCTCGTCGACGGGGACGGCGCGGTGATTCACGACGACGACGCCGACAGCCACCGCGGGCTGCTCATCGACCAGGCCGGAGTCTTGCAGGGGCTGACGACCAGCTGGCAGGTGCTCGGCGAGGGCGGCCCCGCCGCGGCCGTCGCCGACTGGACCGTCGAGCACCGCCAGCAGGACGGCGGCGCGTTCCGCGACGGGCCCGACACCGGCGCCGGCCTCTGTGGCCGCTCTATGCATCCGCTGGACTCGACGGTGGAACTCGCAGACGCCCTCGTGGACCTCGCGGCGCTGACCGGCGAGGACCGGTATCGGGCCGTCGCTCGGGACGCCGTCGAGTCTTTCGCCGGGGCGGCCGAGCGGATGGGCGTCGAGGTGGCCGGCTACGCGGGAGTGGCCGCCCGACTTCGGGACCCACAGCGGCTCGTCGTCGGCACCGAAGCGGGGACTGACCTCCACCGCGCCGCGCTCCGGCTGGCCGACCACGAGACGACTGTGGTACCCGACCCCGACGGCGACGGCGTGGCCCGACACTACGAGGGGCAGTCGGTCACCGCCGAGGGCGAGACCCCGCGGGAACTCGACGCGGCGCTGACCGGGGGCTCGTGAAACAGTAAACCTCCGATTAGTTTTTGTCCACCGACCGTGAGGGTGGCGTATGGCAAGTCTGCGCGACCTGGGCCTCTCGGAGTACGAGGCCCGTGCCTTCCGGTCGCTGCTCGATACCGGACCGACGACGGCCAAGGAGCTGTCCCGGGCCAGCGACGTACCGATGGGACGCATCTACGACGTGCTCAACAGCCTAGAGACCTACCGCCTGGTGCGAAGCCAGACGGCCAGCCGGCCGAAGAAGTACGTCGCCGTCGAGCCCGAGACGGCGCTCGACCGGCTGTTAGACGACAAGAAAGAGGAGCTCGAAGCGAAGGCGGCGCAGTACGAGGACATCGTCTCGGAGCTGGGCGACCAGCTGGAGGCCGGCACCCACGTCGATGAACCGTTCTGGACCGCCGCGGTCGGGCCGGAGGAGACGCTGAACCTCCTGCTTGAGCGGCTGGCCGCCGCCGACGAGCGTATCGTCATCGTCGGCTCCCCGCCCGCACGGCAGCTGGACATCGTCGAGGCGACCGAGCGGGTCGTCGACGAACTGGTCGCCGCCCTGGAACGGGGCGTCGACGTCTCCCTGCTCGTCGAACGGGACCTCTTCGACCGGCTCCCCGAGGGGGTCAACCGCGCGTACTACGAACGGCTCTCGGCGTACGAAAACTACAGCGCCCGCCACAGCGAGCGCGTCTCTACGACGTTCGAACTCCTCGACGACACCGAGGTCTGTATCGAGGTCCCACACCCGATCGGCAGAGACGAGACGTTCGGCGTCATCGACCTGAAAGACCCCTCCTTCACCGCCGATGTGAGCGAGGCCTTCGCCGAGCACTGGGCCGAGGCCACGCCCGTCGGCCCGCCCTGAGAACGGGGCGACTACTGTTCGTCCGCCACTTCGTCACGCAGGTCTTCCAGTTTCGCCACGCGCTCGGCGTGGGCGTTGTGCTGGTGGATGGACTCGTCGTTGGACTGCTCCATGTAGACGATGGCGTCGTCGGGCAGATCCGGGAACCGGTCGACGACGCCCTCGGCCAGCGCCCGGACGCAGTCCTCGACGAACTTCGCGTCCTTGTGGGCCTCGAAGGTCATGTGGTCCTCGTCGGGCCGCTTTGCGAGGTTGTAGATGCGGGCGCTCATCGAGTCCCGGGCGACCTCGATGAGCTCGTTGAGGTCGACCTCTGGGGCCCCGTCGCTCTCGACGGTCAGCGTGGCGTGACCCCGCTGGGAGTGGCCGGCCTGGGGCATCTTCTCTAAGAACTCGTCGATGACCTCGTCCTCGACGGCCATCTGCTGGAGCGTCTCGCGGGCGCGGGCCGCGGACATCCCTTGCGAGCAGGGACAGACGGTCATCCCGGTGACCTGTGCGCCGATCTCCTCGCTGGTGCCGTCCTCGGTCGCCGTCGCCGAGGCGATGATAGTCGCTGTCGACTGGGTGGCCATCTCGCTTTCGGGCGTGGACTCGTGGGTGACGTAGTCGGCTTCCATCCGAACTTCCGCCTTCGTGGTGTAGTCGTGTTTCTCCAGGAGAAGCTCGGCGGCGTCGCCACAGACGTCCTCCACGCGGTAGGCCTCCTCGGACACTGCGGTCTCTAGGGTCTCGTCGATGACCTCCATGTTCCGGGACATGTCCGCGCCCTTCCGCCAGGAGGGGAGGTCGACGAACACTTCGAACTCCGCCATGAGCACGATAGGGTCCCGGTCACGCCGGCCCAGCTTGACGAGCTTCTCGACACCGGTGACACCGACGCGATTGAGACCGACCGTCACGTCCGGACTCGTCGCCTGCACGTCCGGGAGTTGCTGACTCATTGGCCCCGCTTAGGACGAGGCTCGGTTAGTGCTTTCGGAACCCACAGATCGACGAATAGACCGGTGTTACCGGTCCGACGGGGCGACCGGCACAGCGACCTGTCAACCCACAGTCGGCGGGTCTGCCCGCTCGATATCGCGGAACGCCCGGTCGAAGTCCGTCGGCTCGAAGCCGGCCACCAGCTCCGACAGCGCCGCTTTCGCCGCCTCGATGTCGGCTTCGAGTTCGCCGAACCGTTCGCTCTCGGCCAGCTCCTCGAGGGACTTGCTCTCGACCAGGGCGGCCCGTTTGGCCGTCAGCGCGTAGTACTCCCGGAGCTGTTCGTCGTAGGTCAGACACCGAACGAGACGGGCGACTGTCCCCTGTAGCGCCCCCTCGGTGACCGGCTTCTCGATGTAGTCGTCGAAGGGCATCTCGATGATGTCGAAGTCAGCCGCCTCGCCGGTCACCATCGCGACGCGCGTCTCCAGCCCGCGCTCGCGTATAGCTTCTAGCACTTCCGCGCCGGAGAGCTTCGGCAGCCGCCGGTCCAGCAACACGATGTCGACCGACGGCGAGAGCGCTTCGAGCGCCGCCGGGCCGCTGTAGACCGTCTCGACATCGTACTCCCCCTCCAGTTGCGATGCGTAGATCTCCGCCACGTCGACGTCGTCGTCGACGACAAGTATCCGAGCCCCCCCGGGTTCTGACATTGTCTCGGCTTACAGGAGACACAAGGATACCAAAAGCGTTGTGGCACAATCAACACGGCGTCACCCGTGCTCTCGCGGCGTCACTCCCCCACGATATCGTCGTAGCGAGCGCCCGTCTGTTTGAGCGTGGCCGTGGAGTAGAGCCGGTCGTGGTCGACGGGGAGATACGCCGTCGAGAGCTCGTCTATCTTTTCGTCGACGGCGTCAGCCTCCCGACCGTGAATCATCGTAAAGAGGTTGTAGGGCCAGTCCTGTTCAGGTCGGCGCGGGCGGTGGTAACACAGCGTGACGTAGGGGAGTTCGCCGACGCGTTCGCCGAGTTCGTCGAGCCGGTCGTCCGGGACGTCCCAAACCACCATGCAGTTGTTGTCGAAGCCGGTGGTGATGTGATTGACCACGCAGCCGATGCGTTTGACACAGCCGTCGTCCCGAAGCCGCTCGATGGCCGCGAGCACGTCGTCCACGTCGGCCCCGACGGTGGTCGCAATGTCCCGGTAGGGCGTCGCCGAGAGGGGGAACCCCTCCTGTATCGCCAGCAGGAGCCGGCGGTCGAGGTCCGAGAAGTCGGCCGCGGCGTCCTCGCTGATTCGGGTGGCGCTGGCGTCGGTGCCGTCGACTGACTCCCGGGCGAATCTGTCAGCGTTGACCACCGGGAACTCCAGGTCGATGTAGTAGTCGGTCAGCATCGGCAAGACGAGCACCGAACAGCCGGTTTGGGTCTCGATGTCCGCCAGAATCTCGTCGCGCTTCTCGCGGGAACCGGCGGTGACGACGAACCACATGTTCCACTCGTGGTCGCGGGCGTAGTTGTGGTTTACCTGCCGGTAGTCGTTGATGACGGCGGCGACCTCGTCGAACCGGTCCTCGGGGACCGACACTGCGGCCAGTGTCGAGGAGCCGATGACCGGCGGGTTCAACACGGCGCCAAAGCGCCGGAAGATCCCGTCGTCACGGAGCGACTCGACGCGCTCGAGTGCCTCGTCGCCCGGGATACCCAGCTGCTCGCCGACAGCGTCGAAGGGTCGTTCCCGAACTGGGAACCCGCTCTGGAACCCGTCGATGAGTGCGGCGTCGACATCGTCGATACGCTCCTGCCAGTCACCCGCCCGGAGGCTCATTGGTCCGAGTTAGGAGTCGACAGGTGTATCGCTTTCGGGAGCGAGCGGAGTTCCCGCAAAATGAGAACGAAACGGAGGGGCTTTGAAAGCCCAGTTCTAACCGCTCCCCATGGCACAAGCGACCCGCGAGTACGGTGACTGGCCGCTGAAGCGGCTGATGACCGAGGTCGTCGGCTCGGGCCACAAGTCCGCCGACGACATGACCCGCGCGCAGTCCCGGGAGGCCTTTGAGCGCATCCTCGACGGCGAACCGGACCACACCACACTCGGCGCGTTCTGGCTGGCCAACCGGTGGAAGCGAAACACACCCGTAGAGCTGGCCGCGTACGTCGACGTGATGGCAGAGGAGTCAGTCGTCACGGCCGAACCCGAGGCCGACCCCGTCGACTGCGGCGCGAACTACGACGGCAAGGGCCGCTCGGCCATCCTCGGTGTGGCCGCCGGGCTCGTGGCCGCCGCCGCAGGGACCCCTGTGGTCGTCCATTCGGGCGACCGCGTCCCCACACAGAAACAGGACGCCTACAAGCACGTCCTTGACGAGCTGGGCGTCCGAACCGAACTCGACCCCGAAGAGAGCGCAGACATGGTCGACGACGTGGGCTTTGGCTTCTACTACCAGCCCGCGTTCAACCCCGGCATCGACGCTCTCTTCGACCGCCGTGACAACATGGGCGTTCGCTGTTTCGTCAACACCGTCGAGACGCTCGCGAACCCGTCCGGGGCGAGCGTCCACCTCGGTAGCTTCTACCACCTCCCGTTTGCAAAGAAGATGGTCCGCACGCTCATCGAGTCGGAGACGACGGACCTCGAACGGGCGCTGTTCTTCCAGGGGATGGAGGGGTACGACGACGTCCGCCCCGGCGAGACCATCGTTGCCGAGTGGCCCGTCGAGGGCGGCGACGCGGACGAGGATGGCATCGCCGACTTCGAGATCCGTACGGGCGAGTACGGCATGGACGTAACTAGCGACGACCTCGCCGTCGAGGACGTGGCCGGCGAGTCCGCCGAGATCACCGAAGCGGTCCTGACCGGCGAACGCACCGACGGCTTTGCCGACGCCGTCGCGCTCAACGCCGCCCTGCGCATCTACGCTCGCGGGGACGCCGACAGCATCGAAGACGGGCTCGAACAGGCTCGCGCGGCCATCGACGACGGCAGCGCCGCCGACGCGCTCGACGCCCTCCGGGACTTTTAGACGAAAGCGGCTTTTCTCGGGCGGCCCAAACGCCCGTATGGCTTCGACCGACGGGTGGACGGTCCCGCTCGAAGACGAGTCCTGGCGCCACGACACCGTCGAGACGAACGGCGTTCGGCTCCACGCCGTCACCGCCGGCCCCGAGGGCGGCGAGCTGGTCGTGCTTCTGCATGGCTTTCCCGAGTTCTGGTACGCCTGGCGCCACCAGATATCGGCGCTGGTTGAGGCGGGCTATCGCGTCGTCGCGCCGGATATGCGCGGGTACAACCGCTCGGAGAAGCCATCGGGGGTCGACGCCTACCACATCGACGAGCTCGTGGGCGACGTTGCCGGGCTGGTCCACACGTTCGACCGCGAGTCGGCCCACGTCGTCGGCCACGACTGGGGCGGGCTGGTGGCCTGGCAGACCGCTATCGACCGCCCCGCAGTCGTCGACCGGCTGGCGGTCCTGAACGCGCCCCACCCGTCGGCCTACGAGCGCGCGTTGCGCTCGAACCCGGCCCAGCTCGGCAAGTCCTGGTACGTCGGCTTCTTCCAGCTCCCGGGCCTGCCGGAGTGGGCGCTTGGGACGATGGACTTTGCCGCCATCGAGCGACTGCTCGGCGACGGGACGGTCCGGGCCGACGCCTTCTCCGAGACGGATCTCCAGCGCTACAAGCGAGCGCTGGGACAGCCGGGCGCCCGGACGGCGGCGCTCAACTACTACCGGGCGATGGCCCGTCGGACGGCGAAGTTGACGCTGACTCAGGGCGGCGTCGGCGACCTGCCGGTTCGGGCGCCGACACTGCTCGTCTGGGGGGAGCAGGACGCGGCGCTGGACGTCTCCCTGACCGAGGGACTGGCGGAGTGGGTCCCCGACCTTCGCGTCGAACGGCTCCCGGACGCGAGCCACTGGGTCCAGTTCGACGCGCCAGAGCGGGTGAGCGAACTGCTGCTCGACCACCTCGATTGAGCGAGCAGCCGCCACTCCCGCTGCTTCACGGGGCTTACGAGACGCTTTGTGCCTCGCTCTCCCCGTTCCGCATCGAGGGTTCCAGTCACCCTCGCACCGCCCGCGGGACGACGTGTCGGCCTCCCGCGGCGCGCCTCGCAACAGCAGTCAGGACACAGTGGTCATGGCCACGCCCCCGTACAGGAACGCTCGGCCATAGTGGGCAAGTTTTTCCCCGCCGGTGTCCTCCTATCTGTATGAGCGACCTGACAGCGACGCTCCACACGACAGAGGGCGACATCGAAGTGAAACTGTACGAGGACAAGGTTCCAAACACCGTCGAGAACTTCGTCGGGCTGGCCGAGGGCGCCGACGATTACGACTCCGCGGAGGTCGGCCCCGGCACCGGCGCCTGGGAGGACCCCGACTCGGGCGAGAAGCGGATCGACCCGCTGTACACCGACATCGAGATCCACCGCGTTATCGAGGATTTCATGATTCAGATGGGCGACCCGACCGGCACCGGTCGCGGCGGCCCCGGTTACACCTTCGAAGACGAGTTCCACGACGACCTGACCCACGACGAGGCGGGGCTGCTCAGCATGGCCAACCGCGGTCCCGACACCAACGGCTCGCAGTTCTTCATCACGCTGGGCCCCCAGCACCACCTCAACGGCAAGCACGCCGTCTTCGGCGAGGTCACCGACGGGATGGACGTCGTCGAGACAATCGGCAACGCCGACACGGACCCGAACGACGCCCCGACCACGCCTGTCGTCCTCGAATCCGTCGAGATACACCGATAGTTACGCGGTGGGTAACGGCTTTGTCGACGGCGCTCCTTTGCCCGCGCAGTGGCACACATCGACCGACTCACGGTCTATCCGGTAAAGGGGTTGGACCACCTCGACGTAGAGCAGTCGCGGGTGCTCCCCGGGGGGACACTCGAACACGACCGGGAGTTCGCGCTGCTGGACGACGGCGAGCGCGTCAACGCCAAGCAGTCCGACCGCTTTCACGCGCTGTCGACCACTTACGACCCGGAGACGGTGACGCTCCGCGTCACCTCGCCCGAGCGCCGTGAGTTCCCCCTCGACACCGAGACGGGGCGGGCCGAGGCGGCGGCGTGGCTGGCGGACGCGCTCGAACTCGACAGCGACCCCCGGCTCGACCGGCGCACGGACCTGGGACACGTCGACCGACAGTCCATGGGGCCGTCGGTCGTCAGCACCGCGACCCTGGAGGCGGTCGCCGGCTGGTTCGACGGGATGACCGTCGACAGCGCGCGGCGGCGACTGCGCGCGAATATCGAAGTCGGCGGCGTGCCGGCGTTCTGGGAGGACCGTCTCGTCGGTGCGGACGCGCCGGCGTTCCGGGCCGGCGACGTGCGCATCGAGGGAGTAACCCCCTGTGGCCGCTGTGTCGTCCCCTCGCGGGACCCCGACACCGGCGAGCCGACCCCCGAGTTCCGCGAACAGTTCATCACGAAGCGCCGCGAGACCTTCCCCGAGTGGGCCGACAGGGACGCGTTCGACCACTACTACTCGCTGATGGTCATCGCCCGGGTCCCCGAGGCCGACCGCGGGAAGACCGTCGGCGTCGGCGACGACGTCGAACTCGTGGGGTAGGTTCTGCGGAAACCGACAGCGGAAAGACCGTCGACGCGCTACCCGCAGGTATGACAGAGGCCGACGAACCCGTCGACCCCAGCGAGTTCGGGGAGCAGAACGCGCCGCCGGTCGAGGAAATGCCCTACAAGCTCATCTTCGAGGCCAACAAGTGCTTTGGTGCGGGCAAGTGTGCCGAGGTGTCGGTGAACTGGTCGCTGGACCTGGACACCGGCATCGCACAGCCGGACGCCTACTTCTTCGGCGAGGACGACCTGGAACACAACATCGCGGCCGCCGACAGCTGCCCGGCGAAGAAGGACCGCGGCGTCATCCACGTCGTCGACCGCCGGACCAACGAGGAGATCGCGCCCGACCCCAACGGCGACGGCACTCTCTCCGTCGACTGGTAATATCGGGGGCTGTCCCCTCGTGGCGGTGTTCGCTGCCGCGAAACCGCCACGAGCGTCCGGTCGACAGCAACCGAAACCCGTTTTCCCGCGCAGTGTGCAGGGTGAGACGCGCGAGGGTAGCCGAGCCTGGCCAAAGGCGGTGGGCTTAAGACCCGCTCCCGTAGGGGTCCCTGGGTTCGAATCCCAGCCCTCGCACTCTCCTCGATACGCTCGCCGCGAGCGGCGCCACCGGTTTCCGGAACCGAAAACGGGCGCCTGTTTCGGACGCAGTGTCGTCCAGCGAGCGGTCAGCTCGAGTCCTGGGCCACGAACAGGTCGAAACCGGTGTCGGACGGGTCGTCGTCCGGCGTGAGATAGCCCGCCGCGAACGCGGTGTATGCCGTGCCGCCGTTCAGACTCACGTCGAAGTCCGCGACCACGTCGCCGTCGTTGCTCTCGGTGTCGCCCCGCACTTCGACGGTGTAGTCGTTGCCGGGCACTTCGATAGAACCTGACTCCGTGTAGGCGACGCCGTCGAACAGCACGGTGTCACCGCCGGCGGCAGTGACGTCCACCGCGGGCGCGTCGGGTGAGAGGTGGACCAGCCGGAGCCGGGCCGTGTCGCCGCCCGGTGCGCTGGTGTCGTCTTCCAGGATGAGGGGCGCGAACGCTTCGTCGGCGCCGTCGCTTATCTCGCCGGCCGCCGCGACGGTGTAGGCCGTGTCGGCCTCGACGGTAATCGAGTCGTCGAACACCGACGTGCTCTGGTCGCCGGCGGCGGTGATCTCGACGTCGTGGTCGCCGGCGGCGACTTCCAGATAGTCGCTCGTCGCGCCGAAGGGAACGTCTTCGAGCACGGCCGTCCCGTCGACGTACACGTCCACGTTCGGTGCGTCGGGCGACATGTGCGAGACGCGTACCATCGCCATACCCGCCATCTCGCCGCCGTCAGTTTCGGTCTCCGTTCCCGCCGTTGTCCCGGTCTCGCTCCCCGTGGGCGTCCCGTCTCCGCTGCTTCCCCCACAGCCGGCGAGACCGACAGTCGCCGCCGTACCGATACCGAGCAAGACCGTCCGTCGACTTGTATCCGATGACATCACCTGTTCCGAGGAGTGTCGGATATATAATATATTTTGCAACTCGGGCTAAACTCTCACTCAATTTCGGCTCAAGTCCGCCTAGAAAGGTTGTACGTCCCGATACCGCTACATCCTGCCGAAAAGGTTTTATCGACTATTCGCAGAGATATTGCATATGCGACACACGGTCCCGGTGGTCGCTGCTGGGTCGAGCCCACCGGCGTGCCCGCGATGGCTCCCGGTCCCGGAGCGGCGGGACCTCGCCGGCGCTCGCCCCGGAATGTCGGTAGATTCTTTATATGCCCTCCGGAAGCCACTACCGAATGGATACGGTCCTCTGGCAGACGCTTGCCGGCACGCGTGGGGGACCGAACCGCGCCCGCGTCCTTCGTGCGCTGGACGAACAGCCACGCAACGCCAACCAGCTCGCCGATGACCTCGACCTGGCGTACAATACGATTCGACACCATCTGGAGGTTCTCGAAGAGAACGGTGTCGTCACCAGCAGCGACGCCGACTATGGGGTCATCTACCTGCCCAGCGAGCGGGCGCGGAACAACTGGGAGACGGTCGAACGGATACTCACACAGGTGGACGACTGATATGACTCGACCACGACGACGGACCACGGACGGCGGGAGGTGCGAGGCGTCATGAGTCTCGTCCTCGACGTCGCGAGAATCGCCGCCGCTATCAACATCCTGCTGTTGGGTGGCCTCATCGCCATCTGGGTCCGGACGTATCGGGAGATACGTGCGCCCATGACGCTGGGCTCTATCGCCTTCGCCATCTTTCTCCTTGCCGAGAACGCCGTTGCGCTGTACTTCTACTTCAACGCCCCGGCGGGGATGCCGGCCCTGGCGGTCGAGGTGATGGCGGTCCTCCAGGTTCTGGAGGCCGTCGGTATCGCCGCGCTGAGCTACGTCACCTGGAAGTAACGAACGACGCGCTTTTGCGGCCCAGCGCCTTACTGTGGCCAGATGACCGACGTTCCCGACGACGTCGCGGACGTGTTCGACGCCCGCGAGACGTTCGTTCCCGGCGGCAGCGGCTACGTGATCGAGACGACGAGCTTCGAGGGCCACGTCACCGCAAGCGAGGGCGAAAAGTGGCGCACCGACTACGAGGTGACGGTCAGGGCACCGACACTCCAGGCCTCGACGGCCGACGAGGTGGGCCCCGCCGTTCGCGACGGCTGGTTCGAGACGCTGGAACGGCGGCTCGAAGACGCCCCCAAGGCCACCCGCGTCGCGGTCGACCTCGACGACTACACCGTCGAAGAAGACGACGAGGAGGTCGTCGTCACCTATCGCTTCAGCCTGGGTGGGGAACGCGAGGCCGCCGACGTGGCCAAGGCCTTCGTCGAGTACGTCGAAGGGACCTACGTCGAGGGTATCATCCCCGGCTACGAGTACGTCGGCGTCGTCGCCGACCTCATGAGCGCCGCGAGTTCGGGCGGCAGCGAGGGCAGCCGCGGCGGGACGCCGCTGTAGTGGGTACGCCGGTCGCCAGATACGCAGTCGAATCCCTGTTTACGTGTTCGAAAAGTACCGTCAGCAGTGGCCGGGAGTCGCCTCTGTGCGACGACCCGGGGAAGGGCAGGCCTGTCAAGAAAGCATAAGAGAGGGGGAGCGTCCGCGGCCGGAGGTCGCGGTTCGAACGCGGCGCGCGGACTACGGCACGCCGAAGGCGTGCCACGGGAGCACGCCGCGGTTTTTCCCCACGTTTTTGCCCGAACGAGCGCGGCGACGCCGCGCTCGTGACGGTGCAAAAAGTGGTCTCTAGTCCATCGCGATGTACGTCTGCGTGGACTCGACGCCCTCGATCTCCTGGACGTGGGTCGCGGCGACGTCCTTGACGGCGGCGGGGGTGTCGACGCTCACCTTGGCGATGAGGTCGACGTCACCGGCGACGATGTGGGCCTCTTCGACGCCGTCGATGCCCTCGATCGCCTGACGCAGCCGGTCGGCGTCGCCGGTGTGGGCCTTGACCATGACGTAGGCGGTGACCATTCTAGGCACCTCCCAGCGCCTTGGCGGGGCCGCTCTCGCCGACGACGATGCTCCGGACATCCGAGAGGGTGTCGAAGTCGGCCAGCACGACGAGGTGGTCGCCCGCGTCGAGCGTCTCGTCGGGGTCGGGGATGTCAAGCGGCGCGTCGCCTTTCCCGTGGGCGAGCAGGCGAGTGTTTGCGGGCAGTTCGAGTTCGGAGAGCGAGTAGCCTTTCATGGGTGCGGAGTCGGTGATAGTGAACTCGACGAGCTGGAGGTGCTGGGCGATGTCGGCGATGGCGCGGATGTTCCCGCCCAGCAGGGCGTTTTTCGCGGCGATGGCGCCGAGCCGCTCGGGGTAGATGACCTCGTCGACGTCGGACGCGTAGCGCCGGTATATCTCCTCGCGGTAGTCCTCGTCGATACGCATGACGGTGCGACAGCCGTGTTCCTTGCCGATCATACAGGCGACGAAGTTGTCGTTGAGGTCGCCGGTGAGCGCGCCGATGGCGTCCGCTTTGGCCAGGTCGGCCGATTCGAGTGTCGCTTCCAGTGCGCCGTCGCCGGCGATGACGTCGAAGCCGGCAGCTTGGGCCCGCTCGACGGCGCCTTCGTCGCTTTCGATGAGGGTGACGTCGTGTCCGCTCTCCCGCAGTACCCGTGCGGTCCGCAGTCCCACACGGCCAGCACCCACGATAACGTATAGCATAGACGGCAGTACGGGACGGGGACGAATAAAAGTACCCCGCCATTTGTCCCGTTCCAGTGGGAGTCCCGAATCCGAAGCCAGCAACCGCGCGAACGTTTTTGATACTGTGGTACGTCATGACACAGTATGGCATCCGCGTTCATCATGATAAAGACGGTCGCGGGCAAATCCGACGACTTGCTCACGGACGTCCGGGAGACCGAGGGGATAACCGAGGCACACATCGTCGCCGGACGGTACGATATCATCGCCGAGGCCACCGGCGAGGGGGTGTACGACGTGATGCAGTCGGTGTCGACACGCGTCCGTGACCTGGACGGGGTCGCGGATACACGGACCTACATCTGTCTGGAGTAGCGAGACGCCGACCGGAGGACCGTCTTTCGGACGAGCGCTCGGTGACCGAACGGCATCGCAAGCCAGACGCGGCCGGCGAGTCGCGCAGTTCCGACACGGCAAAGGTCGTCGGCCCGCTAGGGCGGGTATGGTCAGCGTCGTCGGACTCGCCGGACTGCTCGTCATCGTGCTGCTCAACAGCGCTGTGACAGCACTCATGACTCGATTTTTCAGGGTTCGGCTGAAAACCAGATGGGGCGGCTTCCTCTACTCCGTCCTGCTCTGTCCGTTCGCGATGTTCGTCGTGTTCATGCTGTTTGCGGTGCTTGGCTTTGGCTCCGGACTGGGGCTCAGCAACGGGACGGCGGTCGCGCTCACGATACTCGTCCCGCTCGCGCTCGGGATGACGTTCGATTACATCTGGATGCCCTCGCCCGACGAGGTCGAACTGCCGACCTCGGCGTAGCTACCGACACACGGCGTCTCTGACCCGCTCGTAGACGGTTTCCGGGTTCTGGGTGGCGTCGACACGGACGAACCGGTCGGGGTCGCTTTCGATGAGTCGCTCGTAGTTCGCCCGGACGTCGGCGAGGTAGTCGGCCGTCTCGAACTTGTTCGTGGCGCCGCTGCGGCGGGCGGCCGTCTCCGGGTCGAGGTCGAGATACACCGTGCGGTCGGGCGGTCGGGTCCAGGGCTCGTGGACCTGTCTGACGTACGCTAGCGGGTCCTCGAAGTGTTCGTTACCCGCCAGGGTGGCGCCTTGGTAGGCGTATCTGGAGTCGGAGTAGCGGTCCGAAACGACCAGCCTGCCGTCGTCGAGGGCGGGTCGGACGGTGTCGGCCAGGTGGGCCGCGTGGTCGGCGGTGTACAAGAAGAGCTCCGCCAGCGAGTCGGCCTCGTCGTCCCCGATAGAGCGCATGACGGCCTCCCCGTACCAGCTATCGGTCGGTTCGCGGGTGAACGTGGCGTCGTCCGGCAGGGCGTCGTCGGCCCGCAGGCGCTCCCACACCGTCGTCTTCCCGCTGCCGTCGAGTCCCTCCAGCGTCACGAGCATACCGGCCCGTCGGCGGCCGGGTACGTAAGCGCCCCGAACCGCCCTGCCCCAACTGGTTTCGCCCTATCTTTACGGTCGTTCGGCGGAAAGGAAGGGTATGGACGTACTTGTAGTCGGCGGGACTGGCTTCGTTGGACAGTATCTCTGCCGGGAACTCGACGACCGCGACCACGACGTGACAGCTCTGTCCAGGGACCCCCACGACGCGGAGCTTCCCGACGGTGTCACACGGACGGAAGGCGACGTGACCGACTACGACAGCATCGAAGGGGCTTTCGAGGGCCGGGACGCCGTCGTTTTCCTGCCCGCGCTCTCGCCGCTTTTCAAGCCCGACGGCGGCGACGAGATGCACGAGGTGGTCCACCTGGGCGGGACCGAGAACTGCGTCAAAGCGGCCGAGGAACACGGCGTTTCACGTTTCCTCCAGATGAGCGCGCTTGGGGCCGACCCCGACGGCGCGACTCACTACCTCCGGGCGAAGGGGAACGCCGAGGCCGTCGTTCGGGACTCCGACCTCGACTGGGTCATCTTCCGGCCCTCGGTCGTCTTCGGTGACGGCGGGGAGTTCGTCTACTTCACCAAGCGGCTCAAGCAGATATTCGCCCCCGGGGTGCCGCTGTACCCGCTGCCCGGCGGCGGGCGGAAGGCCCACTTCCAGCTCATCTGGGTCGACGACCTCGCCCCGATGCTCGCCGACGCGCTAGAGGGCGACGAACACGTCGGCCAGACCTACGAGGTCGGCGGCCCCGAGACGCTGAGTCTGCGGGAGGCCACGGAACTGGTCTTTGCGGCCGAAGGCAAGTCTATCAGTATCGTTCCCCTGCCGATGCCGCTGGCCAAAATCGGGCTCCCGGTGCTTGGCTCGCTCGGGTTCCCCATGGGACGTGACCAGTACGAGGGGCTGGACTTCGACAACACGCCGACGACCAACGACGTCGAAGCCTTCGGTCGCGACCCCGCCTCCTTGCGGTCGTTCCGCTCGTATCTCGGCGTGGAGTAGCTGCCCTGTGTTGTCAGGGTAGATAATTTCTGTCGCTGTTCCTGTCGACTTTCACTACGGTCCGGGTTCGACTCGAACCTGGACAGACTGGCCGTAGCCGCCCGGTACTGCCTGCTGGCGATTTTCGCGCCCGGCGAACGTCAGCGAGCTTTTGTTTCCTGTTCGAACTTTCATCGCTGAGATTTGGGCAAAAAACTTATACGCGCTATCCTACTTACCACTTTCAACCGGAGAACTATATCAATGAAACTCGCGATGATCGGCTTCGGGCAGGCCGGTGGCAAAATCGTGGACAAATTCCTCGAGTACGACGAGAAGACGGGCTCGGGAATCGTCCGCTCGGCCGTGGCCGTCAACACGGCCAAGGCCGACCTGCTGGGGCTAGAACACATACCGGAGGAGAATCGGGTACTCATCGGCCAGGCCCGCGTCAAGGGCCACGGCGTGGGCGCTGACAACGAACTCGGCGCCGAGATCGCCGAGGAGGACATCGACGAGGTCCAGGGGGCCATCGACAACATCCCCGTTCACGAGGTCGACGCGTTCCTCGTCGTCGCCGGGCTCGGCGGCGGGACCGGCTCGGGAGGGTCGCCGGTCGTCGCGAAGCATCTCAAACGCATCTACACCGAGCCCGTCTACGGGCTTGGCGTCCTGCCCGGCAGCGACGAGGGAGGCATCTACACGCTCAATGCTGCCCGGTCGTTCCAGACGTTCGTCCGCGAGGTGGACAACCTCATGGTGTTCGACAACGACGCCTGGCGCCAGACCGGCGAGTCCGTCGAGGGCGGCTACGACACTATCAACGAGGAGATCGTCCGACGGTTTGGGGTCCTCTTTGGTGCCGGCGAGGTCGAGGCCGGCGACAACGTCGCCGAGAGCGTCGTCGACTCCTCCGAGATAATCAACACGCTCGACGGCGGGGGCGTCTCGACTGTCGGCTACGCCTCCGAAGACGTCGAGGTCAGCTCCGGCGGCGGCGGGCTGCTCTCGCGGTTCAAGGGCGACAGTGGTGGCGACGACGGGATGGACACGGCCAACACGACCAACCGAATCACGTCGCTTGTCCGCAAGGCAGCACTCGGACGGCTGACGCTGCCCTGCGAGATAGAGGGCACCGAGCGTGCCCTCCTCGTGATGGCCGGGCCGCCGGAACACCTCAACCGGAAGGGTATCGAGCGCGGGCGCAAGTGGCTCGAAGAGCAGACCGGCTCCATGGAGGTCCGCGGCGGAGACTACCCGACCAACGCCCCGAAGGTCGCCGCATCCATCCTGCTGGCCGGCGTCCACAACGTCCCCCGTATCAAGGAGCTCCAGCAGGTCGCCATCGAGGCTCAGGACAACATCGACGACATCCGCAAGGAAAGCGAAGATAACTTAGAGAACTTGGTTGAAGACGATGAGGATGAACTCGATCCGCTATTCTAGGGCGACCGTTGCACTGCTTTGCGTTGTCGGACTGCTGGCCGTCGCGGGCACAGCGGCTGCTTTCACAGTCTCGACAGAGGGCGACGTGCCCAACGAAACAGCCGTCGGCAACGAGGTGTCGGTGACGTACGTCATCGACGACCCGTACACCGACGCGCCCGACGAGTGGACTCTCACCGGTGAGACCGAACTCGAAAACGTCAGTTGGACCGTGACGGTGCTCCGGGCCGGGAGTCCGGTCTCCGACGGTGAGCAGATATACGGCGGCCAGTCCTTCGAGCGCGACCTCGACATCGACAACAACGGCGACCAGGTGCGCGTCGAACTCACTGGCACGACTCCCTCCATCGGGAACTACACCTACGAGCCGGAGGAACAATATACGGTCGCGAGCCTGACCCGCGTGACCGGGAGCAACGAGAACCAGTTCCGAAACGATTCGGCCCACCACTACACGGACCAGAGCCGTGAGGCGCGACAGGCCATCGACGCCGCTGGAACGGCCATCGAGGAGGCCGGCGGCAACAGCGAGGCCGAGAACCTCCGTTCCAACGCCATCTCCGCCTACGAGAACGGCAACTTCGAGAACGCTATCTCCCTCGCGGACCAGGCCCAGAACACGGCCGAACAGGCCCAGCAGAGCCAGCAGACGACCCAGACGCTGCTGTACGCGGCCGGGGCAGTCGTGTTGCTCCTGCTGGTGGGTGGCGGTGGCTACTACCTCTACAGCCAGTCCAAAGAGGACGACTACAGCAAGCTGTAATGCGACTCGTCGTCCCCGTCTCGGGGTCTGACCCGAAAACCCGACTTTCCCCCGTTCTCACTCCCGAAGAGCGACGCGAGTTCACCGAGTCGATGCTCGCGGACGTGCTGGGGGCACTCGACGCGGCGGGCCACAGCCCCGAGGTCGTCTCGACGGCGCCGGTCGACTGTGACGCGCCGGTCACCGTCGACGACCGGGGACTCGACGCACTGGTGAACGACCTACTTGTCGAGACGGACGGGGCGCTCGCAGTCGTGATGGCGGACCTCCCGCTGCTTACGCCCGCAGCTGTCAGGCAGCTGTTCGACCCCGACGAGGACGTGGTGCTGGCCCCGGGACTGGGCGGCGGGACGAACGCCTTCGTCTGTCGTCATCCCGGCTTTCGGGTGGATTACCACGGCGCGTCGATTCGGGACCACCGGCGTCTCGCCAGCGAAGCGGGGGCGAGTGTCGCGGAGGTAGACTCACGCCGGCTGGCGACCGATATCGACGAAGCGGCCGACCTCGCAGAGGTCCTGCTCCACAGCGACGGTGCCACCGACGACTGGCTCCGCGATGCAGGGTTCGAGCTGGTCGTCGACGACGGCCGCGTCACGGTCGACCGGGCGTAGGAGGTCACCGGAGGCGAGACGCTTACGGTTCTCTGGCCCGAACCAGTGAGCGTGCAGTACGACCGGTTGACCAAGGGAATCGCGGTCGTCTTCGCCGCCCTCACAGCCGTGCTGACCGTGGTCGGGCTCCTCTCCAGCCCGGCCGTGCTCTTTCTGGCGCTGATGTTCGGGGCCTCGACGTATCTGATGTACTACCACCTCAGCGGGAAGATGGCTGCAAGCGTCTACGAGCGCGTCGAACAGCGGGCCGCGACCGACGCTCGCGGCGCCCGCCGTGGCGACGGTCGCGGCGGGTTCGGTGCGGGGCCGCGCGAGGAGTGGGAGCCCCCCCGAGACGGACGGGCGCGCCGGACCGCAGAGCGCGTTCGCCAGGAGCGGGCCCGCCGCCAGGGGGCCCGGCGTGGCCGGCAGCAAGCGCGACAGCGTGTCGCCCAGTCTTCCGGACCCACGCCCGCGGAGGCCTACGACCGGCTCGACCTGTCGCCCGGTGCCGACGAGAGTACGGTCAAGCAGGCCTACCGAGAGCGGGTCAAGGAGACCCACCCGGACACGGACAGTGGAAGCGAACGCGAGTTCAAGCGGGTGCAGGCGGCCTACGAGACGCTCACCGACGATTAGGACCACAACGACCAAACCCACGCCGGGGTCATTCCCCGTATGACAGAGACACCGCCGCTGGTGGTCGATATCGACGGGACGCTCACCGACGAAAGCCGGGCCGTCGACCCGCGCGTGTTCCCGGTGCTGTCCGAGTGGCCCGAGCCGGTCGTCGTCGCGACGGGGAAGGCGATGCCTTACCCCATCGCGCTGTGTGAGTTCGTCGGCATCGACTACACGGTCATCGCGGAGAACGGCGGCGTGGTGTTCGTCGAGGCGACCGACACGCTCCGTATCGAGGGGGACAAGGCGGCGTGTCTCGCCGTCGCCGAGGCGTACCGCGACCTGGGCTATGAGATGGGCTTTGGCGAGGTCGACCTGGCGAACCGCTGGCGGGAGACCGAGGTCGTCGTCGACCTCTCCCAGCCCGCCGAACCCTTGCGACGCCTGGCAGAGGAGCACGGACTCGCGTTTCTGGACACGGGATTTGCCTACCACGTAACGGACCCACGCACCGACAAGGGAACCGGACTAGAGACCGTCTGTGCCGAGTTGGGGCTTGACCCGACGGCGTTTCTCGCGGTCGGCGACTCCGTGAACGACGCGGCGGCGTTCGACGTGGCAGGGGAGTCGGTGGCCGTCGCCAACGCCGACGAGACGGCGCTGGCTCGGGCTGACAGGGTGACCGAGGCGAGCTACGCCGACGGCTTCCTTGAGGCGGTCGAGCCGTACCGGTATAGTGGCCAGTGAAATCCAATGCGCGCTCTACCGCACGGAGCCGTGCGGTCGATGCGTGCACCGTTTCAATCGTCACTACAGGGGCGAACTGGCGACACCGACACGTGGGACAGCGGGGGGCGTGTCGCGCGACGGCAGGCCCCCGCTGGTGGCTGCCCTACATAGGGGCGGCTGGCCCCGGCATCGGGTATAAACCTTCGCTGTGAGAGATAGAGACAATCACCGTACTCAACAGGGGTAAGCGACCCCATACCCGGGGAAAGCTTTTGTCTGGCCCTCCGTTACGGACCCTCATGAGCCCCGACCGGGCCGTCCTCCAGCGCGCGCTGGACCGCGGCGAACAGGAGGGCGGCAGCGTCGAGTTCAAGGAGCGGCTCACCGAGGACCTCCACCTGTCGGAGGGACGCCTGGAGTCGCTTGCCGCACAGCTCCGTCACCGCGTCCTGTCCGGGGACGGCGAGGCCACCTACGTCGTCGGCGTGACCGACGACGGCGGGCTGGCCGGCATCTCCCCGACCGAGTTCTCCGAGTCGATGGACGTGCTGAGCCTGCTCGCCGAGGAGGCGGGCGCCCACATCGAGGAGGTCCAGACGTGGGGCGTCGACAGTGCTGGGGGCGACAGCAGCGAGGACGCCACACAGGGGATCGTCGGCGTCGCCACCATCCGCGAGGGTGCGGTACTGGAGGACGACGACCACATCGTCGTCGGGACGGCGGGCCACGTCGAC
Organism: Haloarcula sediminis; assembly: GCF_035656455.1. Lineage (NCBI taxonomy): Archaea > Methanobacteriati > Methanobacteriota > Halobacteria > Halobacteriales > Haloarculaceae > Haloarcula > Haloarcula sediminis. The sequence goes on along the minus strand of NZ_JAYMGA010000005.1, from coordinate 179,492 downwards.
CACGGCAAGTCCACGCTCGTGGGATCGCTCGTCACTGGCGAGGCCGACGACGGCGAGGGCAACACGAGGGGCTTTCTCGATGTCCAGCCCCACGAGGTCGAACGCGGGCTCTCGGCTGACCTCTCCTATGGCGTCTACGGCTTCGACGGCGACGGGCCGGTCCGGATGGACAACCCCCACCGCAAGACCGACCGGGCCCGCGTCGTCGAGGAGTCCGACCGGCTCGTGAGCTTCGTCGACACCGTCGGCCACGAGCCGTGGCTCCGGACCACGATTCGGGGGCTGGTGGGCCAGAAACTGGACTACGGCCTGCTCACCGTGGCCGCCGACGACGGCGTCACCGAGACGACCCGCGAGCATCTGGGTATACTGTTGGCCACCGAACTCCCGACCATCGTCGCGCTCACGAAGACCGACCTGGTCACCGACGATCGGGTCAGCGAGGTCGAACGCGAGGTCGAGCGGGCGCTGCGGGATGTCGACAAGACGCCGCTGCGGGTCGAGCGCCACGGCGTCGACGCCGCAATCGAGGAGATCTCCGAAACCGTGGTCCCCGTTGTGACGACCAGCGCCGTGACACAGGACGGGCTGGACACGCTCGATGAGATGTTCGAGCGACTCCCCAAAACGGGCGGCGAAGTCGGGGAGTTCCGGCTGTACATCGACCGGACCTACAACGTCCAGGGGGTCGGTGCCGTCGCGTCCGGGACGGTGAAATCCGGCGAGGTCGAGGCCGGCGACGAACTCCTGCTCGGTCCGATGCAGGACGGTGGCTTTCGCGAGGTCGAGGTCCGGTCCATCGAGATGCACTACCACCGCGTCGACGAGGCCAAGGCGGGCCGTATCGTCGGCATCGCGCTCAAGGGGGTCCGGGAGGCCGACATCGAGCGCGGGATGGTGTTGCTCCCCCGCGAAGCCGACCCCCATCCTGTCCGGGAGTTCGAGGCCGAGGTGATGGTGTTGAACCATCCGACCCGAATCGGCGACGGCTACGAGCCGGTCGTTCACCTAGAGACCATCAGCGAGGCCGCGCAGTTCTATCCCGAGGGCGGCCAGTTGCTCCCCGGCGACGCCGGCCGGACGACCGTCCGGTTCAAGTTCCGATCGTACCTGGTCGAGGAAGGCCAGAAGTTCGTCTTCCGCGAGGGCCGCTCGAAAGGCGTCGGCACGGTCACCGACGTGGGGGCGGAGTAGCCGCTGTTAGGTACCCTCGCTTTATCCGTCGAGCGACTCCGTCGTCGCATGGAGCTGCTCGTCTTCGGTGCCAGTGGCCGCGTCGGTGAGCGCCTCTGTGCGTCCGCCGTCGCCGACGGCCACAGTGTAACAGCCTTCGTCCGTGACGCTGCCCGGGCGCCCGACGGGGCCTCGGTCGTCGAGGGTGACGTGACAGACTCCGACGCCGTGACTGACGCCGTCGGCGACCAGGACGCCGTCTGTAGCGCGCTTGCTCCCGATGACAGCGTAGCGCCCGCCGTACTCGATACCGGCATCGGAAACCTCGTCGCGGCGATGGAAGCCAGCGGCGCCGAGCGCCTGGTCGCCGTCGCCGCCGCGGGGATCCTTCAGGCTACGCCGGGACGGCTCCGCCTCGATCTGGCCGGCTTTCCGGAGCCGCTGCGACCGCTCGCCGCCGTCTACCGGGCGGTGTACGACCGACTCCGCCCCTCGGGGCTCAACTGGACGCTCGTCTGTCCGCCGCGGATGCCCGACGGCCCGCCGACGAACCACTACCGAACCGCAGTCGACTACCTCCCGGAGGGTGGCCAGTCGGTCTCGACCGGCGACGTGGCGTCGTTCGTCTACCAGGCGGCCGTCGACGGGCGCCATAGCCGTGAACGAGTCGGCATCGCCTACTGAGAAACGGCAAAGTGCCCGTCCTCGACGGTGAGACAGCCGAACACCACCGCCCAGTCTAGCAACTGTTCGACCCGCTCCCGCCAGTTTCGCTCCCACGCAGGGTCGCGCTCGCGCTCCCAGCGCGGAATCGCCTCGCGCACCGCCTCGAAGGCCGCCGCGGGGCTGTCCGCCCCCGTCTCTACGGCCCTGAACAGCTCGTCGACGAGGAACACCCGGTCGTGGTAGGCCGTCGCCAGCGCGTCGCGGTCCAGGCCGTTGCGGGTACGGTGATACCCCCTGTCGGTCTCGGTGACCAGCCCGAGCGCCCGCAGGAAGGTCAGGTACTCACGGGCCCGCTCGCGGTCGCCCACGTCGGTCGCGCGCTGGATAGCCAGACAACAGTCCGCGGCGTCGTCAGGGACGAGCGGTACCGCTGCCCGCACTGTTCGGAGAAAGTCGAGCGAGCGCGCCGGCGGAGCGACCTTGTAGCGCACAGTGGCCCCCTAGAGCCCGAAGCTCTCGGCCAGTACGTCGCCGCTCGTCTCGCCGACGACGTGGGTGTCGCCCCCGACTACGTCCACCGTGACTTTCGCCGGCCCGAACAGCTCGACGGGTAGCTCGGCGAACGCCCAGTCGACGTCCTCGAAGACCCCTTCGAGCGGTCGGCCGTACTCCGCGCCCGCGACGGAGGGTATCTCGTCGACGTCGATGTCGTCGACCGGCTCGTCGACGGTCAGGTGGACCTCGCTCCCGTAGGCCAGCGCGTCCGTGGTCCGGGCCATCGCCGACGCCTCGTCGGCGGCCACGGGGGCGACCGGCGCGCGCCCGTTCGCCGAGAGCACTTCCGCCGGGTCGTAGCCCAGCTCGGCCAGCCGGAAGACGGCGAGTTCGGCGGCCCGCGCCGCACTCACGACGCTCCCGGTGACACTCGCGGTGGCGAAGGCCGGCAGGAACACCCCCGTCTCGGGGACGCCGGTCCGCTCGGCCACCTGCGCGGCGACGGCCTGGTCGGGCAACTGGTCGGTCTCGACCGCGAGGACGGCGAACTGCTCCTCTTCCCGATAGCCGATGCGTCCGAAGATGTCCTCTTCGGCGACCAGCGCCCGGGCCGGCCCGCTCCCCAGCCCCTCGAAGTTCTCTGTCGTCAGCTCCCAGCCGCCTTTCTGGGAGCAGAGCAGCGCCAGCGCCGGGTGGTCCGTCGCGAGTTCGACGTGTGTCAGCGGGGCGTCCCCGACGCGTTCCATTCCGGTCTGGACCGTCGCCAGCCCGGCCGTCTGGAGTTCGGCCAGCACCAGCCCGGCCTCGACGGCGCCGGGGACCTCGACCCCGAAGTCGAGCACCGCGGCGTCGCCCTCTAAGGCGTGGACGTCTATCGTCAGTTCGTCGGCGAAGTCGATGGCCTCGTCGACCAGCTCCGTGGCCATCCGGTTGAGCGTGTTCATACCCCGCTTTCGCCAGCCGGCCTTTTATACGAATTGTTGTCGTCTCTTTTCGGTATCGCGGGCCCAGGTACCGCGACCACCGGCAAACAGCTACGACAATCCGGATTAATCGCCCCCTTCGCCGCCGCTCCGTGCCGCCCGCCCCAGTTCGTCCTCGACCCGGTCGACCTTCTCGCCCGCGCGCTGGTCGACCCCGCGCTTGTCGTCGATTTTCAGGAACGTCTCGACGCGGTCGGACTGGGCACCGACGGCCTCGTGGGCGGCGTGGGCCGCCGCGAACAGCTCCCCGCTGTCGTCGGCCTCGATGATGGTCCCCATCGGCGTCGTCTCGTACTCGACGTCGAAATCGTCCAGCGCGGCCACCGCGTCTGCGACGTAGGGAGCCATGCTCTCCTCGACGACCGGTGCGACGGACAGGAACCCGATACAGGTCATACGCCCGCCTGGGCCCGGCCGCCCCTAACGCTGGTGCTTGTCGGCGCCCGAGCCGTCCAGTCTGAACATTTATTGTAGTCCAACACACACGTTGTGACAAATGTCGGCTGGGGGGAACGTCCTCGTCGTCGAAGACGACGACGAACTCCGGGCGGTGTACGACCGGGTGCTCTCCGAGTTCTACTCGGTCTCGACGGCCGCGAGTGGGGCCCGGGCCGTCGAGACGGTGACTGACGACACCGACGCCGTCGTGGTCGACCGACCGCTCCCGGAGATGCCTGTGGCCGCGCTCGCCAGCGCGCTCACGAGCCGATACGACGACTGCTGTGTCGGGCTCGTGACCGGTTGCGAGCCCCACTTCGATGTCTCCCGGTGGCTGGGCGTCGACGACTATCTGGTAAAGCCCGTGACCACCGAACAGCTGCGAGCCACCGTCGACCGACTCATCGCGCTGGCCGAGTACGGCTGTATCTACCGGCGACTGAGCCAGAAGCGCGTCAGAAAGAGCGTGCTGGTTCAGGAGAAACCGGCCGCCGAACTCAGCCGGTGCGACAAATTCCAGCGTCTCGAGGCCGAGATCGACCGACTGGAGGCCGAACTTGACGACATCGCCGACGAAGTGAGCGAGACGACGCGCGGCCTGACACACTGAATCGGCACCACGACGGCTGAACCGGCCGGGAGCGCGCTCTGTCGCGCGACCCGGGGACGGGCAGGGCTGTCTGAGTAATCGTACGCCGAGCGCAGCGAGGCGTTTCACCGGAATCGAACGGTGCGCGGTCGCTTGCGACGCGAGAGACGAACGGCGCACTGCACCGTGAGTCAGTGAGATTCGGCCGTTTTCCCCCACGTTTTGTGAGGCGCCGGCTGCGGGCCGGCGGCCCGCAACCGAACGACGCGGCGGCTTTGCCGCCACGCTCTCCCCGCAGCGAGCATAGGCCCGCGAGGACACCCGACGCGATTCGAGAGCGCGCGACGCGCTCTCTCGTCATGCCGAGACGGCTTTGCCGTCTCGTAGCAACGTAAAAAGCGGGAACGCGCTGGCTGGGATTTGAATCACGGGAAGACGTTCCGGTTCGCTTCGCTCACGGACTGCGACTTCCCTGAGTCAAATCCAGGGGCGGCTTCACGACTCACGGATGCCGAGCACACGCTATGCGGTACTCGGCGGCGTTGTTCGTCGTAGAAATGCGCTGGCTGGGATTTGAACCGGAGCCAGACGTTCCAGTTCGCTTCGCTCACGGGCTGCGTCTGGCAGGGCTCAAATCCCAGTTGCACTGCACGATATACAGAACGCGACGCGATGAAACGCGTCGCTTGAGAGTTTGTATGTAGAGAAGTGCGCTGGCTGGGATTTGAACCCAGGTTGTGACCATGGCAAGGTCACGTGATACCAACTACACTACCAGCGCTCACTTCGTTCGCCCTGACCCTCGCGACCACGTGGGGTCGCTCGGTACCAGCGCGCACCGTTTCGCACGTCGCCTCTCTGCATTCCAAAGTGGCGGGGGTGATAGTAAAAAGCCTTCCGCTTTGCGGGGAAAATCGCGGGGCGGAACGGGGCCGTTCGTGCGGGAAGTCACCACGGTGCGAACTTTCGGAAGCGGCAAACTGTGGGTTGTCGATTCAGGTGGGAGGGGGGCCGTAGTGGCGTGTGAACGCGTCTCAACGCACGCGCGAAGCGGGGTCTTTTTACCGTAGGGACGGAGTAGTATCGCTACAGTCTAGTGGCGTGACGTGGAAGCGTCACGGCATGACGACCAGCGTACTCGTGCCCGACTCCCTCACACGGGAAGCCGAGGACCGCCGCGAGGCGACTCGGAAGCTCGGATACGTGGCCCGCGCGGCCACGGTGTTCCGGGTGGACCGGCTGACAGTGTATCCCGACCCGGACGGTCGGGGCAAGTGGGAAGACGGGTTCGTCGAAACCGTGCTGCGGTACGCCGCGACGCCGCCACACCTCCGAAAGGAGATGTGGGGCAAGCGGGACGAACTAGAGTACGTCGGCGTCCTGCCGCCGCTCCGCGTGCGTTCACAGACCGGCTCCGGATCCGAGGGTTCGGGGTCGTTAAGACAGGGAATCGTGACCGAGGTCGGAGCTGATGGGCGCGTACGGGTCAATTGCGGTATGCAACACCCGATCTCCCTTCCCGTCCCAGCGGATATGGACGTGGAAGCCGGGGAGCGCGTGACCGTCAGGGTCTCTTCGCGACGGCCGGTCCGGGCGAAACTCGTCGACGCCCCCACGTCGGGGTTCGACGTCGTTTCCGCGGACCTCGACATGGCACTCTCGCGTGACGACGCCGGACTCACCATCGCGTCATCGCGGTACGGTGAGCCGGCAACGACTCGTCGCCTGGGCGAACTGGCCCAACGACGGGACACCGAGGGCGGCATGACAGTCGCCTTCGGGGCACCCGAGCGTGGGTTACCGTCCATACTCGATGTGGACCCGGACGCCGTCGGGGACCAGCAGCACGACGAAACCACAGGGTTCGACCTCTGGCTGAATACGGTTCCGAACCAGGGCAGCGAGGTCGTGCGAACGGAAGAAGCACTGTTCGCCTCCCTCGCCTGTCTAACCCTCACGGAGTAAACGAATGCCACAACCAAGCAGACCACGCAAAGGCTCGCTGGGCTTCGGCCCGCGCAAGCGCTCGACGAGCGAGACGCCTCGCTTCAACAGCTGGCCCTCTGACGACGGCCAGCCGGGCGTCCAGGGGTTCGCCGGCTACAAGGCGGGCATGACACACGTCGTGCTCGTCAACGACGAACCCAACTCCCCCCGCGAGGGGATGGAGGAGACTGTCCCGGTGACAGTCGTCGAGACGCCGCCGATGCGCGCCGTCGCCCTGCGTGCGTACGAAGACACGCCGTACGGTCAGCGTCCGCTGACGGAGGTCTGGACCGACGAGTTCCACTCGGATCTCGACCGGACCCTCAACCTGCCGGAGGACCACGACCCGGACGCTGCTGAGGAACAGGTACGCGACGCTCTCGAAGACGGCCGACTGGGCGATGTGCGTCTCATCACGCACACCGTCCCCGACGCCGTCCCGAGCGTCCCGAAGAAAAAGCCCGACGTGATGGAGACTCGCGTCGGCGGTGGGTCCATTTCGGACCGCCTCGACCACGCCCTCGAACTCGTCGACGACGGTGGCGAGCACTCGATGAACGACGTCTTCCGCGCCGGTGAGTACACCGACGTGGCGGGCGTCACCAAGGGCAAAGGGACACAGGGTCCCGTCAAGCGCTGGGGCGTCCAAAAGCGGAAGGGCAAACACGCCCGCCAGGGCTGGCGCCGACGCATCGGCAACCTCGGCCCGTGGAACCCATCTCGCGTGCGCTCGACGGTCCCCCAGCAGGGGCAGACCGGCTACCACCAGCGCACGGAGCTGAACAAGCGCCTCATCGATATCGGTGAGGGCGACGAGGCCTCCGTCGACGGCGGCTTCGTCAACTACGGCGAGGTCGACGGGCCCTACACGCTCGTGAAAGGATCGGTCCCCGGCCCGGACAAGCGCCTGGTGCGTTTCCGGCCCGCGGTCCGACCCAACGACCAGCCGCGCCTCGACCCCGAGGTGCGCTTTGTCTCCACCGAATCGAATCAGGGATAATCCATGCAGGCAACAATCCACAATCTGGACGGCGAGGCCGACGGCGAGGTCGAGCTCCCCGATGTCTTCGAGACACCGGTGCGACCCGACCTCATCGCCAAGGCCGTACACGCCGCCCAGGCAAACCGAAAGCAGGACTACGGTACCGACGAGTACGCCGGACTGCGAACGCCGGCCGAGTCGTTCGGTAGCGGCCGCGGGCAGGCACACGTCCCCCAACAGGACGGCCGTGCCCGCCGCGTCCCGCAGGCGGTCAAGGGCCGCGCGGCCCACCCGCCCAAAGCCGAGAAGGACCGCTCTGTCGACATCAACGACAAGGAGCGCCAGCTCGCGGTGCGGTCGGCGCTCGCCGCCACGACGGACGCCGAACTCGTCGCCGAGCGCGGCCACGAGTTCGACCGCGATGAGGTCCCCGTCGTCGTCTCCGACGACTTCGAGGACCTGGTCAAGACCCAGGAGGTCCTGGGGCTGCTCGAAGCGCTCGACGTCGCGGCAGACATCGAGCGCGCCGACGAGACCAAGATCAAGGCCGGGAAGGGCTCGATGCGCGGTCGGAAGTACCGCCGCCCCTCCTCTATCCTCTTCGTGACCAGCGACGAGCCGTCGAAGGCGGCCCGCAACCTCGCGGGCGTCGACGTGGCCACGGCCCGGGAGGTCAATGCCGAAGACCTCGCACCCGGCGCCGCGCCCGGTCGACTCACCGTCTTCACCGAGTCCGCACTCGAGGAGGTGTCCGAGCGATGAGCTGGGACGTGATCCGATACCCACACGTCACCGAGAAGGCCATGAACGACATGGACTTCCAGAACAAGCTCCAGTTCGTCGTCGACGACGCCGCCGGCAAGCCGGAGGTCGCCGAGGCCGTCGAAGAACAGTACGACGTGACCGTCGTCGGCGTGAACACACAGAACACGATGGACGGCGAGAAGAAGGCCGTCGTTCGCCTCTCAGAGGACGACGACGCGCAGGAAGTCGCCTCCAGAATTGGGGTGTTCTAACGATGGGACGACGAATTCAGGGACAACGACGCGGTCGCGGGACGTCCACGTTCCGGGCGCCCTCGCACCGCTACAAGGCGGACCTTCAGCACCGGAAAGTCGAAGACGGCGACGTTATCTCCGGGACCGTGGTCGACATCGAACACGACCCGGCCCGCTCGGCGCCCATCGCGGCCGTCGAGTTCGAAGACGACGACCACCGCCTCGTGCTCGCGCCGGAAGGCGTGGGCGTGGGCGACGAACTGCAGGTCGGCGTCAGCGCCGAGATCGCCCCCGGGAACACGCTCCCACTCGCGGAGATCCCCGAGGGGGTTCCGGTGTGTAACGTCGAGTCCAGCCCCGGTGACGGTGGCCGCTTTGCCCGTTCCTCGGGCGTCAACGCCACGCTGCTCACCCACGACCGCAATGTTGCGGTCGTGAAGCTCCCCTCCGGGGAGATGAAGCGACTGGACCCGCAGTGTCGCGCGACCATCGGCGTCGTCGCCGGTGGCGGCCGGACGGACAAGCCGTTCGTCAAGGCCGGCAACAAGCATCACAAGATGAAAGCCCGCGGGACGAAGTACCCACGCGTCCGTGGTGTCGCGATGAACGCCGTCGACCACCCCTTCGGTGGCGGCGGCCGACAGCACCCGGGCAAGCCAAAGTCCATCTCCCGCAACGCACCGCCGGGCCGCAAAGTCGGGGACATCGCCTCGAAGCGGACCGGTCGAGGTGGTAACGAATGAGTTCGGAATACCAGATCGGCCACGAGGGGGACTTCACCTTCCGGGGCCACACGCTCGACGAGCTGCAGGACATGGAGCTCGAAGAAGTCGCGGAACTGCTCCCCGCTCGCCAGCGGCGAAGTATCAAGCGCGGTCTGACCGAGGAAAAGCAGAAGCTCCTCGAAAAGGCCCGCGACGCCGAGGAGGAGGCGACGGCCAACAACCCAATCCGGACGCACCTGCGCGACATGCCGGTGCTGCCGGTGATGGTGAACCTCACCTTCGCCGTCCACAACGGTCAGGAGTTCGAGCGCGTGCGAGTCGAGCCGGAGATGCTCGGCCACTACCTCGGTGAGTTCCAGCTCACCCGCAGCTCGGTCGAACACGGTCAGGCCGGTATCGGGGCGACACGCTCCTCGAAATTCGTACCGCTCAAATAATATGGGAATCAGCTACTCAGTCGACGCCGACCCGGACACCACCGCGAAAGCGATGCTTCGGGAGCGGCAGATGAGCTTCAAGCACAGCAAGGCTATCGCCCGCGAGATCAAGGGCAAGACGGCCGGCGAGGCCGTCGAGTTCCTCGATAGCGTTATCGCCGGCGACCAGCCGATCGCGTTCAAACAGCACAACTCGGGTGTCGGCCACAAATCGAAAGTCGACGGCTGGGACGCGGGCCGGTTCCCCAAGAAGGCCAGCGAGGCCTTCCAGGACCTGCTCACGAACGCCATCGGCAACGCCGACCACCAGGGCTTCGACGGCGAGGCCATGGAGATCATGCACGTCGCCGCCCACAAGGTCGGCGAGTCGCAGGGTCGCAAACCGCGCGCGATGGGCCGGGCCTCCGCCTGGAACACGCCACAGGTCGACGTCGAACTCGTCTTAGAGGAGGTCGAAGGCTAATGGCCGACGAACAGCAGTTCATCGAGGACGGGCTTCAGCGGACCCAGATCGACGAGTTCTTCGCAGAGGAACTCGGTCGCGCCGGCTACGGCGGCATGGACGTCGCCAAGACCCCGATGGGCACGCAGATCGTCCTCAAAGCCGAAAAGCCAGGGATGGTCATCGGCAAGGGCGGGAAGAACATCCGGAAGATCACGACGGAACTCGAGGAGCGGTTCGACCTCGACGACCCGCAGATCGACGTCCAGGAAGTCGAGGAGCCGGACCTCAACGCCCGCATCGTCGCGGACCGCCTGGGCAACGCCCTCGAACGTGGCTGGTACTTCCGCAAGGCCGGCCACACCACCATCGACCGCATCATGGAGTCGGGCGCACTCGGTGCCGAGATCGTCCTCTCCGGGAAGGTCACCGGTGCCCGCTCGCGCGTCGAGAAGTTCAACCGCGGCTACATCAAGCACAACGGCGAACCCGCCGAGGACATCGTCGACAGCGGCGTCGGCGTCGCGGTGATGAAGCTGGGCACCATCGGTGTCCAGGTGCGTATCATCCCGCCGGAGGCGGAGCTGCCCGACGACTTCGAGGTCTACGACGACGTCGAGGTCGAGGACTACGTCGCCGACACGGACGGGGAAAGCGTCGAGGAACTCCTCGAAGGCGAACCCGAAGAGGCCACCGAGGCCGAGGAAGCGGCCGACGAGGCCACCGAGGCCGACGCGGACGAGGCCGCTCCCGACGAAGAGGTCATCGAGGAAGAGGTCGACATCCCCACTGACGACGACGTGGAAGAGGTCGACGTCGACGAACTCGAAGAGGCCGTCGACGAGGAACTCGACGAGGAGACCGAGGCCGAAGCGGAGGAGCTCATGGACGAGATGGACGACGAGTCCGACGAAGAGGAGGCTGAGGAGTAATGGCCGTCCTCCACGTCCAGGAGATCCGCGACATGACCCCCGCCGAGCGAGAGGCGGAGCTCGAGGACCTCAAGACGGAGCTGCTCAACGCTCGCGCCACGCTGGCGGCGGGCGGCGCCCCGGACAACCCGGGTCGCATCAAGGAACTGAAGAAGGCCATCGCCCGAATCAAGACGATTCAGGGCGAAGAAGGCGACCTCCAGACGGAGGACGAATAATGCCACTGACACCCGAGACGCTCACACGACACGAACTCGTCGGCCTCGACGTCGAGGTCGTCGCGGCGTCCAACCCGGACGCGGTCGGCATCAGCGGTTCGGTCGTCATGGAGACGACCCAGCTGCTGACGGTAGAGCGAGACGCTCGGGTGTGGCACGTGCCGAAGGACAGCGCGACGTTCGCCTTCGACGTGGACGGACAGACCGTCCGCGTCGAGGGCGACCGACTCGTCGCCCGTCCCGCTCGACGCACAGCGAACGCAGGTGAATCCAAATGGCGCTAGGACTGAACGTACAGGAACCGGAGACGGCCTGTTCCGACCAGAACTGCCCCTTCCACGGAGAGCTCTCCGTGCGCGGGCAGACACTGGAAGGAGAGGTCGCCTCCACTGACATGGAGAAGACCGTCGTCGTCGAACGCGAGTACGACGTGAAGGTGCCCAAATACGACCGCTTCATGAAGCGGCGGAGCCGCGTCCCGGCTCACGCACCGGACTGTCTCGACCTCGCGGTCGGTGACACGGTCACGATAGCAGAGTGTCGACCGCTCTCGAAAACGAAGAGCCACGTCGTTGTGGCTATCGAGGACGGTGAGCAATAATGGAGGCGCTCAACGCCGACGTCACCCAGGGCCTGGAGAAAGGCTCGCTGATCACGTGTGCCGACAACACCGGCGCACGCCAGCTAAAAGTCATCTCCGTCCACGGCTACTCGGGGACGAAAAACCGCCATCCGAAGGCGGGGCTGGGCGACAAGATCACGGTCTCGGTCACCAAGGGGACGCCCGAAATGCGTCGCCAGGTGCTCGAAGCCGTCGTCGTCCGCCAGCGCAAACCGATCCGCCGTCCCGACGGCACCCGCGTCAAGTTCGAAGACAACGCGGCCGTCATCGTGGACGAGAACGAGGACCCGCGCGGGACCGAGCTGAAAGGCCCCATCTCGCGGGAAGTCGCGGAACGGTTCGGGAGTGTCGCCTCCGCAGCGACGATGATCGTATAGAACCATGACAACGCAACCAGACAAACAGCGAAAGAGCGACCGAGACGCTCCGCTGCACGAGCGACACAAGCAGGTGCGGGCCACGCTGTCGGCCGACCTCCGCGAGGAGTACGGCCAGCGCAACGTCCGCGTCAACGCCGGGGACACCGTCGAGGTGCTCCGTGGCGACTACGCCGGCGAGGACGGCGAAGTCCTCACCGTCGACCTCACGGATGCCGTCATCCACGTGGAAGACGTCACCCTAGAGACCACCGACGGCGAGGAAGTCCCTCGCCCGCTCGACACCTCGAACGTCCGGGTCACAGACCTGAACCTCGAGGACGAGCTTCGAGAGGAGCGTCTCGAATCGGAGGATGATTCCGCATGAGCAAGCATCAGAAGCGACTGTCGGTGCCAAACAGCTGGCCCGTCGAGCGCAAGACGGCAACGTTTACGGTCAAGGCCGGCGCCGGCCCGCACGGTGAGTCGGGGGTCCCCCTCCTCATCGTCCTGCGGGACGTGCTGGGCTACGCCGACAACCGCAAGGAAGCGCGCTACGCGCTCAACGAGGACAACGTCCTCATCAACGGGAAGGCCGTCTCCGACGAGGAACGGCCCGTCGGGATGTTCGACATCATGGCCTTCACCGAGCGCGAGGAGTACTACCGCGTCTTCCCCGGCGAGGGCGGACGGCTGGCGCTGACGGCCATCGAGGCCGACGCCGCCGAGTCCAAGCTCGGGAAGATCGTCAACAAGACCAACGTCGCCGGCGGCGACGTCCAACTGGGCCTCCACGACGGTGAGACGCTCATCGTCGAGGACGGCGACCAGTACTCGGGCGGCGACTCGATCGTCGTCGACAACGAGACCAGCGAGGTCATCGCCCACTTCGAGTACGAGGAGGGCGCGCTCGTCACAGCCGTCGACGGCGCCCACGCGGGCGAAATCGGCGAGATAGACGAGATTCAGGTCACGCCCGGCTCGGCCCAGAACAACGTTCTGGTGTCCCAGGAGGGCGACGACGGCGGCTTCGAGACGGTCGAGGAGTACGTCGTCGTCATCGACGAGAACTTCACGGGTGATGACGATGAGTAGTGACACTGACTCGGCCGACTTCCACGAGATGCGCGAGCCGAGCGTCGAGAAGGTCGTCGTCCATATGGGCATCGGCCACGGTGGCCAGGACCTGGCCAACGCCGAGGACATCATCACCGAGATTACGGGTCAGAGCCCGGTTCGGACGCGAGCGAAGCGGACCGTCGGCGAGTTCGACATCCGCCAGGGCGACCCCATCGGCGCGAAGGTCACCCTGCGTGGCGACGACGCCGAGGCGTTCCTCGAAACTGCGCTGCCTCTCGCCGAACTGGCTTCGGGCCAGTTCGACGACACCGGCAACTTCAGTTTCGGTATCGAGGAACACACCGAGTTCCCGAGCCAGGAGTACGACCCGAGTATCGGAATCTACGGGCTGGACGTGACGGTCAACCTCGTCCGCCCCGGCTACCGCGTCGCCAAGCGGGACAAGGCGTCCCGCTCGATTCCCTCGAACCACCGACTCAACCCGGACGATGCGGTCGCCTTTATCGAGTCGACTTTCGACGTTGAGGTGAGCGAATGAGCGAAAGTGAAACCCAACAGGCCGAAGACGAGCGTACGGGCCAGCTCGAGTCCTGTCAGCGCTGCGGGCGCGAGCAGGGACTCGTCGGCAAGTACGACATCTGGCTGTGTCGCCAGTGCTTCCGGGAGATCTCCCGGGGCATGGGCTTTAGGAAGTACAGCTAACAATGACAGGAAACGACCCATTCGCCAACGCACTGTCGGCACTCAACAACGCCGAGAGCGTCGGGCATCTGGAGCAGACGGTATCGCCCGCCTCGAACGAGATCGGTAGCGTACTCGAGGTCTTCTACGACCGCGGGTACATCGACGGGTTCACATTCGTCGACGACGGCAAAGCCGGTGAGTTCGAGGTCGAACTGAAAGGAGCCATCAACGAGTGTGGTCCGGTCAAGCCCCGCTATTCGGCGGGCGCAGACGAGTTCGAGAAGTGGGAGAAGCGGTTCCTCCCCGCCCGTGACTACGGGACTCTCGTCGTGACGACCAGCCACGGAGTCATGAGCCACTACGAGGCTCGTGAGGAAGGCGTCGGTGGCCAAGTAATCGCGTACGTGTACTAACAATGCCACGAGTAGAACTGGAGATTCCGGAGGACGTGTCCGTCTCCCAGGACCATCTCGACCTCACGGTCGAGGGTCCCAACGGGACGGTCACACGTCGGCTCTGGTATCCCGACATCGACGTCACAGTCGCGGACGACGTCGTCGCGGTCGAGTCCGACGAGGACGACGCCAAGACGATGTCGACCATCGGGACCTTCGAGAGCCACATAGAGAACATGTTCCACGGCGTCGTCGAGGGGTGGGAGTACGAGATGGAAGTCTTCTACTCTCACTTCCCGATGCAGGTCGACGTCAACGGTGACGAGGTCGTCATCGAGAACTTCCTCGGCGAGAAGGCCGCCCGTCGGACCACCGTTCACGGTGACACCGACGTGTCGGTCGACGGCGAGGAGCTGACCGTGACCGGCCCCGACATCGAGGCCGTCGGCCAGACCGCCGCGGACATCGAACAGCTCACACGCATCAACGACAAGGACGTGCGTGTGTTCCAAGACGGGGTGTACATCACCCAGAAGCCGTCCCGAGGTGACGCCTGATGGCGGACGACGAGTACGCCGAACTCACCGACATCAGCGGCGTCGGCGACGCGAAAGCCGATGCCCTCCGCGAGGCGGGCTTCGAGACGGTCGAGGACATCCGCGCTGCCGACCAGTCGGAACTGGCCGAGGCCAACGGCGTCGGCAACGCGCTGGCCGCCCGAATCAAGGCCGACGTCGGCGGTCTCGAAGTCGAGACCGAGACCGAGGCCGAGGTCGAAGAGGAAGGCGAAGACGAGGCCGCAGACGAGGACGTGGAGACGGAGCTCCAGCCCCGCGGGCTCGCCGACAAGACGCCCGACCTCGACGACGAGACGGCCCGACTGCTGGCCCAGCGACACCGCGTCGGCGGCCCGCAGTTCAACCGACAGGACCACCACAAGAAAAAGCGCGTTTCGACGTCCTGGCGCAAGCCACGCGGCGACCTCTCGAAACAGCGCCGCGGTATCAAGGGCAAGGGAGCCACCGTCGAGGCCGGCTTCCGAACGCCCAAGGCTGCCCGTGGCAAACACCCCTCGGGCTTCGAGGAAGTCCGTGTCCACAACACGGACGACCTGGAGGGCGTCGACGGCGACGTCGAGGCCGTCCGCATCGCCTCGAAGGTCGGCGCCCGCAAGCGCGAGCGCATCGAGGAGGAAGCCGAGGACGCGGGTATCCGCGTGCTAAACCCCACCTACGTCGAAGTCGAGGTGAACGAGTAATGACGGATCTGTCCGCACAGAAGCGACTCGCATCGGACATCCTCGACGTCGGGAAGAACCGCGTCTGGTTCAACCCCGACCGCCAGGGTGACATCGCCGACGCCATCACTCGCGAGGACGTTCGCGAGCTGGTCGAGGAGGGTGCCATCACGGCCAAAGACAAGAAGGGCAACTCCCGCGGTCGCGCACGCGAGCGCCAGGAGAAGCAGGCCTACGGCCACCAGAAGGGAGCCGGTTCCCGGAAGGGCAAGGCCGGGGCCCGACAGAACGAGAAGGAGAACTGGGCGTCCCGCATTCGCGCACAGCGAAAGAAGCTGCGCGAGCTGCGCGACGACGGCACACTCTCGACATCGCAGTACCGCGACCTGTACGATCAGGCCGGCGGTGGCGAGTTCGACAGTGTCGCCGACCTACAACGTTACATCGACGCAAACCACGGTGACGAATAATGGCGACAGGACCACGATACAAGGTGCCGATGCGGCGACGCCGCGAGGCCCGAACGGATTACCATCAGCGGTTGCGCCTGCTGAAATCCGGCAAGCCCCGCCTTGTCGCTCGAAAGAGCAACAAGCACACCAGGGCGCAGCTGGTGACTCTCGGACCTGACGGCGACCGCACGCTTGCGGCAGCACAGTCGGGCGACCTCGAGGAGTACGGCTGGGAGGCGCCGACGGGCAACATGCCCGCGGCCTACCTCACCGGGCTGCTCGCCGGGCTTCGCGCGCTGGACGCTGGCGTCGAGGAAGCGGTGCTCGACATCGGCCTTAACACCCCGACCCCCGGAAGCAAAGTGTTCGCAATACAGGAAGGCGCTATCGACGCCGGCCTCGAAGTTCCCCACAACGACGACGTACTCGCCGACTGGCAGCGCACGCGCGGTAGCCACATCGCCGAGTACGCCGAGATGCTGGACGAACCGCTGTACAGCGGGGACTTCGACGCTGCAGACCTCCCGGAGCATTTCGACGAGATTCGGGAGACACTACTGGAAGGTGACATCGAACTATGAGTGCCAATAACGGCTGGGAACCCCGCACACGCCTCGGCAAGCAGGTTGTCGAGGGCGAAATCGACTCCATGCAGGAGGCGCTGAACTCGGGGCTTCCCCTGAAAGAATCGGAAGTCGTCGACCAGCTCGTTCCCGACCTGGAAGACGAAGTGCTGGACATCAACATGGTCCAGCGGATGACCGACTCCGGCCGGCGCGTGAAGTTCCGCTGTGTCGTCGCAGTCGGCAACCGCGACGGGCTGGTCGGCTACGCCGAAGGGCGCGACGACCAGGTCGGCGGTGCCATCCAGAAGGCCATCGACGTGGCCAAGCTGAACATCATCGACGTCTCCCGTGGCTGTGGGTCCTGGGAGTGTGGCTGTGGCCGTCCGCACACGGTCGCGCTGCGCACCGAGGGCAAGGCCGGAAGCGTCGAAGTCGAGCTCCAGCCCGCCCCGCGCGGGCTGGGCCTTGCCGGCGGGGAGACCGTCCGCAAGGTGCTCGAACTCGCCGGCATTGAGGACATCTGGACCCGCTCGTCGGGTAACACGCGCACCACGGTCAACTTCGCGAAGGCCACCTTCAACGCCCTGCAGAACACGGCCGAGGCCCGCGTCCCCGAGCGTACCTTCGAGAAGCGCGAGGTGATCGAGTGATGCAAGCACTCGTCCAGATTCGTGGCGACGTGAACATGGATACGGACATCCACGACACGCTGAAGATGCTGAACATCCACCACGTCAACCACTGTACGTTCGTCCCGGACACGGACGCGTACAACGGGATGGTGTCGAAGGTCAACGACTTCGTCGCCTTCGGCGAACCCAGCCAGGAGACCGTCGAGCTACTCATCGAGACGCGCGCCGAGCCCGCCGAGGGCGACGCCGACGTCGACGACGAGTGGGTCGCCGACAACACCGACTATGACGACATCGAGAGCCTGGCGTGGGCTCTCATCTCCGAGGAGACGACGCTGCAAGAGCAGGGTCTCTCCCCGACACTCCGTCTGCACCCGCCACGGGGCGGCCACGACGGCATCAAACACCCGACCAAGGAGGGCGGTGAACTCGGGCGACACGACACCGAGGGCATCGACGCGCTCCTGGAGGCGATGCGATAATGACGAGCAAGAAACGACGACAGCGTGGGTCGCGCACGCACGGTGGCGGCTCGCACAAGAACCGACGCGGCGCCGGACACCGCGGTGGTCGCGGGGCCGCCGGCCGCGACAAGCACGAGTTCCACAACCACGAGCCGCTGGGCAAGAGCGGGTTCAAGCGCCCCGAACAGTCCCAGGAAGAGGTCGCGACGGTCGACGTCCGCGAGCTCGACGAGAACGCCGTGCTGTACGCGGCCGACGGGCTCGCCGAGGAGGCCGGCGACGGCTACATCATCGACGCCCGCGAGGTCGTCGACGAGGCCGAGGACGCCGATCTGGTGAAGGTGCTCGGTGCGGGACAGGTCCGCAACGAACTCACCCTCATCGCCGACGACTTCTCGGCCGGCGCGGTCGAGAAGGTCGAAGACGCGGGCGGCACCACAAAGTTGACCGAGTTCGGTGAGGAACGGCAGGCAGATGCCGACACCGACGACGAATCGGACGACGAGGAATAAGAGTAAACAATGAGCTGGAAGGACACCGCCGAACCACTGCTCGTGCGGATGCCGGCAGTCCGCCGTCCGGAAGGACACGTCCCGTTCAAGCGGAAACTCGCGTGGACGGGTGGCGTGTTGATACTGTATTTCTTCCTGACGAACGTGAAGCTGTTCGGCCTCGACATCGACGCGAGCCAGCAGGTCTTCGGTCGATTCGGGTCGATTCTGGCCTCGGGCCAGGGGAGTATCATGCAGCTGGGTATCGGGCCCATCGTCACCGCGTCCATCGTGTTGCAGTTGCTCGGTGGGGCCAACCTGCTCGGATTGAACACGCAGGACGACCCGCGGGACCAGATACTCTACCAGGGGCTCCAGAAGCTGCTGGTGATCGTGATGATCTGCCTGACGGGGCTCCCGATGGTCTTTGCGGCGAACTTCCTGCCGCCGGACACGGCCATCGCCCAGTCGCTGGGTATCGGGACGACCGGCGTGCAGGCGCTCATCTTCGCCCAGATGTTCGTCGGCGGTGTCCTCATCCTGTTCATGGACGAGGTCATCTCCAAGTGGGGCGTCGGCTCCGGTATCGGGCTGTTCATCGTCGCCGGCGTCAGCCAGCGACTGCTGGGCGGCCTGCTTTCGACCCCCTTCATCGGCAACCAGAACGGTATCATCTACACGTGGTACCTGTTCATCACGGGCCAGCAGGCGACGGGCTCGCTGTTTACGGCGTCGGGTATCCAGACGCTGTTCCTCTCGCCCGGTGGCGGCCGACTGCTCGCGCTGATAACGACCGTGCTCATCTTCGCGGTCGTCGTCTACGCGGAGTCGGTCCGTGTCGAGATTCCGCTCTCGAACGCGCGGGTGAAGGGCGCGCGCGGCCGCTTCCCCGTGAAGCTCATCTACGCCAGCGTCCTGCCGATGATCCTCGTCCGCGCGCTCCAGGCCAACATCCAGTTCCTGGGGCGCATCCTCGACCAGCAGGTCGCGAACCTACCGGGCTTTCTCGGCACCTACAACAATGCCGGGCAGCCGGTGGGCGGGCTGTTCTACTACCTGGCGCCCATCCAGTCACCCGGTGACTGGATGTGGTTCCTGGACGCGACGACGAACCCCGTCTGGCAGATCCTCGTCCGTATCGGCGTGGACCTCACCTTCATGCTGGTCGGCGGGGCCATCTTCGCGGTCTTCTGGGTCGAGACAACCGACATGGGTCCGGAAGCCACCGCGAAGCAGATCCACAACTCCGGGATGCAGATCCCCGGCTTCCGCCAGAACGTCGGCGTCATCGAGAAGGTGCTCGAACGCTACATCCCGCAGGTCACCGTCATCGGCGGTGCCCTCGTCGGACTGCTTGCCGTCATGGCCAACATGATGGGCACTATCGGGAACGTCTCCGGGACGGGGCTGCTGCTTACGGTCTCTATCACGTACAAGCTGTACGAGGAGATCGCCGAGGAGCAGCTCATGGAGATGCACCCGATGATGCGCCAGATGTTCGGATAGAACCGCCGAATATCTACACTTCTTTATTTTATCAACTGCTGGTGAGCGGCTGCTCTGTCTTCAACCTTCCTTCGTTAGGGGGTGGTCGGCGTGAGCCATATCGCGACTGCTCCGCACGAGTGCGAGGGCAATCTTATCTTCACCGAGCACGGCCTGAGCCCGTACTGGGTCGTGAGCAAGCTGCTTTTCGACGGATTCGATGGCTACTCTGGAGAGATAGAGACGGCTCTCGCGGGGAGTACCTGGACGGTCAACCTGAAGTACCAGAAAGGTGGTATCGCCCCGCGTCCCGACGATCCTGTCGACGTAGACCGGCTATACGAGTTCCGCATAGGGCTCTATGAGGAAGGCGAAAGCCAGCGGAAGGCAAACTATCTAATTCAGCCCCGCTTCACCGGGATGAAGCACTACGAAACGGGCGACCGTATCAGCAGCCCATTTGACCACGCGAGTAACGCCGAGGGCGTCAACATTCACTTTAGCGGGTCGAACTTTGAGCCGAAAGAGTACTACCAGCTACTGCCCCAGGTGCTCAGCGTTCTCGCGAACGAGGGGGGGATGCGCGTCAACTCCGACTATTTCGCCACGCAACCCCACGAAATGAGCAACATCACGACCTTCGAGCGCTACGTTCGACTCCGGCGGTCGATGAGCCCCAAAGTGGTCGGACAGTCGGGTATCATGCAACGGTATCTCCACCTCTGTGCTACCGAAGAGGGGAGCCGGTTCGAGTACAAGGTCGACAACGAGGAGATTGTCGGAAAGAACCACCGGGCCGTTCTCCCAAAACAAGACGCCAAGCGACTGATATCCGGCCACCAGTACGGCAAGCAAGTCAAGCACTACCACCCCAAGCACGTCCGGAAGAAAGACGAGACGGATCCGCTCTTCCATCCCAAGATCGGCGTGCTCGTGAAGAAGTCGCTGAATAATGGAAACGCCATCAAGTGGGCACAGAAGGAGGAACTCCGGCGGGAGATTGAGGAGGCACTAATCAACACCCTCTATTGGGCCGACGTTCCGACGAGAGCGGATCCCACTACCTTCGTCCCGGACCACCACTTCGCCGTTAAGCCTGCCCAGTCGCCCGTGAGTTTCGAGCAGGACCCGACCCCGGAGATGGAGGCACAGCAAGAAGCACTGCTTGTCACCCAGATGCGGGACCTCTGTGACAGCGACGTAGCCGTCCTTGAGACGCTCGTGACTGACGGGGGGAAGCAACACCCCGAAGGGATAGCCGAGACGACTGAGTACGGTGTCAGCACGATCTACCGGGCCCTCGACCGACTAGACGGATTGATCCGTAACGAGAACGCGACAGTTACCTTTGCCACCAAGAAGATCGAACAGGAGATTGCGGCTATTGTCGAGAAAACCGAGCACCACATCGAGAACGCGGCCGGCCGAGTCGCCAGCCTGCTGGGGATGGAAGCGAGGCAAGCGTCGTCGAGCGCGTGGCAACAGTGGTGCAACAAGTACGCCGCAAAGGTATCAAGAGACGACGAAACCGGAGAGCTGACCCTCCGCATCGATACGATGCTATCCCGACTCAAGAGCACGTCTTGCCCTCGACTGGACGATGTCCTACACGAAGCCATCAAAGCATGGCGCAGGGTCGGCCGGGATCCGCTGGAACTCCGGGGCGCCAACCTGGAATGGCGGAGCAGTGGCGGCTCCTGGAACAGCGGCATAGTCGGCGCTTCCGTGGGCTAACGAGCCGACTGATGAGTGGCAACACTGTCGACCCCGGCGAATACGCGGCAAAATAGGCCTTTTTCTTGAGTTTAGGCGGAGTATTGCTTCGGAGACTGTCGGCAGAGTCGCTACTTCGGCAGTTCTGTATCGGGTACTGGTCCCATTCAGTGGGACAGACCCCTTAGGGAGTGTGCCTAAGGGCACGAGCGAAAAAACATACCCCGCACCGCAGCAGGTTCCAGTTGATCCACTCGAAACGGGGGTTGGTCGGCTGGGCCGTCCGGGAGTTTTATCATGTCCCCTATCGGGATTGTCAGTATATCTATGGGAACGTTAGCACTTGATATCGAAACTGCAAGCCCGTTCGAGGAACCCGACCGCGGAGACAACGATACCCGCTTCTACGAATGGGTTTCTGTTGGGCTGGCCTACAGCGACGACACGCTCAACGAACCGGACACTGCTGTCCTCTTCCGGCGTGGTGGATGGGAAGCGGAGCATACTGCTGACCTATTCCGTAGAATGATTGATTGGTGCGATGGGCGGGATATTGAACGAACGCTGACCTACAACGGTGCCTACTTCGACCTGAAGCACTTGCTCAACTGGGCCGAAGAACTCGACGGGTCCGGGGAACCGTCTAGTCTCATGGCTGATTTGAAGGCATCTTGCCCCAACCATATCGACCTCGCGAAGGCGGCCACAGCACAGCATAAGGACGAACTTCAGGAGGGCCAGCCGATACTTCCTGATTTTATTGCATACGATCTTGAGAATATCGACAACGACAGCGTTTGGTACAATGACTACAATTTTGATAAGGACTACTGGGAGCGGTTAGGGATTGAGGACAAGTTTGTCCAGGGGAGCCATGTCGGCCAAGTTCTCGGAGAAAAATATGTTGAAGGCGTGGTAGCCGGGCTGGAAGAGACCAAGACACACAACGAACTAGAGCGCCTCCTCTACGACTACAGCATCAGCGACATCGCCGACTTGTTCACTCTCTACGATTCGCTCGGTGGTGAGCAGCTGAAGAGTGACTTCCTCTACCCAATCGAGGAAGTCGAGCGATGAGTGACATCCCCGACCTCCCGCCCGAGGACGCCGAGATCGTGGACGAAATAATGAGCGCCCACGACTACGACTCCCTCAAGAAAACCCAGCAACTGGCTTTTGAAGACGGTATATTGGCCCCTGGGAACCATCTCCTCGTCGCCGAAACGGGCAACGGTAAGACCCTTTGTGCCGAGGCGGTCACGAAGAAGCAGCTGGATCAGGGCGGCCGTGTCGCGTATCTGGTGCCGTCGCGCCAGTTGGTCCGAGACAAACGGGAATCGATGCAAGAATGGGGTAGCGACGAGTACCGAATCTACTCGGGACCGAGTGCCTACCAGTCCGGCGATGTGATCGTTGCGACGTTCGACTCGTTCTATCGCGCAATTCTCCAAGACAAAGGCAGCGCTCGCAATCTCGACCTGGTGGTCCTTGACGACTTCCACGAGATCTATGGGGGTTTTCGCGGGCCGGGTATCGAGAAAGCGATCGCCGCCGCGATGTACGAAGGTATCGAGATCTTCTCGATGAGTGCCACCCTGGGGAACCCGCAGGAACTCGCCGACTGGATGGACGCCGATCTTACGGTCAGCCCAGAAGGGCGTGAGATTGAAATCAAGGAAGAGGTCGTCGGTGTTGGCCCCCAGGAGAAGAAGGACGCCCTCACCAATTTCATCCGCTCAGAGCAGGACAAAGCGCCCTTCCTCGTCTTCAACTACGCCAAATCATGGACGGAGTCCCGAGCGGAGGAAGTCGCCAAGACCCGAATATTCGCCGATGCATCCGACCGGAATTTCATGGAGGAAATGGAGCGCAAGAGCCAGGGAGAGATAACCAGTACACTCGAAGACTTGGCCCGGATGATGGACGGTGGGGTGGCTTTCCACCATAGCGACCTGCCCCAGGATGTGAAGGAGTGGATCGTCGACCTCTACGAAGAGGGGGAAATCAAGTGCCTCTTCGCGACGACGACCATCGCCTATGGTTTTGATGCGCCAGTCCAGTCGGTCATCGTCGCCGATATCAAGCGGGGCCCGAACTTCGTCGGGGTATACGAATACGTCCAGTGGATCGGCCGAGCCGCCAGGCCGGGATACGGCTACGACGAGGGCTATGCGTTCACTCTGACCGACGACCCGGAGGAGACGATCGAGCGGTACTTCGAGCCGCACAGGGAGCTGGAGCCGGTGACGACACACATCGAGAACGACGAGCGCTTCCGGTGGTTGCTGCTGGAGTTGGTCACGACCGGCTGGGACACGCCCCACGAGATCGAGGCCTTCGTCAAGGAGATGCTGTATTGGCAGCAGATGAAACAGATCGGTGCCTGGGGCCGAGAACACTCCTCGAAGGACGAACGGCTCAACAGCCGCCTCAGAGAGACCGCTGACTGGCTCTTAGACCTGGATTTCATTACGGAGAAGGACACGGCCCGACAGTTCCAACCGACGCCGCTCGGTGAGGGGACAATCGAGTTTGCCTTCAACTCGTTCAGCAACGCAACGTTGGCGGGTATCCGGAACTTCTACGATTGGCTCGAAGACCTCGGAACCGGGAACCTCACCCGGCTCAATCTCGTCTATCAGACCACCATACTCGCCGACCGAAAAATCGATAGGAACTGTTCTGACGAGCTGGAGGGCCTACTACAGGAGCATGAGCTGCCCGTCGACGAGTACGGAATCACGGCCGGTATTCTCCGATGGTACTGGATCAAGAACCTCGACATCCGGGAGATAGAGCAGCGGACGGGCGTTGACGGCGCCTATATCTCCTCTGATGCACGGCGTGTTGCCGACACGCTGGACGCGACCAAGTATCTCATCGACGCCTCTCCGGAGGTTCACCGCCCGGAGTGGCTGGACATCATGACCTTCCGCATCGAGCGCGGCGTTCGCCGCGACGAGGTCCCGCTTGTCGAGAACGTCAGGGGTCTCGGGCGTCACCGGGTCCGAAAGCTTCGGGAATATCTTAGCCGCCCAGATATTGCCGGTGTTGATGAGATGCCCGACGGATCGCTCTGGGAGCAGCTGACTGCCTTCTACGACGGCTTGGATAACCCTGATTTCTTCGTCGACACACTGAGCGGCAACGTATCCGGTGTCGGGAAACGGACTGCTGACCGGATCGAAGAGTTCGTCAGGGATGGATCGGTCGACGATGAGTATCTGGAGACCGATGACAAAGGTGCCAGTACAGCAAACGAAAGTTCCGGCTCCACCGGGGATTACACCAGAGGGACCAGTCTCGACGACTTTTGAACCTAATCTGTCGGTATCTTATCGGAAAAGGGTAGATGGCTTCGGTAATTGTCTCATAAAATCGACCCCATCAGTATCTATTTATACGGAATCGCTAACACAACATTATGGGCCAGGCCGATGTCAATTGTATTAAATGCGACAAGAATTTTCAGGTTGATACTCGCTACTTCCAGAAATTTGGTGAGGATCCTGTTTGTCGGGACTGCGCAATCCATACCGAATGCCAATCCTGTAGTCGCGGGCTTCGATTGGCACCATCCCGGTATCAGGAGCTTGGTGGTGACCCGGTTATTTGTACTGACTGCGATCAACAACCGAGTGCTCCATCCGCTGCACAGGCACAACAGAGCCGGCCGTCTTCGGCACAGAGTTCGAGCGGTGGATCGTTCTGGACCGGCTTGAGTATCGGCGAAAAAATCGTTTTCCCGGTCCTGTTCGTCGCCTTGGTCGGAATGGCCTATTTAGAACTCTTTGCTAATTTGAATGGTGACGCATTTACCACGCCTATCGCCGGTGTAACGGTTCTGCTCGTCTGGCTCTACCGACGCGGAAGAAAGCACCGTTGAACATTGGCTTCTTTTCCAAGGCGTGATAGAACGAGTTATCTGAGATAGTTCTAGCTTTGACACAATAAGCCTTATACGTTCTATCAATCTATGCTAATATCCTGACTTTCGTGGAAGTTAGGCTATTTACTGGTTTTCCATCCCCTCGCGCTCAACATATACGTCCATATCTTCAGATAGCTCTTCTAATTCCATCATGATTGAATCTTGATAGTGTTTGAGATCACTTTCATCTTTTGATGATAGGTATTTAAGCAGAATCTCTGAAAATTCTAGACGATATTCGAACTTTTCGTTGAGAACATTTTGCATTTCTTCTATCTCCCTAACATCTCCTTGAACATCATTGTTTGCTGCAGCCTTTAGATGACCAATAAAACTTCCTATAATCCCACTATCAATATCTTTCTTTAAATCTTCGTCTTCTATGACTTCATTGAACGTCTTTTTCATGAACTGTACTATTCTTTTGCGATGCGCCAGTCGATACTCGTCAAATTCCCCGGTGTCGACTTTTATGAATGTATCTCCTGCATAAATAACATTCAAATTGGCAAATATATCGGTTTTTTCTTCTGCTCCTTCTTCGATAGTCCGCTCACTCACCTCACCACTCATTAGTACTCGGATTACGTCCTGTCTTAATAATGGAAGGTCACACTCATCTTCTTTTAAATATAAATAAATCCCAAGAGGTACTAATAATAGTGGGACTATTAGCCAGCTCAGTCCTAATCCTACCACTATTGACCAAGCTGCATGAGGACCATATGGCTTGTATTCAAGAGAACCAGAACCTATCCCTTCATAATCTGAGTTGGCAGTTAGTCGACCTTCAACCCGACCAGTTTTTGATCCGACCTCCTCACTTGTGATACTGAAGGAGGTGCTTTGATCGCCGTGAGTCGTATATTTGAAATCTCCGTCTTTCTGAATTTCTTCCAAGCTCCTTTTTAAAGAACGAAAGAACTCTCTTGGATTGATACCACGGTAGTCTCCTTCGGTAAACTTAGTTACTTTTCTAAGGTCTTTTCGGGAATAGTCAAATGATTCGCTATTATCTCGCATATATCATATCCATTTTGATTTATAAAAAGCCTATCGGAAACTTGTACTGAATTGAACTTATATTATCTTAGTATATGATTTTTTGAAGCCACTTATCATATTTGAACCAGTGTTCTGGGTCTATCTACGATATATTTCGACATATTCTCTATATCATTAATATTTTCAACTGATTTGATAAAACTGTAGCGACAGTATGAGAACTGTTTTGTATTCTTTTCCTCTTCCCTACTCGTGTTCCGGTTTCTAGAATAACATCTGGTTCCGGTTCTATCGCAGGACTACGTCGGAAAGGGTTAACCGGCTGGTAGTCTCTTGATGGTACATAATGAGCCACGAGCAGGAGACACTGCCGGGAGCCGACGGCGATTCGACTCTCGACCTCGATACACTGGAGACCCACCTCTGGGAAGCTGCCGATATTCTACGCGGAAGTATCGACTCTGCCGACTACAAGAACTACATTTTCGGTCTGCTCTTTCTGAAGCGGGTCAACGACCGCTTCGAGGAGGAGACCGAGGAGATCGCTGAGGAGCACGGCATCCCCGAGGAGATGGTCGAGGACGACCGCGACCTCCACAAAGAGTTCTGGGTGCCTGAGAGGGCCCGCTGGGACCACATCACTGCCCAGGAGTCCGACATCGGCGCGGCGCTCAACAAGGCCCTGGAGTCGATTGAGGACGAGAACGACGAGATAGCCGACCGAGTGCTCAGCAGCATCGACTACAACGACAAGGACCGGCTCGGCGACCAGGTGCTCGACAAACTCGTCACACACTTCAGCACCCACCGCTACCGGAACGTCGACTTGGAGGACCCCGACATCTTCGGCCGGGCCTACGAGTACCTCATCCGCCAGTTCGCCGACGACGCGGGCAAGAAGGGTGGCGAGTTCTACACGCCCCGCGAGGTCGTCGAGCTAATCGTCGAGTGCGTCGACCCGGAGCCGGGCGATCGCGTCTATGACCCCTGCTGTGGCTCCGGTGGGATGCTCATCTACTCCGCCCAGCACGTCGCCGACAATGGCGGCTCGATGACCGATCTCTCACTCTACGGCCAGGAGCGGAACCTCAACACCTGGGCCATCGGCCAGATGAATATGCTGCTCCACGAGGTGAAAGACGCCCAGATCGCTAAGGGCGACACGATCACCAGCCCGCAGTTTGTCACCCAGCACGACGAACTCGAACAGTTCGATAAGGTGATTGCCAACCCGATGTGGAACCAGAAGGAATGGAGTAAGAACTGGGTACAGGACAATGAGCCGTATGATCGCTTTCCGTATGGGCTCCCGCCATCTAACCGGGGCGATTGGGCCTGGATTCAGCTGATGCTTGCCTCGCTGAACGAGAACGGGAAGATGGGCGTCGTGATGGACAACGGCGTATTGTTCCGTTCGCGGTCTGAGAAGAAAATTCGCAAGCCGATGTTAGAGGACGATCTGATTGAAGCAGTCATCGCATTGCCTGAGAACCTGTTCTACAACACTGGATCGCCTGGATGCATCCTCATTCTCAACAAGGACAAGCCGGAAGAGCGTGAGGGGACAGTCCAATTCATTTATACTGAGGATGAAGAGCTGCGTGAGTCAGGTGTGCAGGTGTATGAGGAGTTATCGAACCAGAACCGCCTCACTGAGGAAGGCGTTGTGCATATTGCAGAGACCTACCGTGAGCGTCGAGAAGAGCCACACCACTCCCGAGTCGTCGACTTGGAAGAAATCGAGGAGAACAATTGGAATCTGAACGTCCCGCGGTACGTGGATACAACGGAGCCCGAGGACCCGATCGATGTAAGTCAGAAGCTCGATGAATTGGAAACACTGGAGACGGAACTCCAAGAGACGGACGAACTATTGTTGACATACTTGGAGGAGATGAACTACCGATGAGCGAGTCAATTGAGAGCGAGGTAAATGAACCTCGTGATGGGTACAAACAGGTCCAGTTAGGACCGAAGGAATTTAGTATTCCAGAAGAGTGGCGAGTTCGGACAGTTGCGGAAGTCACGGAGAACCTTGACAGACAGAGAGAGCCAATAAAATCCTCGAATAGAGAGAACGGTGATGTTCCCTACTATGGCGCAACGGGACAGATAGATTCTGTTTCTGGACATATATTTGATGAAAAGTTAGTACTGATTGGGGAGGATGGAGCTGACTGGTCACCATTTGGTGGGACGGCATATATTATAGAAGGGAAAAGCTGGGTCAACAATCATGTCCATGTTCTAAGAGCAACAGATGTTGTTGAGGAGTACTTAGCTTACTTCTTTGAGTATGTGGATATGCGGCACGTCATTTCTGGAACAAACAGAGGTAAATTAAATCAAGGAGAACTTAATTCATTTCCGGTTCTAACCCCACCAATCCCTGAGCAACAGCGGATTGCTGCTGTGCTCTCGATTTTGACTGAAGAGATAGACCAAACCGAGAGGCTAATTGAGACGGCAGAAGAACTGAAACAGGGTTTTTTCCAAGATATATATTTATCACCTGAGCACGGTGCTACCACCACTAAAAAGCCCAAGAATGTACCGGACAATTGGGATGTAAAAAAGCTTGATGAACTATGCGAAATAGGTGGGGGAAGTACACCAAAAAGATCGAATCCGGAATACTGGAATGGGGACACACCGTGGTGCTCTCCGAAAGAATTTGACAAACGAGGAATCATTGAAGAGACAGAGGATCAGGTTACTCAGGAGGGGATAAATGAAGCCCCACTCACAATATATCCTGCGAATAGCACACTTGTCCCTGTACGTAGTAACGTAATCAAGCGGAGGCTCCCGATCGGCAAGATCACGATCCCGTCAACGATAAATCAGGACCTCAAAGCTCTCGTGCCTGACGAAGAACAAATCGATCCGGAGTATCTATTTCAGGTATTGCATTACAATTCCGAACGAATTCGGCTGACTTGTCGTAAGTCTGGAACTACTATTGATAGTATCGACACGACTGCCCTATCGAAGTACGAAATCATGGTTCCAGAACTGCAAAAACAAAGATATTTTTCTCAAATTCTTTCTACAATAGATAAAAAGATAAAATTGGAGGAACATCACAAACAGAAGCTCGAAGAACTTAGACGTGGCCTAATGCAGGATCTTCTTACTGGCGCGGTACGGACACCAACAGGTCTGCTCGATTAATATGCCAAACGAGTACGAGACGACCGAACAGCCCGCTCTCGACGCTTTCGAGACTCTCCGTTGGGAGGTCGTCGATCGGACGCAAGAGCCATGGGACGATCCAAGAACGAAGCGTTCCGATGTAGTCCTCGAACCCCGACTACGGGCTGCCATCGACCGGCTGAATCCGTGGATTGACGAGAACAATCTGAACAAGGTCGTCCGAGAAATCAAACAGGTTACGGGCCGCAACACGATGCACGAGAACCAGCAGATCCACCAACTACTGGTTCAGCATACCTCCATTGTCCAGGACGAGGGCCACGGCAAGAAGCACCAGACTGTCAAGTTAATCGACTACGAGAATCCCGAGAACAACGACTTCTTCGCTATCAATCAGTTCGGCGTCGAAGGCGATCGGGAGACGATACTGCCGGACATCGTCGCGTTCGTCAATGGGTTGCCGCTGGGTGTGATCGAGTGCAAGGATCCGACAATTGGCCCGCCCGACGGAAACAAGGCCAAATCCGACGCTCTTGACCAGATCACCCGCTACCAGAACCAACGAGACGGAGAAAAAGAAGGCGCTGAAGAGCTATTCCGGTACAACCAGTTCTCGGTTGCGACGTGGTACGAGGGGGCGCTGATGGGCTCCTACGGGACGCCATGGGACCAATACAAGCCGTGGCGGGACGCCTATCCCGTCGACGACGAGTATCTGGAAGACCTCTTCGGACTCGATGGATACGTTCCCGACCAGTACCGGATGATATACGCGCTCTTCGAGCCGGAGCGCCTGCTTGACCAGCTGCGACACTTCACTGTCTTCGAGGAGGACACAGACGGCATCAAGAAGATGGTCGCCCGGTATCAGCAGTATCGGGCGACACACCGGGCCTTGGAGGCTATCCGCGAGCGAGAACGCCGTGAAGCTCCTGGCGGCGTCATCTGGCATACCCAGGGGTCGGGCAAATCGCTCACGATGCTGTTCCTCGGGCTGAAGCTCCGCCGGCAGAAGGACAACCCGACGCTCCTGCTCGTCACCGACCGCCAGGCACTCGATACGCAAATCCATTCGACCTTCGAGCAGTGCGGCTTCCCGAATCCGGTCCAAGCCGACGACAAAGACGAGCTACGGGACGCACTCAAACAGAACGCCGGCCAGACGATTACCACCCTTATCCAGAAGTTCCAGCTGTCGGAAGACGAGTCTCCCGAAGACTATCCCGATGGTTTCCCCGAACTATCGCGGGATGACGACATCTACGTAATGGTCGACGAGGCCCACCGGACCCAGTACAAGCAGCTGGCGAACAATATGCGTACCGCGCTCCCCAACGCCTTCTACGTCGGATTCACTGGGACGCCAATCGAGAAAGAGGAGCGGGACACCCGCCGCACCTTCGGCAACTACATCGACACGTACACCATCGACCAATCGCTCGAAGACAACACCACCGTCGAGATCCTCTATCAGGGCCGTCTGGCCGATGTACATCTTGACGGGGCAGACCTCGACGAAGTCTTCGACGAGGTGTTTGAAGGCTACAGCGAGGCCGAAAAGGCAGAAATCAAGAAGCGCTACGCAAGTGAGCGAGACCTCGCCGAAGCGGAGAATCGGATCGACCGAGTAGCTGAGGACATCGTCGACCACTTCGATAACGACATCGCCCGACCGTTCAAGGGCATGGTCGTCACGACCAGCAAGCGGGCAGCAATCACCTACAAGAACCGGCTCGACGCCCACGACGGCCCCGAGTCGCGGGTCGTCATCTCGAAGGACCACAATGACCCCGAGGATATCAAAGAGATAGCGCCGAGCGACCAGGAACTCCGAGATATCAAGGACTCCTTCACAAGTGAAGGCGAGGACGACGAGGGCAACGTCCAGTTGCTCGTGGTCTGCGATATGCTGCTGACCGGCTTCGACGCGCCGATCGCCCAGGTGATGTATCTCGACAAGCCGCTGAAGGAGCATAACCTCCTGCAAGCGATTGCACGGGTCAACCGACCCTACGAAGACAAGAATCACGGCCTCATCGTCGACTACTACGGCGTCTCGGACGACCTCAAAGAAGCGCTGGCGATGTTCAGCGCCGAGGACGTGGAGCGGGCGATGGTCCCGCTGGAAGACAAGAAGCCGGAACTGGAGGCGGCTCACAACAAGGCCGTCGCCTTCTTCGAGGACCTCGACGACGTGGAGGCGTGTCTTCAGTCGCTTGAGCCGGACGACCGGCGTGTGGAGTTCAACAACGCCTTCAGACGCTTCTCGAAGTTGATGGACATCGTGATGCCCGACCCGATGGCAAACCCGTACCAGGGCGACCTGGAGAGGCTAACGGAGATACACGCCAAAGCGAAGAAGCGGTATCGCGACGACACGATGAACATCGAGGGCTGCGGTGCCAAAGTTCGCGAGCTGATCCACGACCATATCGGCTCGTCCGGGATCGAGGTACTGAACGACGAGCCGGTCTCCGTAATGCAGTCCGAGGAGTTCGACGCGAGAGTTGAAGGCCTAGAAAGCGACGAGGCAAGAGCGAGCGAAATGAGGCACGCGATCAAACACGAACTAAACGTTCGCTATGACGAAGACCCCGTCCAGTACGGTTCCCTCCAGGAGCGGGTAGAGGAATTGATCCAAGAGTACAAACAGAAGCGTCTCACTGACCAGGAGATAATCGACCAGCTCCGCGACGTGATGGACGAAATGCGCTCACGAGACCGTGAGGCCGAAAAAAAGGGCCTCGCCGGCTCGACGGAGCTGTCGTTCTACCACGCTGTTGAGAAGGTCCTCGACAAGGGCGACCGCGATATAGACCAGGGCCAGTTGCTCGAACTGACCCGTGCAACCGTTGCAGCGGTCGAGGAGCACGCCTCTATCGTCGAATGGAAACAGAAGGTCAACGTTCAGAAGGCGATGCGCCGCGACGTTAAGATCCAACTGTACAAGGTTGACGCGGACCTATCCAAAGAAGAGCGTGACGAGCTGACGAATCGGGTCATCAACTTGGCACGGCAGCACTATGGAGCATGAGCAAAAAGTACCATATCGGTCAAACGGTTGTCCCCTACGAAATCCGGTATTCGGAGAACAGGGAGACCTTTCAGCTATCTCTCGATGAGTCGATGGAGTTGGAGGTCAGGGCACCGATTTCGGCGAAGATAGACGAGGTTGAGGCGGTCCTCGACGACCGAAAGGACTGGATCTTGGACAAGCTATACGGTCTTGCTGAGCAGTCCGATACGCCCCGACAGAAAGAGTTCCTCAGTGGTGAGAAGTTGCAGTACCGTGGCCGTCAGTACCGCTTAAACGTCACTGAGGCGGATGTCCCGGAGCCACAGCTTTCGTTTGACGGGAACGAGTTTACCCTCAAACTCCACCGCTTTGACGCTCCTGGTGATAGTGTAAGCATCCGACGGAAGCGGCAGGCAGTCGTTGATTGGTACATCCAGCGAGCCGGTGAAGAGCTACCGGAACGGGTGGACCGCTTCGCTCCAAAATTGGGGACACAGTACGATTCCATAGAAGTCACTGAAATCGATGACCGATGGGGTGAATACGAGAACGGAATCATCCGTTTGAATTGGCGGTTGATACTTTCGCCGGTTCGTATTCAGGACTACGTTATTGTCCACGAATTGGCCCATGAAGTTCATGACCGCCATTCCGATTCGTTTTGGAATACAGTCGGGACGCTTATTCCGGACTACGAGGACCGGCGTGAGTGGTTGCGATTGAATGGGAACACTTTGACCGTCTAGTTTGCCCAATCTATTTACTAGATAACTACATATGTATACCTGTGACTTCGCACGTTTCCTGCCGAGTTCCCGAGGGCCTCGGCGAAAAAGTGGACGAAGCGGCGGCCGAATCTGATGCTACCCGGTCCGATGTTCTCCGCCAAGCACTTCGACAATACATTGATGAGAAGCGAGCTATAGCTGAAGCCGATAATTCACCGGCTGAACAGTCAGATGGTACGCGTAGCGGCTCCTCGTCGTCCTTCCTTCAGACCAGCCCATACGACCCGACGGAGGACTTGTGATTGGCAAGAGGCTGGCCTGTCGTGTGGCCTTCCGGGTGATAGTAACAGCACACCGGAAAGCCGACTATCGAAAAGCTCTGTCCGAGTTAGACGGAGATGTATACGACCCACTCGCCGAGTTCGAATAGCCGGCCAATCATCCCGGTCTCGGATCCCGCACGACGTACTACCATTTCTACCATTAATTCGGATATCTGAGCCGGCCAAAACCCAGGAATTATTTTTGTCTCGACCCGGCCCAATGGTCGGCTATGATTATGCGATGAGGTGCCATAGCCGAGTCATCAGTTACTCCTCGGTGTCGTTCCCATCGGTTCGTTCGATAGCTCCACCGGCGTATATGCCGGGAAACTCCGGCCCAGTCTCTTCCAGCTTCTCAAGATCCTCCGGGTCGAGTTTACCGGCCTGGACTAACGCGCCGATTTCGGCCGGTGTCAAACTATCCCCCTCCCCTTGTTGAACCCGTGTATACAGCTCCTCAACGTTGGGTTCATAGTCGATATCGATATCAACCGTCACGTCGTTCGCCTTCCCGGACCAGCGCCCGGATATGTCGTAGTTGGCGCCTTCGTAGAGGGCGCGCTCAAGGATATCTTCCATGCGACTGGTATCTTGGCCGATCGCGGTGTAGGCGAAGGCAATCATGGAGGACAAGGCCGTATTCAGCTCTTCAGTCTCGAAAGCTTCGATTACCTTCTTCCATTCTGGTTCCTCCAGCAGCAGCCACAGAAGATTGAAATCCCGCACCCCTTCGATTGTTCGCTCCCGGATCTCTTGCCGGCGATTCAGTTCTGTTTGGCTATGGCTGTAATCCTTCAGGCCACACAAGTAGTCGCGGTCGGTCGGTGACAGAATACCCCTTGGTCGGTCGACGGGCTTCAAACCTGACTCACCTGTGAGGCTCCCATCGCTGTCTTCGATACCACTAAACAAGTCCGGGATATCGTCGTCATTTTCTTCGGCCATGCAAGTCGAATATCTCCTAACTATGGTTCTGTAGTCGGACGAAATAGTTTTGTCGGTGGCCTCTCCTTGTATACGCAAGCGTGGCCCGGCTATCGACGGCGAACAGGCTGTTCGCCAGGTCGTAAGGTGGTCACGTCGGGACCGGTGAAACCCGGCCCTGAAGAAGCGTAACACTCCGAGGCGAAACGATCGATGTCGGCGGCACCCGGCCAAGGACTCCGCCGACATCTGAAGCAAAGCGACCGGACAGACCGACCATGACGGTCGACCATCACCGGCTACCAACAAGTCGGATTCCGACTAACAAAATGGTTTCGGGCCATTCGTCGGGAACTGCCTAATTGGCCGGTCTGTCCGATAGCGGATTCCGGGATAACCCGGCAATCATCGGACGACATGATCGACAAAACCGACCACGACGGTATTGAGGAAGCGCACAACGAAGAAAAGGCGGAATCGCCTAACGTCACCGACAACGGAAAACAGGACACAGTCGAGGAGCTGGTACAAACACACCTGGATACCTTCGTCGAATTGGCCGAATCCGATCTACCAGTGGCTGAAGACGCTGAGAGAGCTATTGCCCTCACCGACGGAGGAAAAGACCTGTGAGCTGTTCAAACGTCCAGCAGCCTTCGTCTGAGTTCGGGGGAGTCTTCGACCAATCGCCGGAGCTCCAAGACGGCACTTGCCAATTCTCCGTCGGCCATTGCAGCCGATTCGACGATCCGGTCGTCTTGTTCGCTGATGGCTTCCTCGGTTTCTTTCGTCGTCGGCGCTCCACATCGAGGACAGAATTGGGCCGTCGCCTTGAGAGTCTCTCGGCAGTTCCCGCAGGTCTTCGGTTGAGTAGGCCCGTCCTCTGTTTCCGATTCGTCGATGAAACCGGCCTTGACCCGCATCCCTTCGTTTCGCTGCCGGTCCGTGGTGTGGTCGTAAGCTTCCAGCATCCGGTCGCTAGCCCAGCCGGCGATGTGCTGGATCTGTTGGGGGGTGTAGCCCTGTCTGGAGAGCCGGGTGATAGCACTGTGTCGGAAGTTGTGCGGATTAACCGGCTTCTCGATACCGGCCCGGCGACCACAAGCACGGAGTGCGTCACGCAGTCGATCGTTACTGAGGGCACACTCCTGCGGGGAATCCCGGTCATACCCTCTAAGGATCGGCCAGAGCGGAGCTTCCGGACGGGGATCGGGGTGATATTGGTTTACCCAGTTCCGGATTTCGGCTCGGCTCTGGAGAATCGGGTAGCGCTTATCAGGGGCTCCTTTGTGTCCGTTCCCGTTCGGATTCGGCGTAAAGTAGGGCCGCTGTGTGTCGAGGTCGTGGATGTCTTTGATCCGGAGTTGGGAAGCCATCGAAACCCGAGCCCCGGTATCGGCCAGGAATTCAATGATAGCCGGGTCACGCGGGTTCTTCGCGTGTTGTTTCAGCTTCTCGATGTCGTCGTCATCGAGCATCTTGTCCTCGTTGACGCGGCTCACCGATTGAGACGTGATATCGATGCTGTCGTAGAACTCGAAGTCCGGGAAGTCGGGTTGCCTATCAAGCCACTGAAAGAATATTCGGAGGGCTCGCTTGTAGTTGTATATGCCGCCTCCGTTAGGGTCGAGGCCATAGCCACCCTGGGATTTCGGGCTCGTGAGGGTGCTTATCAGGGTTCGGAAGCCGGTGAGATCCATTTCGACCAGGGACGTGTCGGCCCGCACGGCGGCGTTCCGGAGACTACTGAGATCCGAGTAGAGGGTATTCGGTTCCCGATTTTGGTTTCCCTGCCGCTCGATACGGACGAAATCGGTGATTGCCTCTTTGTCACGGTCGGAGATATCGGCCTGGTCCAGCAGCTCCCACTGTCGGTTCAACTTCTTTTTCGTGTTGTTGGTGTCGTTGACGTTCACCGTATATTGCCTAACAGCGGGCAGATATTAAGTGCTTTTGTCCTAAAACGCGCCAGATGTTCGGCTGACCGGGTCTGCATTTTTTCAGCGGCTGCGCTCGCACGTCGACACACTCTCGCCGGTGCCAGCGGTGCTGCCGTTCTCACGGACCGGGCACCGCGGTATCGTCGCTGGGTCCGTGGTGTCACCGTCGACACTCGCGGGGCAGTCAGGCGAACGCACGCCGTCGCCGCCCGTCGTTTAGTACCGAGCGCGACAGTGGCCCGTCGGCTGTGACAGTTGACTGGAGTACAGCGGCGGGGCCAGCGGGTGTCTGCTGGCCGGTGACATGCGGTGCGGTGTACACCTGTGACCGCGTCGGTATCCGGTTCCGCGTCATCAGCCGGCAACAGAACAGCGTGTGTCGTCGTTGTGACCCCGTCAGTCAGAATCCGGGCTGGTCGCGGCTCTCAGCTCTCCGCTTCCCAGCTGAACAGTTCCGCCTCGACTTCGTTGTTCAGCGCCCGAAGCTCCTCGCCGACGTCCTCGCCGACGGGCATCTCCGCGCGCGCCTGCTCGATGATGCTCCGGACCTTCGGGAACGGCCCCATCTGTGCGCCGTTGGTCGCGGGCGTGTCGGAGGACTGCTGGAACTGGTCGAAGGCGGTGGCAAAGTGAGGGTTCTCGTCGAACCAGCCCTCGCTGCGAAGCAGGTCGGCGGCGCCGTCACAGACCGGGAAGTACCCCGTCTCGCGGTGCCAGCGGGCCTGTTGTTCGGGCTCTAAGAGCCACGAGAGGAACTCGCCGGCGGCCTGCTCGACGTCCGGGTCGAGGTTATCGCCGATCCACAGCGAGGCACCGCCGACGAGGACGCCGTTTCGCTCCTCCAGCACGGGGAGATAGCCGGTCTTCAGGTCGAAGTCGGCGCCGGACTGGATAGAGCCAAGCGAGGACGTCGAGCCGATGAGCATGGCGGCCCGCTCGTCGTGGAACGTCTTCTTTGCCGTCCCGCGGGCCTTGATACCGCTGTTGTGGTAGAGCCCGTCCGCTTCCATGTCGGTCCACCACTGGAAGAGGTCGTGGCCGAAGTCGCTGTCGAGGTAGGCCTCGTCGGGGACGCCGGCGCGGCCGTTCTGCTCGTTGACCAGCTCCTGACCGGCCTCGGCGAACCACTGCTCGACGAACCAGGAGTAGTTCGCGAAGGTGATGCCGTAGTCGACGACGCCGGCGTCGACGAGTTGCTCGCTGGCCGCTCGGACCTCCGCAAACGTCTCCGGCGGGTTCTCGGGGTCCAGTCCGGCGGCCTCGAAGGCGTCGCTGTTGAGACACAACACGGGGTTCGAGGAGTTGAACGGCACCGACTGTAGCTCCCCGTCGACGGTGTAGTAGTCCGAGACGGAGTCGGTCAGCGACGACTTCGCGGCCTTCGGGAGGATGCGCTCGGCCGGCTTGAACGCCCCCGACAGCCGGGCTTGCATGCTCCCGATCTCGTTTATCTGGGCGATAGCGGGCATCTCCTCGGTCCCGGCGGCGGCCAGGCTCTCGTCTAAGACACCGTCGTAGCTGCCCAGCGAGGAGAGTCGGAAGTGGACCGACCCGTGTTGCTCCTCGAACTCGCGGGCGAAGTCATGGAGCAGGAGGGACTTGGCCCCACCCATCGCGTGCCAGAAGTCGATGACGGTGTCGCCTTTCGACATCGTGTGTTTCTGTCGCTCGCCAGTCGTGAACTGCGCGGCTGTCGAACCGAGCTCCTCGGCCTGTTGGGACATCACGCCGACCTCCTGGGTGACGTCCGCGAGCGACGCGGCCTGGCTTTCGGCCGCGTCGGCGACCGTCTCGGCCTCCGCAGTCGTCTCCTCGCTGACGGCGCTGACCTCGTCGACCATCGAGACGACCGACTGCGTGGTCTGGGCCTGCTGGTCGACCGCGTCGTCTATCTCCTTGATCGAGGAGTTGACCTGTTCTATCATGTGTACTACGTCATCGAGCCCGTCGATGGTCGAGTCGACCGCGCTACCCGCCTGTGAGACGACCTCCTGGGTCTCGTACATGTTCTCGACGGTGGTCTCGGTCTGCTCGCGCACCTCGGAGACGGTCGAACTGATCTCGTCGGTCGCTTCCTTGGTCTCGTTGGCTAGGTCCTTGACCTCGTTTGCGACGACGGCAAAGCCCGCGCCCGCATCGCCCGCCCGGGCCGCCTCGATGTTGGCGTTCAGCGCGAGCATGTTCGTGTCGTCGGCCACGTCGTTGATGAACTCGGTAATCTCCTCTATGTCGCCCATCAGAGCGGAGAGCTGTTCGACCTGTGTCACCATCTCCTCGGTCTTTGCCTCCATCGCTTCGAGGTCCTCGATGGCCTTGGACGCGGCTTCCTGGGCGGTGTCGCCGCTCTCGACGGAGGTCTCGGCAGTGTTTGCGACCTCCGTCGCCGAGGCCGCGACCTCCTGGATGGTCGCTGAGATAGAGCGCATCTCGTCGCCGACCTGCTGGAGGTGTTCGTTTTGCTCGTGGGCGCCGTCGGCGATCTCGCTGATAGACTGGCTCACCTGCTCGCCCTCTTGCTCGACTTTCTCTACTTCCTCTTTGACCTCGGAGGTGGACTCGTCGACGGACGTGCTGACCTTCTTGACCTGCTTGAGCATCGTGTTCCACTCGTCGAGCATCCGGTTGTAGCTGGAGACGAAATCGACGACGGAGTCGACGTCGGAGTCGATATCGGCCCGGCGGGTCAGATCGCCCGAGGCGTTGGCGCTGACGACGCCCTGTAGCTCGGCCAGGGAGCCCTCGAGGTCGTACAGACGGCGTTGCTGGTCCTCGACGGTGTCTTCAAGCTCTTCGGCGCGACTCCGGGCCTGGTCGCGCTCGTTTCGGACCTCCCGGAACTTCGCACGCAGCTCGCTGTCCGACAGCGACTCGATGTCGATTTCCTCCTCCGTCTCCGACGACGAGGGCTTGACCACGCCGCCGTCCGCGGTCGGGTCGCCACCCGTGCTCTCACCACTGCGATTATCGCTCATACTGGTACATCTATAATGGGCGTATTAAGCCTCGCGTTCACATTTCACGGAGTAATAATCGGTGGCGCTGCATACGGAGAAAATATCGTCACTGGCGCTGGGCTCGGACCCTCCGCCGACTCCGGGGCCGGACCTGATCTATCACAGACCGTATGACCTCCCGTTCCGTCGGTATGACACCGAACTGCTTTCCGAACCGCTATGCCGGCTCGTTGGAGACAACGAGGCCGATCCGTTCGTGCTGACGGAGTGTGCGTGACGGTCCGGTGTTATTGCTTCCGCGGTGTGACGATGCGCCGACGTGGTACCCACGGTTGACTGGTTGTGGCGCCGACCGAGGGGGCTAGAAAAGCCGTTCGAGCAGCCCGCGGTCGCGGTGTTTCTCCGCCATCAGCACCGAACAGTCCACCTCGTCGACGACGTCCAGGACGAGCGACCTGGAGACGAGCCGACGGAGGAGTCCCTCCTCGGTGGCGCCGATGAGCAAGAGCGTGTGGTCGGCGGCGGCGTCCTCGATGGCCGTCTCGACGTCGCCGGACTTGACGAGCAGCTCGGCGTCGTCGAGCCCGTTGTCCGCGGCCCACTCTTCGAGGAAGGCCTCGCCGGCTGCCGGGTCGTCGTCGACGTTCAACAGGGTCACCTCGGAGCCGTACTCGGCCTGAAGCAGTTTCGCCACCGACGCCGACAGCTCGGAGTCGGGGCCGCCGGCGGTCGGTAGCAGGATTCGCGAGGGGTCGAACCCGCGGTCACGCAAGACGAGGAAGTCACAGGGGACCGCTTCGGTGAGTTCGTCCATGGCCGATTCCGCTCGGCCGGGTGAGCCGTGTGAGTCGGGGCCCCAGCCCATCACGACCTGGTCGGCGTCGTGCGTACGCGCAGCGTCGAAGATGGCCTCGTAGGACTTGTGTGAGAGGATGGTGTGGGTCTCGACCTCGACGCCGAACGTCTCCGCGTCCTCGCGGGCCCGGTTCAGGAGGTGTTGTGAGCTCTCGTCTATCTCGTCGCTCCGGTCGGCTGCGCTTGCCAGTGCGGTCTGGTCCGGGACGGTGACGATGTGGGTCGCGACGACGGTTCCGCCGCGCTGTTTGGCCATCGCGCTGGCGAGTGTGATCAGCTCCTTTTCGTGTTCGGGGTTGGCCAGCGGGACCATCACGCGGTACTGCCCGCCGTCAGGAACTGGGGACACGACATCGGCGGCGTCGACAATCTGGTCGGGTAACTCCTCCTCCCGGCGCTGAATGTAATCGGAGAGCACGCCTTTTTGTGTCGTCTTACCGCGTGCATACACGAAGTACCACACGACCGCTACGAGCACGAATGCGCCCGAGAGCGCGATTTCCGTCCCGTCCATGAATGCGACGAGGCCCAGCGAGAGGACGGCGCCGAGTATCGGGGTTATCGGGTAGAACGGGACCTCGAAGTCGGGGTCGTACTCGGGGACGTCCGCCTCCCGGAACACGATGAGCCCCACGTTCAACAGCGCGTAGACGATGAGATGCAGGACGCTGGCCGCCTTCGCGAGCACTTCGATATCACGGCCGAGCGCGGCGATGAAGACAATGATGAGTCCGCCGGTAACCAGAATCGACCGGTAGGGCGTCGCGTAGTTGGGGTGGATCTCGTTGAGCCAGTTCGTGACGATCTTGTCACGCCCCATGGCGAAGTTGATGCGGGCCGAGGCGAGGATCGAGGCGTTGGCCGAGGAGGCCGTCGCCAGTAGCGCTCCGATCGTCATCACCGCCGCCGAGCCCGCGGCGATACCCCCTATCGGCCCTATCGAGGCGGGGAAGGCCACTTCCGCGGCCTGTGCGACCGGCGCGTCCTGACTGAGTTCCGGCCACGGAATCACACCGAGCATCGTCGTCACCAGAATCGCGTAGATGACGGTGACGATGGCGA
Organism: Haloarcula sediminis; assembly: GCF_035656455.1. Taxonomy (NCBI): domain Archaea; kingdom Methanobacteriati; phylum Methanobacteriota; class Halobacteria; order Halobacteriales; family Haloarculaceae; genus Haloarcula; species Haloarcula sediminis. Next base: position 138,357 of record NZ_JAYMGA010000005.1, on the reverse strand, counting down.
CGCTCCCGATGATGGCGATTGGGAGGTTCCGGCCCGGGTTCTTGAGTTCCTCGGCGACGGTCGCTATCTTCGCATAGCCCAGGAACGAGACGAACACGAGCGCCGTCGCCGGGAGGATCGTGCCGGGTCCGGACGGCGCGAGCCCACCGGAGCCGACCAAGGTCGCGTAGTCAAACGAGAGGAAGCCGGCGATAGCGAACGCAGTGAGAATCAAAAGCAGGATGGAGACGATGACGGTCTGGATGCCGCCGGTCTCCTTTGCGCCGATGTAGTTGACGCCGACGAAGACGAGCCCGGCGACCAGCGCGCCGACCTGTATCGGATTCAGGAACGCGATGGCCGGCAACCCGACGAAGACCGCCAGATACTGGCCAAAGCCGATACAGTAAAACGCCGAGGCGAAGGCAAGTCCCATCCAGTCACCCATTCCCGCGATGGAGCCAAACATCGGCCCGAGGGACTTGTTGATGTAGTAGTACCCCCCGCCGGCTTTCGGCATCGCCGTCCCGAGTTCCGACACCGACATCGCGTTCACCATCGCTATCACGCCGCCGACGACGAACGAGACGACGACGATGGGGCCGACACCGCTGTCGGCGTTTACCGCGACGCCGGGCAACACGAAGATACCGGCGCCGATCATCGTCCCGATGCCGATGGTCATCGCCGAGACGAGGCCGAGGTCCTTTGCGAGCTCGTCGTCAGTCATCTGTGTCCTCACGCGGCAGTGCGATGACGGGGATGTCTGCGTTCGTTACGAGCTTCAGGGAGAGGTCCCCGGAGAGGAACTTCATGAGTCGCCCGCCGTCCCGGGCACGGTAGGCGATGGCGCTGGCGTCGACCGCGTCGGCGGCGTCGAATATCTCGGCCGCGATATCCCGCCCGTACGCGGTGTGGTCGTCGGCGTCGGGGAACACGGAGCGGACGGCGACGTAGGACGCTTCGGCCAGTTCTTCGGACTGCTCGACCGGGGTCTTGTCGGGGACGCCTTCGCCCTTCTCGACGACGTGGAGGGCTGTCACCCGTTCGGGGCTATAGGGTTCAAGTGCGGTAGCCGTCGCCCGTGCGTCATCTTCGTTGGCGACGGGGAGGAGGACGTGGGAGAGAAGACACTGGCTTCCGTTATCGGGTCCACTGTTCATACTGTGGCCTACGGGCACTATCTGTTAAGAGTGTATGTCTTGCCCCCGGTCGTCGTTGCTTACGGGTTCAGCCCGTAGATGGCCGAGCGGACGAACACGAGTACCGGGATAATCTCCAGGCGACCGATCCACATGTTGAACAGGAACATCGTCTCCGCCAGCGGGTGCATCGAGGGGCCGGTGATACCCGAGGAGAGGCCGACGTTGCCCTGGGCGCTGGCGACCTCGAAGAGCGCGTCGGCGTAGCCAAAGTCGGGACCGGCGAGGTTGACGAGCACGAGGCTGCTGACGGCGAGAAAGAGCACCCACAGCAAGGTCACGATAGCGGCCTCGCTGAACTCCTGGTTCATCTCCGACTGGTCGAGTACGCGGCCGTCGATGCGGGTCGTGATGACGGCGTTCTTCGGGAGGAAAACCTGCGAGAACTGCCAGATGATGCCCCGGACGACAGTGTAGCCCCGGATTATTTTGATACCGCCGACCGTCGACCCCGCGGCCCCGCCCAGCGTCATCGCACCGACTACCATCACCTTTCCGCCGGCCACCCAGCGGCCGATAGGGGCCGACTGGAACCCCGTACAGGAGAGCGCGGACACCCACTGGAAGACGGAGTCCCGCACCGCGTCGAGTTGCCCGGCGCTGAGAATCGGCACCGAGACGGGGAGAAAGGACTGCGTGGCGAAGGCGTCGGCGCTCGCCGAGACGGTCAGTGCGTTCTGTAGCGAGAGGACGATGACGCCCAGCCCGAGCAGGACGAACAGCCAGCGCGTCTGGAGGTCGGTGACCAGTTCGCGCCACTCCCTGTCGTGGAGGACGAGATAGTGAATCGGGAACGCGATTGCCCCCAGTATCATGATGGGCAGCAGGGCCAACTCCACCAGCGCGGAGTCGTAGGTCGCGATGGAGTTGTCCGTCACGGAGAACCCGCCCGTGGTGAGGCCGGTCATCGCGTGATTGAGCGCCTGCCAGGCGGCCTCCCACAGCGGGAGCTGACTCCCGTAGTCGCTTGCGGTGATAGCCCAGAACAGGAGGAGGAAGCCAAACAGGGTGTAGCCGACGACCAGTTTCCACACCGTCCGGACGGTCGAGACGATACTGGGGTGGATCTTCTCCTCGCGGGCCTCGCTCCGGTAGAGGGCGTAACTCCCGCTCCCGGGTCGTGCGAGAATCGAGACCGTCAGGACGATGACGCCGACACCGCCGACCCACTGGATGAACGAACGCCACCACTGAACGGCACGGGGCAGCGACGGTTCGTGGATGGCCATCGTCAGACCGCTGCCGGTCCAGCCGCTCATGCTCTCGAAGAGGGCGTGCAGCGGGTTCCGGAAGTACGCCAGACTGGAGACGGTCGTCGTCCCGCCGACGCGGATCGGCTCCCACGCGCTCGTGTCAGTCCCGACCGGGACGAACGACGCCATCACCTCGGGCGGTGTGAACCACGCGGTCAGGAAGAACGGGAGCGCCCCGAAGGTCGCTACCATGAACCAGCCGCCGGCGGCGATGACCATCCCGTGTTTCATCGCCGGCACCGGCGCGTCGGCAAAGCGGTGGTTCGCCAGCCAGCCGAGGCCGGCCGTGATACCCCCCGCGGTAATGAACCCGAGCGCGGCGTGTAACTCCCGGAATCCGAGCGCGATGACCGCCGTGATGACCATCAGCCCCGCCTCCATCAGGAGGAGCGAGCCGATGTCGCGGGCGATTATTCGGAGGTCCGTCGGCAACGTGCCGTCGGTCCGTCGTGACATGTCAGTTGTGGTCCTCGGTGTGGCCGAAGACGTCAGTTACCTCGGGGGTCGCCCCTGTCGCAGAGTAGACCGTCAGCAGGTCGTCGGGTTCGATGCGTGTATTACCACGCGGGGTTATCGGTTCGTCGCTCGCCTCCCGCTCGATTGCGACGATGAGTACCTCGGCGTCCAGCAGGCCCGCGTCGTTGGCCTCCTGTAATGTTTTGCCCGCTATCGGCGCTCCCTGCTTGACAGTTATCTCGAACACCTCGGCCTGTTCGCCGATACGCATGAAGTCGACGATAGACGGGCGCTTGACCGCCCGGTAGAGATACTCGGCGATGAGCCGCTGGGGGTTCTGCATCGTGTTCACTCCGATCTGGCGGAACAGCCCCATGTGTTCGGGGTTGTGGACGACCGACACCACTTCCGGCACGTCGAGCTCCTGGGCCAGCAGGCAGACCATGATATTCGTCGCGTCCTGGTCCGTCGTCGAGACGAGCGCATCGGCTCGGTCGATGCCCGCGTCGGCGAGCGTCTCCTTCGAGGTCGCGTCGTCGTTGATGACCAGACAGTCGAACTCCCGTGACGCCTGCTCGGCCTTGGCCGCGTCCCGCTCGATGACGACGACCTCGTTGCCACCGGCGGTCGCGATCTCGATGAGCGGCGTGCCGATGTCACCAGCCCCAACGATGACGATGTACATTCGTTCCGTCGTTCTGAACCGACCCCTGAAAGAGTACCGTTCTTCGAAACGCCGGGCAGCGTCTCACAGATGGAAATACACTTGACGCGGCCGACAGAAGGGGTCCGATATGAACACGGCAGAGGGTTGCCGATGTACGTCGTAATCGTCGGTGCCGGCGAAGTCGGCTCGGCCATCGCCGAGAGCCTCGCGGCGAATCACGACGTCGCCGTCATCGACATCGACGGCGACCGCGTGGAACAGCTGATGTACGAGGCCGACGTACTGGGCATCGAGGGGGACGGAGCGGACCTCGACACCCTGCGGGAGGCAAACATCGGCCAGGCCGACATCGTCATCGCCAGCACGGACGACGACGAGACGAACATCGTCACCTGCGGGACGACGATGACCGTCACGGACGCCTTCACGATCTCGCGGGTCAAGAGCGCGAAGTTCCTCCGGACCTGGCAACAGTCCGAGCGGGCCTTCGGCGTCGACCACATGGTCGCGACGAACCTGCTGACCGCCGAGTCCATCGCTCGTGTGGTCGGACTGCCGGCGGCACAGGACGTCGAGACCTTCGCCGACGGCGCGGTCCAGATGGCGGAGTTCGAGATATCCGAATCGAGCCCAGTCGCCAATCTGACTGTCGAAGAGGCCGACCGGTACGAGTCGCTCACCTTCGCGGCCATACTCCGGGAGGACAACGTCGTCATCCCCGGCGGCGAGACAGTGCTAGAGCCCGGGGACGACGTCGTCGTCATCGGGAGCCCCGAGAGCGTCCAGACCTTCTCGCACGAACTCGAACCCGACAGCGATGGCGCGCGCAACATCCTCATCGTCGGCGGGAGCGACGTGGGCTATCACACCGCCCGACTGCTACAGGAACGGGGTCTGAAACCCCGGCTTGTCGAACGCGACCCCGAGCGGGCCAGGGAAATCGCCGAGGCCCTCAGCGGCACCACCGTTCTGGAGAGCGACGCGACCGACCGGGAGTTCCTCGAACGGGAACACATCGAGGACGTCGATATCGTCGTTACGGCCCTGGAAAACGACGAGAAGAACCTGCTTGCGGGGCTGCTTGCCAAGCGCCTGGGCGCGGAGCGTGCGGTCGCTGTCGTCGACGCGGGGGAGTACGTCCCGCTGTTCGAGGCCGTCGGCGTCGACGTCGCTGTCAATCCACGTGAGGCGACCGCAGAGGAGATAACCCGTTTCACCCGCGAGCAACACGCCGAGAACGTCGCCATCATTGAGTCCGACCGCGCCGAGGTCATGGAGATAGAGATAGACGAAGAGAGCGTCCTCGTCGACCGCCCGATTCGCGAGTCCGTCGCCGACTTCCCCAAGGGCGTCGTCATCGGCGCTATCACCCGCGACGGCAAGCGTATCATCCCCCGCGGTGACACGGTCATCGAACTTGGAGACCACGTCGTCGTGTTCGTCGACGTGGAGTGCCTTGAGGAAGCCACCAGCAAACTGTGAACTGAGAACGGGGGATTTTTCGCAGTCGAGACTGGAGGGTACGCTAATGGACGGTGGTCGGTGATGTCAGTCCGCGTCGACTGGCGACAGAGCGTCGCGTTTACCGGCACGGTCATCAAGTATCTCGCCATCGCGATGCTGGTCCCGCTGGCGGTCAGCGTCATCTACGGCGAGGGCCTCGGCACGTTTCTGGTCTCTATCGCAATCACCGTCGCGGTCGGCGTCGCGCTGGAGCAACTTGATGACGATCCCCAGCTGGGCGCCCGCGAGGCGCTGTTGCTGGTCTCGCTGTCGTGGGGCGCCGTCGCCATCATCGGGGCGGTCCCCTATGTCATCGCGGGCTATGGCACCGAGTCGACCCTTCGACACCCGGTCAACGCCCTCTTCGAGTCGATGTCCGGATTTACGACGACCGGAGCCACCGTTACCGGAGAGATATCGTTCGACCGCCACTCACACGCCCTGTTGATGTGGCGCCAGCTAACCCAGTGGCTGGGGGGGATGGGTATCATCGTCCTGATGGTCGCTATCCTCCCGGAGGCTGCGGTCAACGGCGCACAGCTCATCGACTCCGAGGCGCCCGGACCGGAACTCCAGAAGTTGACACCCAAAATCGCCGAGACGGCGCGGCTGCTCTGGCTATTCTACCTCGGTTTCACCGTCCTGTACGCCGTCCTGTTGGTGGGGCTCCACTACGCGGAGCTGGCCCCGGAGATGAACCTCTACAACGCTATCGCCCACGCCTTCACGACCCTGCCGACCGGCGGCTTCTCCCCGCAGGCTCAGAGCATCGCCTACTTTTCCCCGGCCGTCCAGTGGCTCGTCATCCCCTTTATGCTCATCGCCGGGATGAACTTTGCTCTCTTCTATTTCCTGTTGCAGGACAACTACGCGGCCTTCCTCAAGGACCGCGAACTCCAGGCGTATCTCGGTGCCAACGCCGGGATGGCGCTCATCCTCTGGGGCTTTCTCTTTACGGGGTCGGCGCCGCCGCTTGGCGACCTCGGGGGAATCACGCAGGGCGCCCTAGAGAACTCCCTTCGCCAGGCGACGTTCCAGATAGCGTCGCTGCTGAACTCCACCGGCTACGCGACGAGTAATTTCGCCCAGTGGGACACGACCTCACAGGCGCTTCTGGTGTTCGCGATGTTCATCGGCGGCTCGGCCGGTTCCACGGGCGGCGGCGTGAAGGTCGTCCGCTGGCTGGTCGTCCTGAAGTCCATCCGCCGGCAACTGTTCACGACCGCCCACCCCAGCGCCGTCAAACCGGTCCGGCTGGGCGGGCACGTCATCGACGAGGACGTCATCAGCGCTATCTACGGGTTTACCCTGCTGTACCTGCTCACTTTCGGCGTAGCGACCATGCTTCTCATGCTCGATGCGAGCCGCGTCGGCCTGGAGATGACGCTGCTCGAAGCGCTCAGCGCGAGCCTGGCCACCATCGGCAACATCGGCCCCGGCTTTGGCTTTCTCGGCCCGTTCGGCAGCTACGTCGAGTTCCCCGCGACCAGCAAGCTCCTGATGATACTCCTGATGTGGTTCGGACGACTGGAGATCATCCCCGTCTTCGTTATGTTCACCGGTGCGTTCTGGAACGAGTAGCCTCGTCCCACCGGTACGCCTATACAGCGTCTCGCCCACACTCCTCCTGCATGCCCCGTGACACGTTCGAGGCGAGACTCGACAGGCTCCGGGCCGATATCTGCGAGATGGGCCGTGATGTCACCGACCGTCTCGACCGCGCGGTCACCGCCTACGCACAGCGTGACCCCGCGGCCGGACGGGCCGTCGCCGACGGCGACGACGCGATAAACGAGCGCTATCTCGACCTCGAAGCCGAGTGTATCGACCTGGTCGCGCTACAACAGCCGGTCGCCTCGGATCTGCGACTCGTCGTCGCCTCGTTCAAGATACTCACCGACCTCGAACGCGTCGGTGACCTGGCGACGAACCTCGGCGGCTACGTCGACGCGATGGCTGGCGACGCCGTCCCGTCGGTCCCTATCACCGGCATTGGCGAGATGGCACTGGGCCAGCTAGAGGAGGCGCTTGCCGCCTACGAGGCCGGCGACCCACAGCGGTGTCGCGATGTCGCCGCCGCCGACACCGACCTCGACCAGCGCTGTGGGGCCGCCACGGACGACCTCGTGCGCTCGCTGATGAACCGCTCGCCCGACGACGACGTGGCCGCGACGCTTGCCGACACCAAACGGTATCTGCTGACCGTTCGGGACCTCGAACGCGCCGGCGACCACGCGGTCAACATCGCCGCCCGCACGCTGTATATGACCGAGAACGACGCCAGCCTCATCTACTAGCGTCTGAAACGCGGGGCGACACTAGCACTCCACGCACGGCCGCTCCACAGCACGGCTCTAAGGCACGGCCGACCAGCGCAGGGCTGTCTATATATCCCACAGAATACTATCATCGGATTAATGGAAAGGCTGATACGGCCGGCCCTGAGAATCCCGACAATGGCACGCGAATCCTATCAGGAACTCCTCGAATCACTGCGCGAGGATATCCTCTACATGTCTGAACTCGTCCTCGACCGGTTGCGACTGGGCCTCTCCGCGCTCGAACAGAAAGACCAGGAGCTCGCCTGGGAGGTCATCGAGGGCGACGACGAGATAAACCAGCTCTATCTCGACCTCGAACAGGACTGCATCGACCTGCTGGCGCTCCAGCAGCCGGTCGCGTCGGACCTGCGGTTTATCGCCGCCTCGTTCAAGATCATCACCGACCTCGAACGCATCGGCGATCTGGCGACGAACCTCGGGGAGTACTCCCTGGAGGCCGAACGCGACGTCTTCCCGGAGGTCGACATCCAGGACATCGCGAGCGTGACCATCGAGATGGTCGAGGACGCGATGGACGCCTACGACGGAAAGGACTCGGAGCTGTGTTACACCATCAGCGACACCGACGACGTGGTCGACGAGCGGTGTGAGGCCGCCTCCGAGGCCGTGGTCCGTGACCTCATCGAACGGGAGATAGACGCAGACTCCAGCGGCGAGGAGATAGAGCAGCTGATGACCGACGTCTCCAGGCTCCTGCTGACGATCCGGGACATCGAGCGCGTCGGCGACCACGCCGTCAATATCGCCGCCCGGACGCTGTATATGGTGGAAAACGACGCCGACCTCATCTACTGAACCTTTTTGCTCGTCGGGGTTCCTCGCGGCGCAAAGCGCCGCTGCGGGACCCCTCCTCGAAAAACGTTCGTGAAAAAGGCCGGCCGCTCGTTCCACTCGCGCCCGGTGTCCTGCGGGAGCACCGCGACCGCAGGGCTTGTCAGAGCTTGCTCTAACAGTGAAACGCCTCGCTCCGCTCGCCGTACGCTCTCCGCGAATCCACTCCCCAGCCGACTGCGTTGCTCGACTCGCTGCGCTCGTCTGTGTGACTCGTCCGCCGAAAGACTCGCGCTACTCCCGAAGACCGCGCACACTGTCGTCCCACGGGGGCGCGACAGCGCGCGTCGACCGCTGTCGCTGTCAGTCCAGATTTCGCGTCGGCTCGGCGGCCTCCCCGCCGGCCAGCCCCGCGTCCGTGATGGCAAACTGGACGGTGTCGCCGGCGGCCTTGGCGCGGTGTTTCTCCAGCGTGGCTCGGCGGTTCCCGCCGCGAAAGCGGTCCAGTCGGAGGATAGCGCCGGACCAGTGGTTCAGCGTGTGGCCGCCAAGCGCCGTCGAGCGGTCGCTGTCGGGGTCGGTGAAGACCTGATTGGTGAAGACGACGGCGATGTCGTGTTTGCGCGCAAGCGAGAGCAGGTGCGTAATCTGGCGAGCCACGTCCCGCAGCGTCTCGCCGCCGTCGTCGTCGTCCCGGCGGAGGCGATAGAAGCCGGTCGCGCTGTCCAGCACGATCAGTTCGACCTCGGCGGCGAACTCCGCGGCGTCCTGGACGGCCTCGGTCTGTTCGTCGTAGTCGTAGGCCTCCGAGACGATGAGCCGGCCGGCGAGGTCGTCGACGGTCTGGCTCGTCCCCTCGGCGCGGCCCCGGGCGATCTGGGCCATCCGGTCGGGTGAGAGCCCTTCCGTGTCGATGTAGAGGGCGGCGTTGCCGGCGGCCGCGACCTCGATGGCCGCCGACAGCGCCAGGTTCGTCTTGCCGGCGGCCGGCGGGCCGTACACCTGCGTGACGGCGCCGCGTTCTAGCCCCCCGCCCAGCAGCTCGTCGACCGGGCTACAGCCGGTCGGCACGTAGTCGCTCACGAGCACGGGTTGGGCGTATTCGGGTATAAACGCTCGCACCCGCGGTCAGGCTGCGGAGACGTAGTTCGCGATGGTGTCCTCGACGGCCTCGGGGTCGTCCAGGTCCGCGAGCGCGAACCGGGTGTCTACCAACCACGGGCGATGGAGGACGAGCGCGTCGTCGGTCCGGCTGTAGCCGTCGAAGGCGTCCCAGCCGACGAGTCGCCTGGCGACCGGTAACCGCTGTTCCAGGCCGGCGGGGCTGACGGTGTAGTCCCGTTCCTCCGTCGAGGTGTAGGTGACGACTCCGAGCGGGAGCAGCAGCTGGCCCGCGAGCCGGAGCGCGAACCAGTCAGCCAGGAGGCCGGCGACGAAACAGGCCCCCGTGATGAGCGTGAACGCGCCGACGGCGAGGGCCAGTCGCTTCCGCAACGGGGCCGGCCAGCCGGCACGGAACTCACGTTCGATGTCGACGCCGTCGAGGACCGCGACGGTGTGGCGGGTTCGGGCCATCACCCCGAGGACGAGGCCGACGACCATCGCGCCCAGCCCGCCGAAGAACGCCAGCACGCCCACGACGCCGGTGGCCGACACGCTGGCGAACCCGCCGAGCGCGTAGGCCACGGGTATCGCGGCCGGGAGCCACCGGGCCCGCGTCGCGCCGAGCAGGACCGCTGTCCCGTCCCAGCGGGCGGTCGCGAGCCAGCCGAGTCCCACGACGCCGGCGAACGCGACGACGGCGACACCGTACAGCAGGCCCGCGCTCTCGATCCCGAGCCCCACGGTCCCGAACACCGCGAGCGGGGCGACCAGCAGCCCGAGATACGCTCCGACGAGGACGCCCCAGAGTGGATCGCTCGACTGCTGGTCCGATTCGGTGGCGGGACACATGAGTTCGACTTCACAGTGGGGCGAAAAAACAGTTGTCCGTCGAGCGGCGCCTTCCTGCGGTCGCTGGCCCCGAAAAGCCAGCAATAGTAAGTAGTCACCGGCCCAACGTCGACCAGTGATCGTCGTTGCCACGGGTGACTTCGAACTCTACCACGGCGTGGTCACGGAGCTGCGCGACCGTGGCGTCGACTTTACCACCATCGAGCCCGGCGACGAGTGGCCCGACGACGCTGCCGTCGCCTTGGTGGCGGCCGGCGAGCGAACCGAGATTCCCGACGGCGTCGAACTGGTTCAGGCCGACCCCGAGCGGCCCCGGCGCGCGGTCGAGGACGCTATCGCGGCGCTGCGTGGCGAGTCGGGTCGCACCGTTATCGGCATCGACCCCGGCGAACGGCCGGGCATCGCAATCTTGCACGGCGAGACGGTCGTGGCGGCCTTCCAGGTTCCCGCCGCCGACGCCGCCGAGGTGGTCCGCCGCGAGGTCGAGGACGCCGCCGACCCCGTGGTGCGCATCGGCGACGGCGCCCGGCTGGTCGGGTCACGAGTCATCGACGACATCGAGGACACACCGGTCGAACTCGTCGACGAAACCGGGACGACGCCGTATCTCGGCAGCGGCGCCCGCGGGATGGGCGACGTGCTGGCGGCGGTCAACATCGCCCGTCGCGAGGGCGAGGCGATAGCGAGCCGGGACGTAGAACCCACGGCGGGCGAGCTACAGCGAATCAAGGACCGCTCCCGCGAGGCGAGCGACACGAACCGGGAAATCGACGCCGACCTCGCCCGCCGGGTCGCCGCCGGCGAGCTGACTATCGAGGAGGCGCTGGCCGAACACGGCGGCACACCGGTCGACGAGGACGGCGGCCCGGACCCCACCGACCGCTGACACGGCCGGTCGGGCTCACTCCCGGACCGTCTCCTCGGCCCGCCGCATGACCGCCCGCACCGGCAGGTCAGTGGCCTCGGCGACGGCCGCCGCGTCGTCGAACTCACAGCTCACGTCGTACACCGCGCCGTCGGTGTCGCTTGCGACCTTCACCGTCACCTCGTAGCTGTCGCCGTCGACGGCGAGCGTGACCGTCTCGAAGGCCCGCTCGGCGACCCAGCGGTGGCCCGCGCCGTGTTCCCGGATGCCCAGTGTCCCGGTCTCCTCGGCGAGCCGACGGGCGACCCGGTCGGCGTCGTCCGGCTTGCAGATGACCTTCACCAGATGGCCCGGCCGGGCCTTCTTCATCGTCAGCGGGACGATAGAGACATCCCGCGCCCCCGCCGCCGATAGCGACCGCTGGAGGTCGCCCAGTACCTCAGGGGCCGCGTCGTCGAGGTTCGTCTCCAGGACGGTGATATCGTCCCGTTGCAGCCCGCCCGACCCGTCCCCGACCATCGCCCGCAGGACGTTCGGGCGCTCCTCGAACTCGCGGGCGCCGGCACCGTACCCCGACGTGTCCACGGTCAGCGACGGGAGCGCTTCGACGCCCTCGGCTAGGTGGGCGAGAATCGCCGCGCCGGTCGGGGTCACAAGCTCCGTCTCCACGGGCCCGCCCCGAAGCGCCCAGTCGGCCCGCTCGGCTATTTCGACGACCGCCGGCGTCGGCACGGGGTAGGCGCCGTGACTCATCGAGACGGTGCCGCCGCCGGCCGACAGCGGCGTTGTCACGACCCGCTCGACGTCCAGGTCCGAAAGCAGGAGGGCGGCGCCGACCACGTCGGCGATAGCGTCGTCGGCCCCGACCTCGTGGAAGTGAGTGTCCTCGAGGTCGGTCCCGTGGACCGCGGCCTCCGCTTCGCCCAGAATCTCGAAGATAGCCAGCGCATCCCTCTCGACGCCCGCCGGGAGGTCCATCCCCTCGACGATGTCGACGACCTCCGGATACGTGCGGTGTGGGCCGTGGCCCTCTGCGTGGGTGTGGGCGTCGTGGCTATGACTGTGCCCGTGGCCGCCGTCGTCGCCGTGTTCTTCGCGGTCGTTGTCTTCGCCGCCGTCGTCCGCCGGCGGGTCGGTCAGCAGGACCTCGACGCCGGTGGCGCCGATGCCGCTGCGGTCGACCGCAGAGACGACGTACTCGACGTCCAGTGCCCGCTCTACCGGTGTGAGGGCGTCGCGGTCGGCGCCGGCGGCCAGCAGTGCCCCCAGAATCATATCGCCGGCCGCGCCCATCCGGCCGTCGAAGGCGAGTGTTCGCATACCCGAATCTGGACGTGGAGAGACAAAAACCTGCGAGACTGCACTCGGGAAGGTTGCTGAGCTGTCAGTCACTGCTCCGCACAGCCCGAAAGCACCGGTTGGTCAAACAGCGCTGGGTGGGACTGAAAGCGGTCGGGGGCTTTCTGGCTGTTCACGGGATGGTCGAGACACCTTGCTAGCGGGGCGTTCTGGCCGTCCTAATCCGCGGTCGAACGAGTAGAAACGACTATTCTTAGGTTCGGCGGACGATGTGGACGTCGTAGGCGTCCGCGTCGTCGAGTTCGGAGATGGGGACGACCACGTCGTCGGTGTCGGCAGTGCCGAGGAAGACGACCTCGGCGTCGACGTCGCGGGCCACGCGGCGGATGGTCTCGGAGAGCTCGTTGGCCGAGTAGGCGCTGACGTCCTCGTAGTTCAGTTCGGCGTCGTCGGTCGCTTCCTCTATCTTCCGGCGGAGGTCGCTCGCGGCGGTCTCGGCGGCGAAGTCCTCGCTGGGGTCGACACGGAGACGCCGGACGGCGTAGTCCGTACCGGTCGGGACGAGGCTGACCGCGACGACGTCAGTGTCCATCGCGGACGCGTACTCGACGGCGCGGTCGAGAGCGGCATCGGCTAGGGGCGAACCGTCGAAGGGAACGAGAAATACCATGCCCTCGACTTCTATGGCCAGCCTTATCAAACGCGGCGGTGGCGGCAGTCAGTGTCGCCTTTCGGGTCCGGGCGCCGGCGAGGCCGACGAGTCGCGGCCGCCGGGCGGGCGACCGACGGCGGATGCCATCGACCGGCTCACCGCCCGCTGTCGAGTGTCGCCTTTCGGCTGGCGCGACCGGCAGGTAGCTGGCCCGTACCTCCGGTGGACGTGGCGCATGATAGCAGTACTCATATAAACCCGTCGCTGCTCGTCGCACCCGCCGGTAGCATAAAGCATATCTCCCGCGGTGACGGACTTCTTGGTAGTCTCACTCTATGAACGAAGTGCAACTAGAAGTGGCGAAAGCGTACCCGAACGACTCGGGTCGTGGCATCGCCCGTCTTGACCCCGATACGTTGTTGCATCTCAAGCTCTCGCCCGGTGATATCATCGAGATCGAGGGGAGCGATACGACGGCAGCGAAGGTGTGGCGCGCGGACCGGCAGGACTGGAACACGGATACGGTGCGAATCGACGGGTTCACGCGACAGAACGCCGACGTGGGCATCGGCGAGCGCGTGACCATCCGGAAGGCGGAGGCGGAGAAGGCCGACAAGCTCGTGTTGGCTCCGCCAGAGGAGGCGTCGGTGCAGTTTGGCTCCGACGCCGCCGGCATGGTCAAACGCCAGATTCTGAAGCGGCCGGTCGTCGAGCGCGACATCGTCCCCGTTATGAGTAGCACGAACCACCCGTTCATGCGCTCGCCCGGGCAAGCGATCCCGCTCATCGCCGTCGAGACCGAGCCCGACGGCGTCTGTCTCATCACCGAGGACACCGAGGTCGAGCTCCGCGAGGAGCCGATATCGGGCTTCGAGAAGACCGGCGGCGGCATCACCTACGAGGACATCGGCGGGCTCCAGAACGAGATTCAACGCGTTCGGGAGATGGTCGAACTGCCGATGAAACACCCCCAGATATTCAAGAAGCTCGGCATCGAGCCGCCCCAGGGGGTCTTGCTCCACGGGCCGCCGGGCACCGGGAAGACGTTGCTCGCCAAGGCGGTCGCCAACGAGACCTCCGCCAGTTTCTTCTCTATCGCCGGGCCGGAGATAATCTCGAAGTACTACGGCGAATCCGAACAGCAGCTCCGGGAGATATTCGAGGACGCCAGCGAGGAGTCCCCCGCTATCATCTTCATCGACGAACTGGACTCCATCGCGCCCAAGCGCGAGGACGTGACCGGCGAGGTCGAACGCCGCGTCGTCGCCCAGCTGTTGACGATGATGGACGGCCTGGAGAGCCGGGGCCAGGTCATCGTCATCGCCGCCACGAACCGCGTCGACAGCGTCGACCCCGCCCTGCGTCGACCGGGTCGGTTCGACCGCGAGATCGAGATCGGCGTCCCCGACGAGGTGGGCCGCGAGGAGATCCTCCAGATCCACACTCGCGGGATGCCCCTCTCGGACGACGTGACCCTCTCGAAGCTGGCCACCGACACCCACGGCTTCGTCGGTGCCGACATCGAGAGCCTGACCAAGGAAGCGGCGATGAAGGCGCTGCGCCGGTACCTCCCCGAGATCGATCTGGACGAGGAGGATATCCCGCCGAGCCTCATCGACCGCATGATAATCAAACGGGAGGACTTCAAGGGCGCGCTCAACGAGGTCTCCCCGAGCGCTATGCGGGAGGTGCTGGTCGAGCTGCCGAAGATGTCCTGGGACAGCGTCGGCGGCCTCAACGAGGCCAAAGAGCAGGTCCAGGAGGCAGTGGAGTGGCCGATGAGCTCCCCCGAGAAGTTCGAGCGCATGGGCGTGACGCCGCCCTCCGGCGTGTTGCTGTACGGCCCGCCCGGCACCGGCAAGACGCTGATGGCCAAAGCCGTCGCCAACGAGACCGACGCCAACTTCATCAGCGTGCGTGGCCCGCAGCTGCTCTCCAAGTGGGTCGGCGAGTCGGAGAAGGCCATCCGCCAGACCTTCCGCAAGGCTCGCCAGGTCGCCCCGACCATCATCTTCTTCGACGAGCTGGACTCCCTGGCACCGGGCCGGGGCGGGGAGATGGGGTCGAACGTCTCCGAGCGCGTCGTCAACCAGCTCCTGACGGAACTGGACGGACTGGAGGAGATGGAAGACGTGATGGTCATCGGCGCGACCAACCGGCCGGACATGATCGACCCCGCGCTCATCCGCTCGGGCCGGTTCGACCGCCTCGTGATGATCGGCGAGCCCGACGTCGACGGCCGCGAGCAGATCCTGCGTATCCACACCGACGACACGCCGCTGGCCCCCGACGTGAGCCTGCGCGAGCTGGCCGAACGCTCCAGTGGCTTCGTCGGCTCGGACCTCGAATCTATCACCCGCGAGGCGGCCATCGAGGCCCTGCGGGAGTCCGACGACGCCGAGGAAGTCGAGATGCGCCACTTCCGCCAGGCGATGGAGAGCGTCAGGCCGACGATCACCGACGACATCCGCGACTACTACGAGCAGATGCAAGAGGAGTTCAAGGGCGGCTCCAACCCGCAGCGCCAGCCCGGCGGCAGCGGCCGTATCGGCTTCCAGTGAACCGTTTAGTTCGTCGGGTTCGCGCCTAACGGCGCGACCCACTCCTCGCAAAACGTTCATGAAAACGCGGGAATCGCGAAGCGATTCCCGTGAAACCGCTCGCCAGCGGCGAGCGGTCTGCTTCCGGAGCGCCTGCCCTTCCCCGGCTCGCGGCACGGAGGCCGCTCACGGCCACGCCGTGGGTCAGTTCCCGAACAGCGACCTGTCCGCTCTCCGACTCGGGACCGTCTCTCAGTCCTCCATCTGCTTCGTCATGTGTTCGGCACTTAGGGGGGTGGCTGTGGGGAGTTCGCCGACGTCCATCTGCTGCTGGCCGGTCCCGTCCGGTGTCGGGAGGTTCTCTTTCGACGCGCGCATGTCAATTCTTGCCACTGCTAACCTGCGACAGAGAGCGTCTTAGCGCATCTGTCCACTTGCTGGTCTCACTCCCAGCGTGAGGACCCACGGCTCACAGCACCCGTAGCCGATACCCCTCGATAGCCGTTTCGTCGACCACACGTCCGGTTTCGACCGCTGTGTCGACGATGTCCGCGACGAACGCTTTCGGGACCTCGACACTGATGAAATCCGTCTCGCCGGGGACGGTCAGGCGGGCCATCGTCCGGTCGGTCCCGTCGTCGTTGTAGATGCTTCCGACCTTCTCGCCATCCCGCAAGAACCGGAGTGTCACGTCCGTCGCGTCGAGGCGGTCGAAGCTGACCTCGAAGACCATCCGGTCGTCTTCGATGCGGGCGAGCAGCCGACCGTCGTGTTCCGTGACCAGCATGCTATATCGTTGGAACCGACGACCTATAGGCGACGTGTCCCTGCTCACTCATGGTTCATCCGTTCATATCTCGCGCTATATACTGACTGAACGTTTCTGAACTAGCTCGGTTTATATCTCGAAAAACACTTTTGACGGTAGACACGCAACATCTGGTACAGCATGCAACTCGACCCGTCCGCGGTCGGTACCGACCAGACGGTCCCACCCATCGCGGCGCCGGTCGCCGTCGACCCGGCTGCCACAGCATCGTGAACGCGGCGACACACCCCACTCCCATGACTCCTGATTCCCCACCAGCCGATAGTCCGCCGAAAGCCACGCTCTTCTGTCCGGAGTGTAGCCACAGCAGTCGGTGCGACGGCGACTGGACGCGAGCCAGAAGCGGCCGGACCGTCCACTACCTCTGTCCGGACTGTCACGCGGAGATAACGACCCGTCCGGCATCGGCCGAACCGACAGTGGCGCCGGTCACCGAGTTCTGGGTCCGCTGGACCGACACCGTCCAGACGTTACAGAGCGCCTGGTTGCAAACGTTCCTTCGGACGTGAAAACGCCGGTCGGCGGCCGACTACAGCTCGCCCAGTTTCCGGAGTAGCTGGCCGCGGTACTCCTCGTCGGCCTGGACGCCTTTCCGTTCGAGGACGTTCCGCTCTAGCTTATCGAGCGCGACGTTGAAGGCCATCTCGGCGCCGTACCCCTCGCCGGAGCCGGCCGCCTGGCCCTTGTTGGTCCGCAGGCGGATCTGGCACTGGATGAGCGGGGTGCCACGGAGCTTCTCCTTGTGCTCGTGGAAGCGGACGTGGGCGTGCTGGACCTGCATCGCCCCGTACTTGTCCGCCACGGCGCTGATGTCGGCGCGGATGTCCTCGCGGGAGATGGTGTCCAGCAGGGAGATGTTCGTAATCTGGACGTCCATGTGGTCCTCCTCGGTGAACGTCAGCGCCCGGAGCACGTCGGTCTTGGTGACGATACCGATGACGTGGTTCGCGTCATCGGTCACCACCAGGCCGCCGAAGTCCCGCTCCAGCATCCGGGCGACGGCGTCCCGGACGGAGTCGCTCGGCTCGGCCGTCTCGACCGGGCTGCTCATGATGTCGTAGACGGGCATGTCAAGCACCCGCTCTATCTCGCCCGAGCGGTCGCCGCGGGTGGCCTTGTCCATATCCCGGACCACGACGTCGACGATGTCGTGGCGGGTGACCATCCCGGTGAGGCCGTCGGCGTCGTCGAGTACCGGGAGCCGGGAGATGCTGTGTTTCCGCAGGAGGTTGACGATCTGCCCGACGTTGGTGTCTTCCTCGATGGTGATGACGTCCTCCGTGTAGATCTGCTCGATGGTCAGTGCGTCGAGGTTATCGAGGACGGCTTCCAGGATGGCGTCCTCGGTGATGATGCCCCAGAGCTCCTCGCCCTGAAACACCGGCGCCACCTTGGTCCCGCCCTCGACGAGGACCCGGGCGACCTTGCGCACGTCGGCCGTCCGCTCGACCTTGGGCGCCGAGCGGACCATCGCCCCAGCCTTCGCGTCGTCCTCGACGTGGGACTGCACCAACTGTTTCTGCGTGATGACGCCAGCGTACTCGCCGCCCTCGGTGACGATGATGCCCTTCGGGTTCTCCCGCTCGAAGATGGCACGCACCTTCCCGAGCCGCTTGTTGGCGTCGACCTCGACAAACTCTCTCGTGGCAATGTCAGAAATATCCATCGTGCTTCCCGATCTGAGATAACACGTGAAGGGTTATCAAGCTTGGTTTAGTTCCCGCCCCGCGGGACCGGGGACAACGTTTAGGACTGCCGAGCCCTCTGTGAGATATGCTCCCCGATATCAGCGTGTTCGGTCCCTACACGTATCTGGTGACGGAAGTGGTCTTTGGGACCGTCGCACTGGCCCTGCTGTGGCGGGCCGACGCGTTGGGCCGGGCCGGCAAGACCATCCTCGCGCTGTACCCTATCGCCTACGTCTGGGACTGGTACACGCTGGAGGTCGGCGTCTTCGCGATCAAGCTCCGGACCGGCGTCGACCTGCTCGGTATTCCCATCGAAGAACACATCTTCATGGTTGTCGTCCCCGCACTCGTCATCGGCCTCCACGAGACCCTCCACGGCGAGTAACGGCGCCGTCGTCGGCCCCTGTCTCACCAGGTTTTAGGTGATTATATCCTCCCGAGAGGTGCATACACTTCCCACGGAACGTATATGTAGCTCTCTCTTCACGTTACGGATATATGAGTCAGACCGCACCCTACGTCGAACTGTACGTCCGGTCGATGCTCCCCGACGGCGCCGGCTCGCGCCAGGAGAGTGTCCTCGACAAACTGGACGAACTGGAGCGCGAAGACGAGATAGCCGGCTACAACGTCGTCGTCTGGGGCAAGCAGATCGCCCCCGAGTCCGCCGCCGCGGGCACGGAGGAGGGCCGCTACATCCTCAACCGCGTCGCCGAGTTCAAACAGTGGGCGCTCTCGAACAACGTCTCCCTGGAATCGTTCTACCAGCGGACCGACGTCGACTCCGAGGCCGCTGACTCGCCCTTCGAGGCGATGGTGCTCCCGGTCATGGGACTGGCTGAGTACGACGGTGACGAACTGGCACACGTCGCGCCGTGTACCGACGGCGAGACGGTCCACACCATCGCCGACCGGCTGGAGCGTCTGGAAGCCGGCGACCCACCGGCGCTCGACCAGCGAGCGGCGACCCCGATATCGTCCGATTAGGCGCCCAGCTCGCGGGCGTACGAGCCGACGGCGTCGTCACCGGTCAGGGCGGTCACGACCTCGTCGGCCTCGACGGCCAGCTCGTAGGCCGGGCGCCCCTTGCCGACCGCGTCCTCGGTTTCCGCCGTCGCCAGCAGTCCCGCCTCCGACAGCGACCCCAGCGCCGAAATCACTTCCTGGCGCTCGATGCCGCCGAACGCGTCGCGTTCGCCCTCGC
Organism: Haloarcula sediminis; assembly: GCF_035656455.1. Lineage (NCBI taxonomy): Archaea > Methanobacteriati > Methanobacteriota > Halobacteria > Halobacteriales > Haloarculaceae > Haloarcula > Haloarcula sediminis. Next base: position 119,154 of record NZ_JAYMGA010000005.1, on the reverse strand, counting down.
CGAGACGGTCTTTCGCCGTCGTGGTCACGTCGTAGGAGTGGGCTGGGGTCTCCTCTGCCGCCGACAGCTCGGCGACGGAGAGCAGGACAAACTGCTCGAACGACGTGACCGAATCAAGTGTCGTATCCATACATGTAGCTCTGTTGGATAGTGTAAGAAAGTACTGGAAGACGGCGGAGCGGACGTTCATATACGAAGCCCGGACCAGCCCCAGCCGGGGATGGACCGACGCTACAGGGACGCCGACTTTCTCCGGCGACGATACGTAGAGGAGCGACAGTCTGCGAGCGATATCGCCGCCGATTGCGGGGTCACGTCGAGCACCATCTCGCGGTGGCTCGCCCGTCACGATATCGAGCGAGAACCCCAGTACAAAGACTGTGGCTGGCTCCGTGACCAGTACATCGAACAGGGACGCCTGCAGCAGGTTATCGCCGACGACTGCGGCGTGACGAAATCGCCATCTCGCACTGGCTCTCTCGCCACGGTATCACGGACGGCGCGTCGTACGAACGGACCACGTGTGCAAACTGCGACGAACACTTCCGATACGCGCCCTCGCTTCGCGATGGGGTGTACTGCTCGAACGCCTGCGCCAACGACCAGCGAAAGCGCCAGGTCACGGTCGAGTGTGTCGGCTGTGGTGAACGGTTCGAGCGGCGTGAGTCACTGGAGACCGAGTACTGTTCGATGGGTTGTTGGGGGGAAGATATCCGAATAGAGGGTGATTTCTACTGCGGTATCTGGAACGAACAGCGACGGAAGGCACTCGAACGGGACGGGTACGAATGTGTGGAATGTGGCATCAGCAACGACGAACACAAAGCCCGTTTTGGACGAGAACTTGACGTGCACCACTGCGTTCCAGTGAGGCAGTTCGCAAAGTGGGACTGTCCAATCCGGGACGCACATTCCTTACGCAATCTTGTCACTTATTGCAGAACTCACCATCCAGATGCTCTAGGAACGACAGTAAATCCTGAATGAGAATTAATCTCTCCCCCGCTTTGTGTTGGAAAATTGAAAAATGGGTTCGGGCGGATTTGAACCGCCGGCCTCCTCCATGTCAAGGAGGTGTCATAACCGACCTAGACCACGAACCCTCACTGCCTCGTGCAACCAATCCTTGCCGGGGGGTACAATTGAAGCTTTCGAATTCCGGACCCGCACGCCGTCTGTTGGTTCGGAACACACTGGTGGCCCGATAGGCTTAAGTCAGTGTGCAGATTTGTACATCACAACACGAAAGAGGACATTGGTGACCACTATGCAGGATTACATCGAGCGCGTTACGGACGGCGAGGACCTGACACAGGACGAGGCACGCGAGGTCGCGACGCTCGTCTTCGAGGAAGCCACCGAGGCCCAGATCGGGGCGCTGCTGTCGGCGCTGCGGGCGAAAGGCGAGACCGAGGCCGAGATATCCGGCTTCGCACAGGGGATGCGCGACGCGGCCCGGACTATCCAGCCCGACCGCGAGGGGCTGGTCGACACCTGTGGCACCGGCGGCGACGACTACAACACTATCAACGTCTCGACGACCAGCGCCATCGTCGCGGCGGGGGCGGGCGTTCCTATCGCCAAGCACGGCAACTACTCGGTCTCCTCCTCGTCGGGCAGCGCCGACGTGCTGGAGGTCGCCGGGGTCGACGTGGACGCGGAGCCGCCGGCCGTCGAGGAGCGCATCGAGCGCGACGGCATCGGGTTCATGCTCGCGCCCGTCTTCCACCCGGCCATGAAGGCCGTCATCGGCCCGCGAAAGGAACTCGGGATGCGGACCGTCTTCAACATCCTCGGGCCGCTGACGAACCCCGCGGGAGCCGAGGCACAGGTGCTCGGGGTGTACGACCCCGACCTGGTGCCGGTGCTCGCGGAGGCGCTGGCGCGACTGGACACCGAGCGGGCCCTCGTCGTCCACGGCAGCGGGCTGGACGAAATCGCCATCCACGACGAGACCACCGTGGCGGAGGTCACCGGGGACGCCATCTCGGAGTACACGCTCACGCCCGCGGATCTCGGCCTCGAACGCCACGACATTGACGCCGTCGCCGGCGGGTCGCCAGAGGCAAACGCCGAGGACCTCCGCGGTATCGTCTCCGGCGAGGTCACCGGCGCGAAACGGGACATCATCCTCGCGAACGCGGGCGCGGCCATCTACGTCGCCGGCGTCGCCGAGAGCCACGAGGCGGGCGTCGACCTGGCCCGGGAGGCCATCGAGTCGGGCGACGCCGCCGCGAAGCTGGAGGACCTGATCGGGGAATGACGCGCGCGAAGATCTGTGGTGTGACCAGTGCCGAGGACCGGGACGCCGTCGTCGCGGCCGGCGCGGACGCCGTCGGCGTCATCCACGGTGTCCCGGTGGACACTCCCCGAGAGGTGGACGAGGACACGGCCCGCGCTCTCGTCGCCGGCGTCCCGCCGCTCGCGACGAGCGTGCTGGTGACGATGCCGACGACGGTCCAGGAAGCCGTCAAGCGCATCGACGAAATCGAACCCGACGCCGTGCAGGTCCACGACGGGCTCACTCCGGCCGAGCTTGGCGCGCTCTCCCGTCGCGTGAGCCAGCAGCTCCTCGCCGTGGTCGACCCCGAGGCCGACGACGTTGAGGCCTATGCCGACCACGCCGACGCGCTGTTGGTCGACTCCGTCGACGACGAGGGCGCGGGCGGCACCGGCGAGACCCACGACTGGGAGCGTACCCGAGAGCTCGTCGCCGCCCTCGACGCGCCGGTGATTCTGGCTGGCGGGCTCACCCCGGAGAACGTCGCCGGGGCCGTCCGTACTGTCCGGCCGTTCGCCGTGGATACGGCAAGCGGCGTAGAGAGCGCGGGCGGCGAGAAGGACCACGACGCAGTCCGTCGCTTCGTCGCGAACGCCGCGGGTGTGACAGCCGACGAGGAGGTGTCGGCGTGACTCTCGATATCTCCCGCGAACAGTTCGTCGAACACGCCGAGGCCGACCGGCCGGTGGTAGTGCGTGCCGCGGCCGACATCGATGTCGACCTCGACCCGCTGTCGGCCTACGCGGCGCTGTCGGGCCGGACCAGCGACGCTACCGAGAGCGACTACACGTTCCTGCTTGAGAGCGCCGAGAAGGTCGCCTCTAGCGACCCCGACGGCGCCTTCGCTCCGGAGACGGACGACCGCCACGCCCGGTTTTCCTTCGTGGGTTACGACCCGCGGGCGGTCGTCACGGTCACGGGCGACGACAGCGAGGTCGAGGTGTTCGACGACCGCTACGCGGACCTGGTGACCACTGACGGCGGCGACGTCCTTGACGACCTCCGGGCGGCGATGCCCGACGTCGAACTGCGGGGGTTCCCCGAGATGGACCGCCAGCACCTCGACGGCGGGCTCGTGGGCTTTCTCGCCTACGACGCCGTCTACGACCTCTGGCTCGACGAGGTCGGGATGGAACGGCCTGACTCCCGGTTCCCGGACGCGCAGTTCGTCCTGACCACGTCGACGCTGCGGTTCGACCACGTCGAAGACACCGTCGAACTCGTCTTCACGCCCGTCGTCCGCGCCGACGAGGACGCCGGCGAGCGCTACGACGAACTGCTCGCCGAAGCCGACCGCGTCGAGGCGGCGCTGACCGGGGCCGACGAACTCGACACCGGCGGCTTCGAGCGGGCGGCCGAGGTGGCCGGCCCCCAGGACGAGTACGAGGACGCCGTCTCCCGGGCCAAGGAGTACGTCCTCTCGGGGGACATCTACCAAGGCGTCGTCTCCCGGACTCGCGAGTTATACGGCGATATCGACCCGCTGGGGCTGTACGCGGCCCTGCGGGAAGTGAACCCCTCGCCGTATATGTATCTGCTTGGCCACGACGACCTGAGCATCGTCGGGGCCAGCCCGGAGACGCTGGTCTCGGTGGCCGGCGACCGCGTCGTCTCGAACCCCATCGCGGGGACCTGCCCACGAGGGAACTCGCCAGTCGAGGACCGACGGCTGGCCGGCGAGATGCTCGCCGACGGCAAAGAGCGGGCCGAACACACGATGCTGGTCGACCTGGCCAGAAACGACGTACGCCGGGTCTCCGAGGCCGGTAGCGTCCGCGTCGAGGAGTTCATGAACGTCCTCAAGTACAGCCACGTCCAGCACATCGAGTCCACGGTGACGGGGACGCTGGCACCGGAGTGTGACGCCTTCGACGCCGCGCGGGCGACCTTCCCCGCGGGGACGCTCTCGGGCGCGCCCAAAATCCGCGCGATGGAGATAATCGACGAGCTGGAACGCTCCCCCCGGGGCCCCTACGGCGGCGGCGTGGGCTACTTCGACTGGGGCGGGGACACCGACTTCGCTATCGTCATCCGGTCGGCAACGGTCGAGGAGGGGGTCGCACTGCCCGACGACAGCGACCCGGTCCACGACCGCGTCACCGTCCAAGCCGGGGCCGGTATCGTCGCCGACTCGGACCCCGAGAGCGAGTACGTCGAGACCGAACAGAAGATGGACGGCGTGCTGGCGGCCGTCGAGCGCATCGAGCGCGAGGGCGGGGCCGCTTCGACCGTTGCCGACGAACCGGGGGCGGGTCGATGAGCGCCGACGCCACGGCGGAGGGGCCGGGCGACCAGCCCCGCGTCCTCTTCATCGATAACTTCGATTCTTTCACCTACAACCTCGTCGAGTACGTCTCCGAACACGCGGAGACCGACGTCGTCCGCAACACGGCCTCGCTGGCGGACGTCCGGGCCTTCGACCCCGACGCTATCGTCATCTCGCCGGGTCCGGGCCACCCCAAGAACGACCGGGACGTGGGCGTGACGATGGACGTGCTCCGGGAGCTCAGTCCCGACGTGCCGACGCTTGGCGTCTGTCTCGGCCTAGAGGCGGCCGTCTACGCCTACGGCGGCACCGTCGGCCGCGCGCCCGAACCCATCCACGGGAAGGCCTTCCCCATCGACCACGACGGCGAGGGCGTCTTCGCCGGGCTGGACCAGGGGCTACAGGGCGGGCGCTACCACTCCCTTATCGCGACCGAGGTGCCCGAGGAGTTCGAGGTATCGGCCACGACGACGACCGATGAGGGGACCGAACTGGTGATGGGCGTTCGCCACCGCGAGTACCCCATCGAAGCCGTCCAGTTCCACCCCGAGTCGGTGCTGACGGCGGTCGGCCACGACGTCATCGAGAACTTCCTCGACGGGCTCTAGAGCACGCCAAAGCCGAGCAGGCTCAGCAGCCACAGCACTGCGACGGCGATGATGGCGATGATGACGAGCCGCCACGCGACTTTCATCACCAGGCGACCGACGAGCAGGACGACCGCAATCAGGACGAGCCCGATGAGCAGCGACTCGAGCGTCCCGAACCCACCGAGTTGCAACAGGGCGAACATACTCGCTGTGACACACAGCGGACACAAATACTTCGTGGCTCCGCCGGCAGTGGTAAAATAAACCTGAGACGCCGTCGGCACAGCGCGCACCGCAAGAGGGCGACGGCTCGCGAAGAAAACCGCCGGACGGCGTCGTGTCTGACGGTGAGCGAGCTGGCAAGATTTGCGACAACTCCGGCGGCTATCTCCACCTGAAACCCCCACTAGTTTCGACTGGATTTCCCGGCTCTTTCGGGCGGTTTGTCGACCCCGGTTTCCACTTTCACTGCGGTCTGCTCACCATTATTAGCTAACCTGCGTTGCTAGTGGTTACACGCGGCTCTGCCGAACGGGTCGCCGCGGACGACTCACGCGGGGCGTTGTAGATTACACCAACACCGACACACCGGTATATCGCTACAGCGACCCGTATCACACTGGCCGTAGTCGCGACTCTCAGCCGACTGCGGCCGCCACCGAGCGCAGAAAAACAACCATTATACGACACCGATGAATACGTATTCGCCGTCAGAAATGACCGGAACATGGAACACGCCAGAATGGGGTATAGCCCGACAGCGCCACGCTGTCGACGGAGGACAGACGCATGAGTAAGGGCGAACTCGGCGCCGACGAACTCACGCTTCCGATCAAGCGCACCGAGGGGGACACGCTCGAAGACCGGCTGACAGGAAACGCCTACAACAACATCCTGCCCGCACGGTACCTCCGCAAGGACTCGAACGGGGACCTCGTCGAGAGCCCCGAGGACCTCTTCGAACGGGTCGCGAAGAACGTCGCCCTCGCCGAGGCCGTCTTCGAGGCCGAAAAGCAGGACCTCGAAATCACGGTCACGCCGGACCAGGTCAAACCCGACCACCCGCGCCGTGACGAGCTCGCGGCCGAGGTCTTCGGGAAGGGGACAACCGTCGACGACGACGCCGAGACGACCCTCTCTGTCTACAACGTCAACAAGTTCGCCTACGACACCGTCGTCCCGGAGCTGCCCGACTCGGTCCGGAGCCACGTCGAGTCGACGGCCGACGCCTTCCAGGAGCAGATGGAGCGACTCTCCTTTATGCCGAACTCGCCGACGCTGATGAACGCCGGCGACGAGCTCCAGCAGCTCTCGGCGTGTTTCGTCGACTCGCCCGCCGACGACATCGACGACATCCACCAGACCGCAAAGGAAGCCGCCCAGGTGTTCCAGTCCGGCGGCGGGATGGGCTATGCGTTCTGGAAGCTGCGCCCCTACGGCGACCCCGTCGGCTCGACCGGCGGCATCGCCTCCGGCCCCATCACCTTCATGCGGACCTACGACCAGATGTGCGAGACCATCGCCCAGGGCGGCGCCCGACGGGGCGCACAGATGGGCGTCATGCGTGTCTCCCATCCGGACGTCATCCAGTTCATCCACGCCAAGAACAAGGACGTCTCCCTGGCCGAGACGCTGCGCCTGAACGACCCCGACGACTTCACGCACAACTCCTTCGCCGAGGCCCTCGAAGAGGCCCGCGAGCTCATCGACGACGACGGCAAGGTGCCAAAGCACCTCCGCAACGCCGTCGAGGGCCACCTCTCGAATTTCAACATCTCGGTGGGTATCACCGACGACTTCATGGAGGCCTACAAGAACGGCGAGGAGTTCACCTTCACCAACCCCCGTACGGAGGAACCCCACATCGCCACCGCCGAAACGAAGGAGCTGTACGACATGTTCGACCTCGGCGAGTACGTCGAGGTCGGCGAGGAGCTCTCGATTCCGGCGGAGAAGCTGTTCGAGCGCATCGTCCAGGGCGCCCACGAGAACGGCGAACCGGGCGTCATCTACCTCGAACGCGTCAACAAGCAACACTCCTTCGACGTCGAGGAACATCCCGACCACCAGATTCTCGCCACGAACCCCTGCGGCGAGCAACCGCTTGAGGAGTACGAGGCCTGCAACCTCGGTCACATCAACCTCTCGACGCTCGCGTCGCTTGACGCCCCGGACTACCGCGTCTGGGCCGACGAGCACGGCGACGAGTACGACTCCCAGGAGGCGGCTATCTCCGCGTTCCTCGACGAGGCGATGGACATGGACGAACTCGACGACCGCATCGAGCTCGGGACCCGCTTCCTCGAGAACGTCGTCACGATGTCCGACTTCCCGGTCGAGAAGATAGAGCAGAAGGTCCGCGAGATGCGGAAGATCGGCCTGGGCATCATGGGGCTGGCCCAGCTGTACATCCAGCTCGGCGTCGAGTACGGCTCCCCCGAGGCCAACGAGATCGCCCGCCAGGTCATGCGCCACATCAACCACGGTTCCAAGCAGGCGAGCCACGAGCTCGCACAGGACCGCGGGACCTTCGAGGAGTGGGACAACTCCAAGTACGCGAGTCCCACCGAGTACGCCGAGTGGTTCGAGAAACAGACCGGCGAGGACGCCGACGACTGGGCCGACGGCTACCCCATCCGGAACCACAACACGACGACCATCGCGCCGACCGGCACCACGTCGATGATCGGCAACACCACCGGCGGGTGTGAGCCCATCTACAACGTCGCCTACTACAAGAACGTCTCCGACGACGTCCAGGGCGACGAGATGCTCGTCGAGTTCGACGACTACTTCCTCCGAGCCTTAGAGGAGAACGGCCTCGACGTCGAGGCCGTCAAGCAGGAGGCCCAAGAGCAGATGGCCAACAACGAGTTCGACGGCGTCGACGGCCTGACGACGGTGCCCGACGCCCTCGGTGAGCTGTTTGTCACCACCGGCGACCTCTCGGCCCGCGACCACGCCGGCATCCAGGTCGCCTGCCAGGAGGGCGTCGACTCGGCTATCTCGAAGACCGTCAACGCCCCCAACGACTCCACCATCGAGGACGCCGCCGAGGTGTTCCAGTACATCTACGACCACGGCGGCAAGGGCGTCACCTACTACCGCGACGGCACCCGCAGCAAGCAGGTGCTGACGACGCGGGCCCAGAACACCGAGTTCTCGGACATGGATACCGAGGAACTGGTCGCCCAGCTCGAAGAGATGTTCGGCGGTATCGAGGGCTTCCTCGAGGACGACGCCGTCCAGGCCGCACTCGACGACTCCGTCGAGAGCCTCCTCGCCGACGCCGACGGCGAGGACAACGAGTTCGCCCGCAAGCGCTCCCGTCCGGACGTGCTCCACGGTGTCACCCAGCGCATCGACACCGGCTACGGGAAGCTCTACGTCAACATCAACGAGGACCCCGAGGCCGAGCGCCCCTTCGAGCTCTTTGCCAACATCGGGAACTCCGGTGGCTTCACCGCCTCCTTCACCGAGGCGCTGGCAAAGACCATCTCGACGGCGCTGCGCAGCGGCGTCGACCCCGAGGAGATCGCCGACGAGCTGCAGGGCATCCGGTCGCCGAAGGTCGCCTGGGACAAGGGCGAGCAGATCCAGTCCATCCCGGACGCCATCGGTACGGCCCTGCGTCGCTACCTCGACGGCGACGTCGACAAGGCCTACCCGCAGCAGGTCACCCTGGAGGAGACCGCCGAAGGGGAAGACCGCGAGCGGTCGGCCTCCCACCAGACTGACGGCGGTCCGGAGTCCATCGACTCCGGAGCACATCAGACGCAGTCTGATGGCGGTCTGCAGGCCGGCGACGCGAGCGTCGACGCCAACGTGGACGCCGGTCCGGAGTCCATCGACTCCGGCGCAAACCAGGCCCAGTCTGACGGCCCACAGGCCGACGCCGCTGACGGCGCCCAGCAGGACCTCATCGACGCCGGCGAGAGCCCGGAGTGTCCCGAGTGTGGCTCGATGTCGCTGTACTACTCGGAGGGGTGCAAGACCTGCGAGTCCTGTGGCTGGTCCGAGTGCTGAACTGACGACTGCCGCGGCCAACTGGAGCGTGTGACACCGGAGCCGTAATTCGTCGCTGCCCGCTTTCTACTCGATTTCGACGACCTCGTAGACGCCGTCGACCGTGGTAAAGTCGACCGTCGCTTCGATTTCGGTTCCCACCTCGGCGCCCTCGTCGGCGACCAGCGTGACCGGCGTGATCGGGTCGCGTTTGAAGAAAGCGACCACCCGCTCGAAGAGTGAGGGCACCCCGCCCTCCCGACAGACGAGGAGGTACCGCGATTCCGCAAGCTCCGCGACAGTCCCGTCGAGTTCGTAGTCGTCGTGTTCGTCGGGCTCGACGACGTGGATGACCTCGCCAGTTATCTCTCTGGGCATACCCTGTGGTCGGCATCGAGCCGGATGGGTGTTTCTGGTCACACGCGGCGTGTCCTCTCGCCGCTCTGTCCCGGTCCCAAAGAGCGATATGGGGACGGCCCGTTTGCGGGTGTATGAGCGACGACGCCGGCCGGCCCTGCCCGCGCTGTGACCGGTCGATGTACCACCGCCACTGCAAGTACGTCTGCCCGGAACACGGTGTCGTCTACGACTGCGCCGACACGTTCTACTGACCGGGCTACCGTGACAGACGGCCCGAGCCGTCTGCTAACGGATTTATAGGGATGGAACCGTAGAATGGGACAATGAGTAGTGAGGGTGACATCCGCGTCCTCCACGTCGACGACGACCGGGAGCTCGCGGAGGTCGCCGCCCTGCATCTCGAACGGGCCGACGAGGGGCTGGACGTGGTCAACGAGTTCTCGGCCCGGGACGGGCTAGAACGGCTCCGGGAGGAGCCGATTGCCTGTGTCGTCAGCGACCACGATATGCCGGGGATGGACGGGCTGGAGTTCCTGAAGGCCGTCCGCGAGGAGTTCGAGGAGCTGCCGTTCATCCTCTTTACCGGGAAGGGCAACGAGGAGATAGCGAGCGACGCCATCAGCACCGGGGTCACGGAGTATCTCCAGAAGGACATCGGCACCGACCAGTACACGGTCCTGGCGAACCGCATCAGGCGGGCGGTGGGCGAGACCCGGGCCAAGTCGGCGCTACGGGAGTCCGAACGCAAGCTCTCGACGCTCATCTCGAACCTCCCGGGGATGGTGTACCGGGCGCGCAACGAGCCCGGCTGGCCGATGGAGTTCGTAAGCGACGGGGCCATGGAGCTTGTCGGCTACCCGCCCGAGGCCATCGAGTCCGGCGAGGTGACGTGGGGGTCGCTCATCGACGACGAGGACGCCGACCGTATCAACCCGCAGGTCCAGGCGAGCATTGACTCCGGCGACCCCTTCGAGGTGAGCTATCGGGTCACGACGGCCGACGGCGAGCAGCGGTGGCTGTGGGAACGGGGGCGGGTCGTCGACAGCGTGAGGGCGGAGACCTCACGGGCAGACGGCTCCGCCGATACCGACGACAGCGTCGAACTCCTGGAGGGGTTCATCACGGACATCACCGCTCGGCGGGAACGCGAACGGGAGCTAGAGCGCGAGCGCGAGTTCACCGAGGCCCTCGTCGACACGCTTGATGACGTGTTCTATCTGATCTCCCTCGACGGGGAGGTGCTGCGCTGGAACGACACCGCGACGACGGTACTTGGCTACAGCGACGAGGAGCTCTCGACGATGGTGGCCTACGACCTCATCCCAGAGCCGTTCCACGAGGAGGTAACCGACGCCATCGAGCGCAGCGTCCGGACCGGGCAGGCGACTTTCGAGGCGCCCCTGGTGACCAGCGACGGCGAGCACATCCGCCACGAGTTCCGCGGCTCGCTCATCGAGAACGGGGACGGCGACCTGATCGGTATCGCCGGTATCGCCCGCGACATCACCGACCGGAAGCAACGCGACCGTGAGCTGGGACGGTACGAGACCATCGTCGAAGCGGTCGGCGACCCGGTGTACGCCCTCGACGAGGACGGCACGTTCACCTTCGTCAACGAGGCCATCGAGCCGATGACCGGTTACACGCCCGACGAGCTCGTCGGCGAGCACATCGGGACCATCATCACTGACGAGGACGTCGACCGGAGTGACCGACTCATCCAGGACCTGCTCGCGGACCCCGAGGCCGACAGTGGGACCCTGGAGATGGACGTAGTGACGAAGTGGGGCGAGCGGATTCCCTCGGAGAACAACCTCGCGCTCTTGCCGTCCGAGGACGGCTGTTTCGCCGGCACCGCCGGCGTCATCCGGGACATCCACGAGCGCAAGGCCCGCGAGGAGCGCCTCTCGGAGTTTGCCTCCGTCGTCAGCCACGACCTCCGGAACCCGCTCAACGTCGTGCAGGGGCGGCTCTCGATGGCGCTGGAGACCGGCGACGTGACTCATCTCGATGCGGCGGCCGGGGCCGCCGACCGGATGGAGCAGCTCATCGAGGACCTGCTCACGCTCGCCCGGCAGGGTGACGCCGTCGGTCGCGTCGAGCGGGTCGACGTCGCGACGGCTGCCGAGGGGGCGTGGGACAGCGTCGACACCGTTGGGGCGACGCTCGAACTGGCAGACACGGCGACCGTCGATGCGGACCCCGACCGGCTCCGGGAGCTACTCGAGAACCTCTTTCGAAACGCCGTCGAACACGGCCGCTACCAGCAAGACCCGACCTACGACACACTCTCCCGTCGGCCGCCCGACCGGTCGCTCGGGCGAAACCTGACGGTGACTGTCGGGACTATCGCCGAAGACGGCGACGCTGTCACCGGGTTCTACGTCGCCGACGACGGCCCCGGTATCCCGGACGGGGACTACGAGAAGGTGTTCGAGCGGGGCTACACCACGGCCAAAGACGGGACCGGGTTCGGCCTGGCAATCGTTGAGGACATCGCGACTGCCCACGGCTGGTCGGTGCGTGCGACCGAGAGCGAGTCAGGCGGCGCCCGATTTGAGTTCACGACGAGTCGGGCCGACCGCTGAAATGCCGGTACGTGGGGCCGGCCAACACCAGCACCGACAGCGCGCCAAGCAAGACGAGCAGCTGTGGCAGCGCTTCGATGGAGAGTCCCTGTAGCGTCAGCGACCGCATCGACGCGCCGGCGATGACTTCGACGACGACCCACGGGACCTCGCCGACGAAGGTGCCGACGACGAACGCGCGCGTCGAGACGCCCGCAAAGCCTGCGCCGTAGGAGACGGGGTCGGCGGGCACCGGCGAGAGCCGGGCCGCGAGGACGCCCCGTGTCTCGCCGGTCACCTCGATGATGCGCTGGCCGGACTCGCCCAGCCAGCCGAACATCCCGCCCTGCTCGCCCGCCCGCTCGGCGAACCGGTAGGGGATGAGACAGGTCACCAGCGCGCCCATCAGCGCGACCGGAATCCCGTAGCCGATGCCCAGCACGAAGCCGACGAAGGCCGACAGCGGCATGGTCGGCCACGCGAAGAAGGGGCGGACGAGATACAGCGCGACGATGACGCCCGCGAGATACACCGGGTGGTCGGCCAGATGCATGGCCTCGCGGATGAGCCGCGCCGGGGAGAACACGACTGCGACGGCGGCCACGGCGACGGCGAGGACAGCCGACCCGAACAGCTGTTGCTTCGCGAGGCGGTCCATCTACACGTGTGAGTGCGGGCAGCGGTCAAACCTCTTGTGGTCAGCGCCGAATATAAAAATGGTCGGGGTGTTAGCTGCGGGTCGTCGTCGCCACGGCGCCCTGGTCTTCCGACCGGAGGGTGATTCCGCGGGAGCGCAGTTCCGACGCGAGTTCGCTTTCGTCAATGCCTGCTCGTGCCGCTATCTGGGAGAGGCTCAGCTCCGTGGTCCGGTACATCTCGACCGACTCGCTGAGTGGTGTGTATGTCATTGCAGTTGAACGAAGTGGCTCCGGTGTTATAACTCTTGTCCGAATATTGATATGTATGTCACGATTGTGCCGGAAAATCAATGGAATATCGGCATAGATCGCTCTGTGAACGAGCAATCGTCGTACTCAGCTACTGTCCGCTTGCGAACTATTGCCGCGAGGGCGACGCCGAGCGGTGTGACACGCCCGCCGTCGATAAGGATTAATCCGGTCGCACCCGTCGTGACTGGTGTGTCCGACGACGAGCGCGACCCCGTGGCACTCGGGGTCGAACTGCTTGCCCATCTGGAAGTGGAGTCGCTGTCGGTCGCCGAGGCGATGGACCGCATCGAGACGGTGACCACGAACCCCGGCGTCCAGCGCGAGATTCTCGACATTGCCGCGATGCGTGGCGTCATCGACCGCGAGGACGGGCTCGTCCGCCCCACTTCGGGGGGCACCTACGTCAGCTTCGAGGCCGACGTGGACGTGCGGGAGGGCGACTTTTCGTGTGAGCGCTGCGGGGCCGCCATCACTACCGGCCACTTCGTCCAGTTCGACAGCGGCGAACTCGGTCCATTCGGCTCGACGTGTATCCGGAAAGTGCTCGGGCGGGAATAACTGGGCGAACGGCTCCCGACCGCCGAAGGGAGACGACGCTCAGCGACCCTGCCGCAGCTCCTCGATGAGCGCTTGGATCGTTTCGTCCTGGGCCTCGATGCGCTCGTTCTGTCGCTCGATGGCCGCGGTGAGCTCGGCCACCTGCTGTTCGAGCGCGGCGATGTCCCCATCGGTGTCGGACGGTTGTTCGGCCACCGGTCTGGCGGCCGTGGCCGACGTGGCGGCATCCGCCGCAGTCGACGTCTCGGTCGCTTCGTTGCCGTCGTCCTCGCTGCTGACCAGCGGGTCGATACCGCTTTCCAGCCCCAGCCCGCCGCTTTCCTCCGGCTCTTCCTCCGGGTCGCCGGCCACCTTCGCGTTGAGGTCTGCAAGCGACGACACCTCGTGGAAGGCAAAGAGCGCCTCCTGGAGCGTCTTGCGGACCGCGGGCGCCTGGTCGCTGGGCGCCTTGATTCGCTCCGGCCGGTCGTTGACCGAGAAGACGATTGCCGTCGCGACCGACCCCTTCTCGAACTCCAGCCCGGTGACGGCGTCGAACGGGTAGGCCTCGAAGTCGCTGTCCCAGCTGACACTGCCCAGATGTTTCAACAGCCGCTTCTCGGTTATCACGAGCGTGAGTTCGCTAAAGCGGAAGACGCCGGTGACGCGCTCCTCGGCGCCGATGGCGTTCGAGACCCGCAACGCCCCCTCGATGAGCCGTTCGAGGACGGCGTCGGTTCGGCTCCCGGGGACGCCAAAGTCCCGCTTCCCGTCGGTGTAGACGAGCGTGAACTTCGTCTTGCGGCGCCCCTCCGAGATGGTCAGCCGCTCGAAGTCGTACGGGTAGGCATCGACTTTCTCGTCGCTCAGCAGGCCCTCACCACGGTAAACGAGCGTTCTGGTCGGTGTGAAACAGACCGCGTCCTCGTCGCCGAGCGTGACGCCGGCCTGGATCTCCTCGTCCCCGAGCTCCTTTCGGACGAGGTCTGGTATATCCATGCAGGACGCATACCAGCGCGGTGGCTTAAATCCCCCGACCGTGTGAGAACGACACAGCCTCCGGGGAGATGAGAACCTTCAATACGGCGAGTGGCAAATCACCGAGTGCAACAGAGCCCGGGTGGCTTAGCTGGACATAGCGCCGCACTCATAGGGTCTTACGACTCATGCGGTACCACACCGGCATGACCCGTGGGGTGCTCGTCACACCTCGGACCTGGGTTATGCGGAGATCGAGGGTTCGGAGCCCTCCCCGGGCATACCTTATCTGTCGCTCGCGTCGGCGAGCGACCGCTCTCTGTATGAGCCGTGGAGGGCGGAGAACCCGGGAGGATTCACGCTCGCTGGCGCTCGCGTGAATCAGGAGACGACACAGTCGTCTCCGTGGTACGGGGCCCTCCCCGGGCATTTTCCGAGGAACCACGACCGCCAGGGAGCGGTGACGCCGTGCAACGTCCCGGTAGCGACGACCGACAGCACAGGAGACGCCACAGTCGTCTCCGTGGCTCGGTCGCGTTCTCCCTAGCTCACTGCTCGAAGGCGTACACCGACCCCTCGGTGCCGTCGGGATTCTCGTCATCGGGGGCCCCGACGAACGCGGTTTTCGCCGCCAGCGCCACCGACTTCCCGAACTGGGCCCCGAACTGATCTACCGGCTCGCGGTCGGGCGCGGTGAGGCGCGCTTGCTGCTCCCACGTCGAACTGTCGCGGGCGAAGATGTACGCGGCGCCGCTCCTGTTGTCGCTGCTGTAGTTCGTGGTACTCGCCCCGGCGAGGATGGTGTCGCCGTCGAGGGCGACATCCGGGGCGAAAAAGGTGTCCTTGCCCCAGTTGTCCGGCGTGACCTTCTGCTGGTGGTCCCATTCGGACCCCTCGCGGGTGAAGACCCACGCCGCTCCGGCGAACACCTCGCTGGCGGGCCCCGGGGCTCTGGGGTTCGCGAGGACAGCCGTGTCGCCGTCCACCGCGACGATGGTGCCCTGTCCGTCCTCGTTGTCCGGGTTGTCAGACCGGAGGAACGTCTCCTGTGTCCACTCCTCGTCCGACCGGGTGAAGACGAGCGCCCCGCCCACGCCGGAGAAGCCAAACGCGTAGTAGATCGCGTACGGTGCCCCGGCGAGGATGGTGTCGCCGTCCACCGCGACGTCGTTGCCCAGCCCGTCCGCGGTGTCGGTGCTGTCGCGGCTGTCTTCCAGTGTCGCGTCCAAGCTCCAGTCCCCGTCGAACCGGGTGTAGACGTACACGGCCCCCTCGCTGCGGTCGTTGGTGCCGGGGTCTTGAGGTGCACCGACGACAATCGTGTCGCCATCGACGTCGTAGGAGTCGCCAAAGTCCGCGTCCTCATCGAGGTCACCGGGCAGGAGCGTCGCCTGCTTCTCCCAACTCCCGTCGGTCTTAGCGTAGGCCAGTACCGGGCTGTTGCCGGTGTCCCCGTCGCGGGGACCGCCGAAAAGCACCGTGTCGCCGTCGAACGCCGGGGCACCGCGGATGTCGTCCCCGTCGGCGAGCGTGGTCTCCTGGGTCCAGCCGCCGTCGGTGCGGGTCAGGACACACGCCGGCCCCGCGCCGCCGGGGCCGAGAACGGCCGTCGTCCCGTCGACTGCGACCGAGCCACCGCACTCGGTGAACTTCCCGGTCTGTGTCCACTGCTCGGCGGGCGGCGCTCGCTCGAAGGAGATGCGCACGAGGTCCATCGGTCCGCCGAGGGGCTCGCCCTCGCTGTCGGTGGCGGTGACACCCTCGTGACAGGGGGCCGGCGGCTCGGGCCCCTGGACCCCGGTCACCCGGTACACCGTGTCCGTCTCCGGCGTTTCGCCACGCCCCACGAACACCCAGCTCCCGCACGCCCGCCCCCAGGGGCCGTGGCCGTTTGGTCCCCCGGTCAGGTCGACGGTCGCGTCGGCCGTGACGGTGTATGCCGCGTGTCGCTCGTCTTCGTCGCCGGAACAGGTCTCCGGGACCGAGACGGACACACCGGCGGCGCCGTCGTCGTCTTCGGCCGCTCGCTTGACGTAGAAGCCCCCGCCCCAGACGTCGTCGCCCGGCACACAGTCGACCTCGTCCGACCCCGTGAGCTTCCGATACGACGAGCGGCTGATGTAGCCGACCATCTCGGTCTGGCTCTCCTCTCTCTCGTCTGTGGCGACACTCTCACCCGCGAACGCACTCACCAGCAAGCCGCTTCCGAGGACTGCACTGCTGTGGAGCACGTCTCGCCGGTTCGCCAGTCTCTCCCCCGTCTGTTCTGACATGAAACTATCCTCGGGCGAGCTATGCGGTGGGACGGATTAGTTACGGACAATGTACGTACCAGTTCGACCGGAGTAGACGGTGATACACTTCAGGCAGGTGCGCCCTAACCCCGTTCGTAACGCAGTTGCAAACCAGGTCGCTACGGCCGGCGTCCCGGCAGATCTGTCGCCCCGCCGCTATCGCCTTGGTACGGCCTCTGGCGCCCGGGGCAGGGCCGGCGTAACCGCGACGACTCGTCCCGTCGGGGCTCGCTACAGTTCGGCCGGTGCGCTGACGTGCATCCCGACGAACGCCCAGTCTCCGTCGCGGCGTTCCAGGACGCCGCTCCAGCGGGTGTGGAACTTGTGGCGCTCGCCCCCGTCGTCCCAGGCCAGCGCCACGTCGTCGCTGAACCACGCGACTGCGTCACGCTCGGTGACCCGCAGGTCGCGGCTGTCGACGGTCCAGTCGCTCGTCGCGGCGGTCTGGTCGCGCAGCCCCTGGCGGACGCTGTCGGCGCCGACCAGCCGCTCGCTGATGCCGAACTTTACGATAGCGTCGTCGTCGGGCCGGTCGTCGGCGAAGAAGGTGTCAAGCGGCGCCCCGTGGCGCAGGGAGTCGTAGTACTCGCGGATGGTGGCTCGCGCGTCCATACCGGGGAGTTCGACTGGAGGGACTTATACTGCCGGCCGTACCGTGTGGGCGAACGAATTTGTCCCCGTCCGTCCAAAGAGGCCTATGCGCGCTGCAATCTACAACGGTCCCGGCAACATCACGATAGAGGAGGTCCCGCGACCGACTATCGAGGCACCGACCGACGCAATCGTCCAGGTCACGCATACGGCTATCTGTGGCTCGGACCTGTGGTTCTACCGGGGCGAGAGCGACCGCGAGGAGGGCTCTCGCGTCGGCCACGAACCGATGGGTATCGTCGAGGAAGTCGGCGAAGGGGTCACCTCGGTCGAGCCCGGCGACCGCGTCTTCGCGCCCTTCCTCATCAGCTGTGGCTACTGTGAGTTCTGCCGGAAGGGGCTGCACACCTCCTGTGTCAACGGCGACTCCTGGGGCGGCGAGAACGGCGGCTGCCAGGGCGAGTACATCCGGGCACGGCAGGCCGACGGGACGCTCGTCAGGGTGCCCGACCGCCACGCCGACGACGAGGAGACGCTGCGGTCGGTGCTCCCGCTGACCGACGTGCTGGGGACGGGCCACCACGCCGCAGTCAGTGCGGGCGTCGGCGAGGGCGACACCTGCATCGTGGTCGGCGACGGCGCGGTCGGGCTGTGTGGCGTGCTCGCGGCCCGACGGCTGGGCGCCGAGCGCATTATCGCGATGGGCCACCACGAGGACCGGCTCGACCTGGCCGAGCAGTTCGGCGCGACCGAGACCGTCGCCGCCCGCGGCGAGGCGGCGGTCGAGCGGGCGACGGAACTGACCGGCGGCGGCGCGAACCACGTCCTCGAATGCGTGGGCGCCGCGTCGGCGATGGACACCGCTATCGACGTCTGTCGGCCGGGGGGCACCGTCGGCTACGTCGGCGTCCCCCACGGCGTCGACGAGTCGGGGCTCGACGTCTTCGGGCTCTTCCGGCAGAACCGCACGCTCCGGGGCGGCGTTGCGCCGGTTCGGGCCTACGCCGAGGAGTTGCTCGCGGACGTGTTACAGGGGATACTCGACCCGTCGCCAATCTTCACGAAGACCGTCGACCTCGACGGCGTTCCCGAGGGGTATCGCGCGATGGACGAGCGGGAGGCTATCAAGGTGCTCGTAACCGTCTGAATTCGGCGCCAGTGGTGAAAGGACTCGGCCGACAGGACCGTCGACGACGCTATCCGCCGGGGAAATCCCTGAACGCCGCCTCGAAGTCGTCGAGTTCGTCGACGGTTGAGTCGGCCTGCTCGCGGAGGGCCTCGACCCGCTCGCTCACCTCGCGGTACTCCTCGTGGGCGTCGAGTTCGACCGGGTTCTTCTCGGATTCGAGGGTGGCTTTCTTCGAGGCCATCGCGAAGTACTCCTGGAGCTGTTCGTCGTAGGCGTCCCGGGTCCGCATCGCCTCGACTGTCTCCAGCAGGTCGCTCCGGTCTACCGGTTTCGTCAGATAGTCGTCGAAGGGCATTTCGACGATGTCGAAGTCCGGGTCCACTGCCGTGACCATCACCACGCGGCAGTTGATTCCCCGCGCCTCGATTTCATCGAGCACATCGTCGCCCGACATCTCCGGCATCCGGCGGTCGAGAAACACTACGTCGACGCCGTCGACGAGCTCCAGTGCTTCTTGTCCACTGTTGGCACTCCGAACGTCGTGTTCCGCCCCGAGCCACGCCGAATAGAGCTCGGCCACGTCCTGTTCGTCGTCGACGACCAGAACTGTCAGCTCCGCTGTTGCTGTCGTTTGCACCCTTTCACCTCCGGTCAGTCATCGTGAACACATTTCAGATAGTTCACTAGCCAGCATGATAAATCCACCCACGGAATTATCAGCGCTGATTATTCAGGCTGCCATCCCGCCGACAACCGCACCGCTGTCGCATCTCGTTCCGTGGACGATTTGTATCGTGCGCACCTGTGTTTCGGTGATGACGACCGACCCGTCGGTGCTCCGATCGCTCGCTGTCAGCGCCGAGGACCTGCTCGCGGCGATGGAGGCCGACGCCCGCGGGGGGCCCCGGACTGTGCTGCGCGTCACTCCGCCCTTTAGCGGTCGGATGCGTGCGCGCCTGCACGTGGTTCAGACGGCCGACGATGAGGGGACGATTCACATCCCGCCGCGGTCGCTCCTCGACGACGACGCGCCGGCCTACCCGACGCCGGACGAGACGGCCGACGAACTCCGCTCGCGGGCGGAACTGGACTACTCGGTCGACCGCCACCGCGAATACCACGAGGAGCGGGTCGACGCCTGGCGGTCGGCGCTGCTCGACCACGTCGTCGGGTCGGTCACTATCGACGACGCCGACGGCGAGATAGGTGTCTCGCTGCTGGGTCCGTAGTCTCCGGAGATATCCGGAGTGTAACGTATCTTTGCCCGTACTGACGTAACGGGATTAGATGAACGGATAAAATCTCTCGCCGTATCTGCATCGGTTGTAAAACGTCCACAAGGTTCCGTCTAGTCCCGTGAAACGGGACGAAACATGCCGAAACCTCTCACGGTTATAAGACGGTTTCCCCTGTAGGTAGTGACAGGTCAAACCATGTCGAGTTCGTCAGTAAACGAACTGTTCGCCCTCGTCGACGACGCGGTCCCCAGTGTCGGCCGAACACTCGTGGCCCCCATCCGCGGGGTCGCGTTCTGGACGGCCGTTGCCCTCCCGTTCCTCTACCTGCCGTTGCTCGCCACCGGCCTCCAGTCCTCGGCCGTCCGCACCGCCTTCGGTGCGCTGGTCCTCGCCAACGCCGTGGCCCTGCTGGTCGGGCACTCCTACGCCAGGGAGTAACGGGGGTATCGTGGCTGGGTCGCGACGGCGAGCCGCTGGTGTGTCGGTTCTCTCGACAGTTCGGACCACATATTTAATATCCCGCTTGTCCTACCCAGCGTATGGCCGCTTATGGCCGGCCGACGTTACGAGACCTGTTCGATGAGTCACCCACGCCACATATCGCCCATCCGCCTCGTAGCCACCACCGCGACTTCTACATCGCCACCGATGGCTCGTTTCGACCTCACAGCGGTGGGCCGGTAAACGGCGACCGGACACCGACAGAGTCCGGCGGGCTGGGCGTGGTCATCGAGACGATAGACGGCGAGCGCGTCGTCCGCCTCTCGGTTCCGGACAGCGCCCCGGACAACAACGTCGCGGAGTATCGGGCGCTCCACCTGGGGATGGACGTCCTCGCCACGCGGGCGCCTGACGACGCCCGCGTCGGGTTGCTCATCGACCACGACCAGCTGGCCGAGAACGTAAACGCCGAGGCGCTCGCGACACACGGCTCGGCCTACGACCCGCCACACGGCGTCAACGTGCCGCCGGCGACGGGACTGCACTGGCGGGGCATCCAGGCCCGCATCAACGGCTTCGAGGAGGTCAGGGCCGCACGCATCTCGGGCGACCGGAACCCCGCCCACCCGCTTGCAAACGCGCCCGACCAGTACGACCACGTCAACACCGAGGCGGACCGCTGTCTCCGGCCCGAGTCGGCCCGCTCCGACGAGCGGGTCCCGCCGCCGTCGCGTGCCGACCGGGGCGAAGCGATGGACTGACTTCCCTTTTCCTTTGCTCTTCTCGAACCACCGGCGGTGACGTCTGTACACCCCCGGCCCGAGATGTCCTCATAACTTATGGAATAGTTACCTCACTGTTTTCCGGCGGTTCAACCGACGTTCGGAGAACGTTCCCCCAACGTCACTCGGTGAAGATTTAAGTGGGGGAAGATACATACATTCGAATGAGAGGTGACAGGCAGATGAGTACTGGACGCCAAACGCACGGCCCAGACGGACAGTCCCGGAACCGTCTCCTCCGGCCGGCGTCGGTCTCCCGTTATGACCTCGTGCTGGCCGTCATCCCGATGGCCTTCCTGGTGGCGGCCGTTGCGAGCGGTCTCCTCGGCGTGACGATGCGGACTGCCCTCGCCGTCGGGGCGCTGCTGGGCGCGGCCGTCGTCACCGACGCCCTCTTCCTGAACCCGCCCACAGCGGGCGGACGGGGACGCTGATCCCTTTCGAACGTTACTCTTGCTGTGCGTCGACCACAGCGACGCCGGCGAGGTTGACGATGTCTTTGACCTCGTCGCCGCGCTGGATGACGTGGACCGGTTTGTCCATCCCGACGAGCATCGGCCCGATGGCCTCGGCCCCGCCGAGCCGCTGGAGGAGCTTGTAGCCGATGTTACCCGCTTCGAGGTTCGGGAAGACGAGCACGTTCGCGGGGTCGTCGAGCTCCGAGAACTCGTAGGTCCCGGTGAGGATGTCCTCGACGACGGCGGTGTCGGCCTGCATTTCCCCGTCGACCGGGAAGTCGACGCGGTTGTCGGCCTGGAGCTTGGCGACGGCGTCGCGGGGCTTTCGGGTCCCGGCGTTGTCGACGCTGCCGAAGTTCGAGTACGAAAGCATCGCGGCCCGCGGTTCGACGTTGAACCGCCGCGCCAGCTCGGCGGTATGGCGGGTCACCTCCGCCAGGATGTCGGCGTTGGGGTTCTGGTTGACCGTGGTGTCGGCACAGAAGATGACTCGGTTCTTGAAGGTGAGCATGTAGACGCCGGCGGCGTAGTCGGCGTCGTCGGCGGTGCCGATGACCTGCAGCGGGGGACGCAGCGCCCGCGGGTAGTGGTTGGTCAGCCCCGTCAGCATCGCGTCGGCGTCGCCCATCTCGACCATCACGCTGCCAAGGTAGTTGCCGTCCCGGCACAGCTCCTCGGCCTCGCGGCGGGTGACCCCCTTTCGCTTGCGCAGCTCGTAGAGTCGGTCGGCGTAGGCCTCGATGTCGGCCGTCTCGGGGTCGACGACGACGGGGTCAAAGTCCAGGCCGAAGCGGCGGCGCGTGGCCTCTATCTTCTCGGCGTCACCGAGCAAGACCGGCTCGGCGATGCCCTGCTCGACGAGCTGGTAAGCCGCCCGAATCATCTTCTCGTCGTCGCCCTCGCCAAGCACCACGCGCTTGGGGTCGCTCTTGGCCTTGTTGAGGACGACCCGCATCATCTCCCGGGACTTGCCCAGCCGGGCCTCCAGTTCCTCCACGTAGCTGTCGGTGTCCAGTTCCGTGCGGGCCGCGCCGCTGTCCATTGCGGCCTGTGCGACGGCGGGGGTCACCTCGAACAGCACCCGCGGGTCAAGCGGCTTCGGGATGATGTACTCGGGACCGAACTGCAGCGGCTGGTCGCCGTACGCTTTGACGACGGCGTCGGGGACGTCCTTGCGTGCCAGTTCGGCCAGCGCTTCAGCGGCGGCGACTTTCATCTCCTCGTTGATTTCGGTGGCACGCACGTCGAGTGCGCCACGGAAAATAAAGGGGAACCCGAGGACGTTGTTGACCTGATTGGGGTAGTCAGAGCGGCCCGTCGCCATGATGACCGTGTCGTCGCGGGCGTGTTTGGCCGTCTCGTAGTCGATTTCGGGGTCGGGGTTGGCCATCGCGAAGATGATGGGGTCTTCGGCCATCGACTGGACCATCCGCTCGTCGACGATGCCGCCCACGGAGAGGCCGACGAACACGTCCGCGCCGGCCATCGCGTCCGCGAGGTCGCCCTCGGGCACGTCGCGGGCGAAGGCGGACTTGAACTCGTTGAGCCCCTCGTGGTCCGCTCGGTCCTCGGTGATGATACCCGAGGAGTCACACATCGTGATGTTCTCCCGCCGCGCGCCAAGCGAGACGTAGAACTCCGCGGTCGCGATTGCGCTTGCACCCGCGCC
Organism: Haloarcula sediminis; assembly: GCF_035656455.1. NCBI lineage: Archaea > Methanobacteriati > Methanobacteriota > Halobacteria > Halobacteriales > Haloarculaceae > Haloarcula > Haloarcula sediminis. The sequence goes on along the minus strand of NZ_JAYMGA010000005.1, from coordinate 96,018 downwards.
GGAGAAGACGATATCGAGCTCGTCGAGTTCCTTGTCGGCGATGTCGGCCGCGTTGACCAGCGCCGCCCCGGAGATGATGGCGGTGCCGTGCTGGTCGTCGTGGAAGACCGGGATGTCCATGGTCTCCCGGAGCCGCCGTTCGACCTCGAAACACTCCGGGGCTGCGATGTCTTCGAGGTTGATGCCGCCAAAGGTCGGCTCCATCGCCCGGATGGCGTTGACCATCACGTCGACGTCCTCGTCGGTGTCGAGCTCGATGTCGAAGACGTCGATGTCGGCGAAGCGCTTGAACAGTACGCCTTTCCCCTCCATGACCGGCTTGGAGGCCTCGGGGCCGATATCGCCAAGGCCCAGTACCGCTGAGCCGTCGGAGACAACGCCGACGAGATTCCCCTTTGCCGTGTAACGGAAGGTCTTCTCGGCGTCCGCGGCGATCTCCTCACAGGGAGCCGCCACGCCGGGCGAATACGCGAGCGAGAGGTCCCGCTGTGTGTTGGTCGGTTTCGTGGTCGCTATCTCTATCTTGCCGGCCGGGTCCTGGCTGTGATACTCCAGTGCGTCCTCGTCGAGTCCCATAGCGAATGCCAGTCAGGCGGGCGTATAAATGTACCCTGACTCGGGTGTGAGTGATTCTGTACCTGCCGGACGGGCGAGCGGGACTGCCGGTTCACCCTCGCGTGTCGGTTGCAGCGACCGCAAAGAGCGAGTCCTAAGTATATCGAGTCCACAGTGACACCTATGACCACCCGTTTCCGACAGTTGCTCACGGGGACGACGGCGTTGACCTTCGCGCTCATCCTGCTCGGGGTGTACACCGGGGCCATCGGCGCCGGCCTGACCTGTGGGGCGCGCTGGCCGCTGTGTGACGGCTGGATGGGCCTGTTCCCGGCCAACTGGGCGAGCTTCGTCGAGTGGTTCCACCGCCTCGTCGCGATGATAACCGGCTTCGCCATCATCGGCTCGGCTATCGCCGCCTGGCGGGGCGGCTACTCGTCGCGTATCAGGTACGCCACCGTCGTCGCGACGGTGGTACTCCCGGTCCAGATACTGCTCGGGGCCAACACCATCATCAACTTCGGCGCGGCCGCTCAGGTGCTCCATCACGCCGCCGCGCTGACGATCCTGACCGCGATGGTCGCCGCGACCGCGTGGTCGTTCGACGGGACAGCGTCGGCCGCCGGCGCCGATACCGCGGCGGAGTCGGGTGCCGACGCGGCGCCGGGTTCTGACTGAGCCCGCATCGAGTCGGATAGCTCACACCACCGTTCGCTTGTTCGTAACACTCATTTCGGCATACCCCGATGGACGGGTATGTCTGAGAGAGAGCTCTCGCGTCGACAGTATCTGACGACCGTCGGTGGAACCGCCGTCACGCTTTCCGTGGCGGGCTGTTCCGGCGGCGGCGACGACAGCGCACAGACCATCACCGCCGGAACCGCGCCCAGCTTCCCGCCGTTCGAGATGAAACAGGACGGCGAAATCGTTGGCTTCGACATCGACCTGCTGGAGGCCGTCGTCGAGCAGACCGACTACGAGTTCGACGGCTGGGAGGAGTACGAGTTCGACTCGCTCACGCCCGCGCTCGTCAACGAGAACATCGACGTCATCGCGGCGGGGATGACCATCAACGAGGACCGCGACGAGACGATCGACTTCAGCGACCCGTACTACTCCTCGGACCAGGCTATCGTCGTCCGCACCGACGGGAGCTTCTCGCCGGGCAGCCTCTCCGACCTCGCGGACCGACCGGTCGGCGCCCAGAAGGGGACCACCGGGGAGGGTGTCGTCCAGGACGAACTCATCGGCGACGAGATCACCGAAGACCAGTACAACGCCTACGACAACTACGTCCTTGCCATCCAGGACCTCCAGAACGGCAACGTCGACGCCGTCGTCATCGACGTCCCGGTCGCCGAGACGCTTACGGCCGACCGACCCGTCGAGTCGGCGTTCGTCTACGAGACCGGCGAGCAGTTCGGTTTCGGCGTCCGCGACGGCGACGAGGCGCGACAGACGGCGCTCAACGAGGGGCTCTCGACGGTCCGGGAGTCGGGCACGTACGAGGACCTGGCCCAGACCTGGTTCGGCGAATAGACCGATGATGCAGGCCGGCGACTGGACGTTCGTCCTCGGCAACCTGGAGTATCTGCTGTCCGGCGTGGGCGTCACGGTCGGACTGACAGTGACCGCCCTCTCGCTCGGGTTCCTGCTTGGGTTCCCCGCGGGCGCCCTCGAAGTGTACGGCGGCGGGGCGTCCCGTTGGGTCGTACAGACGGCCGGCGTCGTGCTCAGGGGGACGCCGATCGTCGTCATCATGCTGGTGCTTTTCTTCGTCGTCTCCATCTCGGAGTCGGCGTTCGTCACCGCCACCGTCGGCCTGGGGCTCCGGAGTGGGGCCTACCAGTCACAGCTGTTCCGGGGGGCACTCCAGAGTGTCGACGACGGGCAGCTGGAGGCGGCCCGCGCGGTCGGGATGAGCCGCTTCGAGGCCATCCGTCACGTCGCCGTCCCACAGGCGCTCCGGCGCAGCATGCCCGGGTTCCAAAACGAGTTCACTATCGTGTTAAAAGACACCAGTATCGCGTTCGCAATCGGGCTCGCGGAGCTGCTGACGCGGGGGTATGACCTGTTCACGCAGTCGGGCGGGTCGACCGCCGTCCTCGAAGTGATACTCGTCATCAGCGCTATCTACTTCGTGTTGACGTTTGCGACCAACCGCGGGCTGGACAGGCTTGCCGACTACTACGCGATTCCGACCGGAGAGGACAGATGACACTGCTACGAGTGGAGGACGTACACAAGTCCTACGGCGACGAGGAGGTACTGCGCGGCGTCAGCTTCGAGATGGACCGCGGCGACGTCGACGTGTTGATGGGGCCAAGCGGGAGCGGGAAGTCCACGATGTTGCGCTGTATCAACCGGCTGGCAGAGATCGACAGCGGCGACATCTGGCTCGGCGACACGCACGTCACCGACGCGGGGACAGATGTCAACGAACTCCGACAGCGAGTCGGCATGGTGTTTCAGGACTTCAACCTCTTTGCCCACCTCACGGCCCTGGAAAACGTCACGCTCGGGCTCAAACGCGTCCGCGGAATGGCCGAAGACGACGCCGTCGAGGCGGCCACACACCGGCTCGAACAGGTCGGGCTGGCGGACCAGGGCGGCTCCTACCCCGCAGAGCTCTCCGGGGGCCAGAAACAGCGTGTCGGCATCGCTCGCGCGCTCGCCATGGAGCCCGACCTGATGCTTTTCGACGAGCCGACCAGCGCGCTCGACCCCGAACTCGTCGGCGAGGTGGTCAGCGTGATGCGCGACCTCGCAGCGCAGGGGACGACGATGCTGGTCGTCAGCCACGAGACGGGCTTCGCTCGCTCGGCCGCCGACGACATCCACTTCCTCGACAGCGGGCGAATCGTCGAGTCCGGTCCCCCGGAACAGCTGTTTGACCGCCCGGAACACGACCGAACCGAGTCGTTCCTCAGCGGCCTCCAGTCGGACCCAGAGCGATGAGTGCCGGAGACCAGACGCTCGGCGACCAGATGCGGACGACGGTCGACGTCGACCGACCGGTCGCCCTCGCGGGGCTCGCGCTGTTTTGGGGGTGGCTCGCGGCGCGCCTGGCCAACGACTACCTGCTCCCGGCCGGCGTCGGCGTCCCCCGGGACCGGCCGTTTTTCCCCGCTGCGCCGTTCGAGTCGGCGGCCGACTCGCTTTCGAGTGTGGCCGCGTCGGTCGGCGTCGCCGGCGCGCCCCTGGACGTGGCCGCCGGGCTCCTCTCGTTCGTGGCCGGAGCCATCCCGTCGCTTCCCGCACTGGCCCGGGGCGCGTGGCTCACCGTCGTCCTCACCGTGGCCGGCATCACGCTCGGGTTCGTGCTTGCGGTGCCGCTCTCGGTCGCCCGGGTGTACGGCGGACGCCCCCTCAGGTGGCTGTCGCTCAGCTACACCGAGCTCATCCGGGGAACGCCGCTGCTTGCCCAGCTGTTCGTGCTGTACTTCGGGCTCCCGCTGACCGGCGTCCTCCGCGAGGTCCCCGGCGTCGGGTCGGGCTTTATCCCCGGGACGGCAGCCCTGGTCGCCATCCTCGGGTTCACGCTCAACAGCGCGGCCTACCAGGCGGAGTACATCCGCTCGGCGCTCGAATCCGTCGACGCCGGGCAGCTGACCGCGGCCCGCTCGCTCGGCCTCTCGAAGGTCGAGGGCATCCGGTTTGTCGTTCTCCCACAGGGGCTGCGGTACGCTATCCCCTCGTGGTCAAACGAGTTCGTCTACCTCATCAAGTACTCCTCGCTCGCGGCGTTTATCACCGTTCGGGAGCTGTTCTTCCAGGCTGAGTCCATCGCCAACGACACCTTCCGGTACACGGAACTGTACGTGCTCGCGGCGCTGTTTTACCTGGCGCTTGTCGTCTCGGCCTCAGTGCTGATGGGGGTCGTCGAGGAGCGGACGGCGATTCCGGGACTGGGCGCCGGCCGGTGAGCCCGGCTACATGAAATCCGAGAGCCCGGACTGCTGGTCGTCCCCGTCGGCCGCGTCGCTGTCGGGCGTCTCCTCTGGCTCGTCGTCAGTCTCCCCGGATGCGTCCTCACCGAGCGTCGCCTGCGGGTCGTCGTCGGACTCGTCGTCGCTCCCGCCGCCGGCGCCGTTCGCCACGGCGCCCTCGAAGGCCCCGCCCGAATGCTCGACCGCCGCCTCCTCGCGCAGCCGCTCGGCGTCCTCGACGATGGACTGGACCTTGTTCGTCGACTCGCCCGAGCCGGTGATAAAGGAGACGTGCTCGGTTTCGAGTTCGTAGGTCGCGGCCATCGCCACCGTCAGCTCGCGGTTGGTACAGTGGTGGGTCATCGTCGCGAGGAAGGGCATGATCTCCCGGCGGGCCGTGCGCATCGAGACGCCGTCGATGGCCGCTATCTTCTGGGCGATGTAGTCACGCGTGTTCCGGGCGCCCTTCGACCGGCCCAGCTTCGACCAGTAACTGGGCGGCCCGTAGCGGGTCCAGCCGCCCTTCTCGCCGTCGCGGGCGGCCGCCACCCCGGCGGTCATCGCGTCGCCGGCGTAGCGCCAGAAGGAGTAGTTCTGGCTCGCACGCACGCGCCCGAGCCAGCGGTCGGCGTCCGAGAGGTGCCCGTAGGCTCGCGCGAGCTCGGCCCCCTCGTAGTCTTTGGGCATGTTGTCCTCTATCCAGTTGATGAGGTCGTCGGGGGTCTCGTCGACGTCGTAGCTCTCTTTCAGGGCCTCCTCGGCGCTACCCTCCTTGAGGACGACGTCGAGATACTCGAAGATGCCCGACGACGTGTCCCGCTCGCCCGAGACGTAGTCGTCGGCCTCGATGCGGTCGCGGCCCTCCGCGGTGGTCTGGAGGTCCTTGATAGCCCCCCGCAGGTCGCCGCTGTTTTGTTCGGCGATGTCCTCGATGGCCGCGTCGGTGTACTCGATGCCCTCCTTCCGACAGATGTCCCGCAGTACCGGGACGATAGAGCGCTTCTGGACCGCGGAGAACTCGATGTCCTGGCAGTTGTTCCGGAGGCTGTTCGACATCTCGTAGTACTCGTTGGCGATGAGTATCATCGGCTGGCCGGCCTCTTTGACCAGCGAACCGATGGCGCGGGCCCCGCCGCGGTCCGAGTTGCCGTGGATGTTGTCGGCCTCGTCCATGATGACGAGCCGACGGCCGGCCCCGCCGGCGGTGAGCGTCCCCGACTTGGCGGCCTCGCCGGCCACCTGCTCGATGACGTCTTTCGTCCGGGTGTCGCTGGCGTTCAGTTCGATGGTCGGCCACCCCATGTCGCTGGCGAGCGCGTGGGCTGCGGAGGTCTTGCCCACCCCCGGCGTGCCGTGGAGGATGACGGCCTCGCGGTGGTCGTCCCAGGTGTCGGCCCACTCTTTCAGGCTGTCGCGGGCCTTGTTGTTCCCCCGTACCTCCGAGAGCGTGCTCGGGCGGTACTTCTCGGTCCAGTCCATTGGTCCGTGGTTGGCGCGACCGTCGTTTAGGGGTTGCGGAGCGCCACTCACTCCCCCGTCACGGACCGGCGGTTGGAGCCGTCAGCCCGAAGACCTATCACGGGGCCGCCCCGGGTCCAATCCGCCATGAACCTGAACAGCCGTCGCTACGGTACCGCCGCCGTCGCGGGCGTCGCCGCGTTCGTCCTCTCCTACGTACTGATATACGCACTGACCATCTCGACGGTCCGTGACTTCCTGCTGACCGGGGTCGCCGAGGCCTTCGGCGACGAGGGCGCCGACTGGAAAGTCGTCGGCTGGCTCTTTTTCAACGCCCAGTTCGTCACGACGACGCTCACCATCGATATCCCGCTGTTTGGCGGGACCGACGCGGTGAACTTCATCACCGAGAGCGACTCGCTGTCGTCGGTTCTGTACCTGCTCCCGCCCGCGCTCCTGACCGCCGCCGGCCTCGCGGCGGCGCGCCTGAACGGCCTGACCGAGACGGCGGACGCGCTCAGAGTCGGGCCGGCGGTCACGCTGGGCTATCTCCCGCTTTCGGTCGTCGGCGCGGTGCTGTTTGCCATCAGCCTCGGTGAGAGCAGCGGCGGGTCGCCGACGCTGCTGACCGCCGTCGTGCTCGCGGGCGTGGTCTACCCGGTCGTCTTCGGCACGGTCGGGGCCGTCGTCGGCGCAGTACTGGCCGACTGAGCCCGACCGTTTTTATCCGAAGGGGCGGCCAGCCCCGGCTGTGGCGCGCGCCATCGGCCCGCTGTGGGACGACCGAGCGGTCTCGCCCGTCGTCGGGAGCGCCGTGCTCGTTGCCCTCGCGCTCGTGCTGGCCGCCACCGCTTCGGCCACGGCGCTTGGGTTCGCCGACGGGCTCGCCGCCCCCGCGCCGACAGTCGCCCAGTCCAGCGGGACCTACGACCGCTACGCCGTCGGCGGCGGGCGCTACACCGGACAGGTCGTCCGGGTCACCCACGAGGGCGGGGACACGCTGACCGTCGCCGATATCGAACTCGTCGTCGACGCGAGCGGCGCCTGCGGGCAGACCGGGCGGCTGGTGAACCTCCCGGCCGAGGGGGACGACCCGCGGCCCGCCAGCAGATACGTCCGCGGCGACGACATCTTCGACAACTCGGCGAACTCGGTCGAGGGCCCCATCGGCACCGGCGACGTGGACGACGACGGTGAGTGGTCCGCCGGCGAGACCGCTCAGTTCCGCCTCGCGACGCGGGCCTGTCGCGTCGACAGCGGCGACCGGCTCGTCGTCCGCATCGTCCACGCGCCCACGGACACCGTCGTCGTCGACCAGCGGATCACGGCCTGACTCACCACGCCGCTCCGGTACCCTTTTGTCCGCGACCATCTTTCCCGTCAGGTAATGGCACGGGGTGTCCGCGACGAACTCGCCGAGAAGATAGCCGGCGAGGTCGCACTCAGCGACGACCCGGGAGCGACCCTCCGGAAGTGGCGGACGGATTTCGATGTCGCACAGACGGCACTGGCCGAGCGGCTGGACGTCTCGCCGTCGGTCGTCTCCGACTACGAGAGCGGCCGCCGCGACAACCCCGGTATCGGCGTCGTCCGGCGGCTCGTCGGCGCCTTACTCGACATCGACGAGGACCGCGGCGGCGACCGCATCCGCCAGTACGCCCGCGTCCTCTCCTCTGGCTTCGACAGCGACGTGGTTCATGACCTCCGGGAGTATCCGGCGACCGTCGGCGTCGAGCGGGTGTACGACGCAATCGACGCCGAGGAACTGTATCGTGGCGGGGCTGACACCGTCGCCGGCCACACCGTCATCAACTCGCTTGCGGCCATCACGAGACTCTCCTCGGACCAGTTCCACCAGCTCTATGGCCAGTCGACCAACCGGGCGCTCGTGTTCACCGGCGTCACCCGCGGCGAGTCGCCGCTGGTGGCGATGCGGGTCCTCTCGCCGACGCCCAGCGCCGTCGTGTTGCACGGCCTCGACGGGGACGACATCTGGGAACACGCGCCGGAGTTAGCTCGCATCGACGACGTCTCCCTGGCGGTGACCGACGCGGACCTCGACACTGTGCTGGACGGGCTCCGAGGGCTGCCCTAGTCGGTAGTGCGCGGTCGCTTCTCGTTGAATAACTGTGAACAGCCAGAGAGGCGCGGACAGTCCAATCTCCAACAACCGGAAGACGGACTACTCGACGTACCTGTACGTCCGCTCGCCCATCCGGCCCCAGCCGTCGAAGACGAACTCCTCGCTTGGCTCGGTGAACGCCTCGGCGTCGGCCTCGGCGTCGTGGTTGTGGACGTCGTGGATCTGCTCGTACTCCTCGAAGGACATCTCGTAGCGGGTCCGGATCTGCTCGTCGACGTTGAGCTGGGCGATCTCGTCCTCCCAGCCGTCGACGACGGTCTCGGCGTGGACCTCGGCCTGGGCGCCGGAGCCGTAGGAGGCGACCAGTAGCTTCTTGCCGTCGAGGTCGCGGCCGTTCTCGCGGGCGTGTTTGAGCCCGGCCGCACGCGCGATATGGACGGAGCCGGTGTACCAGTTGCCGACGTGGCGCGAGATTTCGAGCGTCGGGTCGATGGTCTCGGCGTACCAGTCCTGGTAGCGCTCGGTCTCGGTCAGTTCGTCGGTGTACTCCCGGATGGCCTCGTAGAAGGCCTCGTCGGAGTCGTAGGCCTCCCGGAGCGGCTGATAGCCGATCTCTTCGGCGAGGGCGTCCTCGATTTCGGTGTCGCGGGTGATGTGTCGGTAGCCAAGCGCCGCGGCCTTCCGGACCATTCCCGGGAACGGCGTGTGGAACGGGATGAGCGGGTAGTCCTCGGGGTGGATGTCCCCGGCAACCGACGCGAAGTCGTCGAGCGCCTCGCGCATGCGGGCCAGATAGACGTTCACAGAGCGTTTCCCGTCGACGGAGGGGAACTGCTGGTTTGGCTTCAGGAAGTCCGTCTCGTCGGCGCTGCCATAGCCCTGGTCGGGCGATAGCTCCACGAGGTCGGGGTCCTCGTCGACGAGCATCGCCACGGCGCCGGCGCCCTGCGTGGCCTCGCCGGGGTCGTCCCGGGCATAGAGCGCCGTGTCGGTGGCGATGACGATGGCCGCCCGACCGCGGGCGCGGCCGGCACGGATCCAGTTGTACGCGTCGTCCAGGCTCTGTGTCCCGGCGATACAGGCGAACTTCCGTTCGCCCTTGTTGGCGTGGTGGAAGTCGCCGTCGTACACCTTCTCCAGACAGCCCGCGACGTAGGTCGAGACGGGTTTGGAGTTGTCGAAGGAGGACTCGGTGGCCACGTCGATGCGGCCGATATCCGCCGGTTCGAGACCCTTGCGGTCCATAAGGCGGTGGGCGGCGTTTGCCGCCATGGTCACGATGTCCTCGTGGACGTCCGGGAACGAGGAGGCGTGCAGTCCCAACCCCTTCGTGTACTTGCCGGGGTCGTCGCCCTGTGCGGGGGCGAACGTCTCCGCGAGGTCCAGTTTGAGCTTTCCGGTCCAGATTTCCATCGCGTCGATGCCGACTGCGGTCATTGCCTGGGAGTCAGCCCGTACGTATAAATGACTGTCGACCAGCAGTTCGACTATTGTCGATTTCCGGGGGCCCAGAGCGTGCCACGCGATTGACAGACTGGGCCGGTGTACCGCTTACAGCCGGCGAACATAGCCGGAGCTTTCATATCGATTCACACTGAGTTTATAGCCATCGACACACCACGTAGTAGCCGGCCGTGGGACGAGCCAATCGCGCGATGGCGGGAGAACCAGCAAGGATGTATGTGAATATAGTGGACACAGCGCATATCGGGTCGGATACACGGACGCCCGACCAGAGGCCACACCGATGACGACTCGGTCCGAGAAGTTACGCGGTGTCTTCCTGGCGATGCTGCTCGTGTGTTCGCTTATCGCGACAGCGGGGCCGCTGGTCGGAACGGGGAGTGCAACCCAAACTGCGGGGAACACGAGCCTGCTGACGGACGGCCCGAACTGGTACGGCCAGGAGTTTGCCATCGATGTCACACAGAGTTCCGGCGGCGAATTCACCGCACAGAGCGGTGACACGGTGTACCTGCTGGAGGTCGACGAATCGACGGAGAGTATCAACCGCACTGCGCGAGTCCTCACGGTCAACAGCAGCGGATATATCGACCTCGATACGGGTGACCTCGAAACCAGCGGTCGGCAGGCGTACGCGCTCAACGACGACAACGAACTCAACAGCGGCGCGGTGAACTTCACGCTCGAACCCCAGACCCTCGACCTCGAGTGGGAGTCAAACACCACCGCGAGTGACAGCGAGTCGGTCGCGCTCGAAACGGTCGAGAGCAATCGCGGCGCGGGCGATTACAACGTCACGGTACGCGCAGACGGACTCGACTACGAACAGCTCCGGGCCCTGTTTATCCACCCCGGAACGGACCTCACCGAGGTGACAGACCGTAATCACCTCCCGCTGGAGAAGCTCGGCTTCGAGCGCGAGGACGGGGACGGAGTGGACGATATGCGCTCGGCGGGCTATATCACACTGAACCTGAGTACGTCGACGAACTTCAGGCAGGACGGCGAAATCATCGCGAACTTCTCGAATCTGGAAGCCAACGCGACGGCCCCGGACGACGGCGCGTACCAGTTCGAAACCGTCGTCACCGACTCAAACGCCGAGGACACGGCCACGATCCGTATCGGCGGTGCCGATGCTGACTTCGAGAGGCCACTGTACACCCGGGCCGCCGGGGACGTCGCGTCGTTCAATGTCACACTCGACTCGGCAGACCAGACGTGGGTGCAGCTACGGGACACCGACTCCGCTTTCGTCGACGTGTTGTACCTCGAAGACGACGACGGGGACGGACAGGTCACGTTCCACGCGAACACCCGCCTCATGGGTACGGACCACTCACGGCTGAGCGGTGTCAGTGCGGGCGACTCCGAGGTGGTCTATCACTCCAACGACGACACGGTCCAGAGCTACATCCACCACGAGGTCATCCCTGCGAGGAGCGGAACCGAGGTCAGCGACGCCAGGTTCTACGACGCCGAGGGGGTAAACAGTTCGGACGAGGTCGATTTCGCCCAGTACGTCCAGTCGGTCAACGGCGCCGCGCCGACCGAACAGCTGTCCCGCCCGCTCCAGCCGACGACGTACGAACTCGTCACCGACCGTCGGGGACGGTTCACGATTGACGACGGCGACGCGGCCGTCGACCGGCCGCTCGGCGAGACAGAGCTAGACCTCGTCCAGTCGACTGTTCGTGATTTCGACACGTATGTCGCACCCGAGAAGGCGCCCGACAGCCAGCGGTCGATAGACGAGCTGGAACCCAACCTCACGTCGAGAGACACCGCCGCTATCGGCGACCGGCTCGTCCTCCGGTTCAACACGACCGGCATCGGGGGCGCGCTCGCCGCCATCGACTACGCACGGAACCGACACAGCATCGACACGGGGCTTTCGGAGGGGTACGGCATCGACGTGTTCTCCGAACTCGCAATCGACTCTGACGGGACCGATTGGGAGGGCGAGGGGGTCAACTTCACGCTGCTCGGCGAGGACCGGCTAAACCAGCCACGCGACCGGTTGGTGCTCGACGACGGCGACAATCAGGACGCCTACGTCCTCCTGGACCAGCAGACGGCGGAGGGTGACCCGGGGAACCTGTATGCCGTCATCGACACCGGTTCGCCGGCTTACGAAGACGCGATCACCGACGACGAGCAGTACGACGCCGAGCTGACGTACGTCGCGGGCGGCCGCTTCGAGTTCAGCGGACAGGGCCCACAGGGGGGCAAAGGCGGCGACGTGACAGACCCCACGTTCCCGTACCACGGCACCGTGGTGACGGAGAACGTGACCGAGCGGGAGGCCGTCTCCTTTGCCTCGACCGACCTGTCTTTCGATGCGGTCGAGGACGGGACAGTGGGTCTCGCACCGACCCGCGACGCACGAGTTGCCGGGGACACGAATCTGGCGCCCGGGACGGAGCTAACTGTCGGCGTCCGACTGGCTCCGCCGTCGGATACGCTCCCCGACGAGGACCCGAGTTTCCTCGCCCAGCGGGAGATAACGGTCAACCCCGACGGGAGCTTCAACGCGACGTTCGACCTCAGTGGCCGCTCGGTCGGCGAGGCCGCCACGGTTCGGGTGGAACGGGGCCAGACGACTGTCGAGTCCTCCGACGCCGAGTTCGTGGATATCGGCGCCGTGCAGGGCCCGTACTTCGAAACGGAACTCGACGCGCCCGCGACGGCAAAGCGAAACGAGACCGTGAACATCACCGGGACGGTCACCAACACCGGCGAGGAAGCCGGGACCGCGGAGGTGACTATCGCCGTCGACGGGACGAACGCCGTCAGGGGGATTTTCGACCTTGATACCGGCGAGTCACAGCGAATCAACCACACGGTGCAGATGGAACAGTCCGACATCGACGTCCAGGTCGAGTCCCAGGACACAAGCCAGGGCGCGACGGTCCAGTACGAGAGCGACACCGACCCGCCCGATCTCACGCCGACGCCGACACAGGCGACGGCGACACCGACATCGGTCGTGGACGGCCCGCAGGCGACGCCGCCGCCCGCTGACTCCGGCGGCGGGGGCTTCCCGTGGCTGTTCGTCGGCGCCGGCGTGGCCGCGACGCTGGCTGTGGCCGCAGTGCTGGCGATACGGTGGGTATGATGCGTGATATGACCGGAAACCACAGGAACATGTTTATGACTGCGCCCGGACTTAGCAACCACTCTCGCGGCGAGGGAGGTGACCGATAGATGGGATACAACCGCCGAAGCGTGCTCGGACTGCTCGGTGCCAGCGTCGGACTCGGCGCCGTCGGCGCGGCGCGACACTCCTCTCCCGCACAGTCCGGTGTCGCCGATCAGCAACGGACACAGTCAGCGGACGTGGTCGCCCGACAGGCGGACGACGGCGAAGCCGACACCGACGGCGACGGGGAGTCCTCGGGACTGGCCCAGCGCACCGAGGACGTGATGGACGAACTGTCGTGGTTCGCCGGCGAATACGACGACGCTATCGGCGCCCTCCGGGACTCGGCCGAGAGCGTGCTCGCTGCTATCAGCGACCACGGCGGGACCGTCCAGCTGTCCGACACCGCCGTCGAACGGCTCGACGGCGAGACCGACCGCCCTCGGCTCGATCGGGGGTGGCCATACGACATCTGGTGGGACGAGGGGGAACGGCGCTGGCGCTACGCCGACGTCGACTGGCAACGGCCGACCGACGAGGTGACCGACGAGACGCCGCTGTCCGAGAGCGCGGTGGCTGACCTCCGGGCGGAGACCGGCGCGTTCGCGGATACCTTCGTGGCGGAACTGAGGCCGCACTTTTCGGGCCTCGCCGCGGAGGCGCAGTTCGCGACGGAGACGATGGACACCATCGCGGCGTTCAACGACCGGGGCGACATCGCCATGGTCGTCGCGGGGCTTGTCCGGCTGTACGAACACTACGAGGCCCTGTCGAGTGCCGCATACGTCGAGGAGTCCCTCTCTGATGACCCGATCCGGAACCGACTCGCCGGCTATCTCGACTCACCGGGCCGGACGGCCACGACGGCGCTTTTCGAGGTTGACTACCGGGGGCAGTCCGGAGACATCCACCGCTCGTTCGTCTACGACGACAGCGTCGACCAGTCCCGCCGCGACGAACTGTACGACGGCGAGCCGCTGGCGACCATCGACGGCTCGACCGACGATCCCGACGGCACGCGACTGCAAGACGCCGTCAGCGAGCTCAGCGTGTCCACCGACAGGGTCGACCGCTGTTACGCGCTCGTCAACGAGTGGGACCGCCCCGACGACGGCTACTACAGCGAGGAACTCACTTCCCAGCCCATCTTCGTCCAGCGCTACACCTCCGCGACTGCCGCCAGCGACGTCTACGACCGACTCATGGGTCGGTCAGATATCGACCGAGTGGCCGTCGAGGTGGCGCTTGGAGCGTCGGACCCGGACGCGTGGACGCCGATTTACTTCCCCCACGAGGGCCAGCCCTGGAGCGCGGCGATGCGACAGGTCGGGCGATGTCTGCTCGTCGCGGGCGTTGCACGGCGGCCGTTCCAGCAGCGGGACGCCGACTGGATCGAGCCGATAGAACTGGCCTGGATATGGCCGGCCAGCGGGTGAGACGGTTCTGTCGATACTGGCGGAGGCTGCAACTCGGCGATGGGTACGTATACCGGGCTCGGTCACACGGTAGAACGACTTGACACACGACCTCTCAGCCACGGGGTCGGGTTAGCTGATGAAGAGATCTCTATCTTCGGTGACGGTGTTTCCGGCTGAGTCTGAGAGCGATAGTTCCACAATGTAGCTGCCGGAGTCGAATTTACGGCCCCCGGCGAGTGACCTGTCGATGCTGTCTCCGGCTGGGTCAAGTTCCTCGGTTGCGGTGTACACTTGGGTTCTGAAAAACAAGAAATCCCGGTACACGGTTATCACTACTTGGTCTAGGTTGTCGTCGGGGTCCGAGAACGTTGCATCGACGTTGATTTTATCGCTATTCCCCTGTTCGCTGGCGCTGAACGAGTCTATCGATGGGGGGCTGCCGTCCCCGCCATCGCCCCCATCGTCACCACCACCGCCGCCGGTGTCGCCGTTTTGCACAGTCACCGTGACATCGAGCGAGACGTTCTCCGGCGCTGTGCCGTCGAAGTTCCCGTCCAGTCCGCGGTAACTGAAGTTCAACTGCTGGGTCCCCGGCGTGACGCCGGTCGCGTCGTACTCGAAGGTGACCTGTCCGTCGTTGTCGGAGACCGCTTCGCCCTCTACCAGTGACCCGTCGCTGCCGGAGTCGACGCCGCCGTAGACGGTCACGCCCTGGACGGGGTTGTTGTACTCGTCGCGGACTTCCAGGACGACCTCGGAGATGTCGTCTGTGACCTTCGACCCGTCGCCGCGCACGTCCGTCAGATACGCCGCCGACTCGCTGGAGACGCCGTCGCCGACGCCGGCCTTGGCCATCCGCAGCCGGTAGTTCGCGCCCCGCTCGAACGTTATCGTGAGGGTGTAGTACGGGCCGGGGCCGTCCGTCGTGGTGACGTCCGCGATGTATCTATCGTTGCTGAGGTCGCCGGGGTTGTCGTCGATCTCGTCGGCGAGTAGCTCCTCCCACTTCGATTCCGGCAGCCGCGTGGGGACCGAGATGGAGACGTTCGTCGTCGCCGTGTCGTTGCGCACGATGATCGGGTCGTCAGACCGGCTCACCGGTCGGACGTCGACGGAAGTCGAGCCGCCCGAACTCCGGCGCAGCGAGCCGTTGAGGGCGACGAGCGTGATGTCACGACCGTTGACCATCGACTGTTCGGAGAGTGTGATGTTGGCGGTCGGGAACTGGTTGTACGCGACCGACTGCTCGTAGTACGTCGTCGGCGCGTTCGTGTAGAGGCTGTAGTCCGGCGTGTATGCGATGGCGCCGGTGTTGTAAGGTCTGGCCGTTCCGTTCCAGATATCCCCGGTCTCGCCCTTCGCCGCCGCGTTTCGGACCGTGATGTTGTACTGCATATCGGTGGTGCCGTCGGTCCGCAAGGACCCGGACGGCGGCCCGGGGTTTCTCGCCACCAATCGGCTGGGATACCGCGTGCTCAGTTTGACCGAAATGCCCTGTGAACTGGTCGCGCCCGGGACGGAGACGATGGCGTTGCGGAGGTCCTGGATGTCCGACTGGACCTCCTGGTTGTGGTTGAACTCAACCTCGCGGTTCTGCTCGGGGACGACGAAGGCCTGGTAGCTGGAGAAGGCGATGATGAGGACGCCAAACAGCAACACGGCACCGATCTGGATGGATTGTCCCCGCCGGTCCCCGACAAAATCCATGCCGACTACTTACGTGGTGGTACGTAAAAACCTATCCGCCCGGACGGAACGACCTCCCGGACACCGGTCGTCGCCGACATCGGGTGGGCGGCGGGTTCTCAGTCTTCGTCCTCTTCGACGACTTCCGGGTCCGACAGCGCGGTCTGGAGGCTGTCCAGTCCGTTGACCCACTCCGAGACGAGCCCGTATTCGAGGTCCTCGACGACCTCCATGGGCAGTTCGTCCCCGTCGATGATGCGCGTGCCGGCCTGAACACAGTAGCCCAGCGCGGCGTCTAGGTCCTCCTCGGCCTCGGCGTCGGCGGCCGCCCCGATGTAGTCGGTGACGGTCGCCTCGTCGGCGACGCCCTCGGCGGTGTACTCCTCGGCGGCGTAGAAGACACAGACAAGCGAGGTCTGGACGCCGTCGATGAGCATCAACGTCTCCTCGTCGTCCATCTCGATCTCGTCGAGGACGATCTCGCGGACCCCAGCAAGCTCCGACAGCGTCGCCTCCTCGTCCAGCTCGCCGTCGTCGTGGTCGGTGAGTATCTTCGCGACCGCGATGGCGGCGTCGTCCTGCAGGTTCAACAGGAGTCGCGCCGAGTCCTCGTCTTCGGGGTCTATCCCCTCGTTTTCGATGCGGTCGAGCCAGTTCTGCCAGCGTTCGTCTGTGTAGTACTCCCCCGGCGGCGTGCTCATACCTCCCCGTACGTGCGCCCGGGGATAATAGCTTCGACAGCCACTTGCGCCCGTAATCAGGGTCGTAACCGCGTGACGGGGTCGGAGCTTGTCGGTTCAGGTTTCCCGGGGTCGAGACCGAAACCTGCCCGGCACGTGTGTTGTGTTATCACATGTCTCTCGACGGCACCCCCATCCGGCCGGGGCAGCCTTTGCGCCGGGACCGACCGGCCACCTTCAGTGCCGCAACCCGGGACGGCTAGTCCTCCGACTGTGCGCCGCGGGGTCGCTCGGTCGCTGACGACTCATCGCGCATCGTGAGCGTGCGCTGTGGGAAGGGGATGTCGATGCCTTCCTCGTCGAAGGCCGTCTTGACCGCCCGCACCACGGCCGAGACGGCCCGCCACTTCCGGGGCGGCGTCGGGTGGTCGATCCAGAACCGGAGCTCCAGCACCACGGCTGAGTCGCCAAAGGACTTGGGAACGACCTGGGGCGGCGGGGAGTCGACCACGTCGTCGACGCCGACCATCGCCTCGCGAGCCAGGTCCCCGGCCGCGTCGACGTCGGTGTCGTAGTCGACGCCGATGTCGAGGGTCAACCGCAGGAGCCCCTTCCGGCTCCGGTTGGTGATGGCGCTGTCGCTTACCCTGTCGTTTGGCAACACGACGAACTCCCCGTCGAAGTTCTCCAGACGCGTGTTGAAGATGGTGATGTCGGTGACGATACCTTCCTGGTCGCCGACGACGACCCAGTCGCCGATGGTGAAGGGTCGCGAGAACATCAGGACGAAGCCGGCGATGAGCGACCCCAGCGTCTGGCGGGCCGCGAGGCCGACGACGATTCCCAGGAACCCGGCCCCAACGAGCAGGCCGCCCACGTCTACCTGCCACACCGCGAAGATGGTCGTGCCGATGGTGACGAAGATGGTGACCTGTCCCACCCGGAGGAGTATCTCCTCCTGGTGGTCGGTGAAATCCGAGAGTGCGGTGGAAAACCGGTCGATCCACCGCTGTAGCTGGTCCGACGCGACGAAAGCCAGCATGATGAGGACGATAGTCTGTATCGTCGGGACGAGCGTCGGGTCGCGGGTCGACAGAAACGGCCGGAGCGTCGCTGCCACGTCCGCGACCCCCCAGACGACGAGAAACGAGACGACGATGACCGACAGTACGGTAACCTGGGCCGTCCGCAGCAACAGCCCGCGAAACGTCGTCGGCGTGTGCGTCGCGACCGCCTGGAGCCAGTTGCCCTCCCCCATCCGGTCGGTCGCGGCGGTTCGGAGCCAGGAGAGGACCGCCGGGATGACGACGACGGTGACGACCAGAACGGCCAGAAGCAGGGCCGTCGCGACGACCCGACCCTGTGACGCGGCCAGCCCCTCGAGCGTCTCCTGAAACGTCCTGATGAGGTCGAGAAGCCCCCTGTTCGCGTCGGTCGCGGCGGTTTCCGTCTGCTGCACAGTCCCAGTCACTCGCCGATGGACTTGGTTCTTCGTCTTTCGCTAGAGCGGAGAGAAACGGCCGGAAACCCGTCTCAGACGCCGCGGCCCTGCAGCCTCTCCTCTTCGGGGAGGTCGGCGTTCGCGTCGCCTTTCATCCCCTTGCCGACGTTCTTGCTGATCTCGGTCAGCTTCTCGGCGTCGTCCCAGTTGTTGACCGCCTCGACGATGGCGGTGCCCATCGCTTCGGGGTCCTCGGCGCCGAAGATACCCGAGCCGACGAAGATGCCGTCACAGCCGTGGTGCATCATCAGGGCGGCGTCGGCCGGCGTCGCGATGCCGCCGGCGGCGAAGTTCACGACCGGCAGGCGGCCCATGTCGGCGGTCTCGTGGACGAGCTCGGCGGGCGCCTCGTGCTCGCGGGCCCACTTCTCGCGTTCCTCGTGGCTCATCCCTTCGAGCTTGCGAATCGACCCCTTGATATTGCGCTGGTGGTGGACGGCCTGGTTCACGTCGCCGGTGCCGGCCTCGCCTTTCGTCCGAATCATCGCCGCCCCCTCGTCGATGCGGCGCAGGGCCTCCTGGAGGTTGCGCGCGCCACAGACAAAGGGCGCGGTGAACTCGCGCTTGTCGATGTGGTAGCGGTCGTCGGCCGGTGTCAGGACCTCGCTCTCGTCGAGCATGTCCGCACCGGCGGCCTCCAGTATCTCGGCTTCCTTGGTGTGACCGATGCGGGCCTTGCCCATCACCGGGATGGAGACCTCGTCGATGACAGCCTCCAGCGAGGCGGGGTCGGCCATCCGCGCGACGCCGCCCCGTTTCCGGATGTCCGCCGGCACCGCTTCGAGGTTCATCACGGCCACCGCACCCACGTCCTCGGCGATGCGGGCCTGCTCGGGCGTGACGACGTCCATGATGACGCCGCCCTTCTGCATCTTCGCGAAGCCGCGCTTGACCAGGTCGGTGCCGCGGCGGAGGTTCTCTAGATCGGTAGCTTCAGGCATTACGCCGGGCTTAGGACTGGATTAACTTAACGCGTGCCCTTCCACCGCTCGGAGTCGGTTTCGTGGGGGCTTTCGGGCTGTTCCCGAACGGTTTGGCGGTTCCGACTTCCGTTCCTCTAACCACCACAATCGCTATCGGTTTACCATCGGAACCCACACGGGGAGGTATGTCGGCTGTGAACCGGGTGGGACGGCGCATCGAGTCGCTCGTCGCCCGGTACTTCGACGCGTCGCTGCCCGAGTCCGAGGGGCTCCCGGCCTACGTCGCGCCGCTGCCCGAGTGGCTCGAAAACGTCGGCCTGCGACTGGCCTGGCCCATCGCCCTCGTCAACCTCGTCGGGACGCTGTTTGGCTTCTGGTACTACGCCGGCCGGCCGCTCGACCTCTCGCCGCCGCTGCTGGGCGGACAGTTGGGCGCCGCCACGCCGCTGGCGTACCCGCTGATTCCGGACTCGCCCGTCGCGACGCTGTTCATCGGGCTCTCCTTTGCGGCGTGGAAACTGGACTGGGACTGTCAGTGGCTCCACGCGCTGGCCTTTTTCGGCTGTATCAAGCTCGGCCTCTGGACCCCTTACGTCCAGCTCGTCATCAACGGCTCGGAGGGTATCGCCGCGTGGCTCTACTGGTTCCTGATTCTCTCGCATCTGGCGATGGCCGTCGAGGCGTTTCTCATCCACCGCTACGCGACGTTTTCCGTGCCCGCAGTGGCGGTCGCCGCGTTCTGGTACGGCTTCAACGATATCGTTGACTACTTGGTGCCGGTCCTTGGCGGGCCACACCACACGTGGCTCCGTGGGGAGCCCCTCGTCGCCCCCCTGACCTTCGACCACACCGTCCTGGCTCATGACCTCGCGGCGGGCTGGGCGGTGACGCTGACGATTCTGGCTACCTTCCTCGCGCTCGCGACGCGGGTCGAGAAAGTCAAACGCGCGTGAACCACTGGCTCGGCCGCCCACTCACAGCCGGGGGAGACGGTCGTCCAGAATCCCGACGACGCGCTCGGCATCGTCGAGGCGCTCGCGGTCGTACACCAGGTCGGCGCCGAACTCCGTCCCGAGTGTCAGCCGGTCGTCGGTCGCTTCGTAGCCGTAGACCTGCGTCCACGGTGTCCGGGACTGGTCGAACGGAACCACCCAGCCGACATAGCGGGTGGTAACGAGGCCACTGTCGGTCAGCTGGACCTGCGAGCGCGTTCCCGGGAGGAACACGGTCAGAAAGAGGCCGCCGAAGAGCCAGCTTGAGGCGTCACCGCGGACGACCGCCCGGTAGCAGATGTAGGCGACCGCGACGAGGACGCCCACGTCGGCCAAGAGCGTGAACTGGCGCCGGCGGCCGTCGCCGTCGGTCGTCCGCGGGAGCACGGCGAGCGTCTCCCAGTCGCCGGGCGTCTGCTCGCGACCGACCATCACGGCCCAGCCCACGACGGCGATAAAGACGCTGCCGA
Source organism: Haloarcula sediminis (assembly GCF_035656455.1). Taxonomy (NCBI): domain Archaea; kingdom Methanobacteriati; phylum Methanobacteriota; class Halobacteria; order Halobacteriales; family Haloarculaceae; genus Haloarcula; species Haloarcula sediminis. Next base: position 75,717 of record NZ_JAYMGA010000005.1, on the reverse strand, counting down.
TGGCCAACTGGTAGCGACCACCCGGGCCGGACTGCACACCGGTCCAGGTCACCCAGAGCCCCAGCCCCACCAGCGCGCCCCCCGTGAACCGCGCCGTGACCCTGTGGCCCAGAAGGCGGGTGCGGGTGACCAGCAGGCCGCCCGTGACGATGCCCAGACACAGCCCCGCGACGGCGACGGCGGCAACTGTGGCGTAGGGCGGCTCGCCCAGCAACAGCACGGCAGCGGCGACCCCGGCGACGTAGGCGCCACAGCCGAGTGCGGCCGGTGGTTTCCCTCGCATGGCTGGTGACTCACTGCGGCGGAAAATAAAGCTGTGCGGTCGGTCACCGGTCTCTCCGAGGGGCCGATGCCTCTACCGCACGACGACGACCGCGCTCTCGGTCTCGGTCATCTCGCCCTCGCCGGAGTAGGTTCGCGATTCCTCGACCTCGAACAGCTCGGGGCCGAGCTCGAACTCGCCGGCGACGACGAGGGTGTCGCCGTCGATTTCGTAGTCGCCCGACTCGATGCCGTCGTCGATGGCGCCCACATCGCTGCCGAACTCGGGGCCGACGACGGAGTAGTCGAGGTCGATGCCGCTTATCTCGGTCGTGATGTCTGGGTCGTCCTCGAAGACGTCCAGTCGCTCGACGTGCATCGCCTCCGCGATGGCGTCCTCGAAGCCCGCGACGTGGCCGTACACCTCGACGTGGTCGAGGTCGGCGTTCAGCGGCAGACCGTTCTCGGTCTTGTACCGGCGCAGGGCGGAGACGACCTCCATCGCCGTCTCGCCGGCTTTCAGGTCGGCCTCGTAGCCGCCGGGCACGGGCCAGTCGGTGGTGTGGACGGAGCCGTCGTCGTCCGTGGCGTCGTCCACCGGGTCGGCTGCGTCTGCCGACCCGTCGGCGTACAGCCGCTCCCACAGCTCCTCCGTGATGTGGGGGAGGAACGGGGCAAACAGCTGCAGGAAGGTCCGGTGGGCCGTGATGAGGGTGTACTCCGTGGAGTCGTCCCCGCCTTCGCTCAGGCGCTGCTTTGCGATTTCGAGGTAGTCGTCACAGAACGTGTTCCAGAAAAAGGACCGCAGCTCGTTGCGGGCCTTCGAGAAGGCGTAGTCCTCGAACTTCCCGGTGACGGAGTCGATAGTGTCGTCGAGCTCCGCGAGCAGCCAGCGGTCGACCGCCGACAGCTCGTCGGGCTCGGCCGGGCGCTCGGCGGGGGTCAGCTGGTCGACCAGCCGGGAGGCGTTCCAGAGCTTCTGGAGCAGGCGCTCGCCGGCTTCGAGGTCGCCCTCCTTGTAGGGGAAGTCGTCGCCGATGGAGGTGCCGGCGGCCCAGTAGCGGGCGGCGTCGACCGGGAAGTTCTCCAGGACTTCGCTGGGCGGGATGACGTTGCCCTTGGACTTTGACATCGCCTCGCGGTTCTCGTCTAGGACCATCCCGTTTATCATGACGTTCTCGAAGGGGACCTCGCCGGTGTGCTCGTAGCACTTGACGACGGTGTGGAACAGCCAGAACGAGATGATGTCGTGGCCCTGCGGGCGCAGGTCGAACGGGTAGAGCTCGGGGTTCTCCCAGACGAACTCCCCGGCGTCGTCCGCCGAGTCGGCTGTCCCTGCCGACTCGTCGGCGTCCCAGTCCCAGCCGGCGTTGACCAGCGGCGTCAGCGAGGAGGTCGCCCACGTGTCGAAGACGTCCTCCTCGGGGGTCAGCTCTTCGTGACCACACTCCGGACACGCATCGACCGGCGGGTCGTCCGACAGCGGGTCGACCGGGAGGTCGGCCTTCCGGGCCATGACCGGTTCGCCACAGTCCGCACAGTACCAGACGGGGATGGGGATGCCCGAGTCGCGCTGCCGTGAGATACACCAGTCCCACTCCAGGCCCTCGATCCAGTGTTTGTAGCGGCTGAACATCTTCTCGGGGTACCAGTCCATCTCCCGGCCCGCGTCGAGGTACTCGTCTTTCTTGTCGAGCATCTCGATGTACCACTGCTCGGTGACGAGATACTCGACCTCGACGCCACAGCGCTCGTGGACCTGGACGGTGTGGTCGTGGTCCCGGGATTCGAGCAGGTACCCCTCGGCGTCCAAGTCCTCGATGATGGCCTCGCGGGCCTCGGTCGTGTGCATCCCCTCGTACTCGCCGGCGACGTCGGTCATCGTCGCGGACTCGTCGATGGCCAGCCGGAGGTCCAGGTCGTGGGCCTGGTACCACTCGATGTCGTTCTGGTCGCCGAAGGTACAGCACATCACCAGTCCGGAGCCGGTCTCCATGTCGACGCGCTCGTCGGCGATGATGGGGACCTCCTGGCCGAACAGCGGCACCCGCGCCGTACCGCCGACGAGGTGCTGGTTCTCGTCGTCGTCGGGGTGGACGAAGACGGAGACACACGCCGGCAGGAGTTCGGGACGGGTGGTCGAGATGGTGAACGTCTCGTCCCACGTGATGGGGCCTTCGCTGTCTGCCACCAGTTCGAACTCGATGTCGTTGAACTTCGTGGCCTTGTCCTCGTCCTCCTGTTCGACCTGCGAAATCGCGGTCTCGCAGTCGGGACACCAGATGGTCGGCGCGCGCTGGCGGTACTCCCGCCCCTTCTCGTAGAGGTCGAGGAAGGACAGCTGGGAGGCCCGCTGGACATCCGGCGCGATGGTCTTGTAGGTGTTGTCCCAGTCGACCGAGATAGCCAGCGACTGGACGTCCTCGGTGAACTCCGCCTCGTAGGTGTCACAGACGTCCCGGCACTTCTTCTGGAACTCCCGGCGCTCGAAGTCCTGGTGGCGGATGTCCAGTTCCCGCTCGGTCAGGCGCTCGGAGGCGATGCCGTTGTCGTCGTAGCCAAAGGGGAAGTAGACGGTGTCCTCGGCCATCCGCCGGTAGCGGGCGACGAAGTCCTGCAGGGTGAACTGGTAGAGGTGGCCCATGTGGAGGTTGCCCGACACCGTCGGCGGCGGCGTGTCGATACTGAATCGGGTGTCGGCGTCCCCGTCGTAGGCGTACGTGTCCGCGTTCACCCAGTGGTCTTGCCACTTGGGTTCGATGTCGTCGGGGTCGTACTCCCCGCTGAGCTGGTCGTCGGCTGGCGGTTCCTCGGTCGGTGGGTCCTGTGTATCACTCATGTCGAATCTGCCGTCTGCGGGTAGTCAGAAGCGGTGCGGGCGTCGAGAGGGTGTATTAGTGGGGCGTGGAGACCCCTACTACGGGGGGTACGGGAACGGACGAACTGCGTGCTCGACGCGCCATTATGTGTACGTGTGAAAAGCGGGGGCTAAACGACTTCGGTTTGGCGTGACAGCCGGAGCGGTGTTTCGTCGGGAGGACTGGCGCGGAACAGCCAGCCGACGACCGACTCCGGGAACCGCTACGGGGACGTGAGGCCGAAGCACCGAACGTCGTCGCTCGCTGTCGGCTCAGTCGCTCTCGACGCCGGAGACGGCGTAGGCACTCCGGTCCTCGGTCGCACCGGGGGCCGTCACCAGCGAGACGCCGACCGTCAGCAGGGCGCCGACGAGGATACCGACGACCCCCGGTGTCCACCCCAGATACGTCGCGGGCAAGGCGACCTCGACGCCGGCCAGCCCCGAAAGGGTCGAGATGACGGGAAAGACGTGCAGGACGTAGAACAGCTGGCTCCCGAGGACGCCGGCGAACATCCCGCTCCGGGTCGTCCCACGCCAGTACAGCGCCAGCGCGACCGGGACGGTGAGCTGTGCGAAGCCGCTGAAGGCGGTGTCGCCGATCTGGACCAGCGTCCCCGGCGTGTAGAGGCTGGCGACGAAAGAGAGCGTCGCGAAGGCGACCACGCCTGCGCGAGCGACCAGCGCCTCGCGTCGGTCGGTCGCCTCGTCGCTCGCGTCGTCGCGGCCGGTCAGGGGCCGGTAGAGGTCCCGCGTCAGATACGACGACCCCGACAGCAGCATGGAGTCACTGGAGGACATCATCGCGGCCATCGCGCCGGCGATGACCAGGGCGGCGAACCACGTCGGCGTGTACTCGCCCAGTATTGCCGGGATGACGTTCCCGCCCTCGGGCACGGTCACGCCCAGCCCGGCCGCCCACGTCCCGAGCATGAAGGCCGGGACGAACAGCAACACGACCAGTATCGGCCACAGCGCGAAGGTCCGCTTGAGCACCTTTTTCGAGCCGGCAGCAAAGAAGCGTTGATTGATTTGCGGGAACATCGTCACGCCGAAGGCGATGCTGACGGCCGTCGAAATGATGTACTGCGGCGTGTAGAGCCCGCCGCCGAGGCCGAGAAAGTCCGGCTGCTCGGCCGCAAGCAGGGCCGTCGCCTCTCCTGCCCCGCCGACGGCCGAGAGGACCCACGCCACCGCGACCCAGACCAGCGAGAGCATAAAGAGTCCCTGCAGCGTGTCGGTCCAGGCGACCCCGCGCATCCCCGAGAGGGCGACGTACAGCACCATGAACAGCGTGATACCCCCCGCGCCGACCCAGAAGGGGACCGCGCCGCCGGTGAGCCCGACGATGGCCTGGCCCGCGCCCTTCTGCTGGAGCATGACGTACGGGAACAGCCAGACGAGGCTGACGGCGGCGACGGTGACCCGCAACGCCGTCGAGCCAAACCGGTCGCCGAGCATCTCGCCAAGCGTCACGTAGCCGTGGCGCTTGCCCACCAGCCACTGCTTGTACCCCAGCACGTACCAGAGAACGGCGAAGATGATGCCGTCCATCAGCCCCATGACGAGTATCCACTCGGGGCCGGCGCTGTAGGCGAGGTTTGGGCCGCCGAAGAAGGTAAACGCCGACAGCAGCGTCGCGAAGGTCGTAAACAGGAGGACGACGGTTCCGAGGGTTCGGCTCGCGAGATAGTAGTCCTCGGCGGTGCGGTCGGTCAGCCGGTAGGCGACGACGCCGACCGCGAGCGCGACGACCATGTACGCGCCGACGATGCCAAGCTGGAGCGTCGTCTCAGCCACGGCGGGGCACCTCCTCGATGCCGAGGCCCCAGTCGGTGCGCGCGAAGACGGCGAAGACGACGCTGGCGAGAGCCATCCAGCCGATATGCCACCACAGCCACACCGGGAGACCGGCCGCGGTCCCCGCCTCGCCCCAGAGGAACCAGGGCACTGCCAGTGCCATCAGCACCAGCGCGACGACTGCCCACCCGACGATGCGAACGGTACTCATTCTGGTGTCGGCTAGCCACTGGCGCTACTAATGCGTGATGTTTCTTCACGCGCTAATTCTGAAGAACTATTCTCTTCAGACCGCCGGACCGTCAGACCTCCGGGCGCGGCGGTCACGGGAGGTCGGCGTCGCGGTCCTCCGCGGAGTGGGCCCGGACCCACAGCTCGCCGATGCGGGACAGCTTCGTCCGGTAGGACTTCCCGTGGTCCTCCTGCTCGATGTACCCCTTGCCGCCGGGACCCAACCGGTCGACGTTGTAGATGACCTTCGAGCGGAAGGAGTCGGTGTACTCCTCGCCCATGTCCCGTGCCAGCGCCTGTGCGAGTTCGGAGACGGACTCGAACTCGCCGTGTTCGCCCAGCGTGAAGAGGATGACCTCCTCGAAGGGCTTGACGTTCGAGAAGGAGGCGACGGGGAGCTCGACGATGTGTGAGCCGTCTATCTCCTTTGCCCCGATAGTCGTCCCGCGCTCGTCGAACTCGTCCAGCAGGTCGAGCGCCGTCGAGAGCCGCTCGTCGACCCGCTCGTCGCCGGGCTCGTCGGTCTCCATGTCCTGGAGCAGGTCGACCTGCCTGCGCAGCTCCTCCGCGAGTTCGGTCTCCAGGTACTTCTCGGGGACTGTGTAGTAGGTGTGGATGCGGTCGCGGTCGCCCTCGCGCTCGACCATGATGGAGTGGGCGGCCGTGGCGAAGGCAAAGGAGACGGTCCGGGGCATCGCCGAGACGTTGACCCACACCTCGCTGCCCGAGTCGAGTTCGGCGTTGATGAGGGCAAAGGCCTGCTCGAAGGCCTCGTCGTAGTCGTAGACGTCGGCGACGACGACCCGCTCGGTCTCGGCGCCGAGCAGGTTCTCGTAGTCTTTCTCCAGTTTCTCCGCGAGGTTGCGCGAGTACTCGACGTTGGCTTCGGAGCCGACCGCCCCCTCCAGCAAGATGACGCGGTCCACGTCGAGTTGCTCGCGCACGAGCGGCGCGATGAGCCGGTCGTAGTCGAACCCGACCGGGACGATGTGGGTCTGCATACGTGAGACGAGGGGCGGGTGTTTATATAAAGCACCAGTCTTCCGACCGTTGGTAGACACAACACCGATAGCGAACCCCACGCTCTATCCTCAGAAATACGCCCTTTTGAATACAAGCGGGAGGTAGACCATCGGTACGAAAGCCAGGGTCAATCCTAACACCCCTGTCAGATAGTTGCCTTCTACGATTCCTCTCGCCAACCCCGTTCCGAACCTAACAATTAGCAGGAGAAAGAGAGCTAAAACCACATTGCGGAGCGAAAAGTCCACTCCTTCCGTATCGGAGTCGGCTGGCGGCATTTCGTAGCACTTCTTCTCGCCTCGTGAAAAAGACTCCATTGAGCGCAACGCTGCTCGGCTCTTGAGCGCGGTACTACTCGAACCGAAGCAGGTCTCGCCCCGAGATAACCCGTTTCTCCGCGAGCCCTTCGGTACAGAGCTACGGCTGGCGGGTGTCTGTCTCGAAAAACAGAACGCGCCGTCCGTCAGGTCGAGGCCGTGTCAGCCGTCCAGCCCGGGTCCCGGCCCGTCTGTTTCAGCGTCTCGGCCCGACACGCCGGGCAGTAATCCGGCGTCTCGCTCTCTGTCCGTGGCACGTAGACTGCACCGTCGCACTCCACGCACGCATCCTCGACGATGGTGGTACAGTCGACACAGAGGTTGAAGTCGTCGACTGTCAGCTCCCGCAGGGGTTCGAGTTGTTTATCCAGGATGTACTCGTCGATGACCGCCTGACAGTTGTGGCACGGTTGCATGTCGATCCATCTTGACCCATGAGACCATATCACAAGTATCTGCCGGCCCTGGCAACGACTGCGGTCACACGGACAGTGCTGTCGTGACCGGCGTTGGGACTCCCGATAGAACCGTCGTCGCCGGCCCGGAGCCGGCAGAAGATAACTGGTCGGCGCGCCGGTTACGCGCAGTCGTCGTGGACGATTTCGTCGTCCTCGTTCGGCCCGCGAGACTGGCCGGCGACGATGGGCTCGCCACAGGCCGCACAGGTGAGATAGTGCTCTCGTGCCTGTGTCGCGCCCGCGTCGGTGGTCGCCGCCGCGTCGACGGTCTCGTCGGCGTCCGTGGCCGTTCCCCCCGCTTCGTCGTCGGACTCGTCGAAGTCGATGCTGACCTCGCCGCTGTCGTCGGTCGTGTCGATGTCGAGCGCGTCGTTGACGCCGCAGTAGCGGGTGGTCGCGGTGAACCCAAAGCCCAGCGCGCCGACGCCCGCGAGCAGCCCGCGAAGGCGTTTGCCGCTGCGCAGCCAGCGGACGGCGGCGGTACTCAACAGGGCAGCGAGCAGGAAGCGACCGAGCCGGTCCCGGCCCCCGACGTTCTTTGTGTCGTCCATACCTGATTGTCGGCCCGGACGCCCTTGTAGCTTGACCCCGCTACGCTCGACGACCCCCCGGCGCGGACGACGTGTCGCATCCGGCCGGCGACCTGCTCGTAGCGGACGATACGTCCGTGTCGACGACGCATCAGGGCGACACCGGCGTGCCTGTGACTGGGCGCCTCGGTGTCGCTGTACCGGTCGACCGCCTCGCCGTCGGGGTGGCCCGTGCGTCGGGAGAGGTGTTCCCCCAAGCCACCACGAGAGCTCGCTCGGTTCGCTCGTGGGTAGGACGACGACGGTCCCGAACGGACAGGTGACAGGTTATTTGGGCCGCCGCCGCGTACGTAACGTAGTGACAGTGGTCCGTCGGATGGTTTTCGACGGGCCAGGAACCAACCAATGGACGAGACAGCAAAGTACCTGATACACGCGGAGATAACCGCCGCCGGGGTCGTCGAGCGCAGCGACGTCGTCGGGGCGGTGTTCGGACAGACGGAGGGGCTGCTCGGCGACGAGCTCGACCTCCGGAACCTGCAGGACTCGAAGAAGGTCGGCCGCATCGACGTCGAGATGCGCTCGGAAGGTGGCACGTCCTACGGCGAGATAACGGTCGGGAGCGGCCTGGACAAGGTCGAGACGGCCATCCTGGCGGCGGCACTGGAGACCATCGAACAGGTCGGCCCCTGTAACGCCGAGATCGTCGTCACCGACATCGAGGACATCCGCAGCGCCAAGCGCCGCGCCGTCGTCGAGCGGGCGACGGAGCTGCTCGCCGACTTCGACGCCGACGCGGTCCGGACCGAGGACATCGTCGAGACGGTCCGCCAGCGGGCCCGCGTCGACGACATCACGACCTACGAGGGGCTGCCGGCCGGGCCGCGGGTAGCGGACTCGGACGCCATCGTCGTCGTCGAAGGCCGCGCGGACGTTCTCCAGCTCCTCAAACACGGGATCAAAAACGCCGTTGCCGTCGAGGGGACCGACGTACCCGAGGCCGTCGCGGCCCTGACCCGCGAGCGAACCGTCACGGCTTTCCTCGACGGTGACCGCGGCGGGGACCTCATCCTCGAGGAGCTCTCACAGGTCGGCGAGATTGACTACGTGGCCGTCGCGCCGCGTGGCCGCTCGGTCGAGGACCTCCCACACGAGGCCGTCATGTCCGCGCTCCGGGAGAAAATCCCCTACGAGACCGTCGCGGAGGCCGAGAGCCCCGAGGCCGTACTCGGCGCCGACGACCCGGAGGAGGAGTCGACACCCCTCCAGGGAGGCGCCGGCGAGCGCGGGGCTCCCGCCGCCGTCGCCGGCGTCGATGGCGAGGCGACCGCGGCCGGGAGCGGCCCGGACACCACGCCGGCGGACGCGGCCGGGAGCGAGCCGTCGACGGCCGAAAGCGAAAGCGACTCGCCGACAGCGACCGACGCGCCCGGGGACGCCCCGACCACTCTCTCGGACCACATCGACGCCGTCGTCGGGGGCGACAGCGGCAGCGTCCGCCTCCTCGATGCCGAACTGACAGTGCTCTCGGAGGGGGCGGCCACCGACGCGGTCTCGCTCATCGAGGACTGTGACCCCGCGCCCCAAACGGTCGTCCTCGACGACACCTGCTCGCAGAAAGTCCTGGACGTCGCCGCCCAGCGCGGCGTCGAGGTGGTCGTCGCGACCGGCGACGGCGAGTACGTCAAACAGCCCACGAGCGTCCGGGTCCGTACGGTCTAGAGTTGCCGCACCAGCAGTACGCCAGCCCCGCCGTCGTCGTAATGGCCGGGCAGCTCGTCTTCGACGCTGAACCCGAAGCGGTCATAGAACGACCGCACGCGCTCGTCGTCCGCGCGGGCGGTGAGTCGCACCGTCTCGAATCCCCTCTCTCGGAGGTCGTCGAACAGGGCCCCGAGCAGTTCGCTCCCGTAGCCCTGTCCCTGCATCGCGGGCGCGACGGCCAGTTCGGCGACGTAGGCGACCGGGTGGTCGGGGACCGTCAGCGCGTACGCGATGGCCCCTTCGCCCTCGTCGAGGACAAGCACGTGGGGCGGGCCGTCGATGGCCACCGCCAGCAGTTCCTGCCAGGGGTCGGAAAGCGCCGCGGACTGGATGGCCCGCAGGCGGGACTCGTCGGCCGGGCGGGCGGGCCGTATCATACCAGACTGGCCGCGAGCGCGAGCGCGACGCCGGTCAGCGCGGCCGCCAGCGTCGCCAGCGTGTTGACCCCCTGGTTACCGACGACGGTCCCCTCGACCGTCGCGCCCAGCACGCTGTCGACGGTCATCCCGACGAAGCCACAGCCGACGATGAGCGCCGCGCCGGTCGGCCCGACGACCTCTAGCGTCGCGGCGGCGATTCCGGCGATGATGCCGGCGCCGACGAGCCCGGCGACGATGCCCTGCCAGGTGACGCCACCGTCGGTGCCGGGCTCGACGCGCTCGAAGGTCGTGATGAGCCGCGGGTTGTCGTAGAGGCCGCCGAACTCGCTGGAGAAGGTGTCGGTCATGGCGGCGGCGACGGCGCCGGCAAACGCATAGAGGAACAGAGTCGGGTCGACCGCGATGTGGGAGGGGCTGGCGGCCCACAGGAGGACCGCGACCAGCGCGACGATGGAGTTCGCGAGGACGTTCCCGCTTCCCCGGGCGCCCTCGTTCTCCTCGGCGATGCCGCGGTCCTGTTTGGCCTCGTACTGGTACTTCGTCGAGAGCCCGCCCAGCCCGAAGAAGGTGATGAGCATGGCAAACCAGCCGTAGCCCCCGAGGACGATGGTCAGAAGCGAGAGGAGGACGCCGGTCAGCATCCCCGGCAGCGAGGCCGTATCGAGCGCGTAGGCGACGTAGCCAAGCACCGCCGAGACGCCCAGCGCGATGAACACGCGTCTGGTCCCCGCGGCGGGGTCGAGTTCGAACAGCAGCCACAGCAGCAGGCCGACCGACAGCACGACGAGCGGGTCGTCGCGCTCGAAGAGGACGGACCGGAAGAGCGCGGCGACCAGGGCGCCGGTGCCGGCCAGAAACAGGGCGGTCGCGGGCGCGACGCTTCCGGCCCCCGTTCGCGCGGCGATGACGGCGGCGGCGGTGCCACAGGCGAAGCCGGCGACGACGAAGCCGGCCGTGGCCACCACCTCGTCGCTGTGGAGCCTGTGGGCGAGGCGCTGGCCGAAGTTGCCGTAGGCGACGGTGATGATCGTGGCGACACAGACCCAGACGGGCAGGTCGAACTGTATCGCCAGGAAGGCCAGACTCGCGGCGGCCAGCGCGAACGCGGCCAGCCCGTAGAGCCGCCCGTCCTCGTAGTCGCCGGGCCGGGCGAAGACGTCGAACATCGGCGTGTCGGGGCCGATGGCGAACATGGCGAAGAAGGCGACCGCGAGGAAGGGCGCGGTCGCCGCGACAGTCGCGACGGCGGGCGAGGCGAGGCCGGCGGCGACCGGGACGACAAAGGCCAGCGTCCCGACCGCGGCGAACGCGCCTGCCCGACGGACTGTCGATGTCACGTCCCGCCGGTATCCCCGAGAGCCACTTACTCTTTCCGAACTGTCCGGGCCAGGAACCCCTTTCGTTCTGCACTGTCCGCTGTTCGCACTGCACTCCCCTTTCGGCTTCACCCGATACCTTCCCAGGATCGTGAGTTTTAGGCGCGGTGTCGGTGTACACGACCGCGTGGGTCTGTACGACCGGTACCTCGGGTTCCGACTCCGCCGGAGCGACGCCGACCTCCCGGAGACGGTCGCCCTGGTCATCACCGAGCGGGACCTGTTGTCCGAGGGGGCCTACACCACCCTGGAGCGGTTCTTCGAGTGGGCGGTCCGGTACGGCGCCGAGACGGTCGTCGTCTACGTCAGCGTCCTCGACGAGGAGGTGGTGCCGACGCTCCGGCGGGAGCTGTCGGACCTCCGCGCGCCCGCCGCCGTCGCCGTCCGCGGGCCCGGGGACCAGCGAGCGGCCGACGCTCCCATCCAGATATCCATCGGGCTGGGCGGCCAGTCCGAGTTCGCGACGGCGGTCCGCAAACTCGCCGAGCGCGTCGACGACGGTGAGCTTGCGCCGGGGGACATAGACGAGGCGGCCGTCGAGGAGCACCTCGTGTTCCCGACCGCGCCGGACCTGGTCATCAAGACCGGCGCCGAGCGGCTCTCGGATTTCATGATCTGGCAGTCGGTGTACTCGGAGCTGTACTTCACCGACGTCAACTGGCAGAACTTCCGCAAGCGCGACTACCTGCGGGCGCTGCGGGATTATCAGGAACGGCAACGCCGGTTCGGCAAGTAGGTCGGCCGACAGCGCGCTGTCGTGTGTCCGTGTCAGTCAGCCGCGGGCTCGATGTCGTCCTCGACGGCCGCCCGTTCCTTGCTCGGCAGCGCGTCGCGAAAGCGGCCGAGCACCTGGCGGGCCTGAGAGAGGTCGGCGTCCTCGACGGCCTGGACGAGCGCCATCGCGCGGCGGGCCCGCGTGGTACGCCAGGAGGCCTCCCGGTTCTGGTAGGTGCGGATGGCGCGGAGGAAATCTATCTTCCGGAACTCCGGCCAGTAGGGCGTACAGAAGAAGGTCGCGGCCTCGTTGCCGTTGGCGTGCCACGGGAGGAAGTTGGAGGTGCGCTCGTCCCCGCCGGTCCGGACGATGAGGTCCACGTCGCGGGTGGGGCCCTCGTAGAGACAGCGCTCGACGGTGTCGGCGTCGATGTCCTCGGGGGTGAGTTCACCGGCTTCGACGGCTTCGGCGATGTCGCGGGCCGCGCCCAGTAGCTCGGCGCGGCCGCCGTAGGCCAGCGCGACGTTGAGATTGAGGCGGTCGTACCCGCGGGTCCGGGCCTCGGCGTAGTCGATGGCTTCGCGGACGCGCTCGGGGAGCATGTCCGTTTCGCCGATAGCCCGGATGCAGACCTCGGCCTCGTGGACGCGGTCGGCGTCGGCGAAGCTCCGCAGTTTCTCCTCGACCAGATCGAAGATGTACTCGCGCTGTTCCTCGGGCCGGTCGAAGTTCTCGGTCGAGAAGGCATACAGCGTCACCTCGTCGATGCCGAGGTCGTCACACCAGTGCAACAGGGCCTCAGTGGTCTCGGCGCCCTCACTGTGGCCCTGTGTCGTCTCGACGCCCTGCTTGCGAGCGTAGCGTCGGTTCCCGTCCTGGATGACCGCGACGTGGCTGGGCGTTCCAGACAGCTCCCGCTGTAGCACCCGTTCGTATACCCCGTAGCCCAACCGCTCTAGCCGCTCTCGCATCACCCGTAGCATATCAACGAGCCGATAAGGGGTTTGTGGCTCGGCGGCCGCCGTGTGAACCGCCTACATAGATTTATTAGGTACGGGCGAGAACTGTCGTCCGCAATGGCGACCGGTACGGTAGACTTCTTCAACGACACAGGCGGGTACGGATTCATCGACACGGAGGACTCCGAGGAGGACGTCTTCTTCCACATGGAGGACATCGACGGCCCTGACCTCGAGGAGGGCCAGGAAGTCGAGTTCGAAATCGAACAGGCCGACAAAGGGCCACGCGCGAAGAACCTCACGAGGCTATAACGATGGCGACAGGCACTGTCGATTTCTTCAACGACACCGGCGGCTACGGCTTCATCGACACGGAGGACGCCGACGAGGACGTCTTCTTCCACATGGAGGACGTGGGCGGTCCGGACCTCGAAGAGGGCCAGGAAGTCGAGTTCGACATCGTCGAGGCCGACAAGGGACCGCGAGCGGAGAACGTCACACGGCTGTAACGTACCGGGTGCGGTCCACCATACCGCCCGGCAATCCGAAGCGCCTTAGGACGTTCCCGGCCCAGCCACAGGTATGAGCGACGGCGAGGCACTCGACGACGACCTCTATCGGCGGACCAAGCAACTCCTAGAGCCCGGTGAGATACAGCTCAACGGCGTTGTGGTCCACACCGAGTACGACAACAGCGAGGAGATAGAGATGATGCAGGCGACCATCGACGTCGGCGAACGCATCGCGGAGGGGTACGGGATGGACCCCACCGACACGTTCGTCTACTCGGGCAGCGACGACCCGGAGTTCGCCTCAAACCAACACCAGGGGCTCACGCTCGACGGCGAGGAGTTCGTCTGGGAGTGCCAGCAGCTCCTCCGCGATGGCTCCTTTGACCTCGTGTTCTACTACGAGGCGAGCGCCGACCACGAGGCGATTCTCGACGCTATCGAGGCCGAGGGATTCGCGGTCACGGGCGTCCGGGGCGAGTAGCGGGCCGGCGACCCCATCGCGGCCGGGCCCGTCACGGACCGGGCCGCGAACGGCGGTTACGGTCCTCCGGCGTCGCCGCTCGCGTCGAGGTGGATGCTCCCGTCCCCGGTGACAGCGACGGCGTAGCCGCTGTACGTAAACTCGACGCGGACGTCCCCTGTCGAGTCCATGACTCTCCGGAGGGCGTCCGTGTCGATGACCTCGTACAGCGGCCTGAGCGCCGTCGGACTCGTCCCCTCCCGGCTGGCGACCTTTCTCGCTATCGACGTTTCAATATCCACTACATACATCAACTTCCCTATACGTATACGTCCGGTCATTTCGACGTCGTCGTCGGTATCACGACGGTCTCTCGCTTTGCCGGTGCTTGGGCCGTCTCAGTTAGACTCGTTCGCTCGCGGTGCCGGACACTCGGCTGTCGTGTAATTCAATTGAATGGAGGGCGAAGGGCAGTCATGACGGACCACCCACTCGACAATCTCGACCGACGGATTCTCCACCTGCTACAGCTCGACGCGCGCGGTGCCAGTGATACGGATATCGCCGCGGAGACGGACGTCACCGGGACGACAGTCCACAACCGCATCGAGAAGCTGGAAGACGAGGGTATCATCGTCGGCTACAATCCGGAGATAAACTACGAACAGGCGGGCTACCCGATGCGCGTGCTGTTCATCTGTTCGACCGACCTCTCGGACCGGTCGGAGATGGCGGAGAGCGCCCTCGAAGTGCGTGGCGTCGTCAACGTCCGGGAGATGCTGTCCGGCGAGGAGAATCTCCACGTCGAAGTCGTCGCGGAAACGACTTCCGAAGTCAAACAGAGCACGGAACAACTCGACGGTCTGGGCTTACGTATAGTAAGCAGCAACATCCTGGCCGAGGAGCGGATACAGCCGTGGAACCACTTCCATCAGGACATCATCGGTGAGCCGGATACCCTCTCGGAGACGGCCCCTGACGAGGAGTGACACCGGTAGGCGACGAATAGTTGGATAGTCAATATGTATGGCGGGGGCGTTTCCGTATCGGCGTAATATCGGTTGGGAAAGTCAACTGAATCCCGGCTGGGCACTGTTTTATCAAATAGATAGAATTACCGAAAAGAAGACATTAAGTCCGCTCAGGCACGTGGTAGTGTATGGCAACAATGACCGACCCGGAGCTGACCAGAATATTCGACCTGCTGGGACACTCGCACCGTCGACACGTGCTGCGATATCTGGAGCGTGAATCCGAGGTCGTCAGTGTCGAGACGCTCGCGACTGCGGTCGCGGAGTCGACCTGTGCGCCGATGTACGCCGGCCCCAGACAGACCGAGGAGGAGGAGGCACGGATAGCGCTTCACCACGTCCACCTCCCGAAACTCGCTGCGGGCGGGCTGCTCACGTACCACTCGGGGGCAGGGACAGTAGAGCGGGCGGAGGGGGACCGCGCGGGTCGGCTACTCGACGACGTGTCGGCAATCGCTGACGGTGTGGCCCCGCAGTGTGACGACTGAGACTGCCGATTGAGCGACGTAGCGACTCCGGGGTGGCGAACGCCGTTGGGCCGACAGTCCGACCGGTCACGCCGCTGGCTCGCTCCCGCGCCGTTTTTATCCGCCGAGTACTGACCGTCAGCTATGACCAACGAGCTCGGACGGGTGGACAGCGCGATCTGCAACGCGTTTCAAGGGGGCTTCCCGGTCGTTTCCCGGCCCTTCGAGCCGGCGGCCGCGGCCCTTTCCGACCACGGCATAGACATCTCAGCGGCCGAGTTGCTCGACCGCGTCCAGGACCTCGACGACCGCGGGGTGCTCAGCCGCTTCGGCGCGCTCATAAACGCCCAGGAGATCGGTGGGACGGCGACGCTGGTGGCGACTCACGCCCCCGAGGACAGCTACGAGGACCACGCCGAGCTGGTCAACGCTCATCCCGAGGTCGCACACAACTACGAGCGCGAACACCCCTATCTCAACATGTGGTTCGTCCTCAGCGTGGTCGAGGAGAGCCGCGTCGATGACGTGCTGGCCGAGATAGAGGCCGAGACGGGCGAGCCGACCTACAACCTCCCCAAACAGCAGGAGTTCCACGTCGGCGCGAAGTTCCCCGTCGAGGGACCCCAGACCCAGACCGTCGACTGCAGTGACGCCGGCCCCGAGGTCGAGCCGACCGACCGCCGCTCCCTGACGCCCGAGGAACTCGACCTCGTGCTGGAAATCCAGGGCGGACTCCCCATCACCGAGACGCCCTATGCCGACGTGGCCGACGCCATCGGCGCCGACACGGCGTGGGTCGTCGAGACCATCAAGCGGTTCAACCAGGAGGGGAAGGTACGGCGCGTCGGCGCCATCCCGAACCACTACGCGCTTGGCTACTCCGAGAACGGGATGACCGTCTGGGACGTGCCCGACGAGGTCATCGACGAGGTCGGACAGGCCGTCGCCGAGTTCGATTTCGTCACACACTGCTACGAGCGACCGCGCCACGAGGGAGTCTGGCCGTACAACTTCTTCGCGATGACACACGGCCGCAGCGAGGACGAGAGCGAGCGGCGCATCCAGCAGGTCCACGACCGGATGACCGAGTACTGGGACGTCGAAGACGAGGACTGGGACACGCTGTTCTCGACGCGCATTCTCAAGAAGACGGGTATCAGACTGGACGAGCGCGCACAGGCGAACGCGGAGTCCGCCGGGGACTGATGATACCACTCCTCCACGATTTCACGGGCGAGACGGTCCTGGTGTTCGGGGGCGGTCCCGTGGGCGCACGCAAGGCCCGCCGCTTTGACGCCGAGGCCGACGTTGTCGTCGTCAGCCCCGACTTCGGCGACCGGGACTTTTGCGGGGCGGAACTGGTCCGGGAGGCGCCCGATGCCGACGGCGTTCGGGCGTGGATTGCACGGACCGACCCGGCGCTGGTCGTCGCCGCCACGGACGACGCCGGGCTGAACGCGGCCGCCGAGGCCGCCGCCCGCGAGGCGGGCGCGCTGGTCAACCGCGCCGACGACCACGGCGGGCAGGACGCCGGCAACGTCGTCGTCCCCGCGACGGTCCGAGAGGACCCAGTCGTAATGGCCGTCGCCACCGGCGGCCACTCGCCGGCGCTGTCGAAACACCTGCGGGAGTCCTTCGAGGAACAGTTCGCCGGCGCGGGCCGGATGGCCGAACTGACCGGCGAGCTCCGCGAGGAGCTGAAATCCGCTGACATGACGGCGACCGAACGCCGTGACGCGGTCAGGACCGTTGTCAGATCCCGGGAAGTTTGGAAGGCTTTAGATAGTGGCAGGTCCAATGCCAGACAAGTAGCAGCAGACGTGATTGGATACCAAATGGGTGATACGTCGTGAGAGAGCAGACAGGTGTCATCGTCGGCGTGCGCGTGACCCACGAGCGCGCTAGCGTGGACCAGCTGGAGACGGCCGCCGCGGACAGCGCTCGCCACGCCGTCGAGTCGCTGCTCACCGAGCCCGGCGTCTCCGAGGCCTTTGCCCTCCAGACCTGCAACCGGACCGAGGGGTACGTCGTCGCGACGGACCACGAGACGGGGTTAGAGGCGCTCGACCTCTTTACCAGAGCGGTCACCGACGAGGTCGTCGTCGAGATGGGCCACGAGGCGAGCCTGCGCCACCTCATGCGCGTGGCGGCCGGCCTCGAATCCATCGTGCTGGGCGAAGACCAGATTCTCGGCCAGATCCGCGACGCCTACGAGGATTCCCGCGGCGTCGGCGGCATCGGGCAGTTGCTCGAAGACGGTATCACGAAGGCCATCCACGTCGGCGAGCGCGCCCGCACCGAGACGGCCATCAACGAGGGCGTGGTCTCGCTGGCCTCGGCCGCGGTCCGGCTGGTCGACCGCGAGCACTCGCTCGACGGCGAGACGGCCCTCGTCGTGGGCGCCGGGGAGATGGGCCAGCTGGCCGCGAAAGCCCTCTCCGAACACGTCGACCGGCTCATCGTCGCCAACAGGACCGTGCCCCACGCCGAACACGTCGCCGAGACCGTCGACGCAGAGGCCAGCGCGGTGGCGCTCGACGCGATCGAGGCCGCCGTCGGCGAGGCCCGCATCGTCGTCTCGGCGACCGGCAGCAACGACCAGGTGTTCGACGTCGGCACCTTCGCCGACGCGGGCGAGACGGCCGTCGTCGATATCGCCCAGCCACGCGACGTGCCCGCGGGGGCCGACCGGCTCCCGAGCGTGTCGGTGTATGACCTCGACGCGCTGGAGTCGGTGACCGAGGAGACCAGACAGCAGCGCCAGCGGGCCGCCGAGGCGGTCGAACAGCTGGTCGACGAGGAGTTCGACCACCTGTTGACCCAGTACAAGCGAAAGCGGGCCGACCGCGTCATCTCGGCCATGTACGAGAGCGCAGAGCGGGTGAAGGCCGCGGAGCTCAACACCGCGACGGCCCGGGCCGACTTCGACGAGGACCAGCGCGAGGTGCTCGAAGCGATGGCCGACTCCATCGTCTCCCAGCTGCTTGCCGCCCCGACCAAGAGCCTGCGCGACGCCGCCGAGGAGGACGACTGGGAGACCATCCACACCGCGCTCGAACTGTTCGACCCCGACTTCGGCCCCGACGCCCCCGAGATAACCGAGGGTATGACCATCGAGGACATCCCGGACGGGATGCGCGACGACATCCCCCCGGCGGTGCTCGAACAGCTGGCCGACGACTAGCAGCGGTTCGTGTCTGTTTTGCTTGACGCTGCTATCTTCTGCACAGCCAGAAAGCCCCTGTAACCACCGTTCGCGAGACCGCTAACAGCCAGAAAGCCCCTGTAACCACCGTTCGCGAGACCGCTAACAGCCAGAAAGCCCCCGCTGTCTGGACTCCCGCGACTCGCTGTGGTCCTCGCTCACTCTGTTCGCTGTGGTCCTTGCTTCGTCGGGGTTCGTCCAGACGGCGGCCCCTTTCAGCCCCACCCATGCCGGCTGACCAACCTGCTACGGGTGGACTGAAAGGGGCGGCACGCTAACCGACGGCGGACGACGAAAGCACTACAGGGAACGAAGTGACCGAAGCGCGCAGCGAGTCCCCCGAGGTTAGCGTGCCGGGGCTTTCTGGCTGTCCACAGTCCGAGTCCCCTCCCCAGACACGACAACTCCTAGCGGCCAAACCACTTTGGGGCTGGCAAGCGACGCTCCGATATGGCAGACCTGCTTTCCGACGACGAGATCAGCGACCGGCTCCCCGACGGCTGGGACCGCGAGGGCGACGAGATAGTTCGCGTCTACGACTTCGACGACTATCTGGGCGCCTCGGGATTTCTGGCCGCCGCGGCCGGCGTCGCAGAGGCCGCCTGGCACCACCCCGAGATGACGGTGCGGTGGGGTGAGTGTGCGGTGCGGCTGACGACCCACGACGCCGGCGGCATCACCGACAACGACATCGACATGGCCGAGCGGCTGAACGACCTCTACGAGTAGCGTGACCGGAAGCGACGACCCGGCGGCCAGCTACCTCTTTCGCGTGACTGTTCGGCTCGACCCCGACTCGGGATATCGGGCCGAACCCGACACGTTCGAGACCGTCCTCTCGCGAGCGGCCGACCCGCCGGGTGAGGCGGGGTGGCTGTTCTTCCGGGACACGCTCTGGCGGGGAGAAATCGGCGACGCGGCCCACGGGCGGCGGCTGGCCGAAGATGCCCTGGGTATGCCGGTCGAGTCCGTCTCCTTCAGCGAGTTGCGGACGAGCGACGCGTATCTCGACGACCTGAAGGCGGCCATCGCCGAGGACCTCGACGCGTTCAACGCCGACAGCGTCAGCGAAGTCCTGAAGAAGTACCTGGGCAGTTCCATCCACGTCCGGTGACCCGGCGGGCAGAAAGGCTTTATTCGCAACTGCCCTAGATTCTCCAGTGGCTCGTGACTACGATTTCTGGCTGTTCGACCTCGACGGGACGCTGGTCGATGTCGACCCGGCGTACCCGGTCGAGGTGATGGAGCGGGTCGGCGCCCGGCTCGGCAAGGGGTTCAGCGAGCGGGAGGCGGCCCTGCTGTGGTACGGCCAGGGCGAGGCCAGGCGCGACCTGCTCGCAAAGCGCGGCGTCGACCCGGCGCTGTTCTGGGATATCTTCCACGAGGAGGAAGACCTCCTCGCGCGGGCCGAGGCGACCTATCTGTACGACGACGTCGAGACGTTCCTCGGCGAGCGGACCGAACCCGTCGGGCTGGTCACCCACTGCCAGGAGTACCTCACCGAGCCGATACTCGACCGGCTGGACATCGGCGACTGGTTCGACACCGTCGTCTGCTGTGACGACGACATCGGGTGGAAACCCGACCCCGCGCCGGTCCGCCGGGCGATGGCCGACCTCGGCGTGGGCCACAACGGCCACGCCGGCGTGCTGGCCGGGGACAACCCCGGCGACATCGGCGCGGCCCGGAACGCGGGTTTGGACGGCATCCACGTCGAACGCGGCCTGCCGATCAGCGCGGACCGCTGCGTGTGGGGCGACCGCCGGGTCACGTCGCTGCGTGAGCTATAGGGTAGGCCACTGTCTTGCTACCTGCCGATAGTCACCCACACAGCTTCAGGACGCAGAGAAGGCGTTCGTCACCGGGCGTGATTGGTGGCATCGCTTATAGCCGGCGTGACGACGAGTTCGGCTACCCCTTCGCGAAACAGTAGCTCGTCACTAGCTGCGCCAGTATGCCGAAGAGCGTTCCAAGCAGACATCCCTCCGAGTGGCTGATATCGACTGAGAGGTGAACGGCGCTGCTTTACAATAACTAGTTGATATATCAACCTATATTTTGTTGAGCTGCCCACTAGCTGGTATGCAGCGACTTACTCGACGGTCTGCCCTGTTGTCGTCGACCGCGATAGCGGGCGCACTGGCCGGCTGCGAGCAACTGATAGGGGCGGGCAGCTCGGCCGTTGAAGTCACTTCGGTCGAGGTCGAACCGGCCCGGGAATCCGGCGATCGACTGGCTGTCGGCTCCCCGACGACAATCCGCGCCACGGTCGAAAACTCGACCTCGTCGACGGCGACCGAACCGTTGACGCTAACGGTCGACGGGACGGAACTCGTCACCGAGACGGTCACAGTCGACGCTGGGGGGAGCCGGACCTGGACGCACGACTACGTCTTCCGGACGGCCGGCTCGCTCACCGTTGCGGTCAACGGTGTCTCCGAAGACATCACCGTCGCCGACGGGCTATCCGGCGAGCATACGTCAGAGGTCCGCGCTATCGCAGCCGAGCGAGAATCGGCTTCGGAGGGCATTGTTCGGGTTCGGATCGGCGTCGAAAACCCCCACGACGAGGTAGTGTTCGCCGCGCCGCTGGTCGCCGTGGATGGCGAACGGGCCTCGGTGACATCCAGGTCCGACCCGGAGAGCGGTCCGCCGGTACGGGTTCCGCCGGGGGAGACACGCTCTTTGATCGCCGACCGCGTCGTCAACGCCGACGGGAGGTACGAGGCCACCGTGAACGGCGAACAGGTCGGGACGGCTGAACTACAGTATCGGGACACGCCGTACCACCTCGGTACGCCCGGCCGGACCGGGCCACGGATGCCCAGCGGCGGCATCGGGACCGAGCCGACGCTGGTCGCCGAATTCGACTTCGGCGAACCGGACCGGGTGCCCGACATCGAGGAGCTGTTGAACGTCTCCATCAGGGCGATTACCGACGAGCGGCTCTATCTCTGTATCAAGTGGCGGCGGTCGGACGGACAGATCTGGTCGATAGCGGCGCTTGACCGCTGGTCAGGCGAGACGGCGTTTCACCTGCCGACGACACCGCCGGGCGAGGTCGCCGTCCTCGGTGACACCGAATACACGCTCAGCGCCGAGAGCGAGGAACTGATGACGCTTACGGCCAGATCGAAGGACCAAACCGAGCAGTGGCAACGGGAGTTCGGCGTGGCGAAGCAGCGGGTCGAGGGAACGAACATGGTCCCGGCCGATGACAGCCTCTATGTCACCACGCCCGACGGGGTCGCGGAACTTGACGCCGACTCGGGCGAGACCCGTCGCACGATGACCGGAGCGTACCCGGCTGTCGGGGAAAACGCGGTGTTCACCTTCGGCGGCGAGGGACCGCTGTCGAAGTTTCCGCGGGACGGATCGACCACGACGCCCGACTGGCAGCGGACGCCGGGAGACGGCACCCGCGAGACTGGTGCGGTCGCGAACGGACGGGTGTACGTCAGCACGTTCTCGGGTGACGAGGCGAGCGAGTACCGGTACGAGTTCCACGCATACGACGCCGAGACCGGCGAGCACCAGTGGACCACGGTCGCATCGCAGTCGACCGCTACCCCCGTGGGCATCAGGTTGGCACAGCTACCAGGGATGACCGTTCGGAACGGCTACGTGATGTGGGCCGGCGGCACGAACATCGTCGAAGCCGACACCGGCGACGATGTCGAAACCGACGGCATCCGCGGCGGATACGCCGGCTCCCCGCTCGGTCCCCGCCGCGTATACGGCGTCGACGAATCGGCGTTCTACGTCAGCACGTTCCTCGAAGGGCTCGCCGACGGCGAGCGGTCGGTGCCGGGCGCGAACGCGGTCCCGCTGCCCGAATCGCTCGGCGAATCGAGACTCGTGGACATGCTGTATGGCCGCGGTGTGATGTACGTCGCCACCCGCAACCGGGTGTACGGTTACAGCGGGACGCTCCCGGACAATACGGAGTAGCGTTCCACTGACGTGACGAGCAGGGTCATAATTTTCCCACCTGTCGTTGGCGTGCAGTCGTTCCGCTGTACTGACCGATCGGCTATTGGGCACTCACTGGTCCCCGAACGGGTCGGTGACTGCTTATGGCAGATAGTCCCAGTCCACGACGCCGACGGTGTCTCCGCCGGCGGGGGCCAGCGTGTCCGCCGGCACCGTCACCCAGCCGTCGGCCCGCGTCGCCGTCGCCAGGTCCGTCCCCGACAGCGGCGTCGCGGTCTCCCCCTCGACTGCGACCGGGACGAACGACCGCACCGAGTCGTCGGTGTCCAGTGGCTCGGTCAGCGTCGCCTGTCGGCTCGGGTGGGGCGACAGCGGGGCGTCGCCAAAGCCCTTCAACAGCGGGCGCAACAGCTGGACCGCGCCCACGCGGGCGGCGACGGGCGACTCCGGCAGCAGGAGAACGGGGCGGTCCTGCACCACGGCCAGGCCCGTCTCGTGGCCGGGGGCGATGGCGACGCGGTCGGCGACGATATCGCCCAGCTTCCGGACGACTTCCCGGAGCGTGTCACCGGGTTCGGTGCCGGTCAGCACGACGATATCACGCGTCAGGTCGCGCTGGACCGCCATCCGCAGCGCGGGCGCGTCGTCGGCGACCGCGTTGCGATAGGTGACTTTCCCGCCCCAGCGGTCGGCGTACTGGGCCAGCGTGAACCCGGCCGTCTCGACGCGCTCGTCGGGGCCGGCGTCGCGCTCGACGAGCCCGTCCCCGGTCGGGACGATGCCGACCTGGGGGCGCTGGCGCACCAGCAGCTCGTTCACGCCGGCGGCTTTGAGCAGCCCCACGTCGGCGGGTCTGAGCTGGTGGCCCCGCTCGAAGACGGTGTCGTCGACCGCGATGTCGGCGCCGGGAATACGGTCGTTGGCCGTCACGTCGGTCGCCAGCACGCGCCCGACGGCCACCGACAGCGGGATGCGGTCGGTCCGGTCGACCGGCGCCGCGTAGCTGCCCAGCTGGCGGCGGGCGGTCTCCAGTGTACACTCCTCCACGTCACTCGGCGAAGCCCCGGCCATACCCGCCGTTGGCGCTACTGGGGCAAAAGCGCCCGGAGTCCCGGAGGGGGTCTCACACACCGGTAACGCTTTTTGTACAGCCAGACGGGACAGCAGTATGGTCCTCCCGCAGTTGCTCGCCCTCGGCGCCCTTGCCGTCGGCTGCTACCTCTTCTACGCCGGCGGTCGACGCCTGTCTACGGTGTATCACGTTCTCCGGTCGGACCCGCTCCCGGTGCGGGACCTCCATGGCCGCCGCGGTCCCGTCGAAATCGAGGGGCGGGCCGTCGAAGGCGACGGCGGCACCGTCACGGCGCCGTTTACCGGTTCGCGCTGTCTGGCCTACACCTACGAGGTCGAGGAGCTTCGCCAGTCGGGCAAGAGCCAGTCCTGGGAGACGCTCGACACCGGGATGGGCGGCGTCGACTTCGTCGTCGATGACGGCACCGGCCGCGTGCTCGTCGACCCCGCCGGTGCCGATATCCACCTCGAATCGCACTCGGTGACCGTCCCGCCGGGGACTGAACTGCCGGAGCGGCTGGCCCGGTACGTCGCCAGCACCGACGCCGTCGACCCACAGGACGGGGTCATCGACCTCAGGATTACGCAGGTCAACGTCGGCAACAAGCAGCGGTTCACCGAGCGCCGCCTCGACGTGGGCGAGACGGTGTACGTCTACGGGCAGGCCACCCGCGGCCCCGCTGTCGAGTGGGGGAGCAGTCTCGTCGACGCCCAGGTCGGCGACGGCTCGGCGACACCGGTGTTCGTCGTCTCCGATACGGACGAACGGGGCACGGCGTGGCGCATCGCCCGCAGCGGGCTCTGGCGGACCGGTCTGGGGCTCCTCTTCGTCGCGGTCGTCGCCGCCGGTGTGCTACTGTAGACACACCCGTCGCCCGCGCGCCCGAGACTGTCGGAACCGCCGGGTTTACCACTGCGCCATCCCTAGACTCGGCCATGTCAGCCCTGCGCGAGGCGCTGGGGTCGCTCCCCGACGCCGTGTTCGCCGACGTGCTCGAATCCGAGGAGGGGTACCTGCTCGTGTTGGATCTGCCGGGCGTGACCGCCGACACCCTGGAGGTCACGGTCGAGGCCGGTCGCCTCGTCATCGAGGGCCAGCGAAGCAAGGACGTGCCCCGCGAGTTCCGGTTCGTCCGCGAGGACCGCTCCGTGTTCCTGGACGTCGAGTTGCCGCTGCCGCCGGACGCCACGGGCCAGGGTGCCGAGGGGACCGTCTCCCGGGGCGTTCTCGAACTCACCATCCCGAAGGCGACGGCCGCGCCGAGTACGACCATCCCCATCGACGAGGCCTGATCGTGATTGGTGTAGCGACGCATCGGTGCCTGCCGACCCCGGGACGGCGCTCTCGGGGACCGGTCTACAGCAACCGCTGCGTGTGCGGGGTGCCCAGTCGGTGAACCTCCGCGCGTACTGGCGGTTCCTCCGCGTCGCCCGGCAGTTCCTCCCGCTGTTGCTCGCGTACGCCCGCGACCGAAAGCGGTTCATCGTCTTTGGCTCCTCCCGGCAGGTGACGGGCGAACAGCGCCGGAAACGGGCCCAGTCGCTGCTTGACTCGCTGTTGACGCTGGGTCCGACGTTTATCAAGCTGGGCCAGCTGCTGTCGACGCGCCCGGACGTGCTCCCGCCGGAGTACATCGACGAGTTCGCGTCCCTGCAGGACCAGGTGCCCCCCGCCGACTGGGAGCGGGCGAAAGTCGTCCTCGAAGAAGAGCTGGGGCCCGTCGACGACCGGTTCGCCGCGTTCGACACCGACGCTATCAGCGGCGCGTCGCTGGGACAGGTGTACCAGGCCGAGGTCGACGGGCAGGACGTGGCGGTGAAGATTCGACGGCCCGACATCGAGGACCTCGTCGAGGCCGACCTGCGGGTCATCCGCTGGTCGCTGCCGATTCTGATGTACTTCATCGACGACGCGCGCTCCTTTTCCCTGGAGACGCTGGCCGACGAGTTCGCCAAGACCATCCGCCAGGAGATGGACTACGAGCGCGAGGCCGAGATGCTCCGCGAGATTCGGGGCAACTTCGCCGACAACGACCGTATCCGCATTCCCGATGTGGTCGAGACTCACTCCACGCGGCGGGTGCTCACGATGGAGTACGTCCCCGGCACGAAGATAAACGACATCGACGACCTCGACGAGCGCGGGTTCGACCGGACGGAACTGGCACGGACGCTGCAGACGGCCTACCTCCAGATGATTATCGAAGACGGGGTCTTCCACGCGGACCCCCACCCCGGGAACCTCGCCGTCCAGGACGACGGCAAGCTCGTCTTCTACGATTTCGGGATGTCCGGCCGGGTGGACCCGTTCGTCCAGGAGAAGATAATCGACTTCTACGCCGCCGTCGCCGACCAGAACATCCAGGCTATCCTCGATGCGCTCATCGAGATGGGCACCCTGAGCCCCGAAGCGGACCGGCAGGTGATGGGCGACGTGATGGAACTGGCCATCGCCGACGCCCGTGGCGAGGACATAGAGCAGTACCGCGTCCAGCAGATCGTCCAGCAGGTCGAGGACACTATCTACGAGTTCCCGCTGCGCCTGCCGGCGAATCTGGCGCTCGTCCTGCGCGTGGCGACCGTCGTCGAGGGCGTCTGTGTGACGCTGGACCCGGACTTTGATTTCATCTCGGTCGCGACGGACTTCCTGCGCGAGGAGGGGTATATCACCGCCGGCGTGAAAAACTACGTCGAGGACCGCGCAAACGAGGTGACCGAGGCCGCCCAGTCGGCGGTCCGCATCCCGCCAAAGCTCGAATCCGTCCTCGACAGGGTCGAACGCGAGGAACTCACCGTTCGGGCCGACATAGAGGACTCCGACAGGCTGCTGGCGACGATGACCAAACGGCTCATCCTCGGGATGATGCTCGCCAGCACGCTGTTCTCGACGGCGTTCCTCTACGCCGAGGCGGGGCTGGTAATCGCGAGTGTCGCCGGCCTCGCCGTGCTGGCGCTCGCCCTCTCGCTTTGGTGGTCGTTCCGCCGGAAGAAGGGCGTCCGCGCCAAACCGCAGTTCACCCGCCAGAGCATGCGCCAGCAGGAGACCGGGGCGACCGGCGGACACGGGCGCCTCGGCGACGAGGAGTGACCGCCCCACTCGTCAGTTTTCACCGTTGAGAACAGCGAGCGAACCGTTTATCCGTCCACTCGATAACGTCCGACCAAGCATGGCCGCCAGCGCTGATGAGTCCGTTCGGGTGCTCCACGTCGACGACAGTCCCGGACTGGGCGATCTGGTCCAACACCACCTCGAAGCCGATGCGAGCGGTCTCCGCTGTCAGGTCACGACCGAGACGGCCCCCGATGACGCGCTGAGTCGTATCCGGGAGTCGGAAACGGCGTTTGACTGTGTCATCACCGATTACCGGATGCCCGAGATGAACGGTATCGAACTGGTCGAGGCGATCCGGGAGACCGAGCCGACGCTGCCGGTACTGCTGTTTTCCAGTGAGGAGGCCGACAGCGTCGCCGCGGAGATAATCAGTGCCGGCCTCTCGGACTACCTCCAGAAGGGACACGGGACCGAACCGTACACGATGCTCATCCGGCGCGTCGAACACGCCGTCCACTCTGAGGGGCAGTTCGATACGGCAGTCGAGACCGAACTGGACGGCGTCGGCGTCATCGGTCCCGACGAGCGCTTCGAACGGGTCGACGAGCTGTACGCCTCCTTCTACGACTACGAACCGGACGAGATCGTCGGCAAACACTGGACGGAGCTCCACCCGGAGAGCGAGGTCGACCACGTCAGGTCGAACGTGTTACCCGTGGTTCGGGAAGGCGGTACGTGGGAGGGTCGCAGCGAGGGGCTGCGCGCCGACGGGGACACGTTCACCGAGTCGAAGCTGGTGACTGCGCTCGACGACGACCGACTGCTCATCGCCGTCTCCGACATCGACCAGTCGGAGCCGGTCAGCGACACCTGAGTTCGACCACGCGGTCGGCCCACGCCCGGAGCCGCTCTAGGGCCTGTAGCTCGTTTCTCGACACCGGATTGTCGACGCCCAGCTCGTCACTCTCGAAGGCGTTTACGACGCTACAGTCGGCCCGGTCGCAGTAACCGGTCAGCCGCTCGGTCAGCGTCCGCTCGCTCTGGAGCGCGATGGTGGCGTCGTTGACGAACACAGCCTGGGGCTCGGCCGGCGCGGCGTCGAGTCGGTCGGCAGCCGCCGCGGCGTTGGCCCTTGCCAGCGCGAGCGCCTCGGCGTCGCCCGTCCCCTCGGCCCGCGGCGCGTGTGCGTCGACGACGCCGTGATAGACCCTGTCGGGCACCGTCGTGAACTGCGTGAGCGGCCCGCCCAGTATCTCGCCGTCGCGCTCGACGGTCGGCGCGAAATCGAGGACGACACAGCCGTCGGGCCCGTGTGCGTCGACCCAGCGGTCGAGCGCTTTCGCCGTCAGTCGGGTCTTGCCGGCGTTTGACGGACCCACGACGAGCGTGGCCCCGTCGAGCGGAACGGACGGCGGCATTCAGTCGGCGGCGACCGCCGGCTCGCTGTCCTCGGCCAGCCAGTTCCGCGCCGCCAGTCCAACCAGACCGACCATCGCCGCGCCAAGCACGGCGGCAAAGGCCAGGATAGCCAGCGAGACGGGGTCGGTGACGCCGCCCGACGCCACGCGCTGGAGCCACTGGCCCGCGACCACGGTACTGACGCCGATAAGCAGGAGGCCGCCGACGTTCTCGACGGTCGAACTCGTCTGTGGGACGGCGGTCGGGTCGTTCAGCAGGTAAAGCACCAGCGCCAGCACGAACGGCGTGCCGACGAAGCCGATGGCCAGAGCCTGGACGAGCAGCCCGAAGACGGCGCCGGGGATGAACACGCCCAGCGCGCTGAGGAGGGCGAAGACGGCCACGGTAGCCTGATATCGGGAGTCTGCGGTGTCCTGTTCCCATCCCATCTTGTCGGCGACGAGATACGGCGGGACGACGGTGTTGGCACCCAGCGTCGTCACGGCCGCACCCCACAGCCCCAGCAGGAACAGCCACTTGGCGTTGCTCCCGGCGAGAGGGCCAAGCGCGTTCGCGGCGCCGACGACGCCGAGGCTCGGGTCCGAGAGCACCGAGGCGGCGACGAGGAAGATGGCCAGGCTGGCGATGCCGAAGGCGACGAGCATCGAGGCGCCGATGTCGAAGCGAGCGAGTGCGCTGTCGTCGGTCGTCCAGCCCCGCGCTCGCATCGTGTAGGACTGCATCGTCACCAGTGCGATGTGGACCGCGCCGCCGAGGATGCCGGCCGCCAGCAGCGCGCCCTCGACGCCGGCCGGGATGGACGGGACCAGTCCCGTCGCGGCCGCACCGACGTCGATGGGGACGACAAACAGCGACGCGACAAACAGCAGGACGACAAGCGAGACGAGCACTTTGGCGCCACGCTCGGCGTAGCGGTAGCCGCCGCCGGCCAGGCCGACCGCGAGGACGACGCTCCAGGTGACCGCCCAGACGACGGGGCTCTGGCCGGTGACCTCGGCCGAAACTCCGGCCAGGGTCTTCATGATGACCAGCTGTGCGAGCCCCGCCGCGATGACGGCGTCGACCACCAGCAGCCACGCCCACGACGAGCCGAGGTTGTCCTCGACGGCGGAGACGATGCCGGACTCGGTCAGCAGACCCAGCCGCATCGCGAGATACTGTGCGGCCGCGCCCATCACCGCCGAGAGGACGACCACCCACAGCAGGGTGTAGCCGTAGCCCGCTCCCGCAGTCACGAGCGCGCCGATGGTCGCCGGCCCGGTGGCGATGGCGCCGGCGAGCCACGTCGGGCCCATGTTCCGTAGCTTCCCGACCAGTCCGCCCGCGTCACTCGTCGCCATCTACACACACCCCGGGAAGGTCTCGCCGCTGACGTGGTAGCTGTCGACCCACTCGGGCGGGTCCGGGTCGGTAAAGCGCGAGCGGTTGCGCATGTAGGCGGCGATGTAGGCCCGGCGCCAGTCGTCGGTCTCGTTGGGTGCGGTGTAGTGGGGCAACAGGCAGTGCTGAAAGAGCACGTCACCGGGCTCCATCGGCAGGGCGACGGCGTCGTCCGGCCCGTAGTCGCCTTCGGCGATGGTGATGTCGGTGTCGTACTCGATGGCTTCGTGACCGAGGAGCCCGTCCCTGTGGGCGCCGGGGACGACCTGCATACAGCCGTTCTCGGTCGTGGCCTGGTCGAGCGCCATCCACACCGTGACGTGGTCCATCGGGTGGATGGGGTAGTAGGCGGCGTCCTGGTGGTACTTCTTCTCGCTGCCGACCCGCGGCGGCTTGAGCATGGCGGCGCTCCGGAGCAGGGAGAGGTTCGGGCCCTGGAGCTGCCTGACGACGTCGAGGACGTTCTCGTCGGCCACGAGGTCGGCGAAGACGTCGTCCTCGCGGACCATTCCGATCCCCTCGAACTTCCGGACCGGGTCGGCGTCGCCGAGCGCGTCTCCGGCGGCGTCGGGTTCGAGCATCCGTTCGAACTCCGTTTCTTCGCGGTCGTTCCGGACGTAGGACTCGATGCGGTCGGTCACCGCTTCGACGACGGCGCCGTCGAGACAATCCTCGACGACGACGTAGCCGTCGCGCTGGTACTGTTCGAACTGCGCGTCGGAGAGAGCCATACCACTGACTACTACCTGCTGGTAATAAGACGTTCGACTCCGTCGGTACCTGCCACCGCGCCGGTAGATTCCGTCGGCGCCCCCGATTCCAAACCGTTTATACTACAACACGGGTTAAACGGCCGTATGGCTCGACAGCAGACGGAAGTCCGAGAACTCGACGAAGGAAGCTACGTGATGATAGAGGATACGCCGTGTAAGATCGACTCCTACAGCA
Organism: Haloarcula sediminis; assembly: GCF_035656455.1. NCBI lineage: Archaea > Methanobacteriati > Methanobacteriota > Halobacteria > Halobacteriales > Haloarculaceae > Haloarcula > Haloarcula sediminis. Next base: position 45,568 of record NZ_JAYMGA010000005.1, on the reverse strand, counting down.
CGGCCAAGCCGGGCAAACACGGCAGCGCGAAGGCCCGCATCGACGCCCGCGGCGTCTTCGACAGCAAGAAGCGCTCGCTCTCCCAGCCCGTCGACGCGAAGATATGGGTCCCCATCGTCAACCGAAAGCAGGGGCAGGTCGTCTCGACCGACGGCGGCGACGCGCAGGTGATGGACCTGGAGACCTACGACACGTTCACCATGCTGATGCCCGACGACGTTGACCTCGAACCCGACGACGAGATAGAGTACCTCGAATACGAGGACCAGCGCAAGATCACACGCTCGTAATGACGTTTCCCGGCGCGGTGGCCGACCGCGAGGGGGCGGCCTACGCTCTCGTGGGGGCGCCACTGGACGCCTCGACCTCGTTCCGTCCGGGCGCCCGCTTTGGCCCGCGCCGCGTTCGTGAGTTCGGCGAACAGTTCGACGATTACGACCACCACACCGGGCGACACTTCACCGACCTCGGTGTGTACGACCACGGCGATATCGGCCCCACGGCCGACACCGCCGAATACCTCACGTTCTTGGAGAGTGCCATCGGCGAGTTCGCCGGCGACGACAGCGTCCCGCTTCTCATCGGCGGCGAACACACCGTCACCGTCGCCGCCGTCCGCGCGCTGGCGCCGGACGTGTTCGTCTGTACCGACGCCCATCTGGATCTCCGGGAGTCCTACGCCGGCGACGACCTCTCACACGCTACGGTGACCCACCACGCGCTCGCGGTCGCCGACCGCGCGGTCGTCCTGGGCGCCCGCACCGGCAGCGAGGCCGAGTGGGAGCGCGCAAGCGAGAGCGACGTGACCGTCGTTCCTCCCGAGGACGTGGCCGACTGGACGCCCGACTTCGGCGACGAGCAGGCCTACCTCTCGGTGGATATCGACGCCGCCGACCCCGGCTTCGCGCCGGGCACGGGCACGCCGGAACCGTTTGGACTCGAACCCCGCGAACTCCGGGACGTGGCTCGGGATGTCGCCCCCCACGCCGTCGGCTTCGACGTCGTGGAGGTCAACGACCGCGACGACGGTCAGGCCGCGACGCTGGCCGCGAAGCTGTTGCGGGCCTTCGTCTTCGCTCACGCGGACGGCTGAGACGGACCGGGGAAGTGATAGCCGGACGCGACGACCCCGGTGGGCTTAATATCCGACGGTCGACACCGACCCGTATGGACCGACTGGCCTCGTGTTACTTCTGTGGGGACGCCTTCGACGCCTCGCTCTCCGAATACCCCGTCGTCCCGAAGGGCCTCCAGCCGCCCGAGGACGGCCCGACGGTCGTGCTCTGTGGGGACTGCCGGCGCAAACTGGGTGCCGTCGTCGAGGAGGTGGTGGCGGCGACGGGGGACGGTTCGCCGGCCGACGACGCGACGGCCGGCGGGTTGAGCGAGACCGAGACGACCGGGACGCCGGCGACCAACGGCGCCGAGCCGGCTGACTCGTCCCGCGACCCGCTCCGCGACGACGGGACCGACGACGAGCCGACCACCGAGGCCGACGAGTGGGAGTCCCCGACGCGCGACACCGCGGACGAGGCGGCCTCGACTGCGCCCGCCCACGACGACGCGCCAGCGAACTCCACATCGGATGGTGCGACTGACGACGATGAGGCCGACGCGACCGACCAGACGGAGCCGACGCTGACGAAACTGGAGTACAACAAGGTGATGCGGCTGCTGAAGAACCGCCCGTTCCCGGTCGACAAGGCCGAGATACGCGAGGTGGCCACGAGCGCCTACGACATCGACCCGGCGGAGTTCGACGCCGTCATCGAGGCCGCCGTCTCCAGGGACCTCATCGCCGTCGAGGACGGCCAGTTCGTCGACCCGGAGTGAGCTTCGACAGGGCTAACCCGGCCCGGCGACAGGGGGCGGTATGAGACAGTTCGTCGTTATCGGTCACGACGCGCCCACCACGCCGGAGTTCTCGCTTGACGACCTCGCCGGGGCCGCCGGCCGGCTGGACGTGCTCTGTCGGTGTGTCACCAGTGCCTTCTTTCTCTCCCACGCCATCCGCGAGGCCGTCCGCGTCCACCTCGTGCTGGCCGACGAGTACACCGTTACCTTCGAGGGTAGCGACCTCCGCCGGCTCAATCCCGACGAGCGCTCGACGGCCGCGCTGGTCCGCAACGCGCTCGAAGAGCGCGAGGAGGCCATCGGCCACGTCCCGGTCGAGACCTCGCCGGGGGTCTCGTTGACCCGGCGCGGGTTCGCGCCGACGCTCGAAGACGTGGCCCGCGACGGCACCATCGTCCAGCTCCACGAGGACGGCGACCCAGCCGCCGACATCGAACCGCCGGCCGACCCCGTGTTCGTCCTCTCGGACCACCACGACTTCGGTGCCGAGGAGACCGCACACATCGAGACCCACGCCGACCGGCGGCTCTCGCTGGGCCCGGAGCCGCTGCATGCGGACCACGCAATCACGGTCGCGCACAACTACCTCGACACGGACGGGTTCGAGCGGTACTGAACGCGGGTGGGGCGCTCGATACGCCGGCTGCCAGAACACCTTTGTCCCGCGATGGCGTCCCTGTGGTATAATGCAGCTGTATCGCCCGGTCGATGGCCGTGCCGGACACAGTGAGCGAGATATCCGAGGGGGCCGGTAACGCGTGGCCGAGCCGACGCTGAACCGGCGCGCGATGCTTGGCACGCTCACCACTGCCGGCACCGCTTCGCTGGCAGGCTGTCCGGTGTTCTCGTCGGGTCAGGACGGGACGCCGACGACGCTCGACGCCGAGCGGTCGCGTCGGCTCGCCACACAGTTCGCGCCGACGGTGTACTTCGACGAGAACGAGCCGTGGTTCCCGACGGACCCCCGGCCCTACACCAGCCAGCGGGACGGCGAGACCATCGTCACGGGGTTCGACGCGCTCGATGGCTACCACGAGCGGTTCACCGGCGACCAGCCGCCGGAGCCGACGGTGTTCTACAACGCCGTGGAGTACCAGGAGTCGCCGCTGGCGGTCGTCCAGTTCTGGTTTTACTCCGCCTTCGACCAGTTCACCACCAACTTCCACTGGCACGACTGGGAGGTGTTGCACGTCTTCGTCGACACCGAGACCGACGAGCCACAGCTCTACGTCGCCAGCTCGCACTCCCGGAAGGTGCCCAACAACGAGTTCCTCGACCCGGACCCGGAGACGGTGCCGCGAATCCTCTCGGAGCTTGGCTCACACTCCAGTGCGCTGTCGCTCAACGACGCCGAAGACGAGTTCGAGCGCGTCTCTGAGGGCGGTGGGCTGGCCGACATCACCAACAGCGCCATCGAGACGATAGAGGACATCGCGGCGATTCCGTTCGCCTACGGCCTGCCCCGCGACGAGGGCTCTAGACTCCCCTATCTCGTCCCCGAGTACGAGGGCACGCCGCTGTATGACCATCCCGACCTGCCGGCCGTCGAGCGGTCTGACCTCGTTCCTCAGGCGCTGACGGTGCGCTCGCTCGAAACACTCTCCGGCTCGCTGTCGGCGCTCCCGGACCGCGCGACGGGGCTGGTGTTCGACCACGCCGAGCGCGAGAGCGACGCCGACATCGGGTACGAGCTGGCCCCGACGGCCGAGATAGAGCACATCACCGACTTCACCGGCCCGCAGCTGAGCTTCGAGTTCGCCGTGCCGGAGTTCGGAGAGGACGCCGTCTCGGGGCACATCTCGACGACGGGCGCGCCGTGGGGCCAGTCCCGGTACGCGAACCCGGCGGCGGATATCTCAGAGCCCAACCACCGCTCGGCGCTGGCCGACCGCTACGACGCCATCGGCGACGCGGCCGCGATAAACACCGTCGTCGCCAGCGTCTCGGAGGCCGTCTCCAGCGCCGACGCGCCCGAGGACGAGGGCGTGACAACGCAGGGCTCCGAGTTCGAGGCCGTCGCGCTACTGGAGAGCGACCCCGAGGCGGTCCCGACCTTCGGCGGGGTCGCCGCCGTCAGGGACGTCCCCGCGGGCGACCACCGGCTGACGGTCAACCGGGCCGGCGCGGCGCCACACAGCGAGTCGGTGTCTGTCGCCGACGACGGGAGCCCCACGGCGGCCGGCGTCGACGGCGAGATACCGCTCGTCGCCCGCGAGAACGCCCGCAAAGTCGAGATAGACCCCGAAGACGCCGACAGCGAGCTGACCCGCTTTGCTGTCGAGGACGACTTCGGCGGTCGGCTGTACGACGCGCCGCTTGACGGCCCCGACGCGGCCTACGTCCACGGGGGCGGCGCCTACACCACGGAGGTCAGGGACACCGACGACGCAGTCGGGGCCGACCGCGTCAACCCCGACCCCGACAGCGACGAGCCGGTCCGTCTCGGAGCGCCAAACACCGGCAAGGCGTCGCTCGCGTCGTTCGTCGTGGACATCGCGGCGGAGACTCAGGCGGAGGTGGCCGCGATTCAGGACGGCGATTCCGACGACGACGACGATGACGACAGCGGCGGGCGTGAGAACTCCATCGGCGGGCTCGCACGGGCGCTCGGTGCCGTCGTCGACGCGGCCGAACGGGCCGCTCAGCGAGCCGAGGACGGCGACCGCAGGAACGCGGACCGGCAGCTAGAGACCGTCGCCGCCCGTCTCGAACGGGTCAGCACGAAGATAGGCGAGGCCAGCGACGACATGCCGGACCCGCTGTCGGCGGCCGCCCGGAAGCGCCTCGACCAGGCGACGCGGCGAACCCGACAGGCCCGCGACCAGTCGAAGCTCTGATCGTAATTCTCGTAGGTTATCTCCGGAGAGCACCGACGCCAGGGGTCGGCGCGTACCGGCACATCGCTACAAGTATCACTATGAGCACGGGACGACAATCAGTTTACTCCTGGGACCACAGGGGCCGATATGTCCGATGACCTCGCGTGGGAGACGCTCGATACGGCTATCGCCTACAGCTGTCCGGGCTTCGACATCGTCCACGAGGACGTACAGCTGCCCGACGGTACCGAGACCGACTTCGACTTCCTCCGGGAGGGCGACAGCGTCGTCGTCCTGCCGCTGACCCCCGAGGGCGAGGTGGTCGTCATCGAGGAGTGGCGTCAGGCAGTAAAGCGGGTCAACCGCGCGCTGCCCGCGGGGAGCGTGGAGGACAGCGACGACGAGTCGCGGGCGGCCGTCGCCCGCGAACTCCGCGAGGAGACCGGCTACGAGGCCCGTACTGTGAAACATCTCTACACCGCCGAGCCCGCGAACGGCTACGCTGACTCCGTGTTCCACTACTTCCTCGCGACGGGCTGTGAACCGACCGCCCAGCAGGACCTCGACTTCAACGAGTCCATCCGCGTGGAGACGGCGGCGTTTGAGGACCTGCTCGAATCGGTCCGGACGGGCGAGTTGCGGGACGGCCGCTCCGCCGTTGGCATCATGTACTACGCGCTGTTTGAGCGGTGAGCGGACGAACGTTTATTGAGTAACGGACGGTACCTAGTAACTATGACGACGGCGGTCAAAGTCGACGACGAGGCGAAAGCTCGCCTCGAAGAGCTACAGGCCGAGATACGGCTGGAGGCCGGGAAGAAAGTCACACAGCAGGAACTCCTTTCGCGGCTCATCGACGACGCGTATCAGTCGCGGCAAGACGTGGTCGATTCGTTCAGAGAGTCGACCGTGCCCGCGTCCGAGGAGGAGATTGACGCGTTTCTCGATGGCACCTTCGACTCGGGTGTCGAGACTGACGAAGAAGACATCGACGACATCCTCTACGGATGACGGTCGTCGTCGACTCCGGGGTATTCTATGCGCAAGCGGACCGAGGTGCAGGCCGACACGATACCGCAGTGACGGCAGTATCGACCATACTCCGGGGCGAACACGGGCAGCCGTACGTCACGGATTACATCTACGACGAAACGGTGACGCTAACGCTGACGCGGACCGACAGCCACGCCGAAGCGATGCGAGTCGGCCGCCGACTCCGTGGTGACGGTGACTTTCCCGAACTGTTCCAGCTTCGGAATCTCTCGAACGCAGTTTTCGAGGCTGCCGTCGACATCTTCGAACGCTACGACGACCAGCAGTTGAGCTTCACCGACGCGACCACAGTCGCGTTTACTGAAACACACGACATCGACACCGTCCTGAGCTTCGACGATGACTTCGACGGGCTCGTCGACCGCACCGACCCTGGCGACCTGGCGCGGGAACACAACCCTTAGGCGCGCCCCCCGCCGACACCGTGCAATGACGAACTTCGAGGTCCGCCAGTACGACGCCGCGGGCCGGCTGGGCGAACTGGAAGTGCCACGCGCCGGCGTCACCGTCGAGACGCCGACGATTCTCCCCGTGGTCAATCCCCACGTCCAGACGGTCGACCCCGCCGACCTGGCGTCCGAGTTCGGCGCCGAGATTCTCATCACGAACAGCTACATCCTGCATGGCTCCGACGAACTGCGCGAGCCGGCCTTAGAGCGGGGCCTGCACGACCTGCTCGATTTCGACGGGGCCATCATGACCGACTCCGGCTCCTTTCAACTCGCCGAATACGGCGATATCGACGTGACCACGGAGGAGATACTCCAGTTCCAGCAGGACATCGGGAGCGACATCGGGACGCCGGTCGACATCCCGACGCCGCCCGACGTCGACCGCGAGCGGGCCGAATCGGAACTCGAAACCACGCAGGACCGCCTGGAGCGAGCCGCGGCCGCCGACACCGGCGAGATGCTCGTCTCCGCGCCGGTCCAGGGCTCTACGTACCCCGACCTGCGCGAGCGAGCCGCCAGCCACGCCACGACCACCGGGCTGGACGTGTTCCCGCTTGGCGCCGTCGTCCCCCTGATGAACGAGTACCGCTACTCGGACCTCGCCGACGTTGTCGCGGCCTGCAAGCGCGGGCTGGGCGAGGTGGGGCCGGTCCATCTGTTCGGTGCGGGCCACCCGATGATGTTCGCGATGGCCGCCGCCCTGGGCTGTGACCTGTTCGACTCGGCGGCCTACGCCCTGTACGCCCGCGACGACCGCTATCTCACGGTGCGGGGGACCGAGCTGCTTGATGACCTCGGCTACTTCCCCTGTCACTGTCCGGTCTGTACCGACCACACGCCCGCGGAGCTACGGAGTATGGACGACGACGCCCGACAGGACCTGCTGGCCCGTCACAACCTCCACGTCACCTACGGCGAGATCCGGACTGTCCGACAGGCCATCCGCTCGGGGAACCTGCTGGAACTCGTAGACTCGCGGGCCCGCGGGCACCCGACGATGCTCGACGGCTACCGCACGCTGCTTGACCACGCCGGGCAACTGGAGCGGACCGACCCCGTCTCGAAGGACGCCTTCTTCTACACCTCGCGCGAGAGCGCCCGCCGACCCGAGGTGCTGCGCCACCAGGAGCGCCTGGGCCGCTTCGACCTCGACGCCGACGAGGTGTTGCTGACCGAGGGCGGCTCGAACGACCGCTACGACGAGACGTGGGGCGTCCTGCCGCCCTTCGGCCCCTATCCTCGGGAACTCGCCGACACCTACCCGCTGACGGCGGAGGTCCCCGACCGGACCGACCGCGCGGCCTGCGAGGCCGCCGCCGACGGCGTCGCGCGGCTGGTCGAACTCCACCCCGAAGTGTCGTTCACGCTGGTCCACGACGACTGGCCCGCGACGGCGCTGGACCGGGTGCCCGACTCGGTCCGGCTCCGGGACCTCCACGCCCGGGAGTGAGCGAAACCCGCGAGTTCGTCGACTTGATTGGGGGCGCCGCCGCCTCGCCGGAGTGTCGCCGCCATCGCCCGGCGAGCCGCGGCGTTCTTGAGCCCCGGCGGTCAACACGTCCCATGAAGAAATCCATCGACGAACACGCCGACCGGTTCTCCGAACACGCCGCCGACTACGACGAGAGCCAGGACTCGCCGGAGTACCGCGCCTGCGTCGACCTCGTCGTCGGCCACGCCGCCCCCGGGGCCGACGACGTGGTGCTCGATATCGGGACCGGGACGGGCGCCATCGCGCTCAGCGTCGCCGACGACGCCGGGCGCGTCATCGGCCGGGACATCAGCGAGGGGATGCTCGAACGGGCCCGCGAGAAGGCCACCAACCGGGACGCCGAGGCCGTCGAGTTCGGCGAGGGGCGCTTTCGCGAGCCGCAGGTGCCCGATGACACCGCTGTCGACATCGTCACCTCGAACTTCGCGATGCACCACCTGAGCGACGGCGAAAAGCGCGAGGCCATCGACACGCTCGCCGCGCTTGACCCGCGCCGCATCGTGCTCGGGGACGTGATGTTCTTCGGCGAGCCGAATCCCGAGGACCCGTTCTACAGCCCCGAGGTCGACGACCCGGCGACGGTGGGCGTCCTCGCCGACGCCTTCACCGACGCCGGCTACGGGCTGACGGCGGTCGAGATGGTCTCGGAGCAAGTGGGCGTCCTCGTCGCCGAGCCTCTGGACTGACCGGCCTACGACTCGGGCTCTTCCAGTCGGCTCCCGTCCCGGGGACAGTAGTCGTAAGCCTCGGAGGTGGCCTGAAACCCACAGTGGGGACACTCCTGACGGATAGTCGGGCCGTCGTTGCCGCCGAAGCCGCGAAAGAGGAAGGGGACGAACGGCAGGAACAGGAAGACCAGCAGCGTGTCGAAGTACAACCACAGCGCCGCCGAGAGGAGCAGGCTCACGAGCAGGCCGGCGGCCGCCGTCAGGGTGCGTGACCCGACCATACTCGTCTGTCGCCGCTCGATGGCGAAAAACACCGCGATGTGGCACCCGTCTCTCGACGCCGCGTGAGACGCCTTTCCACACCACGATTAGTTTTAACAGTCAGTGAACGGAACCGTCGAGTATGGTCCCCGACCCCGACGATTCGCGTGGCTGCCCCAAGTGCGGACACACGGAGACAGATGTCGGTGAGATCGCGACGACCGGCGGCGGCCTCTCGAAGATGTTCGACATCCAGACGAACAGCTTCAAAGTGGTCAGCTGTGCCAACTGCGGGTACTCGGAGCTCTACCGCGACCGGAGCGCCGGGAGCAGCGACATCGTCGACGTCTTCCTCGGCTGATGGCGGCGGTCAGCGCCCCGGTCGCGGTCGTCGTGGCTCTGTTCGCGGTCGGCGCGCCGCTGGTGCTGTACGCGCTGGTGCGAGCCGAACACGACCAGCGCGAGCGGATGGACCGGGCGGACGCCGAGCGGGCGGCACGCCGGGACAGGTAGGCGACGCCGAGGGCGACCGCGAGGCTGTGGCGGCCCGTCAAAGGCAAGATAGTTGGTCGCCCGCGGCCGACCCCAACGCATGACCGACTACTTCGAGGTCCACGAGCGCGACGGGGCCGCCCGGATCGGCGAGTTGCGCCTCGCCGAGTCCGTGCCGACGCCCGCCCTGGTCGACGACGTGGACACAGACACGCCGGGGGCGGTCCACACCGTCCTCGACGACGCCGGGGGCCGCTGGCCGGCCGAGCCGGACACCCCCGAGGGTGACGACTCGGCGGTGACGATTCTCCCGCACCGCGGCCTCCCCGCGGGCACGCCCGACGAGGTGGCCGAGGCCTTCGCCGACGACTACCCCGATGTCGACTTTCCCAGCGGGGCCGTCGTCTCGCCGAAAACTGCCGGCGACCATCCCGCCGACCTCTCGGTGGTCTCCGGCGCGACGGGGTACGTCGGCCACGGCTCGGCCTTCGTCGACGCCGTGACGACGGTGAAAGAGGCCGTCCCGGCCGACACCGCGCTGTACCTCCCGGGCGTCGCCACGCCACGGAACGTCGCGACGCTGGTCTATGCCGGCGTCGACCTCGTGGACCCGCATCGAGCGGTGATTCGGGGCACCGAGGGCCGGTATCTCACAACGGACGAGGCGTACTTCCTGGAGGACCTCGACGAGCTCCCGTGTGCCTGTCCCGCCTGCCAGCAGCCCCGTAGTTCCTTCGACCGAAGCGACTGTGCCGAACACAACGTCCACGCGCTCGCGGCCGAACTGTCGCGGGTTCGTCGGCGAATCCGGGACGGACGGCTGCGGGACTACGTCGAGGGCCAGGCTCGACAGGACAACTGGCTCACCGCCACCGTCCGCCTCCTCGACCAGCGCTACGGCTACGTCGAGCAGCGCGCCCCACTGATTCGCCGAGCGGAACTGACCGCCACGACGGAGGACGCCATCCGCCGGGTGGAGATACAGCGCTTCGCCCAGCGGGTGACCGAACGCTACACGCCCCGCTTCGACGATCGGCCGCTCGTGTTGGTCCCCTGCTCGGCTCGCAAGCCCTACAGCGACTCCCAGAGCCACAAGCAGTACCACGACGCCATCCAGTGGCGGGCCCACGTCGTCTCGATGACCTCGCCCATCGGCGTCGTGCCCCAGGAGCTTGAACTCACGTATCCCGCCCAGCACTACGACTCGGTGGTGACGGGCAACTGGTCGGCAAACGAGATAGAGTTCGTGTCTCGGGTCCTGAAACGGTATCTCGAAGGCGCCGATTACCCCGAAATAATCGCGCACGTCCCCGGGGAGGGGTATCGGGACATCTGTGAGCGCGTCGCCGACTCGCTGGGCCGTGAGTTCACCTACACCGTCCGGGACCACCCGACGACGGCGGACTCGCTTGGCAACCTCGCGGCGGAACTGGAGGGGTGGGACACCTACCAGAAGTCCGCCCGGGAACACCGGACCATCAAAGCCATCGCGGACTACCAGTTCGGCGCCGGGGCCGGCGACGAGCTGTTCCCCGACATCGGCACGCAGGGCCGGTACCCGCAGCTGCGGGCCGACGACGCCGACGGCGAACAGCTCGCCGCGCTCGCCCAGCAGTACGGCGTCCTCTCCCTGACGACGGCGGGCGCCCGCCGCTGGGTCGACAGCGACGTACCGACGAAGACCGTCGAAATCGAGCCGTTCGTCCCCCACGGCTCCGTGCTGGCACCGGGTATCGTCGACGCCAGCGACGACATCCGCGTCGGCGACGAGGTCGTGGTGCAGGGCGACGCCGCCTTCGGCGTCGGCCGCGCACAGATGCACGGCGCCGAGATGCAGTCGTCGTCGCGGGGCATCGCCGTCCAGATGCGCCACACCGAGGAGCTGTAACCCGCTCGCGAAGCGCTTTTTCCACGGGGGCGCCACAGTCCGGCCGATGGTGGCGCCGCTTTTCCTCTATCTCGCGTTCGTCGCGGCGGTCGGCGTCGCGCTGTTTGCCGGCGTCGTCTACTATCAGGGCGACGCCGCAGCGACGAACAGGCTCTCACAGCACGGGCTGACACCGGCGCGGTCCGCCGCCGCAGTCGCGGTGGCCCTGACCGTCACGGCTGTCCTCCATCTCCTCGCCGGCCCCGAAGCGGTAGCGGCGTGGACCGCCGGCCGCCGGGCTGTGCTTCGGGTCGGTGTCTGGGTCGTCGCTCTCGTGGCCGGCTGTGAGGGGATTGCTGGCGCCGTCGGCCTCGCGCGGCGCTGGCGACGGCTACGGGCGGACGCCACGACCGGCCGAATCGGGAGCAGGGTGGCCGTCTCGGGACGCGTGACCGCGACCGCCACCTCGCCCGCACCGGTCACTGGACGGGAAGCCGTCTGCTGGTCGTGGACGGTAGCCGTGGTCGGTCCCGGACGCCGACGCCCGGACCCCGACGAGGGGATGTTCACCGTCTGCGGCGGGACCGGGGGCCACCGCTTCCGCGTGGCCGACGAGGGCGGCCCGGTCTGGGTCGACGTCGAGGACGCGACGATGGACCTCGCCCGCGAACGCACGCGCTCGCTTGAGGGCCACTCGTTCGGACCGGTCGGTGCCCCCGCTCCCGACGTCGAGCGCGACTACGGCGACCGACCGCGCCGGTACACGGAATCCGTGCTGGAACCGGGCGCCCACGCCGCTGTCATCGGGACGGTGGTCGGACGGGACGAGGGCCGTCCGGTCGTTGGTGACGGGGCTCACGTCGCCGCGGGGTCCGCCCGGACCGTCGGAACCCGGTATCGCCGCCGCGCCGCGCTGTACGCGACCGGCGGGCTCGTCGTCGCCACCGTCGGCTGTGTCGGTCTGGCGTGGACCCTCGGTCTCGCGGGGCCGTAGCGGTCGGGGGGCTTATCTCCGGGCCGCCCGTTCCGTCGGTATGTCCCCACCGGTGGTGACCCGTCGGACGCTGCCCGCCGTCGGGTTCGCCCTGCTGGTGCTCGTCGTCTCGCTGCTGCCCGCTCCCGAGACCGGTGGACCCCCGCTCCCGGCCCCACTCGGCGTCGCCGTCGACAAGTGGGTTCACGCGGGGAGCTACGCCGTCCTCGCCGGCCTGCTCGCGTGGGCCCGGGGGAGCCGTGACACGGTCGTCGTGGCCGCGCTGGTCGGCCTCGCCGTCGCATACGGCTGCGGTATCGAACTGCTGCAGACGCTCGTCCCCTCGCGCTCGTTCAGCGGGGCCGACGCGGTGGCGAACGCGGTCGGTGCCGCTGGCGGCGGGGCCGTCTGGCTTGCTGTGGCGGCGCGAGTCGACGCGCTCACCGAGCGCAGAGGCTTTACGCGCCCGTGAGCAAGGCCGCGTAATGAGTAAACCCAGTCCCGACGTGTACGAGCAGGGCAAGGGGATGGACGCCCACAACGCGGTGATGCGTGAGGTCCGCTCGCGCAACGACTCCACCTACGACCCCCGCGAACCTACCCGCGTCTGGCTCGACGAGGACAACACGCCCGACGGCGTCTACCAGAGCCTGACCATCATCTTAAACACCGGCGGCTGCCGGTGGGCCCGCGCCGGCGGCTGTACGATGTGTGGGTACGTCGCAGAGTCCGTCGAGGGCGGCAGCGTCGCCCACGAGGACCTGATGGCCCAGATTCGGCACTGTCTCGACCACGAAGACGAGAACGCCGAGGAGCCCTCGGGACTCATCAAGATATACACCTCCGGGAGCTTCCTCGACGAGCGGGAGGTGCCCGCGGAGACGCGGCAGGCCATCGCCGACACCTTCGCCGACCGCGACCGCATCGTCGTCGAGTCCCTGCCCGACTTCGTCGAGGACGAGCGTGTCAGTGACTTCGTCGACGCCGGCCTGGAGACGGACGTGGCCGTCGGGCTGGAGACCGCCACGGACAGGGTGCGCCACGACTGCGTGAACAAGTACTTCGACTTCGCGGACTTTGAGGCCGCCTGCGCGGAAGCCAGAGACGCGGGGGCCGGCGTCAAGGCCTACCTGCTGATGAAACCGCCCTTCCTCACGGAGTCGGAGGCCGTCGAGGACATGAAATCGTCGGTGCGACGCTGCGCGGCCGTCGAGGGCTGTCACACCGTCTCGATGAACCCCTGTAACGTCCAGCGCTACACGATGGTCGAGGAGCTCTACCACGACGGCGGCTACCGGCCGCCGTGGCTCTGGTCGGTCGCCGAGGTGCTCGAAGACACCGCCGACGAGGACGTCATCGTCGTCTCGGACCCCGTGGGACACGGCTCCGACAGGGGGCCCCACAACTGCGGTGAGTGTGACGACCGCGTCCAGCGCGCCATCAAGGACTTCGACCTGCGCCAGGACCCGAGCGTCTTCGAGCAGGTCGACTGCGAGTGCGAGGCGACCTACGAGGCCGTCCGAGAGCGGGAACACAGCTACGCGCTGCCGCTGGCACGGTAGGTTCGCGACCGGCGTTACCGACGGGCTGGCCGGCCGTTTACAGCGACTCCGTCGGCTCGTGGTTCTCCTGCATCCGCTCGACCTCCGCCGCGTAGCGGTCGCGGGTCTCGGCGTCGTCCACGTGGCCGAGGTTGTCGGGGTCGACCGCTATCGAGACCGGCGTCTCGCGGTGGTCGCCGGTGAAAGAGGTCAGGGCCCGCTCCTTGCGGAAATCCCGGTGACCGTCCGGCGTGGCGTAGGTGAGGATAATCAGGTTCTGCTCGTCGTCGCCGTAGGTCCGCTCGACGAGCCAGACGCGGACGGACTCCCCGGTGGCTGCTGTCCCGTCACTGTTCATACGTCAGCTACGCGCCGGGACAAAAAGAGTGTGGTGACTGTTCTCACTGCGTGGGGCGACCAGTTTCACTTTCACTCCGGTAGGCTGGCGTTTTTACCAACCGGCGTCCTATCGATGCATAGGGGCCGCGGACCATGTCACACGCTCCACTGGCCCCATCCTATCCCTTTGGACGAACCACACAGCGACAGCTGGGCAGTTCCTATCTCGTGAAAACGGCGTGTGTCGTCAGTCGGCGAACCCGGTAAGCACCGGCTGGCCGTCGGTCCGGCCCAGGTCTTCGAGCGAGGCCCGCTCGGGGTGGGGCATCATGACGGCGACGTGGTCGGACTCGCCGGTGACGCCGGCGACGGCGTGTTTCGAGCCGTTGGGGTTGGCCTCGGGCGAGACCTCGCCCTCGGCGTCGCAGTACTTGAAGAGGATGCGACCCTCCGCTTCCAGCTCGTCGAGGCGGTCGTCGGGGATCTCGTAGCGGCCCTCGCCGTGGGCGATGGGGAGCTCGATGACCTCGCCGTCCTCGTACTGGCTGGTCCAGGGCGTGTCGGCGTTCTCGACGCGCAGGTGGACGTGCTCACACTGGAAGCGGGCGCTCTCGTTCGTGGTGAAGGCGCCGGGAGTGAGCGACGACTCACAGCCGATCTGGGCGCCGTTGCAGACGCCGAGCACCGGGGTCCCGTCGGCGGCGGCCTCGCGGACCTCGTCCATGATCGGCGAGCGGGCGGCCATCGCACCGGCCCGGAGGTAGTCGCCATAGGAGAACCCGCCGGGGAGCATGATACCGGTGGTGTCCGCGGGCAGGCCGTCCTCGTGCCAGACGAGTTCCGCGTCGAGGCCCATCGATTCAAGCGCCTGGACCGAGTCGCGGTCGCAGTTCGAGCCGCCGAACTGGATGACGGCGATTGTCATTCGGCCTGGTCGACCTCCACGGTGTAGTCGTGGATGGTCGGGTTCGCCAGCAGCCGTTCGGCCATCTCCTCGGCGCGGTCGGCGGCCGAGTCGGCGTCCTCGGCCTCCAGGTCCAGTTCGAACACGTCGGCCGAACGCAGGTCGTCCAGTTCGAACCCGAGGCGTTCGAGTGAGTGCTGTGTGGTCTCGGCCTCGGGGTCGAGCACCCCGTGTTTCAGCCGGACCGTGACGGTGGCGGTAAAGGCGGTCATTACTGAGCACCGGGTGGGCGGCGGAGAAAACGCTTGTGTTATTCCAGCGCGGGGACGGCCGTCCACTCGCCGGGCTGGTCGGGGAGCCCCTTCACGCGGAGTTCGACGGCGTCCTCGCGCTTGCGGATGTCGACTCGGCCGTCGAACGGCTGGGCAATGCTGGTGACGACCTGCTCCTCGTGGGCCGACGGGTCGATGGCACAGATACCCAGCCCGTCGGCAGTCCGGATGCGTGATGTGACTGTGTTGATAAACCGAAAGACCGGCCGGATGTCCTCGCTGTACACCAAAAGCGGCGTCAGCGTGTAGATGCCCGTCCGCACCGTGTCGTAGCCCCGCGCGTACACCTGCTCGTACTGGCCCGAGTACTCGATACCGATGCCCGTCAGGTCGCCCGGGGACCCGACCGAGGAGACGAAGTCGCCCAGTTCGTCGTCCCGTTCCTGTGTGCAACTGACGACCCGGACTCGCTCGCGGTCGACCCGTCCACCCACGTCCTCGAACGCCCCGAGCACCTTGCGGGCGCTGGTGTCGGCGGTGATGATGACCACGCCGTCCTCGCCGAGCAGGAGCCGGAGCAACAGCTCGCGGGCGCCTTCGAGGGCGGGGCCGGTCAGCAGCAGGTTCGTCCCCGCCTCGACGCTGGAGAGCGGGAGGTCCGGAAACTCATAGCGGGGGCCGTGTCGCGCTGCCACGTCATGACCCCCCTGTACCCAGCCGACGGCGAAGCCGTAGTTGCTCCTCGACCTCGTCGGCAAACCGCCTGAGGTCGTCGCGTTCGGCTCGCGTGTACGACCGGGGTTCGCCGTGGATACAACAGACCGCCCCCAGGGCGTTGCCGTCCTCGTCGGTGATGCGCGCGCCGGCGTAGGACCTGATGTCGAGCTCTTCGAGGCGGTCGACGGCGGCAAAGCGTGGGTCTTCCTGGACGTTCTCGACGACCATCACGTCGTCCGTGAGGATGGTGTGGGTACAGATGGTGTCCTCGCGGGAGAGCGTCCGCCAGTTTGCCCCCTCACAGGCGACAAAGCGCTCCTCGCTGGCACCGACCAGCCCGACGAAGGCCACGTCGATGTCGAAGTGGGCGGTTATCAGCGCCGTCAGGCGCTCGAAGGTGTCTAGCGCGGCCAGTTCGTCGACGTCGTAGCTTTCGAGGGCAGCCAGCCGCTCCGTCTCGTTTTCCGGGATGGGGTAGGCCGCCTGCGTCACTTCGGTCGCGGCGGCCCTGACCACGTCGACGAGGCGGTCGTGGGCCCCGGGGACCGTCCGGGGGACGTACTCGACGACCTGGTCGCGCCCGCCTCTGGGCAGGTCGGCCGGCGGTTCGTCGGTAAAGAGCACACACGCACAGTCGGGGTACCGGTCACGGACCAGCGCGACCACGTCGAACACGCCCCCGTCGGACAGCGCCGCCGTCGTCACGACACAGCCGACGCTGTCGTCCATGGCGGCTTCGGCGGCCCCGACGGAGTCACACGGTCGGACCTCGAAGCCGGCGGTTTCCAACGCCTCGACCGTCGCCGTTCGCGTCCCTTCGTCGGCGTCGACACAGACGACGGCGGGCAACTCGTCTCTCACGTGGGCGCGTATTCACTGGAACGACAAAGCTATACCGCCCGCGTAAAACGAAGCCTTTTGCATCGCGCCCGTCGAACCCCAGAGCAATGACTGCAGAGATCGCACGGAGGTATCGACTGTGAGACACGCACTGACCGAGATTACGGTCGTCGGCGAAGACGACACGGGGCTCATCGCGGAAGTCACGTCGCTGCTGTTCGAGCGCGGCATCAACATCGAGGACCTAGACCAGGCGGTCCGGGAGGGCGTCTTCCGGATGACGATGCACGTCGACACCGCCGATATGGTGACGACGGAGGAGAAACTCCGGGAGGACCTGGCCGAACTTGGCGACGAACTCGGCGTCGACACGCAGGTCCGGTTCCCCGCCGACCGCGAGACCCAGTCCATCGCCGTCCTCGTGACCAAGGAGTCACACTGTCTGGAGGCGCTGTTCGAGGCCTGGGCCAACGGGGACCTCGGCGCGGACATCGAGGTCGTCATCGGCAACCACGACGACCTCGAACCGCTCGCCCAGAAGTACGACGTCCCGTTCCACGACATCGGCGACGAGAAGGGCACCCCCGACGAGGAGCGGCTGCTCGAACTGCTCGCCGAGTACGACGCTGACCTCATCGCGCTGGCCCGGTACATGCGCATCCTCTCGCCGGACGTCGTCTTCCGCTACGAGAGCCGCATCATCAACGTCCACCCGAGCCTCCTCCCGGCGTTCCCGGGGGCCTCGGCGTACATGCAGGCCATCGAGGAGGGGGTCCGCATCGCCGGCGTCACGGCCCACTACGTGACGACCGACTTGGACCAGGGGCCGATAATCACACAGCGGGCGTTCAACGTCCCCGACGACGCCACCGAGGAGGAGCTACAGAAGCTCGGCCAGCCACTCGAAGCCGAGGCGCTCATCGAGGCCATCAAGCTCCACCTCAACGACGAGGTGACGGTCCATCGGGGCCGGACGAAGCTCCGGGACCCCGAAAACACCGACGCCCAGCTCGGTGCCCCCGAGAACCTCGACGACGAGAATCCGGACCGCCCCATCGACGGGCTCGGCGAGTTCGTCGCCGACGACGAGCCGGAGGCCGAAGCGGATGATTAGGCCAGTGCGAACCGCTGTGTGGGTTCGCACACGTTAGCTTCGCTGCGGCCGATGACTAAGCCATAGAGGACCGCGCGTTAGCGCATAGCTCTCTTCATAACCGTTCTCACAGCAGCGGACGACTAGGCCACGCGAGGCGCTACAGGTGCCACGGACCGAGTGAGCGGTACGGCCCCGAGCCCTCGCCGTCCGGACACACGACACCGGTAAGCAGCCTATACCGCCCTGAACGACCGACGGAGGTAACAACGGCGGCGTATTAAATATCCGACATGTTGTCGATACAATCGGTCGCAACGGCAGGGACAGTCGGACAGTTCACCCCGCTCCAGTTCGGTGGTGACCTCCTCTGGCTCGCGGTCGTCTTCCTCGTGCTTGCCCTGGTCGCGGGCGTCCTCGGTGCCCGTGGTATCGCCGGCCTGAGTATGGATATCGCGAAGTGGCTGGTGATTATCTTCATCGTCCTCGCCGTGGTCTCGTTCCTGCTGTAGCCGGCCGGTCAGCCGCCGGTGTCCGGGTTTCGTTAGAGGTCCCGAACCGCGTCGACGGCCGCGTCGAGCGACGGCGCCTCGAAGACGTCGCCATCGACGTAGGCGTTCGTCCCGGCACAGTAGAGGTCCCGGGCAGCCCCGATGACGGCCTCGTCGAGCGGCGCCGGCGACTCCGCACAGAGAGATTTCCAGTCGGCGACGCCCTCGGCGGTGGCCCGCTCCTTTGCGGCGCTTACGGCCTCGACCCACGCCGGCTGGGTCCGCTTGTGGTACTGGCGGATGACCTCCTTCGAGACCTGCTGGCCGTCATAGGAGAAGCGGTTCTCGTCGAAGGTGCCGACCACGTCGGCCACCCGGATATCCCCGTCGTGGTAGAGACACTCTATTTTCCCGTCCTCGTGGACGAGGTCGGCCTCGGCGGCGGTCTCGGTGACGAGACGGTCGACGGCCAGGGCCAGCTCCTCCAGCCGGTCGAGGCTCGCCTTCCCCGCGATACGCTCGGCTTCCGCCCGGTCGAGATAGCGGTCCTGCTCCTCGTACTTCGTCGAGAACTCCACTATCGGGTCGTCCAGTTCGACGACGCGGTCGGGCCACGCGTCGTAGTCGAGGCCGTGGTCGGCGGGGTCGGTCCGGCTGCGAAGCGACGAGCCGGTCCCGACGCGGTTGCGGAAGACGATTTCGAGCGGAATCAGGTAGTTCTCGCTGGCCTCGTCGTGGTAGGCGTCGTAGTCGTACTCCCCGTCGCGCTCGGGCAGGTCCGGGACCTGGGTGAGCGAGATGACCATCTCCTCGGGCGGGGTCCCCGCCGCGAGGGCCGCCTCCAGGTCGCGTACCGGGCCGTCGGGTTCGGTTCGGACGCCCTCGTAGTGGGTCGGGACGCCGCTTTCCTCGAGCAGGCGGAAGTTGTACGCCCCCATCGTACACAGCGAGGCGCCCTTGTCCGGAATCTCGTCGGGCATTTTCCCCCAGTCGAACACCGAGTAGTCGTCCGTGAAGACAAACGAGCCGCGCCCGAGGTCGGTGGCGGTCGCCGGCTCGTCGACGCGGAACTCCTTGACGCTCGTCATTGGCGGCGCTTTGGGACGGGTGACAAAGACGTTTCTCATACCGTCACCAGCGAGACGCGCCTCCGGCGGGTTTCATACTGGTGGCTGTCCGTTCGTATAGATATTCGCGGTGGCAAATTGCGTCAGTTTGTTACAGCCACCAGCATCAGTCGTCGGCCGTCGGCTGCCGGGACCGCCCGTCGACGTCCGCTATCGGCGGCATGGCGCGTTTGTGTGCGGTCTCTTTGCACATCGTGACCAGCCGCTGGGCCGTCGACTCGTCGGTATCGAGCGTCTGCGCGGCGGCCTCGACCGAGTCGCCACGCTCTATGACCCGGTACAGCAGCGAGTCGATGACGTCGTAGGTCGCCCCGAGGTCGTCAGCGTCGGTCTGTCCCGGGTAGCGTCCGGTGGTGGGCTCTTTCTCGACGATGGGGTCGGGCAGCCCGAGGTGGTGGGCGAGCGTCCTGACCTCGGTCTTGTAGAGGTCACCCAGCGGGAACAGGTCGGCGGCGCCGTCGCCGTACTTGGTGACGTAGCCCAGTAACAGCTCCGAGCGGTTCGCCGTGCCGACGACCAGGCGATTCCGCCGGTTGGCGGCGTAGTACGCACAGCACATCCGGAGCCGGGCGACGGTGTTGTGTCGGGCGCGGTCCGGCGTCGGCGTCGGCCCCCGTGGCTCCTCGCCCGCCAGGTCCGGGGCGAGCTGCTGTTCGAACCCCTGCAACAGCGGCTGGAGGTGGGCTCGCTGGAACTCGATACCCAGGTGGTCGGCGACGACGCTGGCCTCCATCGTCGCCGAGGCGTCGGTCTTGTGACAGGGCAGCCCCAGACCGAGGACGCGCTCGGGACCGAGCGCCTGGACCGCAAGGGTCGCCGTCACCGTCGAGTCGAGGCCGCCGCTCATCGCGACGACGACGCCGTTGGCCCCGGCCGCGTCGACGCGTTCGCGTAGGAACGCGCGAACGGTCGAGCCGACCGCCGTCGCGTCCTCCCCGTCCTGAACGAACGGAGTCACGTGTTGCTGTCGTTTGTCGTTCATAATGGTGCGTACGTGTTCTTTCTCCGCTCAGATAAATCAGATGGCGACATATACGACTGTTCCTTAAACACATGAAATACACTGGCATACTGCTGCAGTAGGTATTAAAAAACCCAGCGCACACCCGACCGCAGGGCAGCGCTGCAGTCGGGTGTCCCCGTTTACTCGGCGCCCTAC
This sequence comes from Haloarcula sediminis, assembly GCF_035656455.1. Classification (NCBI taxonomy): domain Archaea; kingdom Methanobacteriati; phylum Methanobacteriota; class Halobacteria; order Halobacteriales; family Haloarculaceae; genus Haloarcula; species Haloarcula sediminis. The sequence continues at coordinate 25,154 of NZ_JAYMGA010000005.1, read as the reverse complement.
TGGGGTCGCACGAACGGTGTCTGAACGACTGGCGCCGATGGGAACCGCTTTACCTCGGGGCGTAGACGGCCCCACAATGGCGCTGCTTGTCGACGTGGGTATCATTCTCGCCGCGACGGTCGCCATCTGGAAGGGCAGCGACTGGCTGGAGGCGGCAAGCGAGCGGCTGGCGGCCTACTACGGACTGCCCGACGTGGTCCAGGGTGCCATCATCGTCGCCGTCGGTTCGTCGTTCCCGGAACTGGCGACGGTAGTCGTCGCGGCCGTCGGCGGGTCGATGCCCCTGGGCGTCGGTGCCATCGTCGGCTCGGCCATCTTCAACGTGCTCGTCATCCCGGCCGTCGCGGGCATCACGACCGACGAGGACATCGACGCCAACCGCACGCTGGTGTACAAGGAGGCCCAGTTCTACATGCTCGCGGTCTCGGTCTTGCTCATCACGTTCGCGCTTGCGGTCATCTACTACCCGGGCCCGGCGACGCTGTCGGGTATCGTCACCCGCCCGCTTTCGGTCATCCCGCTGGCCCTGTACGGGCTGTACGTCTTCATCCAGTACCAGGACACCGCCGACCACGAGAGCGACGCCGACGGAGCCGCGGGCATCGACGCCCGCCGCCAGTGGCTCTTCTTGCTTGCCGGACTGGCCGTCATCCTCGTCGCCGTCGAGAACCTCGTCCACTCCGTCGGAGTCATCGGCCGGACCTTCGGCTTCGAGGAGTTCCTGCTGGGCGTGACCGTCCTCGCGGCGGCGACGAGCCTGCCGGACACGCTCGTCAGCGTGCGCGCCGCCCGCGACGGCCGCGGCATCACCTCACTTGCGAACGTCCTCGGGTCGAACACGTTCGACCTGCTGGTGGCTATCCCGGTCGGGGTCCTCATCGCCGGCGCCTGGACCGTCGACTTCGCGATGGCGGTGCCGATGTTCGGTGTCCTCACCGGGGCGACCGTCCTCCTCTTTACCACGCTCCGGACGGACCTCGCGCTCTCGACGCCGGAGTCGTACACGCTGCTTGGGGCGTATGCCTTGTTTGTCGCCTGGGTCGTCGCCGAGACGGCCGGCCTTATCGGTGGGATTTTGCCGAACTGAGCCCGCTGTGTGAGTCCGCTCCTCGTTTTCGCGCTCGTTTACAGCCGCGGCCTGTGAGGGTGGAACCACACGTTTTTCTCGGTCGTCCCCCTCCTTCCGGTAATGTCGGACGCGACGCCACCGGCGGGCGAGTTTGAGTTCGCCCAGCAGCCGGTAACCGACCAGTCCTTCGAGAACGCGCTGGCGAAGGCCAGAGACGGCGACCGGCTGACGGTCGCCGACGGTGTCGAACTCATCACGACCGGCACCGACGTGGCCGGTATCCACCGCGGGCGCAAGGAGCTGGTGCTTGAGGCCGCCGACCGCCGGCGCGCCGAGGTGGTCGGCGAGGAGGTGACGTTCGTCGCGAACCTCAACAACAACGTCACGACGGCGTGTAACACGGGCTGTCTGTTCTGTAACTTCAAGGACCGCTCCGAGCAGTTCCGCAGCGACTACCAGCAGGAACACGGCGGCTTCACGAAGACGCCCGCGGAGTCCCGCGAGATAGTCGAGAACGCGCTGGACCGCGGTATCTACGAGGTGTGTTCGGTCTCGGGGTTACACCCCGCGCTCGCGCTGGACGACGAGCATCTCGAGATTCTCGAATCCAGCGACCGGGAGGACTTAAACTACCGGCCGGCGAGCGAGTACGACACCGACCCGGGGACTTACTGCGAGCAGATCCGGGCGATGGCTGTCGGCGGCGTCCACGTCCACTCCATGACGCCCGAGGAGGCCTACCACGCGCGCCGTGGGACCGACTGGTCTTACGAGGACGTGTTCGGACGGCTCAAGGACGCCGGCCTCGACACCATCCCCGGGACGGCCGCCGAGATTCTCGTCGACGAAGTCCGGGATGTCATCTGCCCGGGCAAGATTGACAGCGCCGAGTGGCTACGGGCGATGGAGGCCGCCGCCGCGGTCGGCCTGGGGATGACGGCGACTATCATGTACGGCCACGTCGAGAACGCTCGCCACCGCGTCGAACACCTCCGGAAGGTGCGGGCGCTACAGGACCGAACCGGCGCTATCACGGAGTTTGTCCCCCTCTCGTTCGTCCACGAGGAGACGCCGCTTGCCGACCGCGGGATGGTCAACGGTGGCGCAAGTGCCGACGAGGACGAGTTGATGATAGCCGTCTCCCGGCTCTTTCTCGACAACGTCGACCACATCCAGTCCTCGTGGGTGAAATACGGGGACGCGGGCGGGCTGAAGATGCTCACCTGCGGCGCCGACGACTTCATGGGGACCATCCTCTCCGAGGAGATAACCAAACGGGCCGGCGGCGACTACGGAGAGTTCCGCTCGGTGCGTGAGTACGCCGACATGATAACGGCTATCGGCCGCACGCCGGTCGAGCGGTCGACGGACTACGAACTCCGTCGCGTCGTCGACCCGGACGCGGACGTGCTGGGACCGACTCTCGGGCCGCGGGCCGACGGGACGCCGCTGCTGTAGTGACTGGGGCGCGGTCGCGACGGCTCACCGAAACAAAAGCCTCCCGGGAGAGCTGTCAGAGGCACACCCGGGTACACGTGAGTCTAGTTTCCGGACGGTATTATAGCTATCACCTAGCTATCTAGGTACCCACGGATATGCCCGCCACGCCGGCACAGCGCCTCGACGCTTCCGGTGTCCGGCCAGCGGGCGCCGGCGGACACGCGTCTCTCGCCGTTCAGTCGGAGCTGACTGGCGTCGTCGGGTTCTCGCCCCGCTCCAGCACCGCCCGGAACCGCCGGCCGGCCGCCCCCTCGGCGCCGATGGCCCGCTCGACGGCCGGCGGACACCACTCCGCCTCGACGAACCGCTCGTAGACGGGTAGCCGCTCGCGCAGCGGGACGCCGGCGGCGTCGGCGACGGCCTCTAGCTCCCGCAGGGCCGGCCAGGCGTAGTCGGGGTTGATGTGGTCGTCGGTCACCGGGGACACCCCGCCCAGGTCGTCGATGCCACAGTCGACCAGCTCCCGGGCCGGCGCGAGGTTGGGCGGGACCTGGACCGACACCTCCGCTGGCAGTCCGGCCCGGGCCATCGCGGTCGCTCGCCGCATCGTCGCCAGGTCGGGCGAACCCCCCTTCCAGCGCTCGTTCTCGACGACCGGCTGGACGATGACCTCCTGAACGTGACCGTAGCGCTCGTGCATCGCCGCGATGGCCAGGACGCTCTCGGCCCGGTCGCGCCAGTCCTCGCCGATGCCCACCAGGATACCCGTGGTGAATGGTACCCCCAGCTCCCCCGCGGTCCGAATCGTCGCCAGTCGCTGGCCCGGCGACTTCGCCCGCGGCCCGCCGTGGGCCTGCACGTCGGCCGTCGTCTCCAGCATTACGCCCATCGAGGCGTTCACGTCGGCGACGGTGGCCATCTGCTCGCGCGTCTGGTCGCCCGGGTTGGCGTGGGGGAGAAGCCCTTCGGAGAGCGCGATTTCGCAGGCCTCGCGCAGGTACTCGTGGACCGTGTCGTGGCCCAAGGCGTCGAGCTGGTCGTACAGCTCGGTGTAGCGGTCGTCGGGGTCGTCGCCGAACGTGAACAGGGCCTCGGTACAGCCCACCGCCGCTCCGGCCCGGCAGGTCTCGCGTATCTCCTCGGGCGACATGAGCGTCGCCTCCCCCGGCGGGTCGTAGTACGTACAGTAGGTGCAGGTGTACCGACAGGCCGTGGTGAGGGGAACGAACACGTTCCGGCAGTAGCTCAGTTCGGGCGCCGTCCCGACGTCTTCGGGCATCACCGACAGCAGCCGCTCGACCTCGCTGTCGTCGATGGTCACGTCGACGTCGTACTCGTCGGCGCCCGGAATCACGTCTTCCGGTGGGTGCCCGACGGACAAAAGCGTCTAGTAACCTCGAATACTGCAGTCGGTAGCGAGATTCAGAACAGCCAGAGAGCCCCGCTAGCTATTGCTGCCGAAGCGACAACACACAGCCAGAAAGCCCCGGGTCGTTGCACTCCCGCGGCTCGCTGCGCTCCTCGGCACTCCCGCTGGTCGTGCCTACGGTGCTTGCTTTGCCGGGGTTCGCGCAACGACCCGCCCCTTTCAGTCCACCCGTAGCCGGTTGGTTACACAGCGCTGGGCGAATGAAAGGGGCGACAGGCTGGACGAAGGCGGACGACGCACGCACGCGAGCAAAGCGGGCGCGCGCAGCGAGTTCTCCGAAAATCTTCGATTTTCGGGATGACGAGAGAGCTCTGCTCTCTCGAACCACCCCCGAGTCCAGCCTGTCGGGGCTTTCTGGTTGAAGTCCGTCACGGTTGTCACAACACCGACTTCTGTTCCTAGTCCCCGAAGCGTTGAAACGTCCGAGTACGCTAGAGCGTAGCATGAGTGTCTCAGGTTTGTGTGAAATCTGCCAGCAGCCCGACGTCGAGCACGGCTGTGATCGGTGTGGGCAACTGGTCTGTGAACGCCACTGGGACCGTCAGCTCGGGGTCTGCATCGAGTGCAGCAGTCAGGTCGGCGGCCGCGGGGGACAGGACTCGACGGAGAACCTCCCGGACGGCGTCGACACCTATCGGTTCTGACTCAGCGGTACTGGTTGAGCTGTTCTTTCAGTTGCTTCGCGGACTGGCCGGCGGCCTCGAAGAACTTCTCGGGGTCGCCGCGGTCCGCCGCTTCTTCCCCCGCGAAGATGATGCCCCGCGAGGAGTTGACCAGCCCGACGCCGTCGGCCAGCCCGTGTTCGACGGCGGCTTCGACGTCCCCGCCCTGGGCGCCGACCCCGGGGACGAGGAAGGGGATGTCGGGGACCAGTTCCCGAATCTCTGCCAGTTCCTCGGGATTGGTCGCGCCGACGACGAGGCCGACGTTGCCGTTGTCGTTCCAGAGGTCCGCGAGGTGGACCACCCGCTCGTACAGCCTCTCGCCGGAGGCCAGTTCGAGGTCCTGGAGGTCGGCCCCGCCGGGGTTGGAGGTGCGCCCGAGCACGAACACGCCCTTCTCGGCGCGCTGGAGGAACGGTTCGAGCGAGTCCCGACCCAGGAACGGGTTGACGGTGATGGCATCGGCGGCCGGGCCGTCGTCGTCGGAGAGAACCGACGCGTACTGGCGGGCGGTGTTGCCGATGTCCCCGCGCTTTGCGTCTAGCAGGACGGGCACGTCTTTCCCGTGTGCGTACGCGATGGTCTCACGGAGCGCCCGCCAGCCGTCGGCGTCCTCGTAGAAGGCGGCGTTCGGTTTGTAGCAGGCGGCGTGTTCGTGGGTCGCGTCGATGATGCGGCGGTTGAACTGAAAGCGGGGCAGGTCGGCGTCGGCCACCGCCTCGGGGAGGCGGTCGGGGTCGGGGTCCAGCCCCACAGAGACCACGCTGTCGGCGACCGCGATGCGGTCGGCCAGCCGGTCGAAAAAGTGCATATCTACCGGGCCGACTGGGACGGATACAAGCGTTTCCCTCTCCGCCGGGTATCATCGGTGATAATTCGAACCGGCAGTATTTTGTACTGGCTGAGAAAGCAGCCGCTATGGACCGTTCCCTGGACGTGGGACACGTCGCCGAGACGCTCCCCGACCTGAGCGAAGCACTGTCGGACTCGCGGCTCAGGCCGGTCGGCGTGGTCGTCGGCTTCGCCCTGCTTACCGTCGGTGCGCTGCTGTCGATGGCCCCGACGACCGGCCAGTGGGCCTTCTGGTCGAACGCGGTCGCCGCGACGCTCGTGTTCGTGAGCGTGCCGCTGTTCTGTGTCGGCCTCGCCGCCCCGGACCCGCCCGAGGGCTCCCGATTTCACTTCGGCGTGAACCTCTCGCGCAAGCAGCGCAAGGCGGTCGCCGCCGGCTCGCTGTGTCTCACGCTCTCGCCCGTGGTGATGGCGCTTGGCTCGCCGCTCGGGCTCTCGACCCTGGTGCTGGCGACGGCCGCGACGCTGGCGTTCGTCGGCGCGTCGCTCGTGCTGACCGGCTTTATCGCCTGGACCAGCGAGGCCCTGGCCGGCCCGGCCTGAACAGCCCGCTCGGGGCTATCGCAGTGTCTCCGCGACCACGTCAACGAGTACCTTGACCGCGGCCCCGCTGTGGGCAACGACGACCCGGCCCCCGTCCTCGACAGTGACGTCGTCGCGGTCGCTCTCGAATCCCGTCGGCGTCTCCAGTGCCAGCCGCGTCGCCGTTTCGGTCACGCTGACGGTCCCGAGCGTCTCCCCCTCGGCCGCGACGCGGAAGGCGTAGGTTCCCTCCGGCGTCGGCTCGGCGTCGGGGTCGGCGTCCTCGACTGACACCGCGCCCAGGGGCCCCCGTTCCAGGCCCGTCAACTCGGACGCGAACAGCTGCCCGACTCGCTTCCCGTCCGTGATACGGTCCTCGACCATCAGAGCTCCTCCCTGACCTCGGCGGCGATACCGCCCACGTCGACCCCCTCGCTGCGGGCGTAGACGACCGCCGCCGCGTTCAGTGTCACGCCCAGTTCGGACTGGCGCTTGTTGATGTCCGCGACGGCCGTCTGTTTCTCGACGCCCGTCTCCACGACCGCGTCAAGCACCTGTTCGAACGTCGAGCGCGACTGGAGTATCTCCTCTCCCGGCTGGAACCCGTCGGGTATGGTCGTCGACGACGCGTCAAAGCCCACGGCCAGGGTATCTCCCTCGGGTTCGAGCAGCCCCTCGCTGGTGGCCACGTCGACCAGCGTCTTGGCCTGGTCGGGCGAGAACCAGTTGCGGTCAAGGGAGAGGGCCACGACGAACTCGCTTTCGGCCATCCGGTCGGTTCCCCGCTGGCGAAACGGCGCGGCCACGGCCGTCTTCAGACTCATCTACCGAATGGGCCGGTCGGTTCGGGTGTAACGGTTGCGATTGCGAGCAGTGACTGCGGGTGGTCGTGTCGCTGTGACGGTCACCGATTACTACAGCCAGAAAGCCCCGACCGTCTTCGGTCGAGGGTGGTTCGAGAGAGCGAAGCTCTCTCGTCATCCCGAAAATCTTTGATTTTCGGAGAATTCGCTGTGCTCCTCGTCATTCGCTACGCTCACTCCTGTGGTGCTTACGTCGTCCGCCTTCCCGAAGACGGCCGCCCCTTTCAGTCCCACCCTGTGCTGTTTGACCAACCGGCTACGGGTGGGACTGAAAGGGGCGCTGGGCTAAACGAAGGCGGGCGACACAAGCACTGGACCGAACGTAGTGAGGGAAGCGCGCAGCGAGCCCCCCGAGTTTAGCCCAGCGGGGCTTTCTGGCTGTCAGTAGTGGTCGCGTCGTCTGACTCCAGTATATCGCTGCCAATTACCACAGCGGTTCCTACAGCTAGCATCGAACGCTTCAAGTAGCCGCTCGGCCACGTACCGGATATGCAAGACCAGGGACGCTCCCCACGCAAGCGGACAGGCGGCCGACGGCGACCGAACCACAAGAAGAAGAAACACGAGCTGGGTCGCCAGCCGACCGAGACCCAGGTCGGCGACCAGAAGCTGAAGGTCGTCCACTCGCGGGGCAACACGAGCAAGGTCCGCGCCGTGACGACGAACGTCGCGTCGGTCGCCGACGGCGACGAGACCGTCGAGGCCACCATCGAGCAGGTCACCGAGAACCCCTCGAACCCCAACTACGCCCGCCGTAACATCATCACGAAGGGCGCCATCGTCGAGACGAGCGAGGGCCAGGCGCGGGTCACCTCCCGCCCCGGTCAGGACGGGCAGGTCAACGCCGTCCTCGTCGAGTAATCTCCCGTCTTTTCGCGGTTTTCCGACGCTATAGCGGCTGCGCTCCGTCAGGCCGTGTTCTGGGCGCCTCTCACGAGCGGTACGTTCCGATATATACCACTATTATAAAGCACCTAAGTCGGCTCTCCCGTCCGAACTATCAAGAGTCCCGTGACCGCCATGACCGCTCACCCGACGTTCGACCCGGCACTCGACGCACCGACACGACGCATCGACGCCAGCGCGTGGGACGACATCTACGTCGTCGGCGATGTCCACGGCTGCCGTGGGACGCTCGAACGGCTGCTCGGTGAACTCTCGCCGACCGACGACGACCTGGTCGTCTTCGTCGGCGACCTCGTCCGAAAGGGACCGGACAGCAAGGGCGTCCTCGACCTCGTCCGCGAGCGCGAGAACCTCGTCAGCGTCCGCGGCAACAACGAACAGAAGCTCGTCGACGGCCGCAAGTCCATCGACGCGCTGACCGATGCGGACTACGAGTACGTCGAGTCGATGCCCGTGGCCATCTCCTGGGACGACGCTCTGGTCGTCCACGGTGGCATCGACCACCGCAAGCCCGTCGTCGAACACACGCTGACCGAACTGTTGAACAACCGGTCACTGGTGCCCGAGGCCAGCTATGAGCGGCCCTACTGGTTCGAGACCCGCCGGGAGTCTCCCCGGGTCTTCTTCGGCCACACGGTGCTTGCCGACCCGTTCGTAACCGACCACGCCGTCGGGCTGGATACGGGCTGTGTCTACGGCGGGCAACTGACCGCCTACGACTACCGGGCCGACGAGCTGGTGACGGTCGAGCCGCCCGAAACCTACGTCTCGCGGTCGGCAGACAGTATCGTCGACGCCCGCGTGGCCGACCCGGTCGAGGGACAGTGACTGACGACGACATCGGCATCCCGCCCTACGAGCCAAGCGGGGTCGACCTCACCGACCCCGACCGCTACCTGAACCGGGAGCTGTCGGAACTGGCCTTCCAGCGGCGGGTGCTCCACGAGGTGTTAGACGAACGGAATCCGCTGCTGGAACGCGTTCGTTTCCTCGCTATCGTCACCCGCAATCTCGACGAGTTCGTGATGAAACGCATCGGCGGGTTGAAACAGCAGGTGCAAGCCGGCGTCACCGAACGCACCGCGGACGGCCGGACGCCGGTCGAGCAGTGGGAGGAGAGCCACGACACGTTGGCGCCGATGTTGCGCCGACAGGCAGACTGCTACAGCGAGACGCTTCGGCCCGCGCTGGCGGAGGCCGGCATCGACGTGCTCGACTACGACGACCTCGGCGAGGCGGAGCGACTGGAGCTGCGCGACTACTTCGAGGAGTCGGTGTTACCGACGCTCACGCCGCTGTCGTTCGACCCGGCCCACCCGTTTCCGTTCATCTCCAACAGGTCGCTGTCGCTCGCGGTGTTGACTCGGCCCCGCGACGACGAGCTGACGTTTACCCGGATCAAGATTCCGCCCAACCGGCCCCGACTGGTGCAGCTAGACGACGACACCCGCTACGTGCTCGTCGAGGAGATCATTCGCCACAACCTGGACCTCCTCCTGCCGAATGTCGACGTCGTCGATACGGCGCTTTTCAGGCTCACGCGAAACGCCGAGGTGCGCCGCGACGAGGAGGTCGCGGAGGACCTCATCGACATGATAGAGGAGGTGCTCGAACAGCGCCGCTTTGCCAGCGTCGTCCGGATGGAGATCGCCGCTGACGCCCACCCGCGTATCCGCGAGACCCTCCAGGAGCAACTGGACCTCGACGAGCGCGAGATATATGACCTGGAGGGGCCACTCGACTACCGCGCGTTCGAGACGCTGACCGACCTCGACCGGCCCGACCTGAAACTGGAGTCGTGGACGCCCCAGCCCCACCCGCGGCTGCGGGACCCCGACTCGATCCCGCTTGCGCGGACGGACGCCGAGCGTCCCCGGACCATCTTCGACGATATCGACGAGGGGGATATACTCCTGCACCACCCCTACCACGACTTCGGTGAGACGGTCCAGCGGTTCCTGACCGAGGCGGCCAACGACCCCGACGTGCTGGCGGTGAAAGCGGCCATCTACCGCACTGCGAGTGACTCCCAGGTCATCCAGTCGCTCATCGAGGCCGCCGAGAACGGCAAGCAGGTGGCGGTGATGGTCGAACTGAAGGCCCGATTCGACGAGCAGAACAACCTGGAGTGGGTCCGCCGGCTGGAGGAAAACGGCATCCACGTCGCCTACGGCACCATCGGGCTGAAGACCCACACCAAGACCGCACTCGTGGTCCGCGAGGGCGACGACGGCGTCAACCTCTACTCCCACGTCGGCACGGGCAACTACCACTCCGGGACGGCGAAGGGGTACGTCGACCTCGGGCTCCTGACCGCCGACCGCGACATCGGCCAGGACCTGGTGACGCTGTTTAACTCCTTTACCGGCCCGTCGCTGGACGAGGAGTTCCGCAAGCTGCTCGTCTCCCCCGTGACGATGCGGCCGCAACTCACGCGGGCCATCCGTCGGGAGGCCAGACACGCCCAGGCCGGCCGACCCGCCCGCATCGTCGTGAAGGTCAACGGGCTGGAAGACCCCGACATCGTCGAGGAGCTGTACCGCGCGTCGATGGCGGGGGTCGACATCGACCTCATCGTCCGGGACATCTGCCGGCTCCGGCCCGGTATCGAGGGGGTCAGCGAGACCGTCACCGTCCACTCCGTGGTCGGCCGGTTCCTGGAACACTCCCGCATCTTCTACTTCGAGAACGGGGCCCGTGCGGCCCGCTCGGCGGACTTCGAGGACCCGCCGGAGGGTGGTGACCCGGACTACTACATCGGGAGCGCCGACTGGATGACCCGCAACCTCGACTACCGCGTCGAGGCGGTCACGCCGGTCGAGGACCCCGACCTCAGACGGCAGCTGAAGTTCAACCTCGACCTCATCCTCGCGGACAACCGCAAACGGTGGGTGATGAACAGCGACGGCAGCTACGACCAGCAGTACCCCCGGGACGGCCGCCCGGTCGTCAACGCCCAGGGAATCCTGATGCGCGAGACGCTGAAGGCCCGGCGTAACGAGGACGTCGAGGTCGGACTGTCGGCGGACTACCCCGTCGATAGCGACATCCTGGTGACCGCCGACGGGGCCGAAACCGACGAGTCTCGCCCGGAGACCGAGCCGGATGTGGCCTCGACGGACGGGGCCACCGACGGCGAGTACGGGCTGGCCCAACCCACCGACGGGGGCGTCGACCGGCCGAGCGACAGCGGGTCGGCCGACCCCCTCGAACGGTACGCCGAGTACTGGTACCAGCCGGACAGCGAGACGTACGACTACACCGTGCGGACACCCGACGGCGGACGGCGATATCTGAAAACGAGAGACGGGGCGGTACAGGCGCTCGAACGGTACTACGACTAGGGGCGCGGCGCGGCCTTCTGGAGGGCGCTCTCGGCGATGTTGCCGCCGTAGTCGGCGGTCCGGGACAGGGAGTCGACGATACGGCCCAGTATCTGTGCGCTCTCGGGGTCGGCCTTTCGGACCTTGCTGTCGATGTCGCGGGCGGTCTCGTCGACGGCCGGGATGCGGCTCTGGGCGTCGTTGGCCTGTTCGACCGCTTCGTCGGAGTCTTCGGTCAGCAGGGCGTCCATGGCCATCTCGGGGACGGTGGTCGCCTCGGATTCGAGCTGGCGGAGCAGGTCGGCGGTGTCGCCGCTTATCTCGCCGATCTCCAGTGAGAGACTCGCTATCTTGGTGGCGTGGTCGGCGATGCGTTCGAGCTGGCGGGCGCTCGACTGGTAGTCGAAGACGGTCTCCCGGGGAAAGCCGATCTCGTTTGCCGCCGTGGGGTTGCGGAGGACGGTGCGGAACACCCGCGAGACCATATACCAGAGCCGGTCCACGTCGTCGTCCCGTTGCATCACGTTCTCCGCGAGGTCGTCGTCGTCCTCGATGAGCGCCTCGACGGCGTCTGAGAGCATGGTCAGGGAGACCAGCCGCATGCGCGTGATGGCGTTGTGAATCGACAGCTCCGAGGAGTCAAGCAGGTCCTGGAGGACGATGCGGTCGGAGGTCTCCTCGATGACTTCGAGCCCGACCAGGCCCTGGGTGGCGTCCCGAATGATGCGCCGTTGCTCGGCCGTGATGCGGGTGGCCTCAAGCTGGATGACGTCGAAGCCGCTGACGTACATCGTCATCACCGCGCGCGTGAGTTCGTGGGGGTTGTCCAGCCCGTCGATGTCGAGAGCCCCCTCGACGCGGTCCTCGTCGTGTTTCGGCGCGAGCAACAGCAGGTCCTCCTCGGCGTGGAACTCGACGACGCTGCCCGCGCTCACGTCGTTCGATGTTGCCCAGTCTTTCGGTAGCGACACGGTGTACGTCGAACCGCCCGTCACCTGCACCTTGCGAGTCTCCATGTGCGTTCGTTTACCGGCCACTCGGTATAAATCCACCTCTATCTATATATTTGACAGCCTATTCGAGTAGAAACGCCGAATAACCCGTCTACAGGGGCTCAAGCACCACTCCACTCGCAAATATTGCTCGTCAGGGCTACGCTATCGATACCACTGTACAATCTCGAAAAATCCTGCTCTGAAGGGTCCGAAAGGCCGAAAAGCCGTATTATGCATAATTCATAGTGATGTCTATGTGTGCTGTTCTCAGGGATTATCTATATAGACAACATAGATATATAGATAAATCATAGTAGGGTATTTATTTACATCTCGCTACCCTTCCGATGATGTCTGACTCACCGAACCGTTCTGTCTCGCGCCGTAGCTTCCTGACAAGCGCCGGTGCCGCAGGCGCGCTCGCGCTCGCGGGCTGTACCGAGGGTCCCGGAACGGGTACGGAAACCGGCCTCTCCGGTAGTATTCGGATCAGCGGGAGCAGCACGGTGTACCCGGTCGCCCAGGCAGTGACCGAGCAGTTCCGCTCGCAGAACTCGCAGGTCGAGTTCAACCTGAGCCGGGACGGCTCCGGCGGCGGGTTCAGCAACCTGTTCTGTGAGGGCAACTCCGATTTCAACAACGCCTCCCGGGAGATTTCCAGCGACGAGGAAGAGCAGTGTTCGGACAACGATATCGAGTACCACGAGATAAACGTCGCCACGGACGCACTCACGGTCATCGTCAACAACGACAACGACTTCGCCACCGACCTGACTATCGACGAGCTCCGCCAGATCTGGCGCGCGGACGGGGCCACGACGTGGCAGGACGTCAACAGCGACTGGGACGACGAGGAGATAAACCGCTTTGGCGCGGCCGACACCTCCGGCACGTTCGACTACTTCCGCGAGGCCGTCATCGGTGAGGAGGCGGACCACACGAGCGACTACGAGCCGACCGAGCAGGACAACACCATCCTCCAGGGCGTCCAGCAAGACGAGTACGCCATCGGCTACTTCGGCTTCTCGTACTACCAGAGCAACCAGGACGCGGTCACCGCCGTCAGCGTCCAGACCGAGGAGGCCGACAGCTACGTCGAGCCGACCCTCGATAACGCCAAGAGCGGCGACTACCCGCTCGCGCGCCCGCTGTTTACCTACCCGAAGGTCAGCTCTCTCGCCGAGGACCACATCGCCGAGTTCGCCCGCTTTTTCGTCCGGCAAAGCGCCAACTCGGACCTCATCGCCGACCAGATCGGTTACGTCCCAAAGACCGAAGAGGAAATGCAAAGCGAGCTGGACGCGCTGAACGAGGTCATCTCGAACGCGTAATACATAGAAGGATAGTGTGGCACAATAGCGCTATAGAGACATTCCGGGTACTTTTTCCCGAGATACAGCAAATGGACTCACAACCACGATGAGCAACGAGGGACAGACTCCCGACCTCACGGGGGATCGGGGACTTCAGACGGTGCGGGAGTCGACGTACAAATACGCCTTGGCCGGGTGTGCTGCCCTCTCAGTTCTGACCACCCTGGGTATCATCGGCGTGCTGTTTGTCGACGCCGCGGCCTTCTTTTCGTCGCCGATGGTCACGCTGGGCGAGTTCTTCACCAGCACCCGATTCAGCCCGAACCTCGAACCAGTCTCCTTCGGTATCTTCCCGCTGCTACTCGGGACCCTGCTTGTCACCTTCGGCGCCGCACTCGTTGCCCTGCCTATCGGGCTGTTGACGGCCATCTACCTGAGCGAGTACGCCTCCGAGCGCACGCGGTCGGTACTGAAACCGATGCTGGAAGTGCTTGCCGGCGTCCCGACGGTCGTCTATGGCTACTTCGCGCTCGTCTACATCACGCCGGCGCTCAACGCTGTCATCGGCGCCGTCAACGAGACACTGGGAACACAGCTCCCGACGCTCGGGCTGTTCAACGGGCTCTCGGCTTCCATCGTTGTCGGCATCATGATTATCCCGATGGTCTCCTCGATAAGCGAGGACGCGATGAGCTCCGTGCCGGACTCGCTCCGGCAGGCCGGCTACGGCCTGGGGGCCACGAAGTTCAACGTCTCGCTGCGTATCGTCGTCCCCGCCGCCGTCTCCGGTATCGCCTCGTCGTTCATCCTCGCCATCTCGCGGGCCATCGGCGAGACGATGGCTGTCGTGCTCGCCGCGGGCTCGCGGCCACCGGACATCCCGCCGACACAGACCGCCTTCGGCGTCCTTCCGTACGTCGCCCCTGGTGACCTGCTTGCCCTCTACAGCGAGAGCGCGGCGACGATGACCGTCGCGATGATCAACATCGCCGTGAGCGACCTCTCCGGTGGATCGCTTGCGTACCAGTCCCTGTTTGCGATAGGACTCACGCTCTTCGTCATCACGCTGGCGATGAACATCGTCAGCGACGCGATAGCCAGCCGCTACCGGGAGGAGTACGAATAATGGCAACAGAGACAGAGACCGGCTTCGGCCAGGTCAGTCGGCTGCGAGGCACCGTCTTCAAATATCTCACCTTCGGCGCGTCGCTGGTCGGTATCCTCGCGCTGGGCGTGTTGCTCGCCTACGTCTTCTGGGACGCGCTGGGACTGGAGTCGGCGGGCACGGCGTGGTATCTCACCTACACCGCGACGCTGCTTGTGCCCCTGCTTGGCTTCCTCGCGTACGCTCGCGACAAGCCCGAGGTGACGGCCGGGGCGATAGAGCTCGTCGGGTTCACGCTCGCCGGCGGGATGCTCTCCTTTGCCACCATAATCGTCCTGCTTGTCATCGCCGGCCCGCAGGTGTGGGTCACCTACTTCCTCACGGTCGTCGCCCCGGTCATCGGGCTGTTCCTCTATGGCCAGTACAACCGGGAGGCGACCTGGGTCGGGCTGGGCATGCTCGGCGTGCTCATCGCCGGCCCGGTCGTCGGGACCCTCCTGATCGGGAGTATCGGCACGGTGGCCGCGCTGCTTGGCGCTCCCGGTGTCTACTTCCTCTCGCTGGTCGTTCCCGGCGCGGGCCTCGCGGCGTTCCTGGCGGCCGACCGGTTCGGCGCCTCCCGACGAGTGACCCTCGGGGTCGGCGTCGGCCTCCCGGTCCTGGCTATCGTCGGCGTTCCGGTCGTCGATACGGTCCCGCTGGTGGCTCGCTCCGTCTGGTTTGCCGTGCTCGTCATGCTCGGCCTGCCGGTCGGATTCGCCGCGGCAAACACCGCCAGACAGCCGGCGCGGCGGGCCGCTTTCGCGCTCCCAGTCATCGCTATCGGGGGGTTCCTGGTCGGCGAGTTCGTCGTGGGTGCCCTCGGTGCGACCCAGCCCTCGCCGTGGCTCGACTGGCAGTTCCTGACGAATCCGACCTCTTCGCTGGCCGCAAACGCCGGGCTCTACCCGGCCGTCATCGGCTCCGTCTTCCTCATCATCCTCGTCAGCATCTTCACCTTCGTCTTCGGCGTCGGCACGGCTATCTACCTCGAGGAGTACGCACCGTCGAGTGGCCCCCTCGGCACCGCCACGCGGCTCATCAACGTCAACATCTCGAATCTGGCCGGCGTCCCGTCGGTCGTCTACGGCCTGCTCGGTCTGGGTATCTTTGTCAACATCGACATCGGGTTCGGGCCGGTCGTCTACGGTGGTATCGGGGCGGGGACGGTGCTGACGGCGGCGCTGACGCTCTCCCTGCTCATCCTGCCCATCGTCGTCATCTCCGCCCAGGAGGCGGTCCGCTCGGTGCCCGATTCGCTCCGGCAGGCCTCGTATGGCATGGGGGCGACCCGATGGCAGACCATCCGAAACGTCGTCCTGCCCCGGTCGCTCCCGGGTATCCTGACGGGGACCATCCTGGCGCTGGGCCGGGCTATCGGGGAGACGGCGCCGCTCATCATGGTCGGCGCCGTGGCGACGAAGTACACCCCCCCGTCGGGGCTGTTCGACACGCTCACCGCGATGCCGCTCCAGATATACACGTGGGCGTTTCTCCCGTCGGAGGCGTTCCGCTACGGTGTCGTGGCGGCCGGCGTCGTCACGCTGCTCATCGTCCTACTGTCGATGAACAGCGTCGCGATTCTCGTCCGAAACAAATTCCAACAGGAGGCTTACTAATGACAACAGAGGACATTGTGACCGACCCGACGACAGAAACCGACGAACAGACAGACTCACTCGTCGATACCGACCCGGGAAAGGGCGGTCTGAGCGAGAACGACGACCGCGGGACGGTCACCGCGGCCGGCACCATCATCGAATCACGCGGCCTCGACGTGTTCTACGGTGAGACACAGGCCTTACAGGACATCGACCTCGCCATCCCCGAAAACCAGGTCACCGCGATGATCGGGCCGTCGGGCTGTGGGAAGTCTACGTTCCTGCGGTGTATCAACCGCATGAACGACCTCATCGACATCGCCCGCGTCGAGGGCGAACTCACCTTCAATGGCAAGAACGTCTACGACAAGAACGTCGACCCCGTCGCCCTGCGCCGGCGTATCGGGATGGTGTTCCAGCACCCCAACCCCTTCCCCAAGAGCATCTACGACAACGTCGCCTACGGGCTGCGCACCCAGGACAAGACCGAGAACATGGACGAGGTTATCGAGGAGTCCCTCAAGAAGGCCGCGCTCTGGGACGAAGTCAAGGACCGCCTCGACGAGTCCGCCCTGGACCTCTCAGGGGGGCAACAACAGCGGCTCTGTATCGCCCGGGCCATCGCCGTCGACCCGGAGGTCATCCTGATGGACGAGCCCGCCTCGGCGCTCGACCCCATCGCCACCTCCCAGATTGAGGACCTCATCGAGGACCTGGCCGAGGAGTACACCGTCGTCATCGTCACCCACAACATGCAGCAGGCGGCCCGCATCTCGGATAAGACCGCCGTCTTCCTCACCGGCGGGGAGCTGGTGGAGTTCGACGACACGGACAAAATCTTCGAGAACCCGGAGAGCCAGCGCGTCGAGGACTACATCACCGGCAAGTTCGGATAATCGGTGTTGGTCAGCGGGTCGGTAGTCCAAGTCCCTTCCGCTATTTCTGCGAGCTTCGTTCGGTGTCCGCTCGGAGCGGGTCGGTGAAAACGAACACCGCGGTCAGAGACCGGCGGTGGCGCCTCACTCCTCGCTCTCGTACGTCTCACCGACGGCCGAGGGCGTCCGCGTGGAGCCCCAGACGGTGAGGACGACGATAACGGCGGCGTACGGGAACAGGTTGACGAGCCTGTTTGGCACGTCGATACCAGCCGTCTGCAGCTGGATCTGTAGCATGTCCAAGCCGCCAAAGACGAGCGCCGCGACGGCCGCCCCGATCGGGTTGTAGTTCCCGAACAGGTAGGCGACGATGCCGATCCAGCCGCGGCCACTGACCATCGTGTCGCCCGTGCCGGTGAACGAGCCCGCCTGCGCGAGCAACACCGCACCGCCCAGGCCGGCCATGACGCCGGAGAAGATGACGGCGGCGTACCGGACACGGGTGACGTTGACTCCGGCTGTGTCGAGCGCTTCCGGGTTCTCGCCGGCCGCCTGAATCCAGTAGCCGTACCGCGTGTCGTTGAGGAATTTCCAGGCGGCAACGGCAAGGACGGCGGTGAAAAGCACCAGCGGTGACGTGTCGAAGAATATCGGTCCCACCACCGGGATCTCCGAGAGCACCGGGACGGTCAGGTCGTTTACGCTTTCGAGGCTCGGGCTGTTCCGGCTGTCCCAGACGAGCACCGCCATGAAGGGACCGAACCCGAGACCGACGAACCACAGCGCAAGCCCGGCGACGATCTGGTCCGCCTCGTACCTGATCAACAGGACGGCGAACACGGTCGCAAACACCAGACTGACCAGGACCGACGCGAGGATCGCGAGCCAGACGTCGCTCTGGCCCGGGGAACCCCCGCTTATAATCCACATCATCGTCGCCGCGATGGCTGCCCCGAAGATCATGAACCCCTCGACGCCGATGTTGAAGACGCCGCTCTTCTCGGCGTACAGCCCGCCGATAGCCGTCAGTGCGATGGGAGTCGCGGCCTGGAGCGACCGCTCGACGAACCCCACGGTGACGATCTTCTGAATCTGCAGGTCCATCGCCACTGTCGCCACCGCCACGGCGGCGAGGATGGTGACGACACCGGCGATTCGCAGCCGGTTGCCGTCCGTGTAGTCGGCGACGCTCATCGGTTCTCACCTCCGAGGCCGGTCCGCTGGGCGGCCATGCGGAACAGCTCCGGTACGGAGACAAACAGGATGACGAGCCCGATGACGCCGTCGATGAGCTGGACGGGCACGTCGGTGTAGATGCCGATATGCGAGCCGGCGGAGTCGAGGCCGCCAAACAGCAACCCGGCCGGAACGATGCCGAGCGGGTTGTTCGCGGCGAGCAAGCTCACGGCGATCGCGTCGAACCCGTACGTGCCGATGCCGCTCGGGTCGGTGTAGTAGCCCTGAATCATGATGGCAAAGACCGCGCCGGCGATGCCCGCCACCATCCCCGAGAGGGCCATCGTCAGGACGACTGTCCGCTTGGCGCCGACGCCCGAGTACGTCGCTGCCGACTCCTGGTGGCCGCTTGTCACCATGTCGTAGCCGAACCGACTGCGCTCCATCACGACGAAGATGACAACCACGGTCGCGAGCGCGATGCCCAACCCGATTATCGAGAACCCCGGGCTGTCGAACACTATCTTGGGCAGGGAGACGTACTCCGGAATCCGCTCCGTGTTCGGCGCCGTGTTCCCCTCACCGCGGAACTGGTTTTGCACCAGCCACCCGACGACGCCGGTCGCGATGAAGTTCAGCATGATGGTGGTGATGATGACGTTCGCGTCGGCGTAGGCCTTCAGCGCGCCGGGTAAGGCCCCGTACGCGCCGCCCGCACAGGCCCCCGCGCCAAAGCCGATCAGGAGCAGCCCGACACCGCCGACGGCACTCTCGGGCAACAGCGGCGCCGTCCAGATTATCGACATGATGGTCGCGAAGCCGCCGACGACGAACTGGCCCTGGACGCCGATGTTGAACACGCCGGCCCTGAACGCGACCGCGACCGCGACGCCGGTCAGGATAAATAGCGTCGAGAACCGCAGCGTCCGGGCGATGGCCGACTGTCCGCCTACTGCCCCCTCTAGCAGACTGGTGATAAACTGCACCGGGTCGTACCCCGCCGCCGCGACGATGGTGACGCCGATGAGCAGGGCCAGCGCCGTCGAGGCCGTCGCGATCGCCAGCCGTTCGACCACCGACGCGCGCAGCATGCGTCCGGCCGCTCTGTCGACTACGGCGTGGAGTCGCTCCGACGACCGGCTCACGACTGCACACCCCCGCTGGGGGCGCCTTCCGGCCCGTCGGCGTCGTGGCCGGCCATCAGCATCCCGAGTTCCTCCTCGGTCGTCGCTTCTGGGTCGACGGTGTCCATGAACTCGCCCTCGTACATCACCGCGATGCGGTCGGAGAGCTTCTGTATCTCGTCGAGCTTCGAGGAGACGACGACGATTCCCATCCCCGCCTCACGCAGCTCCAGCAACCGGTCGTGGATGAACTCGATCGAGCCGATGTCGACCCCCCGCGTCGGGTGGGACGCTACCATGAGGTCGGGGTCGTGTTTGATCTCCCGTCCGACGATGAACTTCTGCTGGTTGCCGCCGGACAGCGACTTCGCCTCGGCGTCTTCGTTTGGCGGCTGCACGTCGTACTCCCGGATGATCTCCTCGGCGTGACCGCGAACGGCCTCCCAGTCTATCATCCCGTTGTCGACGAACGGCTCGACGGTCTGGTTGCCCAGCAAGGCGTTGCGAACGAGGGTGTAATCCTGGACGAGCCCCTCCGTCGTCCGGTCTTCCGGGATGTACGCGATGCCGGCGTCGATACGCTGGCGGCGGTTCGTGTCGGTTATCTCCTTCCCGTTGAACCGCACGGAGCCGGCGTCGACGTCCCGGAGCCCGGTCAGCGCTTCGACCAGTTCGGTCTGGCCGTTCCCCTGGACGCCGGCGATTCCCAGGATCTCCCCCTCCCGGACGGAGACATCGACGCCGCTCACTTGTTCGAGCCCCCGGCTGCCCCGTACGTGGAGCCCTTCGACGTCGAGGACGGGGTCGCCTTCCGGCGGGTCCCGCGGCGGGCGATCGAACTGTACCTCTCGGCCGACCATCATCCGCGCGAGCTCCTCCTCCGAGGTGTCGCCGGCGTCGACCGTCCCGATGGCCTGGCCGTCCCGCAGCACGGTTATCTCGTCGGCCGCGTCGAGCGCTTCCCCCAGCTTGTGCGTGATGAATATCAGCGAGTGGCCGGCCGCCGCGAGCTCCGCCATCACGTCGAGTAACTCCTCGACCTCCTGTGGGGTGAGCACCGCCGTCGGTTCGTCGAGGATGAGTATGTCCGCGCCGCGATAGAGGCTCTTTACGATCTCGACGCGCTGGCGGGCACCGAGGTCGAGGTCCTGTACCTTCGTGTCGAGAACCCGGTCGACGCTGAAGTCATAGCGCGAGCAGATCTCTTCGATGTCCTCCCGGGCGGCCGCTGTGTCGACGAGACCGTTACTGCTTGGCTCGTGACCCAGGATGATGTTCTGTAGCACCGTCATCGTCTCCACGAGCTGGAAATGCTGGTGGATCATGCCGACGCCCGCGTCCATCGCGTCCCTGGGCGAGTCAAAGGTTCTTGGCTCCCCGTCGATGTGGATTGTCCCGGCGTTTTTCTCGTAGAGCCCGTAGAGGACGCTCATCAGCGTCGTCTTCCCGGACCCGTTCTCACCGAGGAGAGCGTGGATCGACCCCTTCGCCAGCGAGAGATCGACGTCGTCGTTCGCGACGACGTCGCCGAACCGTTTCGTGATCCCCTCCATCCGTACGGCAGGAGGGCTGTGGTCAGCGGTCATCGTCCTTCGTGGAAGCGTTCATAGATGCCAAATAGATGGTGCGGGAGACTCAGTTACAGCCGGAGGCGGAACACGGAACCTCGATATCGCCGCTCGTGATTCCGTCCTTGGCCTCCTGGATGTTCTGGGACACGACGTCAGGCAGGTTGTCCTCGAACGCCTGCCCGATCACGACGTCGACACCCTCCTCGTCGAGGCCGAGCGTGTTCGCGCCCGCGACACTGTCGAAGTTGTCCTCGGCGACCGCCGCAGCGACCTCCCGGGTCCCCTCGTTGATGTACTTGACTGCGGAGCCGATGATGACGTCCTGGAACTCCTCGAGGGTCACGGATTGGTCCGCGTCGACGCCGATGGCAAAGCGGTTGTTCTCCTGGGCGGCCTCGAAGACGCCCTGCCCGGCCGACGCCGCGGCGTGGTAGATTATGTCCGCGCCGTTGTCGTACTGGGAGGAGGCGATGTTGGCAGCGGTGTCCGTGTCGCTGTAATTGCCGATATACCCCGCGTCGACGGTGATATCGGAGTTGACCCACTCCGCACCGGCCTTGTAGGACTCCTCGAACGCGTTGATGAGTGCCCCGTCTTCGCCGCCGACGAAGCCGATGTGTGCGTTACCGGGCTCGTTTGAGTTCCCCTCGTGAGAGAGTTCCTCAGTCGTCATTGTCCCGCCCAGGACGCCAGCGAGGTAGGACATCTCGTGGTTAGCCCACGTGTATCCGGTCACGTTGGGTTCGTCGACGTAGTCGTTGATGAGCATCCAGTTCTGGTCGGGGTAGTCCGC
Source organism: Haloarcula sediminis (assembly GCF_035656455.1). Lineage (NCBI taxonomy): Archaea > Methanobacteriati > Methanobacteriota > Halobacteria > Halobacteriales > Haloarculaceae > Haloarcula > Haloarcula sediminis. The sequence continues at coordinate 3,496 of NZ_JAYMGA010000005.1, read as the reverse complement.
CGCGTTCTGTGTGAGGGCTTCGGTGTGGTTGTACGAGACCAGGACGATGAGGTCGTAGTCGCCGCTGTCGGCCAGATCCGACTGGGTGGACTGGTAGTTCGACTGCTCGGTCTCCTCGACCTGGTTGATCTCGATGTCGTACTCCTCCTGTGCGGTCTGGAGCCCCTCGACCGCCAGGTCGTTGAACGCGTTGTCGTCGAACCCGGCGGGACTGGAGACGATAGCGATGTTCGTCGCCGACTCCGACCCGCTGTCGTCGCCCATGCAACCGGAGAGCGCCGATCCGGCGACGAGCGTCGCCCCCGCTGCAAGTACGGAGCGACGATCGATGGTGGACTCTGTACCGCTCGAATCTTCATTATTGTCTGTGTTGGACATCACACTCCGGGAGATGGCGTTCTACGTTAAATAATTATTCACTATATTGTACCTTCTTTGATAAGACAGGGCGTGTTTGTACCCCAGAGTGGCACTCACAGCGCGAGTACGGGGACGCAAAAACCCATAAGCGACCGACGACGGCGGACGAGAACCCTCGCGGACGGGTACACGGACCCCGTCGTCGTCTGTCCGTTCCCCGTCGGCCACTCCTCTCGTTGTGACCGCTATCCGGGAATCTGTCTCCTTACGTATCACTCATCTCTCAAAAAAATCAAATGTATCGGGCGTCACGGAAACGTCCTGTCACGTGGCGTTCACCCACTGGCCCTGTGGCTCCAGCAGTAATTCGTCGGCCCCGAACGTGGAGTTCGTCGTGAGTTTCTCACTCGTCACCTGAGACAACGGCGTTCACCAGCTCCGACATCGGTAGACTGCCCTGCCGTAGCGTTCAGTCTTTGCCGGGCCGGGGAGTCGGATCAGAGCGCTCTCCGTGTGGGGACAGATACCGCCCTACGCTCAGTACAGCCGAGCCACGTATCAACCGTCTGCATCAACATCACCCAGTACGGCCAGCCCGCTGATGTTGCTGGTCGCAAAGAATACAGCACCACCCACCAGAATCGGTGGGACCGTTACCGAGTGAAACCCGTCCAACACGTAGTTCCACCGAACCTCCCCGGTTTCACGATCGAAGGCAGTTATCGTCTCCCGGCGCTCGGTGGACACGTATTCGGACCCGTCGACCATCGCGACGACTGTCTCACGCCCGACGGAGAACCCCTGGGCGTACACTGCGTCGTCGTGTCGCCACCGCGTCGTTCCGGCCTCGATATCGACTGCGAGAAGCTCCTCGTCGGTCGCCACGAACGCCGTCCCCCGGTCTACAGCCACCGTCGTGTTGTGCATCTCGTCGGACTCGAACGAGTGGAGCTCACCCTTCCGCTCTCCTGTTTGGCGGTCGTGGATGCCGAGTGTGTCCCCGTCGACGACGAACACACCACGCTCAGTGACCACCGGGTCGGCACTCGTCGACGGGTTCGCCAGTGCTTTGCTCCAGTGGGCCGTGCCGTCCTGAAGATCGAACGCCGCGAGGCTGTCGGTTCCGTCGACCTGTCCCACTGTGTAGACGGTCCCGTCGTGCATCGCAGGCGTGAGTTGCTGCTGTGATATCTGGGTCTCCCAGTGCGGTTCGCCGTCCGCCGTTTGGACGGCTTCGAGCCCGTCCCGGTGCGGGACGACGGCGATACCCGACCGTTCGTCGACAGCAAGCAGTTCCGGCGAGTAGTTCCTGCCGGTGGATTCCGTCCCCTCGAAAGGGCGTCGCCAGACGGTCTCGCCACTCTGTCGGTCGAGAGCGACGATTCCCTCGCTGTGTGCGACGAGGAAGAGGCCATCGACGAGTGCTCTCCCGTGGTCACCGTCGCTTCCGAGACGTGTCCGCCACTGTTCGCTACCGTCCTGTGCGTCGAGTGCGATAGCGCTGCCGTCATTGCTGGGGTCGAAGTTCGTGATGTAGACGGTTCCGTCGCTGATCACCGGACTCCACCGCGTGAACGCCGCCGACTCCCACGCCAGGTTCCCCCGCGGGGGTGCGGCAACGTCCGACACGAACGTGTTCGCGCTGTTTGCCCCGTGTTGTGTCCAGCCCCCGTCAGGAACGGCGGGCAACGGCGTGTCCGGCCTCCCTGCTGAAAAGACCGATAGGCACCCCGACAGTGCTGCGGTACCGACACAGGCTGTCGCGAGGAGCGTACGCCGGTTCATACGGGCGATTGGTGGGCCAAGGCTCGACGTTCTGTACGTTCTGGAGGGCGCATGCCTCTGGTCGTACATCTGGACAGTGGTTAAAATTCATGCCCGATCTGCAGATACACCGAGGGGACCTAAGCCGCGTCTCCTGCGTGGAATCTGGGCTTTCGAACCACATGCGTAGAGAGATCCGATATCTACAACATGCCGTGAGATTCGCTATAGCGTACAGTAATTTATGCGCTACTCACGGATGGTGATGGTGGACACAGCAGGTAACGGGCTGACACTGACTACTGTCCCGACAGCGTCGCCTCGGTGTCGATCCCGTACACCGTTTTCGGGGTTTCGACGTGTGCAGTCCGTACGGCTTCGTCCTCACCGTTTTCCAGTAGCCATCGCACGCGACGGGGGACCGTCTTCGGTCCGAGCACGGCGCCCGGTCGGTCCGGGTCGTCGATGTAATCAGTCTCCATCAGGAACGGTTCGTCTTCCCCGATAGCAAGCTCCAGTTCGTCCTTGTCGGCGAGTACCGATTTCGTCGGTCCCTGCAATCGCCCGCCCGAGTAGTGTTTGACGACCTGCCGGCGGTCCAGACCCCGGTCTTTGGCCCACTGGGCGACTTCTTCGAAGTCCTCTCCGCCCTCGGTGTGGAGCTGTACGGCAAAGTCGCCGTCGGCGGCCAGCTCGAAGGCGTGACACATCACCGCGTTCGATGCGTCCCAGACGTCGTCCTCGACCTCGTAGTGGGGTCGACCGGACTTGATGGCCAGTGCCGGGCCGTCGGTGACGTACTCGCTGGCCACGTCGAGTCCCCGCTGCATGATGTCCCGGGCTTCCCCGGGAGCGTACCCGTCCTCGACTAACCGGGAGACGAGCCCCGGATGCACTCCGAGGACCGGCCACGCGCGGCCGGCGAGGACCTCGGTCGCGTCCGCGACGGCCTCGACTGTCAGGTCGAACACCTCGCGAAAGGTGCCCTCGTCGGTGGCCGTCTCCACCAGATGCCACGAGGGCTTGTTGAGCACCAGCAGGTGTGTCCCGCCGTGGTCGGCAAAGTCCTCGACGGCCTCGGTGTTGCGCCCGTTCACCGGGTCGAGATGGAGGTGGTTGTCCAGTACCGGCGTCGCCTCGATATCCATACACGGGTTCGGGGTTCACGGGGCAAAAACGCCACTACTCCCCGGTTCGCTTCGAGGAACCTCACTCCGTTCGGACTACCGTACTGCTCTCCGGGTCGCTTCGCTCCCCGGTTCGCTTCGAGGAACCTCACTCCGTTCGGACTACCGTACTGCTCTCCGGGTCGCTTCGCTCCCCGGTTCGCTTCGAGGAACCTCACTCCGTTCGGACTACCGTACTGCTCTCC